>CAMEYM010000019.1 GCA_945947575.1 Rhizobium sp. Q54
GGGGGGGGATCAAGGCCGAGTTCCTCGACCCTAAGGTCCAGAAACCCCGCCACGTGTGAGAAACAGTGGGGCACGTGGGCTCGAGCCACGGACCGCTTGCATGTCAAGCAAGCGCTCATACCGCTAACGTGCCGGATCAGGTGCAACGAAGAAGGGCGGCAGGTTTCCCTGCCGCCCTCGTCTCGGTGCGATGTAGAGGTCGCCGTTAGGCGGCCTTCTCCATCTCGGTGGTGTACTTGCCGGTGCTCGCCGCCCAGTTCATCTTGGAGCGGTGGGCGAGCGCACGCTGCGCTGCCGCGACGTTGGCGGACTTGCCGGCCCACGTCTTGAGCGAGCTGTCCTGCAGTGCGCGGCCGTAGGAGAAGCCGAGCTTCCACGGCAGCGGGCCCATCTTGTTCATCAGGTTGAGGTGCTCGGTGGCCTCGCCCTCGTCCTGGCCGCCCGACAGGAACGCGATGCCCGGCACGGCGCCCGGCACGAAGCGCTTCAGCGTCTTCACGGTCCACTCGGCAACCTGCTCGCGGCTGGCCTGCTTCGGGCAGTCCTGGGCGGCGATCACCATGTTGGGCTTCAGCACCATGCCTTCGAGCAGCACGCGCTGGGCGTACAGCTCGTTGAACACGCAGTGCAGGGCGCGCTCGGTGACGTCGCGCGCGTACTCGATCGAGTGGGTGCCGTCCATCAGCACCTCGGGCTCGACGATCGGCACGAGGCCGGCGTCCTGCGCCAGCTTGGCGTAGCGGGCCAGCGCGTGGGCGTTGACGTGGATGGCGTAGTCGGTCGGCGTCTTGTTCTTCTCGTCGGGCGTGATGACGGCGCGCCACTTGGTGAACTTGGCGCCGAGCTTGGCGTACTCGGCGAGACGCTCGGCGAGGCCGTCGAGGCCCTCGGTGATGGTCTCGGTGGGCGAGCCCGGCAGCGGCTTGACGCCGGCGTCGACCTTGATGCCCGGCAGGATGTTCTGGTCGTTCAGGATCTTGACGAACGGCACGCCCGCCTTGGTGCTCTGGCGGATCGTCTCGTCATAGAGAATGGTGCCTGAGATGTATTCGCCGAGGCGCGGCGTGGTGAACAGCATCTCGCGGTAGGCCTGGCGGTTCTCGACCGTCGGGTCGATCTTCAACTTCCCCAGCCGCTTGTTCGCCGTGCTGTTGCTTTCGTCAGCGGCGAGAATTCCCCGTCCGCCTTCGACCATCTTGCGGGCAATCGCCTCCAAATCGGCTGCAGCCATAGTCCCCTCGTTCCTCTCCAGTGTTGGTTAAGGGTTCTGCCCGCGGGCACCCGCCCGTGCGAACCCTTGTTTTCTGCTCCTGACGGGAACGTTCCGGTCGGTATTAAGGCCGCAGGCCTCTCCCCGGAACCCCGAGGGTCATTCACTAGCCCCTCCGGTGGGGGCTTTTCAAGCGCGCCCGCCCGCGACCCGTCGGCGCGGCGGCGCCTCCTGTGGTTTGAAGGTTTCCGCCTAACCTTGTGTAGAAGCTTGCAAATCGCGGGCTGAGCAGGAAGACTCGCCGCGCTAGGTGGGGTCAGGGGCCTCGCGCGGGGGCGGCGCGCGGTAGGCACGGGGTATGGCGGATACCAATTTCGAGATCTATTACCGCAAAAAGGGCTCCGATCGCTGGATGATGGATTCCCGCTACGGGACCACCAGCAAGCAAGAAGCCCTCGACGACGCCAAGGAGCTGGAGCGCCAGCCCGATATCGACGCGGTTCGCGTCGTCCGCGAAATTCATGACCAGGAGTCGGGCAACACCCGCGACACAGTCATCTATACGTCGTCCAAGCTCAAGAATAAGGGCGGGGGCGGCGATGGCGGGCCCAAGCGCGGCCATGACGACGATGACGACGACGACGGTCCCTCGCCGCCGCCGCCGCGCCGTGCCGCGCCCATGCGTGCGGCGCCCGTTGCCGCTGCGTCCGCCGCCGACGAGGACGAGGACGAAGAAGAGGAAGCCCCCAAGAAGAGCTGGTTCAAGCGCGGTACCAAAGCCGCTGCTGCCGACGGCGAGGCGGCCACGCCGGTGGCGGGCTCGAACTCGACGCGCGGCTACAAGGTCGTGGGCAAGTTCATCATGATCGTGTTCGTCAGCTTCGGCATCGCCACGGCGACGACCGTCATCTATCAGAACTTCCTCATTTGAACGCGGGTTGCCGCGCCGCGATGGGTGCCATGTCCGGCGCACGAGAGATGCAGCGATGAGCGGCGGCGTAGTCTTCGTTGTCACGTTCCTGGCGTCGGTGGTGTTCCTTTCCTACGTCTTCATCTCGCGCCACGAGGTGTTGGCGTTGCGCGACATGCTGTTCGAGAACCCCGAGGAAATCGCGCTGAAGGAGAAGGCGCGCGAGATGGCCGCCGAGAAGCTCGCGCAGCAGAAGGCCGCCGCCCAGGCCGCCAAGGAAGCTGCGAAGCAACGCAAGAAGCAGACCCCCGAGGAGGAGGTCGCCGCGCAGATCGCCGCGGCCGCCGAAGCGGCCGCGGAAGAAGCGCCGCCGGAAGAGGAACAGACCGAAGAAGAAGCGGAAGGCGAGGACGAGACACCCGTCGACGAGAACGCCGAGGGCTTCCGCCAGGCCAAGGTCAACATCATGAAGTTCCTAGAATCATCTCTCGCCGGGATGATGAAGGAGGGCTTCAAGCTCGACGGCATCTCAAAGTTCGGCTGCCACCTGTTCCTGGCCGGCGCCTCCGAGACCCTCGGCCGATCGAGCAAGCTCGGCGAGAAGGAGTTCGTGAAGATTCTCGAGACGTGCGTCGGCGTGCTGGGCAGCGGCCCCGAAATCGCCAAGAAGTTCGGCGAGAAGTACGAGGAATACCTGCTCGAGCCGAACTACGCGAAGATGTTCCGCTCCGGCGGCGCCGCCATGGAGAACTTCCTGGCCGGCAAGGGCGGCGACCTCGGCAAGGCCCTCAACGCCGCCGTCGAGGAGTTCCGCAATCCCACCGAGAAGAAGGGCGGCGGTCCGGTCGCCGTCATGTTCACCGACATCGTCGGCTCGACCAAGCTGACGCAGACCCTCGGCGACGCCGGCGCGCAGAAGCTCGTGCACCTGCACAACACCGTGGTGCGCAACGCGCTCCGCGAATTCCGCGGCACCGAGGTCAAGCACACCGGCGACGGCATCATGGCGAGCTTCACGTCGTGCCCCGAAGCGGTCGGCGCCGGCGTCGCCATCCAGCGCGTGCTCAACCAGCACCGCGCCAAGGATCCGAGCATCCTGTTGCACCTGCGTGTCGGCATCAACGCCGGCGAGCCGATCGCCGAGAACGGCGACCTGTTCGGCACCACCGTGCAGCTCGCCGCGCGCATCTGCGACAAGGCCAGCACCGACGGCGTCTACGTCTCCCAAGTGGTCAAAGACCTGTCCCAAGGCAGCGGCGCCTTCGAGAACAAAGGCACCTTCGAGATGAAGGGCGTGCAGGAAGCCCAGGTCCTCTACAACGTCGTCATCCCGGGCTGACGGCGAGGCTCTCTAGCGCGACGGCACCGCGACCGCGTACAGCACCTTGCCGGGATTCATGATCCCCAGCGGATCGATCGCCCGCTTAACCGCGCGCATCACGTCCATCTCGACCGCGGGCTTGTAGAGGAGCAGGTCGTCGCGCTTGGCCTGGCCGATGCCGTGCTCGGCGCTGATGCTGCCGCCCGCAGCGATCGCAAGATCGTGGACGATGCGCGCCAGGCGATCCCATTCGCTCAGGAACTTCTGCGGGTCCATGCCGGTGGGCTGCGACAGGTTGTAGTGGATGTTGCCGTCGCCCAGATGCCCGAACGCGCACACGCGCACGCCCGCCAGCGCCTGGGTCACCGCCGCCTCGGCGGCGCGCATGAACGCTTCGGCGCGCGTCGGCGGAATCGAGATGTCGTGCTTGATGCTGCCGCCTTCGGCGGTCTGCGCCTGCGGGATGGTCTCGCGTAAGCGCCACATCGCCTGCGCCTGCGCCGCGCTCTGCGCCACCGCCGCGTCCGCGGCAACGCCCTGCTCCAGCAGCGCGGCCAGCGCCGTCTCGACCATCGTGCCCAACGCGTCGCCGGCGCCGCCCTCGCATTCGACCAGCAGCACCCACGGATGCAGATCGGCGAACGGCGGCTTGGTCCCGCGCACATGGCGCATGACGAACTCGAGGGCGCGCGCAGAGATGATTTCGCACGCGCTCAAGCGGTCGCCGCTCGCCGCGCGCAAGCTCGCCATGACGCGCAGCGCGCTCGTCACGTCATTGACCGCGACCAGCGCGGTGACGCGCTGCTCCGGCAGCGGGAACAGCCGCAGCACCGCCGCCGTGATGATGCCGAGCGTCCCCTCGCTGCCGATCAGCAACTGCTTGAGGTCATAGCCGGTGTTGTCCTTCATCAGGCCGCGCAAGCCGTCCCACACGCGCCCGTCCGGCAGCACCGCCTCCAGGCCGAGCGTCAGCGCGCGCGCCGTGCCGTAGCGCAGCACCTGCAGCCCGCCCGCATTGGTGGCGAGGTTGCCGCCGATTTGGCAGCTACCTTCCGCCCCCAGGCTCAGCGGAAACAACAGTCCCGCTTCCTCCGCCGCGCGCTGCACCGAGGCCAGCACGCAGCCCGCCTCGACGGTGATGGTGGCCGCATCGCGGTCCAGGCCCCGCACCCGGTTCATGCGCCCGAGGTTGACCAGCACCGCGTCGCCCTCCGGCGAGGGGGTAGCCCCGCCGACCAGGCCGGTGTTGCCGCCCTGGGGCACGATGGCGGTGCGCGTCTCGGCGCACACCCGCACGATCGCCGCCACCGCTTGCGTCGAATCCGGCAGCAGCAGCAACGGCGTCGCGCCCTGGTAGCGCCGCCGCCAGTCGAGCAGGTGCGGCGCCAGCCGCGCCGGATCGGCGCTCCAGCCGCCCGGGCCGGCGGCGGCCTTCAGCCGCTCCAGCACCGAATCCGGAATACGCCCGATTGCCTGCACTGCCCCGCTTGCCGTAGAGGATGGATGTCCCGTCGTCGTCATGAGCCGCCGGCTGCCTTTTCGGCTACCTTCGACCCATTGGCGCCACCGTTCAAGAGCGGCCAACCCTTCGTGAGCGACAAGCCCATGCGGCCCACGGCCCTCGTTCTATCGATCCTGCTCGCCGCCTCCGCGGGCTGTGCCGGCCAGCAGCGCGCCGACGTGTTGGGCGAACGCGGGCCGATCGCCGTCGTCGGCACTTTGCGCTGCCTGCCGGTGCGCCCCAACGCGCCCGCCACCGGATGTGTGCTCGGCCTCGAAGACGACTCGGCGCGTTATTACCGCCTGCAGGAAAGCCTGCTCCTCGCCGATCGTCCGCTCACCGCCACCGACCAGAACGCGCGCGTCGCCATCGCCGGCACGTTCACACCGGGCGGCGACGATCGCTTCGCCGTCATCGGCACCATCGCCATCGCGTCGCTCGCGCGCATCTAGCGGCTCGCCGCGCGTCGCGCCGTAAGCGCGCCGATCAAGATGGGCGCGCGCTCGCGCGCCGCAAGCGGTCATTGATCGCGGCGCCCAAGCCTTCTTCTGGGATCGGCACCACGGCAATCGTCTCGACGCCAGCGTCGTCGAGCGTGCGCAGCGCTGCGTACAGATTCGCTGCCGCCTCGCCAAGATCGCCCCGCTCGCTCAAGCTGATCGCCGTCTTGGCGCCGCGCAGCGCGTTCGCACCGAAGTTCAGCACGCCCTCCTTCGCGGAGACGCTGATCGCATTCATCCGCACGCGCGCGCGCGGCGCGTAGTGGCTGGCGAGCTG
This sequence comes from Rhizobium sp. Q54, assembly GCA_945947575.1. Classification (GTDB taxonomy): domain Bacteria; phylum Pseudomonadota; class Alphaproteobacteria; order UBA2966; family CAIVPW01; genus CAIVPW01. The sequence continues at coordinate 5,720 of CAMEYM010000019.1, forward strand.
TCCGGGAGATTGCGGCCGCGCCGCATCCGCCCCTGTGGCGAGCGCGCGCCCCAGCGCCCGCTCGATGTCCGCCGCCGCGATGCCGCCCGGCCGCAACAGCCGCGCGCCGCCGTCCAGCGCCACCACCGTGCTTTCGATCCCCACCCGGGACGGTCCGCCGTCGAGCACCCGGTCGGCGAGCCCAGCCGCCACGTGTTCCGCTCGCGTCGGGCTGACTCGTCCGGACGGATTGGCGCTCGGCGCCGCCAGCGGGCGCCCCGTCGCACGCAACAGTGCCAGCGCCACGGGATGATCGGGGATGCGCAGCGCGACCGTGTCGAGGCCGGCGGTGACCGCCGCCGCGATGCGTGCGCCCGCGCGCTTGCGCAGCACCAGGGTCAGCGACCCCGGCCAGAACGTGCGCGCCAGCAGCCGTGCCGCGTCGTCGAATTCGGCCAGCGCTTCCGCCTCGGCGAGCGTCGCGACATGCACGATCAGCGGATTGTGCGCCGGCCGCCCCTTGGCGCGGTACAGCGCCGCGATGGCCTCGTCGTTGCCGGCATCGGCGCCGAGCCCGTACACGGTCTCGGTCGGGAACGCGACCAGCTTGCCCGCGCGCAGCAGCCTCGCCGCCTCGGTGATCGCGGCATCGCTCGCCGCGACGATTCGGCTGGCGCTCACCCGACCTCGGCCTCGCACACCAGCGCGCCGGCCGAGCTGACGCAGCGCACCGCCGCGATCCGGCCGCCCTCCTCGCGCACCAGCACGTCGACGCCGTCGTCCCAGAACAGCGGCGACTGGAAGCGTGCCGTGAGCGTGAATGCGCCACTCGCCGCACCGGCGGCGCGGCATGCCTCCAGCGCCCACGTCACCGTCATCAGCGCGTTGGCGACCGGAGCGCGCAGGCCGTTGCGCACGGCAAAGGCCGGGTCGAAGTGCAGGCGACTGTTGGCCTCTTCGCTATACGCTTGCACCTTCGTCGCGTTCAGCAGCCTGCGCGCCACGAGCTTGTGCCCGGCGCGCGGATCGCCCCGGAACGCCGGTGCGTCGCGCAGCCAGCTCGGCTCGGCGACGAGCGTCGTCGCCGTCGCCGCTGCCACGACGGCGCCGTCGCGGCCCAGGAAGTCGAACACGGCGCGCGCCTTCTCGCCCCCCGGCGTCTGCTCGACGTGCTCGACCTTGGCGCGCACGCCGAGTTTCTCGTCCACCGCGAACGGCGTGTGGACCTGGATGCGCTGCTCGAGGTGGATGAGCTTGTCGGGGGCGCGCACCTTGCTCTTGCGGATCGCCATCATGCAGTCGATGCCGAGCAATGAGGCGTCGGCGGTCGCCCCCAAAGGACCGGGGTCCACGTCGCACGCCGCCAGCATGCGGCGCTGGCGCGCCTTGCTGACGGTCGCGTCGGCAATCGTCAGCGACGTGCCGGCCACGGTCGGCAGGTCGGCGGCGCCTCGTCGGGTATCGGGGGTTGCGGCCAAGCGGCGGACTCTAGCGACAGAGACCCTCTCCCTTCTAGGGGGAGGGTAGGGTGTAGCCTCCCCGAACGCGGTGCCGCGCGCTACCATGGGCGCGGAGGGGGCCGACAGTGACTGAGCACGCGTGGCTGAAGAAGTATCCGCCGTCGATCCGCTGGGATGCCGACATCCCGTGCCGGCCGCTCACCGACGTGCTGTTCGAGTCGGCCAAGCGCTTCCCCACCAACCCTTGCCTCGACTTCCTCGGCCGCCGTTACACCTACGCCGACGTGGCGCTGCTGGTGGACAAGGCCGCCAAGGGCTTCCAGCGCCTGGGCGTCAAGAAGGGCACCCGCGTCGGGCTGTTCCTGCCGAACTCGCCGCACTCGGTGATCGCGTATTACGGCGCGTTGCGCGCCGGCGCCACCGTCGTCAACTACAGCCCGCTTTACGCCGAGCCGCAGCTGCGCCACCAGGTGGAGGACTCGGGCACCGAGATCATGGTGACCCTCGACCTCGCACTGCTCTATCCGAAGGTCGTCGGAATGGTCGGCAACACCGCGCTCAAGCGCCTGGTGGTCGGCACGCTGCCCGAGGTGCTGCCGTTCCCGAAAAGCCTGCTCTATCCCATCGTCAAGCGCCGCGAGATCTGGCGCGGTCCGCGTGACCCGAACGATGTCTCCTTCGCCGACCTGATCGACAACGACGGCAAGCCCGATCCGGTCGCCATCGACCCCAAGCAAGATGTCGCGGTACTGCAGTACACGGGCGGCACTACTGGCGTGCCCAAGGGCGCCATGCTCACCCACGCCAACCTGTTCGCCAACGCGCACCAGGCCATGCTGTGGCTGGAGGGCGTGCAGTGGGGCAAGGAGAAGATGCTGGGCGCGCTGCCGTTCTTCCACGTCTTCGCCATGACCGTGGTGATGAACCTCGCGCTGTACATCGGCGGCGAGATCATCCTGCATCCGCGCTTCGTCTTGGACGACGTGCTCAAGGACATCCACAAGAAGCGGCCGACGCTGGTGCCGGGCGTGCCGACGATGTTCTCCGCCATAAACGGCTCGCCCAAGGTGAAGGACCTCGACCTCAAGTCGATCAAGTTCTGCATCTCCGGCGGCGCGCCGCTGCCCGTCGAAGTGAAGGCGCGCTTCGAGGCGCTCACCGGCTGCAAGCTGGTCGAAGGCTACGGCCTCACCGAGTGCGCCCCAGTCGCCAGCTGCAATCCGCTCTACGGCGTCAACAAGCCGGGCTCGATCGGCCAGCCCCTGCCCGGCACCACCATCGTCATCACCGACCGCGACGACCCGCGCAAGATCCTCGGCCCCGGCCAGCGCGGCGAGATCTGCATCTCCGGCCCCCAGGTCATGCCGGGGTACTGGCGGCGCCCGCAGGAGACGGCAGCGCAGATCGTCGATGGGCGCCTGCGCACCGGCGACATCGGCACCATCGACGAGGAGGGCTACGTCTTCCTCATCGACCGCATCAAGGACTTGATCCTGGTCGGCGGCTTCAACGTCTATCCGCGCAACGTCGAGGAGGTCATCTATCAACACGCCGCCGTTGCCGAGTGCACCGTGGTCGGCGTCCCCGACGAGCGCCTCGGCCAGTCGGTGAAGGCGTTCGTGCGCTGCAAGGACGGCGCATCGCTCGATGCGACCGAGCTGATGGACTACCTGCGCACTCGTATCGGCAAGCACGAGCTCCCGCGCGAGATCGAGTTCCGCGCCCAGCTCCCCAAAACCATGGTCGGCAAGCTATCGAAGAAAGAGCTGGTCGAAGAAGAACTCGCCAAGTTCCAAGCCCGCGCCACCGCCTAGAACCCTCCCCCTTCCAGGGGGAGGTCAGGGTGGGGATAGCATCAACGAGCACGGTGCCGACGATGCCCCAAGACCCCCGCACCTTCGTCGCCCAAGACCTGCGCCACAGCATGACGGACGCCGAGCGCCGTTTGTGGAGTCGTCTGCGCGACTCGCAACTCGGCGTTCGCTTCCGCCGCCAAGAACCGATCGGCACCTACATCGTCGACTTCGTCGCTCGCCGCGCGCGTCTCATCATCGAATTGGACGGCGGCCAGCACTCCGCGGAAATCGACACCGCGCGCACGGCCTTCCTCGAGAGTCGCGGCTTCCGCGTCGTGCGTTTCTGGAACAACGAAGTGCTGCAGAACCAAGAGGGCGTTCTGTGCGTCATCCAAGACGCACTGAATTCGCCCCACGCATCCCCACCCCCACCCTCCCCCCCCTGAAAGGGGGAGGGAGCTACCGGTGCTCGAACCCTCCCCCTTTTAGGGGCAGCGCAGGATGGGGATAGCCTGAGTGAGCACGGTGCTCGCTGCTTTCATTTCCGCGACTCCGCTGCGATCGCCGCCCGCACCGCCGCCTGCGGGGTGTCGATCGGTGCGATGCGAAGCACGGCGTAGATGCGCCGCTTGGTGCTGCCCTTGATGGGCGCCGACCACGCATAGGCGCGGTTGGTCTTCGGATGATCCGAGATCTGGAAGACCTGCACGTCCCCCTCCCAAAGTGTCTGGCCCCGGAACGCTTCTTTGACGTGCACGGCTTGCAGCGGCGTGGCGGTGCCGCCGTGCTGGCGTTCGAACGCCTGGGTCAGCTCTTCGATGCTCGGTTCGGTCATTGTTGTGATTTTGTAACAGAGTCCACCGGGCGGGGAACGCCTCGTTGACTATCGACGAAGCGTATGCTACATTACGTATCAATCCGCCCAGGGCCACCGGGGTCAGGGTTCGCGCAATCCCGCGCTATTTGCGCGGTGGCCGCCGCCCCCCTCGCGAGTGCCGCCGTGAGCCCTGCGCCCGGTGAAACGCCCGTACTAACGGTGACAACGGTGACCACCGCGGTCTTCACCCACCCCGACTGCCTGCTCCATCGCATGGAGCCAGGGCACTACGAGTCGCCGCAGCGCCTCGAAGCGGTGCTGGCCGCCTTGCGCACCCCTGCCTTCGCGTCGCTCGCCTGGCGCGAGGCGCCGGAGGCCTCGCGCGAGGCGCTCGGCCGCGTCCATGACCCGCGCTACGTCGATGCCGTCCTCGCCGCGGTGCCGGCCGAAGGTACCGTGCGCATCGATCCCGACACGGCGATGAATGCTGGCACCGGCGTCGCCATGCTGCGCGCCGCCGGCGCGGGCACAGCCGCGGTGGATGCCGTCATGGCCGGCGAGGTGCGCAACGCCTTTTGCGCGGTGCGGCCGCCCGGTCATCACGCCGAACGGGCCCGCGCCATGGGCTTCTGCTTCTTCAACAACATCGCCGTGGCCGCACTGCACGCGCGCACGCACGGCCTGCGCCGGATCGCGGTGATCGACTTCGACGTCCACCACGGCAACGGCACCCAGCATTCGTTCGAGCCGGACCGCGAGCTGTTCTACGCCAGCACCCACCAGGACCCGTTCTATCCGGGCACCGGTCACGCCACCGAGCAGGGCGTCGCCGGCAACATCGTCAACGTGCCGGTGCGCGGCGGCTCGGACGGAACGGTCGTGCGGCGCGCCTACGCCGACCTCATCCTGCCCAAGCTCAACGCATTCGCACCGGAGTTCGTGTTGATCTCGGCGGGGTTCGATGCCCACTACGCCGACCCCCTCGGTGGCTTGGGCCTTACCGAGGACGATTACGCCTGGATCACGCGCGAGCTCTGCGCCGTTGCCACCCGCCACGCCGGCAGCCGTGTCGTCTCGGCGCTGGAAGGGGGATACGACCTCGATGCCCTGGGGGCGTCGGCCGCGGCCCACGTAGCTGCGCTGATGTCCTCGGCGTGATTGGCGCGGTTGACCAAGACCAAGATTTAGCTATTGTGGCTCAATCATGGACTTCACGGTCTGAAATGGAATACACGCCGCACGACCTCGCTGTCGCATTGGAGCTGAATGCCAAGGCGGTGCGCCACTACATGCGCAAGCAAGGCATTCAGGTCGGCAAGGGTCGGCGCCACGTTATCGATCAGACGACCTATGAACGGCTGCTTCGCGAGCTGAGGGCGATTCACGCCTCCGACCCGGCCGCTTGGTCTTTGGCCGATGCCAAGAATCGTTTCAGCACCGTTGTCACCCTTGCCTTGACCAAGGGGCCGCAACGCGTGCGGCGCCGGGACGAGAGCGTTGTCGTCCTTGCCGAGTCCGAGTATCGCCGGCTCACCGGGGATCGGCCTTCGTTCAAGCAACACCTGCTGGACGGACCCTCGTTCGAGGGTCTCGATCTGGCCCGCGACGAGACTCCGGCGCGTGACGCAGACCTATGAACGTCCTCGTCGATACGTCGGCGCTTTCCGAGGCGCGCCGGCCCGGCGGCGACCCGCGCATCAAGGCGGCCCTGGCCGCAATTCCAGAGGACGCCCTGTTTCTCAGCGTGATCACGCTCGGCGAAATCGCCAAGGGGGTCGAGTTGCTGGCGGAAGGCGCGCACCGGCGTGCCCTTTCGGCATGGCTCCGGACCATCGAGCAGCAGTTCGCGGACCGCTTGTTGGCTATCGACAAGGACGTAGGCGTGCTGTGGGGGGAACTGAGCGCCCGAGCGCAACGCTCTGGGTACCATGTGGGCGCGCCGGACGGACTGATCGCGGCGACTGCCATGCATCACGGCCTGCGCATTCTGACCCGCAACGTGCGGGATCTTGCGCCGCTGGGCGTCCCGGTGGTCGAGGTCTAGTGAGGCACGCCCGTGCGCCCACGTGAATGGCTGCCATCTCGCTGCGACCGGACCATCAGGTCCCGGCCCTAGATTTCGACCGGCCGCCGCCCTTGGCAGCCCTTCCGGGCGGCGACTACACTCGGCTCGTTGCGCTGCTTCGGGCCGAGCGGTGACCAGTTAGCTTGGAGCAAGACATGGCGCGCGAGCAGAAGACCCAAGACAGTCCGGCCCAACCCATTCACGACGTTCCGGCCGACATCCGCAGCATGACCTTCGAGCGGGCGCTGGAAGACCTGGAAGAGATCGTCCGCCGCCTCGAAGGCGGCGAGGTCAGCCTGGAGGAGTCGATCGCCACCTACACGCGCGGCACCCAGCTCAAGCGCCACTGCGAGTCCAAGCTCGAGGCGGCGCGCGAGCAGGTCGAGCGCATCGAACTGCGCCCCGGCGGCGTCATCGCCACGGTGCCGATGGCGACGGACTGAGAGGGCGTTTGTCGATCCAGCTCGGCAAGGGCGTCGCCAGCGTCGCGGAGGTGATGACCGCCGCGACGGCGGAGATCGACGGCGTGCTGCAGAACCTGCTGCCGGAGCCGGCCGGACCCGAGCGCCGCCTCGCCGAGGCGATGCGCTACAGCGTGCTCGCTCCCGGCAAGCGCTTCCGACCCATCCTGGCGCTCGCCACCGCCGAGTTGTTCAGCGTGCCGCGCCGCGCCGCGTTGCGCGTCGCCGTCGCCGTCGAACTCGCCCACACCTATTCGTTGGTGCACGACGACCTGCCGTGCATGGACGACGACGACATGCGCCGCGGCCAGCCGTCGCTGCACAAGAAGTTCGACGAGGCGACCGCTGTGCTGGCGGGCGACGCTTTGCTGCCGCTCGCCTTCGAGATCATGGCGCACCCCGAGACGCATGCGGACGCCGACGTGCGCCTCGAGCTCGTGCGCGCTCTCGCCGAGGCGGCCGGTCCGCGCGGCATGGTCGGCGGCCAGATGATCGACCTCATGGTCGAGCACAAGCCGGCCGACATCGGCACCATCACCCGCATGCAGCAGCTGAAGACGGGCGCCCTGATCGCATTTGCCTGTGAGGCCGGCGCGGTGCTGGGCAAGGCGCCCGCCTCGGCGCGCCAGGCGTTACGCGCCTATGCCCGCGACCTGGGTCTCGCCTTCCAGATCGTCGATGACCTCCTCGACGTCGAGGGCTCCCAGGAGGAGACCGGCAAGCGTGTCGGCAAGGACGCCAGCCTCGGCAAGGCCACATTCGTGGCGTTGCTTGGCATCGACCGGGCCCGCACCCAGGCTGCTATGCTGGCCGACCAGGCGGTTGCCCACCTCGACGCGTTCGGCGAGCGCAGCGCCTTCCTCAAGCGCCTCGCTCGCTTTGTCGTGCAGCGGAGCCACTGAGAGCCATAAGAAGAAGTGCCGATGCCCTACTCACGCCCGACCGACCTGCTCGACACCGTCGCCACGCCCGCCGACCTGCGCAAGCTCAAGCCGGCGCAGCTGCAGGATCTCGCCGACGAGGTCCGCGGCGAAGTGGTGCGTGCCGTGTCGCGCACCGGCGGCCACCTGGGCGCCGGGCTCGGCGTCATCGAGCTGACGGTGGCGCTGCACTATGTCTTCGACACGCCGCGCGACCGTCTCATCTGGGACGTCGGCCACCAGGCCCACGCCCACAAGATCCTCACCGGCCGGCGTAGCCGCATCAACAGCATGCGCCAGCCCGGCGGCCTGTCGGGCTTCACCAAGCGCGACGAGAGCGAGTACGACCCGTTCGGCGCCGCGCACTCGTCCACGTCCATCTCCGCCGGCCTCGGCATGGCGGTGGCGCGCGACCTGTCGGGCGGCGACCACAACGTGGTGTGCGTCATCGGCGACGGCGCCATGACTGCCGGCATGGCCTACGAGGCGATGAACAACGCCGGCGCCATGGCGTCGCGGCTCATCGTCATCCTCAACGACAACGACATGTCGATCTCGCGCAACGTCGGCTCGATGCGCGCGTACCTTTCGCGCCTGATCTCGTCGCGCCAGTACCGCGGCTTCCGCACCATGGCCAAGCGCGTCGCCGACCGTTTGCCGCGCACGGTGCGCAACGCCGCCCGCCGCGCCGAGGAGTACGCGCGCGGCATGGCCACCGGCGGCACGCTGTTCGAGGAGCTCGGCTTCTATTACGTCGGCCCGCTCGACGGCCACAACATCGACCAACTGCTGCCGGTGCTGCAGAACGTGCGTGACTTCCGTGGGCCGGGCCCGGTGCTCATCCACGTGCGCACCCAGAAGGGCCGCGGCTACAAGCCGGCCGAAGACTCGGCGGACAAGTTCCACGGCGTCGGCAAGTTCGACGTCGTCACCGGCACCCAGGTTCCGGCCAAATCCGGCCCGCCGACCTACACCAATGTCTTTGCCGACCAGTTGATTGCCCAGGCCGAGCGCGACCCGCGCATCGTCGCCATCACCGCGGCGATGCCGGCCGGCACCGGGCTGCACAAGTTCGCCGAGCGCTTTCCCGATCGCTGCTTCGATGTCGGTATCGCCGAGCAGCATGCGGTGACCTTCGCCGCCGGCCTTGCCGCCGAAGGCTACAAGCCGTTCGCCGCCATCTATTCGACCTTCCTGCAGCGCGCCTACGACCAGGTCGTCCACGACGTCGCGTTGCAGAAGCTGCCGGTGCGCTTCGCCATCGACCGTGCCGGTTTGGTCGGCGCCGACGGCGCCACCCATGCCGGCGCCTACGACGTCGGCATGCTCGCGGCACTCCCCAACTTCGTGCTGATGGCGCCGGCCGACGAGGCCGAGCTCGCCCGCATGATCGCCACCTCCGTCGCCATCGACGACCGCCCCAGCGCCTTCCGCTATCCGCGCGGCGAGGCGACCGGCGTCGCCGTTCCCTCCAACCCCGAGCCCCTCGAGATCGGTCGCGGTCGCGTCGTGCGCGAGGGCACCGCCGTCGCGCTGCTGTCGCTCGGCACCCGACTCGGCGAATGCCTGCGTGCCGCCGACGAGCTCGCCGCGCTTGGTCTCTCCACCACGGTCGCCGACGCGCGCTTCGCCAAGCCCGTCGATGCCGAGCTCATCCGCCGCCTGGCGCAGTCGCATCCGGTGCTGGTGACGGTGGAGGAGGCCGCCATCGGCGGCTTCGCCGCGCAGGTGCTCGACGTGCTCGCCCGCGACGGCCTGCTCGAGTCGCACCTCAAGGTGCGCACGCTGTTCCTGCCCGACCGCTTCATCGACCACGACACGCCGGCGGCGCAGATCGCCGAAGCCGGGCTGAACGCCGCCTCGATCGTCAACGCTGCCGTCGCCGCGCTCGGCGACGCGGGGATGCGCGCCGCGCGCGCCTAGAGTCTGTGAAGACAAAGGCACGTCTCGACCAGCTCCTGGTCGACCGCGGCCTCGCCGAGACCAAGTCCAAGGCCCACGCGCTGGTGCTCGCCGGCGTCGTCTTCAGCGGCGAGCAGCGCCTCGACAAGCCCGGCCACATGGTGCCGCCCGACACCGAGATCGAGGTGCGCGGCGCGCCGCACCCGTGGGTCAGCCGCGGCGGCGTCAAGCTCGCGCACGGCCTCGCGCACTTCGGCGTCGATCCCTCGGCCAAGGTCTGCCTCGACGTCGGCGCTTCCACCGGCGGCTTCACCGACGTGCTGCTGCAGGGCGGCGCCGCCAAGGTCTATGCCGTGGACGTCGGCCGCGGCCAGCTCGACTGGAAGCTCCGCAACGACCCGCGCGTCGTCGTCCTCGAAGGCGTCAACGCGCGCTCGCTGTACTCCGCCCATGTGCCTGAGCCGGTTGACTTGGTCGTCTGCGACGCCAGCTTCATCGGCCTGGAGGTCGTTCTGCCCGCCGCACTCGCTCTCGCCAAACCCGCCGCCACCCTGATCGCGCTCATCAAGCCGCAGTTCGAAGTGGGGCCCGAGCGCGTAGGGAAGGGCGGTGTCGTGCGCGACCCGGCATTGCACGACGAGGTCACCGCGCGCATCTCTGCGTGGCTTGCTGGACTCGGTTGGCGAGTGCTCGGTGTCAGCCCAAGCCCGCTGCTCGGCCCGGCCGGCAACCGCGAGTTCCTGATCGGTGCCACCCGTGGCTGAGCTCGAAGTCACCATCGACTCCGTCGGCGCCCAAGGCGACGGCATTGCCGAGACACCCCAGGGCCGCGTCTTCGTCCCCTTCACCGTGCCCGGCGACCGTGTCCGCATCCGCGCGGTCGCGCAGGGAGGCGCGCCTTCGCGCGACGGCGAGCGTGCCGAGCTGCTGGACATTGTCTCGTCGAGCGCCCAGCGCGTCGGCCCCGCCTGTGCCCACTTTGGCGAGTGCGGCGGCTGCGACCTGCAGCACTGGCAGACCGCAGAGGTTCTCGCCTGGAAGCGCCAGCAGATCGAGGTGACGCTCGCCCATCGCGGCCTCACCACCGCGATCGCCCCCGCCGTCGCCACGCCGCCGCGCGAACGCCGCCGTGCTCGTCTCGCCCTGCGCCGCGTCGCGCCGGGGCGCGCGCATTCGCGCGACGGCGACCAGATGCTGCTCGGCTTCCACGCCCGCCAAAGCCACCGCATCGTCGATGTGCAGCAATGCCCCGTGCTCAACGAACGTCTGGCGGCGGCGCTGCCCGCGCTGCGCCAACTCGGCCCCATGCTGTTGCGCCGAGACGGCGACCTGGTGCTCGAGGTGACCGACACCGAGGGCGGCATCGACCTCGTCATCGAGCGGGCGGGGGAACCGAATACCGCTCTGCGCGGCGAGCTCGCACACTTCGCGCGCCAGCGCCGATTCGCCCGCATCTCGTGGCGTGGCGAACAGGACTCCGAGCTGATCGCCATGCTCGCCGCCCCCGTCATCCGTTTCGGCGGCGTGCCGGTCGAGCTGCCGGCCGGCGCCTTCGTGCAGGCCAGTCCAACCGCAGAGGCTGCATTGCTTGCAGAGGTGCGCATCGCCGCCACCGGCGCCAAGCGCATCGCCGACCTCTACGCCGGCTGCGGCGCCTTCTCCCTGCCGCTCGCCGCATCTGCTGCCGTGCATGCCGTCGAAGGTCACGCCGAGTCGGCCAAGGCTTTGGACAAGGCGGCGCGCCAAGCGGTCGCGCGCCTCACCGTCGAGCATCGCGATCTCGACCGGCGTCCGCTGCAGGGCGATGAACTGAAGAAGCTCGACCTTGTGGTGCTCGACCCGCCGCGCGCCGGCGCGCGTGTCCAATGCGAGGTGCTGGCGCGCAGCAAGGTGCCCACGATCGCCTACGTGTCGTGCAACCCCGCCACCTTCGCGCGCGATGCGCGCCTACTGGTGGACGGTGGCTATCGCTTGGAGAAGGTCGTGCCGGTAGACCAGTTCCTGTGGTCCGCCCACGTCGAGCTGGTTGCCGTGTTGCGCCGCTAGCCTTTGAACTTCGTGACCCGGTACAGGTACACGGCGATCAGGAAGGCGACGACCGCGGTCGACATCGGGTTGAACCAGTGGTGGATGCGTTCGTACTCGTCGGCCAGCCAGAACGCGAGACCGGCCAGAACCGAGTTCCACACCGTCGCGCCGAGCGCGGTCCACAGGACGAACTTCCGCATCGGCATCTCTGCGATGCCCGCCGGTAGCGAGATGAACACGCGGATCTGCGGGATGAGGCGGCCGAAGAACACGGCCTGGGTGCCATGGCGGTCGAACCAGCGCTGTGCGCCGTCCACCTGCTCCGGCGTCAGCGTGAGCCAGCGTCCATGCCGCTCGGCGAAGTGGCGCACGCGCTCGCGGCCCAACGCCAATCCGCCGCCATACCAAAGGAACGCGCCGAGCAGGGAGCCGAGCGTGCCGGCCAGCACGACCCCGACGATGTGCAGATCGCCCTGGCGCGCCATCAGCCCGCCCACCGGCATGATCAGTTCGGAGGGAATGGGCGGAATGACGGCCTCCAACAGCATCAGGAGCACGATGCTGAAGTACCCGCCTTCTTCCATGAACGCGCTGATCCAGTTGACCACTACGACCCGGACGTGGGCGCTACGCCAACCTGGGCGCGGTGCAGCAGCATCTGGTCGGCAAGCACGCAGGCCATCATGGCCTCGCCGATCGGCACGGCGCGGATGCCGACGCATGGGTCGTGGCGGCCCTTGGTGCTGACCTCGACCTCGTCGCCGCCGGAGGTCACCGTCTTGCGCGGCGTGAGAATGCTCGAGGTCGGTTTGACGGCGAACCGCACGACGACGTCCTGGCCGCTCGAAATGCCGCCGAGAATGCCGCCGGCATGGTTGGACAGGAACGTCACGTCACTGCCGTCCTTCGGCGCGACGCGCATCTCGTCGGAGTTCTGCTCGCCGCGCAGCTTGGCGGCGGCGAAGCCCGCGCCGATCTCAACGGCCTTCACCGCGTTGATGCTCATCATCGCGGCCGCGAGTTCACTATCGAGCTTGGCGTAGATGGGCGCGCCCCAACCGGGCGGCACGCCTTCCGCCACCACCTCGATGATGGCGCCGACCGAGGAGCCCGCCTTGCGCACTTCGTCGAGGTACGACTCCCAGCGCTGCGCCATCGTGGCGTCGGGGCAGAAGAACGGGTTCTGCGCGACCTGGTTCCAGTCCCAGCGGGCGCGATCGATGGCGTGCTCGCCGACCTGGATCAGCGCGCCGCGGATGCGCACGCCGCTGCCGAGTACCTTGCGCGCCACCGCGCCGGCCGCGACGCGTGCGGCGGTCTCGCGCGCTGAGGCGCGGCCCGAGCCGCGGTAGTCGCGGATGCCGTACTTCTGGTCGTAGGTGTAGTCGGCGTGGCCGGGCCGGTACTTGTCCTTGATGTCGCCGTAGTCCTTCGAGCGCGCATCGACATTCTCGATCAGGATCGAGATCGGCGTGCCGGTGGTCTGGCCCTCGAAGGTGCCCGACAAGATCTTCACCTGGTCCGGCTCCTTGCGCTGGGTGACAAAGCGCGAGGTGCCCGGCATGCGCTTGTCCATGAAGGGCTGGATGTCGGCCTCGGTGAGGCCCAGGCGCGGCGGGCAGCCATCGACGACGACGCCGAGCGCCGGCCCGTGGCTCTCGCCCCAGGTGGTGAAGCGGAAGACGTGGCCGAATGTGTTGAACGACATGGGCCGACTAGTGGTCCGAGGCTACGGCGATGTCCGGCGCATCGACACGCTTCATGCCCTGGACGTGGTAGCCCGAGTCGACGTGATGCACCTCGCCGGTCACGCCGCGCGACAGGTCGCTGAGCAGATAGAGAGCCGCGCCGCCGACGTCCTCGATGGTGACGTTGCGCTTGAGCGCCGAGTTGAGCTCGTTCCACTTGAGGATGTAGCGGAAGTCGCCGATGCCGGAGGACGCCAGCGTCTTGATCGGTCCCGCCGAGATCGCGTTGACGCGAATGTTGTTGCCGCCGAGGTCCATGGCGAGATAGCGCACCGACGCCTCCAAAGCGGCCTTGGCGACGCCCATGACGTTGTAATGCGGCATGACCTTCTCGGCGCCGAAGTAGCTGAGCGTCAGCAAGCTGCCGCCGTTCGGCATCATCTTCTCGGCGCGCTGCGCCATGGCGGTGAACGAGTAGCAGCTCGTCGCCATCGTGACGGTGAAGTTGTCGGCGGTGGTGTCGACGTAGCGGCCCTTGAGCTCGTCCTTGTCGGAGTACGCGATGGCGTGCACGACGAAATCGAGGCTCGGCCAGTCGGCCGCCACTGCGGCGAACGTGCGGTCGAGCTGGTCCGCCTTGGTCGCGTCGCACAGGTAGACACGCTTGGATCCAAGCTGATCCGCGAGCGGCCGCACGCGCTTCTCGAGTGCCTCGTTGTACGCGGTGAACGCCATCTCGGCGCCGTGCGCGGCCAGCGTCTTGGCGATGCCCCAGGCAAGGGACCGCTCGTTGGCGAGCCCGACGATGAGGCCGCGCTTGCCGGCCATCAGGGCTGCGGGCTCCGTCATGCAACGCTCCTCGTCGTGTTGGGAAAGAACGGCGCGCGCCGCCGCACCGAAGGTGCGCTCCGCGCGGCAGCGTACATACGGCGCGGCGCGCGCATCCTACACAGGTTCCTTGTCTTGCGCGCCTGCGGCGCGACGCGGCGGGCGGTCAGGGCTTGAGCTTCTTGCGCGGGTCGTACGGGTGGCGCTTCTCCCACTTGCTGAGCGCCTCCTCGACGTCGCCGTCGATCTCGTCGGGCAGGGTCACCAGGAGGCGCGCGACCTGGTTGCCGCCGTCCTTCTTGCCCTTGCGGCGAATGCCTTGGCCTTTGAGACGCAGCAGCGTGCCGGTATTGGAGCCGGGCGGGATGTTGAGCGTCACCGTGCCGTGCACCGTCGGCACCTCGACCTTGGCGCCGCGCACCGCTTCGCCCACCGTCACCGGCAGGTCGATCTGGATGTCGTCGTCCTTGCGCGTGAAGAACGGGTGCGGTTTGACCGTCACGGCAATGCGCAGGTCCACGTCCTTGTCGCGCATGCGGATGGTCTGGCCGGATTCGATGCCGGGCGGGATCGACACGTCGAAGCTGCGGCCGTCCACCGTGATGCGCTTGGTGGCGCCGCGCGCGGCGTCCAAGAACTCGACCTCCATCTCGAACTCGCCGGAGGTGGAGGGCTCGGGTTGGGGCTGACGGAACGCACCGCCGGCACCGCCGCCACTGCGGAACGCCGAGAACAGGTCGTCGAAGTTGAAGCTCATGCCGAGGTCTTCGAAGCGCGGATCGCGCCCCTGGAAGCCCTGGAAGCCGCCCGGAAATCCCTGGGGCTTGCCGCCCGGGCCCGCACCGGGCCCGGCGCCGGGGTGGAAGCCGGCGTGGACGCGCTCACGGCCATCGGCGTCGATCTCGCCCTTGTCGAAGCGCGCACGCTTCGCCTCTTCGCCGACGATGTCGTAGGCGGCGTTGATCTCCTTGAAGCGCTCCATCGCCGCCTTGTCGCCCGGCTTGCGGTCCGGGTGATTCTCTTTGGCGAGCGCGCGGTACTTCTTCTTGATGTCCGCGAGGCTCGCAGACCGCGGCACCCCTAGGACGTCGTAGGGATTGCGCATGCTCACAACTCCCGCTCGCGACTCTTGCTTTGCAGTTGTTTTACCAAGGTTCCACGCCAGTTTGTGTGGATTGATTTGGTGCGGGCCACGCCCGCGACAAGAGGGTCGGGGCCAAGGTCAGGGTACTCCCGTAGGGCGCCGCGCGGAGGTCCGGGCTGCGACGAGGCGCGTCGCCCGCTCGAACTGCTCCGGATCGAGCCGCGCCCCGGTGGCCTCCACAGCAGCGACGGCGCCGACATGGCCCTGGATGGCGGCCAGGGCCAGCCAGGCGACGGCCTCGGCCGGGTCCGCCGGGACGCCCATGCCGGCCTCGTACATGCGGCCGACCAGGAATTGGGATTCGGCGTCCCCGGCGATCGCCGCGGGCAACAAAGCCGTCATGGCGACGCCGCCGTCGCCGCGCTCGAAGGCGGCACGGCCGCGCACCAGCCGGTCGGCCGCCGCGATGCGATTGAAACCCGTGAGCGCCTCGGCGGCCTCGGCCAACAGGATGGCGGGTACGGGTGGCGTCAGGACGCCGAGGGTCGGCAGGGCCGGCGGCCCCGGTGCAGCGCCCGGCGACGCGGCGAGCCCGTCGAGGGCCGCCGCCTGCGTCAGCGCCGCGACCTCGACGTCATTGCCGACGCCGGTCAGGCCGCGCACGATCGCCCAGCTCAGTTGCACCGCCATGCGCGACTCGCGCGTCGGCGCCGGTGCGCGGGCGTCGGCGAGGCGGTTGCGAATCTGCGTGATGCGCGCGACGGCGGTGCTCTGTCCGTTTTCGGCGGCGAGCACGAACCAGCCGAGCGCCGTGCGGTCGTCCTGCTCGACGCCGATACCGCGCTCATACAGCAGTCCAAGATTGAGTTGGGCGGGGCCATAGCCTTGTGCGGCCGCGCGCGTCAGCCACGCGCCCGCCGCGACGTAGTCGGACGGCAGGCCATCGCCGGCGAGATACATCATGGCGACCGAATTGGCCGCCGGCGCGTTGCCGGCCTCGGCCGCCAGCCGGTACCAGTAGAACGCGGCGCCGAGGTCGAGCGTGACGCCGCGCCCGGTCTGGTGCAGCAATCCGAGATTGCGCTGGGCCTCGACGTCGCCGCTTTGTGCGAGCGGCAGCCACGCGGCGTAGGCCGTGGCGAACTCGCCGGCTTCAAATGCCGCGACCCCGGCATTGTAGGCGGACGTCTCGTCCGCCGATGCCGGGGTCGCGATAAACAGCGCCACGATCGTGAGCGCGGTACCAAGCCCAAAGGACTTACTCGTCCGCGCCCAGGTCGCAACTCGACTGGGGCGGGTCGTCATCATGATTCGATCAGATGCGGAAGCTCGCCGTTGACCGTCGTACTACTGGATCTTCTACGCGCCGTCCGGCTGACGGCACGCGGTGCCATAAGCCTCCTGCGTCTGGCCACCGACGGTGACCGTCTGCTGGTACTCACGGCAATAGGTGCCGGCACGCGGCTCCGTCGTGTTCAGCGGCGTGATCGTGCCGTAGTGCCCGTTGTCCGGGTTACGCCACGTCGTCGTCGTGTTGCGTGGAGTTTCGTTCAGTGCATGTTCGGTCGTCTGAGACATCAGACGGCGATCTACCGCATCCATCGAACGGCCAAGTTCACCGCCGACCGCGGCACCAAGCAGGGTGCCGACGCCGACGGCCGCGAGCTGGCCGGTACCGCGTCCAAATTGCGCGCCGGCGAGACCGCCGGCGATGGCGCCAAGAATGGTGCCCGCCTGCTGGTTTTCGCCGCCGCTGCAGCCAGCGAGCGTCGCGGTCATCAGCACCGCGGCCGTGGCTGCCTTCAGGGTGTGCTTCACGGAATTGCCTCTACGATTTGGGTTAGTCATCCCCCGAGGCGATAATAGCGCGGCTTGCGGTTTCCGGCACCCTAACGCCGTGCCGTGGGTTAGGCCGTGGGTTAGTGCGTCACCGGCCAAAGCATGTACAATTCCGCCTTCTTCCCGCCCACTTTCTTACCGAACTGGCACTGATCATGGCGCAAGCGGAAGCCGCCGATCCCATTGCGCTGTTCGCGACCTGGATGGCCGAGGCCGAGAAGGCCGATCCCATCAATCCGAACGCCGCCGCGCTCGCCACGGCGGACGCGGCCGGCGTGCCGTCGGTGCGCATGGTGCTGCTCAAGGGCTTCGATGCGCGCGGGTTCGCCTTCTATACGAACCTCGAGAGCCAGAAGGGCGGCGAGCTTGCCGCCAACCCCAACGCCGCGATGTGCTTCTTCTGGCGGCCCCTTGGCCGCCAGGTGCGGGTCGCCGGGCCGGTGGAAGCCGTGACGGCGGCCGAGGCCGACGAGTACTTCCAAAGCCGTCCGCGCGCCTCGCGCATCGGCGCGTGGGCGTCGCAGCAGTCGCGGCGGCTGACCGCCCGCTTCGAGCTCGAACGGGCGGTGGCCGCCTTTACGGCCAAGTACGCGGTCGGCGAGGTGCCCCGCCCCGGGTACTGGTCGGGCTTCCGCATCGTACCGCGCTCGATCGAATTCTGGCGCGAGCGGCCCTTCCGTCTGCATGAGCGCGTGGTATATCGACGCACGCTAGGCGGATGGCAAACCGAGGAACTCTTCCCGTGACGACGGACAGCGCCCCCTTGTCTGCGAACACTTCGCAACCCGCACCCGGCGCGGTGCCAACCAAGCGGCTGACCGCAGGCACGACCGAAGCGCATCTGGTGCGCAGCGCGAGCTACGCGTCGTTCGTGGTCGCCGTGATCCTGATCGTCACCAAGCTGATGGCGTGGCGCATGACCGGATCGGTGTCGCTGCTCGGCTCGTTGCTCGATTCGAGCCTCGACCTGATGGCGTCAACCATCGGCATGTTCGCCGTGCGCCAGGCGTTGGTGCCGGCCGACCGCGAGCACCGCTTCGGCCACGGCAAAGCCGAGGCTCTGGCGGCGCTCGGACAGGGGCTGTTCGTTGGCGCATCCGCGGTGGCGTTGCTGTTCGAGGCGGGCCACCGGATCATCATGCCGCGCTTCGTCGATGCCGGCGGCTGGGCGGTGGCCGTGATGGCGCTGTCGTTGGTGCTGACGATCATCCTGGTCCGCTATCAGCGGTTCGTCGTCGAGCGCACCGGCTCCGTGGCGATCTCCGCCGATTCGCTGCACTACTCCACCGACATCCTCATCAACGGCACCATCCTGGTCGGCCTCGCGGCCGTCGCGGGTCTTGGCTGGACGCTGCTCGATCCGCTGCTCGCCATCGCCGTGGCGATCTACTTGTTCTATTCGGCCTGGCGGATCGCCAAGGTTTCGTTCGACCACCTGATGGACCGCGAGTTGGACGACGCGACGCGCAAGACGATCCGCGAGATCGTCCTGTCGCACAAAGAGGTGCGCGCCATGCACGACCTGCGCACGCGCTCGTCCGGCATGCAGTCGTTCATCCAGTTCCACCTTGAGCTCGATGGCAACCTCACCCTATTGCAGGCGCATCGCATCTCGGACGAGGTCGAGCACATGGTGAACGCCAAGTTTCCCGCCGCCGAGGTTCTCATCCACGAGGATCCGGCCGGCCTCCGCGAACCGCGCCTCAGCTTCGCGTGAGCTGGGCCTGCTGACCGGCGGCGGCGCCGTTGCCGGAGTCTCAGGCCGAGGTCATCGCGTTCCTCTCTGATCCCGCGACTCACGCGGGGCGGCCCGTCCAGCGCTTCGACACGCACGCGTCCGTCGTGTTCCTGGCGGGTGGCGACGCGCTCAAGCTGAAGCGGGCCGTGCGCTACCCGTATCTCGACTTCTCCACCGTCGAAAAACGCCACGCGGCGGCGTTGGCCGAGCTCGCCGCGAACCGCGCGGCCGCGCCGCAGATCTACCTTGGGCTGCTGGCGGTGACACGCGCCCCCAGCGGCGCGCTGCAGCTCGGCGGCGATGGCCCGGCCATCGACTGGCTGGTGCACATGCGCCGCTTCGACGAGAACTCGACGTTCGATGCTCTCGCGGCGCGCGGCGAGCTCACGGCCGACCGCATCGACCGCACCGCCGATGCCATCGCAGCGCTGCATGCCGTTGCGCCGGTGCGGCGGGAGGCGTCCGCATCGGCCTCGGCAGCCGAGCTTGCTGCCGAGAATGCCGCGCTGCTGGCGGCCGCGCCCAGCGGTGCGCTGGATCCGGTACAGGTCGGCGAGTTGCGCCGGCGCACGCAGGCGGCGGTTCAGTCCGTCGCACCGTTGCTGGATCGCCGGCGGGCGGACGGCACCGTGCGGCGCGGCCACGGCGACCTGCACCTGCGCAATGTGTGCCTGGCCGATGGCGTGCCGACCCTCTTCGATGCCCTGGAGTTCGACGAGCGCCTCGCCACCACGGACGTCCTGTATGACGTCGCCTTCCTGCTCATGGACCTTTGGCACCGCGGCCTGCGCGACCTCGCCAATCGTCTGCTGAACCGTTACCTCGAGCGCACCCGCGACCTCGATGGCCTGGCGGCGCTGCCGTTGTTCCTGTCGCTGCGCGCCACGATCCGCGCCCATGTCGCGCTGGCAGCGGGCGGGCAGGGCGTCGATGCCGCTGGCGCCGTGCGGGAGGCGCGCTCCTACCTCGGCCTTGCGGTCGAGTTGCTCGCCTCCGCGCCACCCATGCTCGTGGCGATCGGCGGCTGGTCGGGCACCGGCAAGACGACCCAGGCGCGCCTGCTCGCACCCGCCATCGGACGGCCGCCGGGTGCCGTCATCCTGCGCAGCGACGTGACGCGCAAGCGCCTCTTGGGTGCGCCCGAGCTGCGGCGCCTGGGGCCCGAGGGCTACGTCGCGCCGGTGACCGAGCGGGTCTACGCAGAACTGGTACGCGACGCCGGCCGCTGCCTGCGCGGTGGCCAGGCCGTGATCCTCGACGCGGTCAGCGCCCGGCCGGCCGAGCGCGCCGCCTTCGCCGCAGCCGCGGCGGCACTACAGGTGCCGTTCCGGGGGTTCTGGCTGGAGGCCGGCACCGCCGCGCGCGTCGATCGCGTTGACGGGCGGCGTGGCGATGCTTCGGACGCCGACGCAGCGCTGGCGCGCCGGCAAGAGTCGTTCGATCCAGGTCCGATCGAATGGCAGCGCATCGATGCCGCCGGCGAACCAACCCGAATCGCTGCCGGCATTGCAGCGCGTCTTAAGGCCGAGCCCAAGCCATGACGCTGACCGTTCTCCATGACGAGCACGCCATTGCCGGGCGCGTCGCCGACCTGGCACAGCGCATCGCCGCCAGCGTGCCCGCGGACCTTCTCATCGTCGGCGTCCTCAAGGGCGCCTTCGTGTTCGTCGCCGACCTGGTGCGCGCCCTGGATCGCCTCGGCGTCACGCCCGAGGTCGAGTTCATGCGCCTTTCCAGCTACGGGCGCTCGCGCGAGAGCGCCGGCAGCGTCCGCTTGCTCGGCGAGCCGCCGGCCGCTATTTCCGGCCGCACGGTGCTGGTGGTCGATGACATCGCCGACACAGGCGTATCATTGGACTTCGCGCGCCGGTTCTTCGCCGAGCGCGGCGCGGCGCGCGTGATGACCTGCGTTCTGCTCGACAAGCCGAGCCGCCGTCGTGTCGCCTTCGTGCCGGAGTTCGTCGGCTTCGCCGTCGCCGACGTGTTCGTCGTCGGATATGGCCTCGACGATGCGGAACGCTACCGGCACCTGCCGTACCTCGCCACGGTCGACGGGGACGCCAACAGGTAGGGCCAAGTATCGCCGACAGTCTTCAAGCTGGAGATTGGCGGCAGTACTGTTGCTCTTCTGTCGCGCCGCGCAACAAAATGGTCAAGAAACGCGGCCTCCGAGCAACGGAAAGAAGAAATTTTCCGCTTTCTTGAAATTCGCGTTGAAACCACCGGAGGGCCGTACTTATCCTTCGAGGTATGCAATATCGGGTAGTAGCATTCCTTTTGTTCGCCGCCCTGCCGGGCACGGTCCACGCCGCCATCACCGATGGCCTTGCCGCCCAGACCGGGCAGACCGCCGCCGGCGGCCAATACACACAGCAGTTCCAAGAGTGGATGCAGCGCGCCCAGGCGGGGGACGCCCGGTCGCAATACAACGTCGCTCTGATGTACGAAGGCGGGTTCGGCGTGAAGCAGGACTTCACCGAGGCGCTGCGCTGGTACCGCCTCGCCGCCGCCCAACAGCACGCGGATGCCGAGCGCTCGCTCGGCCTGATGCTCGAGTTCGGCCGCGGCGTCGAGCACAACCCCGTCGAGGCCTCCCGCTACTACTTGCTTTCCGCGCAGCACGGCAATGCCAAGGCTGCCTTCAACCTTGGCAACTGCTATCGGCTGGGCGTCGGCGTGGAGCGCAACGACGCCGAGGCCGTGCGCTGGTATCTGGTCGCCGCCGAGGGCGGAGAAATCGATGGACAGGTCGCGGTCGGCGTGATGTACGGCTTGGGCCGCGGTGTCGCACGCGACATCGTCGAGGCCGTTAAGTGGTATCGCATCGCCGCCGAAGGCGGCGATGCCCGCGCCCAGTTCAATTTGGGTCTCAGCCACGAGCGCGGCGACGGTGTCCCGCAGGATTTCGGCGCAGCGTTGCGCTGGTACCGGGCTGCGGCCGAGCAGGGCGACGCCACCGGCTTGCGCGCTGTCGGTGTCATGTATGCGCTTGGCCGCGGCGTGACGCGCGATCCCGGCGAGGCCGCGCGCTGGTATCTCATGGCCGCCGAAAAGGGCGACCCGATCGCGCAGTTCAACCTGGCGGCAGCGTTCGAGACGGGCCGCGGCGTCGACCTGAATCAGGTGCAGGCCGTGCACTGGTACCGCAAGGCCGGCGAGCAGGGCATCGCCAACGCCCAGTACAACCTCGGCGTCGCCTACGAGTCGGGCACCATGGGCGTCACCAAGGATCTCGGCGAGGCCGTGCGCTGGTACGGCAGGGCCGCCGATCAGGGCGATGTTGCGGCGATGGTCAAAGTGGCCGGCTTCTATGAAGCAGGCGTCGGCGTCGAG
Organism: Rhizobium sp. Q54; assembly: GCA_945947575.1. Classification (GTDB taxonomy): domain Bacteria; phylum Pseudomonadota; class Alphaproteobacteria; order UBA2966; family CAIVPW01; genus CAIVPW01. The sequence continues at coordinate 27,658 of CAMEYM010000019.1, forward strand.
CGCGATCTCGAGCGCGCGGCACGGTGGTTTGGCCTCGCCGCTGGACGCGGCGACTTGTTCGCCCTCGAGCGCCTCGGCGACGTGCTGTGGGCGATGGGGGACTTCGACGACGCGCGCGAAGCGTGGCGCCGCGCCGGTGGCATGACCACCGAGCAGGCCGCGGTGGCGCGCCTGCAGCGCAAGCAGGATTCGGGCCCGGAGGCGGCGGCGACCGTCAACTGACGGCGCAGCGGCGGCAAACGCGCGCGGCTCAGGCCGCTCGCGCTGTTTGCAAGTCATTCGCATTCCCCTTGCTAAGTCCCTGCTTCCCCACCCATACTCGCCGCGAAACTGGGCGTTGGGCTAAGACCTCGGCATCGTGCGGGGCGGGCGCTCGGATCTTGGAGGCTCCTACAATGAACAAGATGATTGCAGCCGTTCTCGCCGTGGGCATGATGATTTTCGCCGGCGTCGCTTCGGCGGCCGACGTTAAGGGCGCGATCACCGCGGTGAACGCCCAGGCCCGCACCGTCACCATCAGTGGCGTGACCTACACGTTCCCGGCCGCCGTCGACATGGCTGGCCTGGCCGTTGGTCAGACCGTCACCCTGGCCTACACCACCGCTGGCACCGTCAACACGGTGTCCAAGGTCACGAAGTAAGCTCGTCGTCGCGCGGTACGCGCGCCCCGGTGGGGCGACGCGACGAACGCTTCTTCAAAACGAACGGGCGCGCGGTTGGACCGCGCGCCCGTTTTGTTTTTGCGGAAGCGGCGCGCCGCTTAGGGTGCCGGTGTCGGCGCGGCCGGTGCGGGCTCTGGGGCCGGCGCAGGCTCCGCAGCCGGAGCCGGCGCTACGGCCGGGGCGGCGTTGACCTCGACCTTGATCGACGTGATCTCTTCGATGCCCTTCGGGAACAGGCCGAGGCTGTCCCACTTCAGCGCGAAGAAGACGTTCGAGAAGTCGTCGGTCCAGGTGCGCACGGGCTTCACCGGCGGGATGTCGCCCCAGCTCAGCTGGCCCTCGCGTAGCATGGCGATGTCTTCCGGCCGGCGCGCCAGCACGACCCACGTCGTCGGCAGGGCAAAGAAGGTCGCCGGCGCCGGATTGAACTCGATGGTCAGCGCGGCCAGCTGCGCGTCCTTGGCTAGGTCGGCCACCACGGGCAGCAGATTCACGAAGGTGTTCGTGATGTGCACCATGATCTTGCCGCCCGGCTTCAGCTTGCGCAGGTAGAGCTGGATGGCTTCGCGCGTCAGGATGTGGACAGGGATGCCGTCGCCCGAGAACGCGTCGAGGAAGATGACGTCGAACGAGCCGTCCGGCTCTTTGGCGATGGTCAGCCGGCCGTCCCCGAGCACGACGTCCGAGCCGCACTCCTGCAGGAAACGGAAGTACTCGGGATCGCGTGCGACCTGTTCGACTACCGGATCGATCTCGTAGAACGTCAGCTTGTCCTGGGGCCGCATGTAGCAGGCCAGGGCGCCGGCGCCCAAGCCGAGCACACCGACGCGCAGGGGCGGCGTCTCGACGGTGCGGATGCTGGCGAAGAAGTGCCCGACCGGGCCGCGCTCCGTGTAGTACGACACCGGCAGACGCGGCACGTCCATGAACTGCACGCCGTGGATCGTCACGCCGTGCACGAGGTAGTGGAAGCGGCTGGTGGTCGACGTAAGCGGTCCGGGCGTCGAATCGACGCGGCTGACGTAGATGGTCGTCACGCCGAAGAACGAGCGGATGCGCGCCAGCTGGTCCTCGGTCGTCCAGAACAGGCCGGGCGTCAGCACGATCATCGCGACGAACATCGACAGCGCCAGGCGTAGCGGCCGCCGCCGCCCGAGCCAGATCAGGGCGGACAGCACGAACAACGTGAAAACGAGCTTGCCGGTATTCTCGAGCGTCGTCGCCTGAATGGCGTAGTCACCCAGGAAGCGGCCGAAGGCGGCATAGAACCACCCCCAGATCACGAACATGCTATTCATCAGGAACGTGCGCAGACGGTTCTCGGCGATGATCACGTACAGCAGCACCGGCAGAACGAAGTCCAACAGGCGCGGGTGCAGGACGAGGCGGCCGGCCGAGGACTTCTCCAGGCTGCCGCGCACGTAGGCGACCGGGCGAAGGTTGGCGATCCACAGGCCGAACCGGCTGCGCTCGCCGATGCGCGGCCGCAGCAGCATCGCCAGCAGCAGGGCGGCCGGGTACTCGTAGACGCTGTCGAAGACGAGCGGTGCGATGATCGCGGTCAGGATGCCGCCGAGCACGCCGCCGACCGACATCCACAAGTAGAACTCGGTCAGCTTGGCCGGCGGCGGACGCAGCCGTGCCAGCTCGCCGTGCAGCACCATTGTGCTGACGAACATGGCGGCGAGGTGCAGGACGAGCAGGACGTAGATCTGCGACGTCTCGAAGAAGATCGCCACCATCGGCACGATGATGAGCTGCGCCCACAGCCAGAACTTCGGCGGCACCAGCGGGTTGCGCGCGAACACGAACACGAACGTCAGCAGGTACAAGGACAGCGGGATGATCCACAGGAACGGCACCGCCGCGATGTAGCTGCCGATGTGCAGGGTCGCGCCGAGCAGCAATGCCGACGGCACCAGCGACAACAGCACCCAGCGTCCGCGCACCGCCCACGTGACTTCGCGCGTCACGAAATTGTCGAGCGACTGCGTCGCCGCCGCCACCAGCTCCGGGCGGTAGCGCCGCCACAGCAGCACGGCGCACGCGAACATCAGCGCGACCAGGGCCGCAAATCCGATCATCCAGGTGAGGCTCTGCGCCCGCACGCCGAGCAACGGCTCGACGATGATCGGGTAGCTGAGCAGCGCCAGCCAGCTGCCGAGGTTGGAGGCGCCATAGAGGAAGTACGGGTCGCCCGACCAGGCATGGTCGGTGTTGGCGAACCACTTCTGCAGCAAAGGCGCGGTCGCCGAGATGGCGAAGAACGGGATGCCGACCGAGACGGCGAGCACGCCGAGCAGCCATGGGATCGGCGAGTCCGAGGCCGGCGGCGCCGTGTCGGCATCAAGGCCGATCGGCAAGAACACGAATGCCACCAGCAATACGAACACGTGCAGGATGGTTTGGCGCTTCAGTCCGAGCAGACGTGTCGAGAGGTGGGCGTACAGGTAGCCGGCCAGCAGTACGGCTTGGAAGAACACCATCGACGTGTTCCATACCGCTGGCGAGCCGCCGGCGCGCGGCAGCACCATCTTGGTGAACATCGGCTGCACGGCGAACAGAAGAAACGCGCTCAGGAAAATCGTGACCATGTACAGAGGCAGCGTCCCGGCGCTCATGCCGGAAGCTCCTTTGCGGTCCGCAACCGTCGTCACCACTGCAACCTCCCCAATCCTCGCGGGCACCCTCGCCCGATAGTCCCCGGCCGCGACCCGTCAAGCCGCGGCTCGTCCCGCCGCGGCCAAGCCGGGCACCCAAGAGCATTTTTCACGCTGGATAGCAAACCGACGCGGCCGCCCCGGCCACACCCGCTCCGTCGGCCGCGGGCCGGAGTATGGCATGGGCCTTGGGGCCTTTCCACGCAGCCAGGCCGCCAAAATTCGGGTTTGCCGCCGCTCTTGCGGCGGCTCGTGCTTCCTGCTTGGAATGTGGGAGGGGAGGCTATGGAGCGTGGGCCCGCCAGAGGGGCGGCGCCGATCCGCGGCCATCCCGTCAACGCGGATAAGGGGAGTACTCGAATGAAGAAGGTTTTTGCCGCCCTGGTTGGGGCAACCATGGTGCTCAGCGCCGGCATGGCCGCCGCCGCCGAAGTCAAAGGCGCCATCAAGGCGATGAACATGGAAGCGCGTACGGTCACCATCGACACCACGACCGTCGTGTTCCCGCAGAGTGTCAGCCTGTCCGGCTACATCGTCGGCACCGCGGTCACTATCACCTACACGACCGCCGGCACCACCAACACGGCCACTGCGATCGCCAAGGTGGCGAAGTAGTCGGACCGCACGAGGCTCGGAAGAGGACGGGCGCGCCGGAGACGGGCGCCCGTCCTATTCTTTTGAAGGGCCCGCTACCCCCTCTGATGCGGGCGAGCCGACAACGTTCGGTTGTCGCATCCTGCACATGATCTGGCACCTGGGGCGCCACTAGGCACAATCTGTTGTGGGTGGGGCCGCCCGGCTGACGCTAGGGGCGGGGTCTTGCGCGTTGCCCACTAACCATGTGAAATCCGCGCGGGAGGCACGAGGATCGACCATCCAATTGTGGCGGGTCGTCTGGGCCGATCCCTCTTGAGTAAACAGGAGAACATCGAATGAAGAAGGTTTTTGCCGCCGTCGCCGCGGCGACCATGCTGCTGGCCGCTGGCGTTGCCACCGCCGCCGACGTTAAGGGCGCCATCACCGCCGTGAACGCCGGTGCTCGTACCGTCACCATCGGTGGCGTGACCTACACCTTCCCGGCCAACGTCGACATGGCTGGCCTGGCCGCTGGTCAGACCGTCACGCTGACCTTCACGGCCGCGAACAACGTCAACACGGTCTCCAAGGTCGCGAAGTAACTACCCTTTCGCTCTAAGGGCCCAGAAAAGGACGGGTGCGCAGACTTCCGCGCACCCGTCCTGTTCTTTTGCAGCGCCCACTGCGCGCGTCCTCTGCGCGATCCTCTGGCTGCGCCGGCCCAGTCCCGGCAGCTCGGCACCTCCAAGAACCAGGTTTTCAAGGTAGCGGCGGAACCATACCGTTGCCTGCCGTCCGATCCCCGTTGCCGTCGGGGTTGCAGTAGGTGCGCGTGCGTCGCGTTCAATATCTCTCGCGTAGAGTGCGGGCAGCCTTGCTAGCGCCACATTTTCCCGTATGAATCACGTCCGGGGAGGCAAAGCAGTCTTGCCATTGGTGGCAAGAGTCTTTTGTCCCTCCCGCATTCAGGAGGAACTTCGATCATGAACAAGGTACTTGCCGCTGTTACCGGCGTTGCATTGCTGTTGGCCGCTGGCGTCGCCACTGCCGCCGACGTGAAGGGCGCGATCACTGCGGTGAACGCCCAGGGCCGCACCGTCACCATCGGCGGCGTGACCTACACCTTCCCGGCCAACGTCGACATGGCCGGCCTCGCGGTTGGTCAGACCATCACGCTGACCTACGCCACCGCGAACAACATCAACACGGTGTCGAAGGTTACGAAGTAACCTTCCAGAGTATCTACGAGTACCAGGGCGGGTGCGCGGATGCGCACCCGCCCTGTGCGTTTCTGGAGTACCCTACGGGGCACGCGCGCGTGCGTTGGATGCGCGTACGATGGCTAGCACGCCATGAGCGAACCAGAAGTCCCACCGGTCCCACCCGCCGCGCCGCCGGATCTTACCGATCCGCCGATTCGCAAGGTGATCCCGCGCGCCGGGCCGTGGGCGCGCCTGCGCGCCTACCTGATCACCGGCCTGCTCGTCACGACCCCGGCGATTTTCACCATCTACGTGGCGTGGGTGGCGATCCGTTTCGTCGATACGCGCGCCACCAAGCTGATCCCGCCCGAATACAACCCGAACACCTACCTGCCGTTCTCGATTCCCGGGATTGGCGTGATGGTGCTGCTGGTGCTGTTGACGCTGATCGGCATGCTGACCACCGGCTACCTCGGGCGCGTCGTCACGCGCACGGTGGATCAGGCTCTGGCGCGCGTGCCGTTCATGCGCAGCGTCTACGCCACCACCAAGCAAATGCTGACGACGGTTCTGTCCACGACCTCGACGTCCTTCCGCCAAGTAGTGCTGATCGAGCATCCGCGCCGCGACATGTGGGCGTTGGCGTTCATGACCGGCGCCGTCAACGTCACGGTGCACGGCAAGGACGAAGAACTGGTCACGGTGTTCGTGCCATTCACGCCCAATCCGACTTCCGGTTTCGTGCGCCTGCTGCCGCGCCGCGACGTGGTGGTGCTCGACATACCGGTCGAGGATGGGGTCAAGATGGTGATGTCGGGCGGCATCATCTCGCCCGAATGGCTGCGCGAGCAGGTCGCCTACGTGCGTGACGCCGGCACTAGCCCGGGCGCCGACCCTGGTGCGCCACCGCCGAAGCGGGCGCGGCGCGCGTCCTAGCGGAGACGCTTCTTCTTACCAGCTGGCTTGGCGCTACCCGCCGTGGCGGTCGCCGATGCGGCGACGGTCGTCGGCGTCAGCGGCGGCATCGGTGCGGGAACGGTGACGGGCTCCGCGCCTGCCGCCAGGGCGAGCTCGACGCGATACGCCTGCGGCACGATGCGGTAGCAGACGTACGCCAGGATGGGCAGCGCGACCGCCCCGGCGACGCGCGCCAGTAGCCCGAAATTCGTCGCGAAGAAGTCGCTGGGCAGCCAGCCGAACGCGGCGATCAACCAGGTCAGCAGGCCAAGCCCGCTGAACGCAAACCCCCACAGCAGCGGACCGCCCAAGGCGACTGCGAGCAGCATCAGCAGGGCAGTGGACGTGGTGGCTTGGCCTTGGATGGTCATGGGTGCTCCGGCGTGCGTCGCGCCATCACGTAGGGCCTGACGGGCAGAGACGCAAGCGCGGAGGCGCCGGATGCCACCCGGCCCGTCATCAACATCTATGTGTACTCACGACAACGCATGCTAGCGGTGGGTGCGGCGGGGGCACCGCACCGGATTGCGTCCACCCGCGTGCGGGCGTATATCGGCGCCGTCGCCCCGGCCTCGCCGGGCACCCTCCCAAAATTCCACATGCCGCGAAACGCAATGCCGGGCGCCGGCCCGCAATTTTCTTTGGAACGCGCGCAACCACGAACGGTAGGGCGGTGTAGGTGAGCGTTACCAACGGCGCCACGCCGCACGGTGCTCCGGCGAAGCAGCATCTTGCTGCGTTGACCCTGGGTGCGCTCGGCGTCGTCTACGGCGACATCGGCACGTCGCCCCTCTATGCCCTGCGCGTGTCTTTCGCGCCGGAGACCGGCGTTGCGCCCACTCCCGACAACGTCCTCGGTATCCTGTCGCTGGTGTTCTGGACCGTCACTCTGTTGGTGACGCTCAAGTACGTCATTCTCATGCTGCGCGCCGACAATCGCGGGGAAGGTGGCGCTATCGCCCTCATGGCGCTGACGCGCGCGGCGCACGCGACACGCCCGCGCGTGCGCGCGTTCGTCCTCTCCGCCGGCCTGATCGGCACGGCTCTGTTCTTCGGTGACGCGATCCTGACGCCGGCGATCTCGGTGCTGAGTGCCGTGGAGGGTCTGCAAGTCACCACGGACGCTTTCCATCCGTACATCATGCCGATGGCGATCACGGTGATCGTCGGGCTGTTCCTGACCCAGCGTTGGGGTACCGCCGGCGTCGGCCGCGTGTTTGGGCCGGTAATGTTCGTCTGGTTCATCGTCCTCGGCCTGCTCGGGATGTGGGGCATCGCCAAGCACCCGGAAGTACTGCTGGCGATCAATCCTGCCTACGCAGCTGCGTTCGTCGCGCACGAAGGCCTCCACATCTTCATCCCGCTAGGCGCGGTGTTCCTGGCGATTACGGGAGCCGAGGGCCTTTACGCCGACCTCGGCCACTTCGGCGCCAAGCCGCTGCGCTTTGCTTGGTTCTCGGTCGTGATGCCCGGCCTGGTGCTCAATTACTTCGGCCAGGGCGCCACGATCCTCGAGACACCCGACGCGGCGCGCAACCCGTTCTACCTGCTCGCTCCGGACCTTCTCTACCCGATGGTCGCCCTCGCCACGGTGGCCACCGTCATCGCCTCCCAGGCGGTGATCTCGGGAGCCTTCTCGCTCTTCAACCAGGCGATCCAGCTCGGCCTCGCGCCGCGCACCGAGGTGCAGCACACCTCGCCGCAGGAGATCCGTCAGGTCTACCTGCCCCAGGTCAATTTCGCCCTGTTCATCGGCGTCGTCGCGATGATGGGCTGGTTCGGTTCCTCCAGCGCGCTTGCCGGCGCGTACGGCGTGGCCGTCAGCGGCACCATGGTCGTCACGTCGGCATTGGCGGCATTGGCGGCTGGACAGTTGTGGCACTGGCCGCGACCGCTGATCGTGGGCGTGTTCGGCGCGCTGCTGGCCATCGATCTGATGTTCCTCGGCGCCAACCTGCTCAAGGTCTTCGACGGTGGCTGGGTACCGATCGTCATCGCGGCGGCGATCTACATCGGCTCGTCCACCTGGATCCAAGGCCGCCAGGCGCTCTACACCAAGCTCGCCGCCGAAGGCGCCCAGCTCGACGACTTCATCCATAGCGTCGGGCCGAGCTTGCCGCGCGTGCGCGGCACGGCCTCCTACATGGCGCGCATCGGCGAGACCGTGCCGCACGCGCTGTTGCACAACATCAAGCACAACAAGGTGCTGCACGAGCGCATCCTCTTGATGACGGTGATCACTGAGGACGTGCCGGTGGTGCCGCGCGAGAATCGCGTCGAGGCACAGGCCCTCGACAAAGGCTTCTGGCGCATCACGGTGCGCTACGGCTTCCTGCAGAGCCCGAACTTGCCGCGCGCGCTGGCGCAGCTTGCGCCGACCGGGCTCGAGATCAACATCCACGACACCAGCTTCTTCCTGGGGCGTGTCACCCTGGTGCCGGCGCTCAAGCCGTTGATTCCGCCCTGGCGGCGGCGGCTCTACTTCGCGCTGGCGCGCAACGCCGCTTCGGCCCCGGATTTCTTCCGCATTCCGACCGACCGCGTCGTCGAAGTCGGCGCCCAAATAGCGCTTTAGGTCTTGGCGCTTCGCGCCGGAGGTCGCCCTCTAGCTCACCATCGTGCGCAGGTACTCGCGGTCGAATACGGCGGCGATGCTCCCAGGCTCGTTGGAGCGCACAGCGACGCCAAGCTGGCTGAGTTCGCAGGCATGCCAATTCTGGCGGTTGATCTTGTCCCAGAACGCCACGGTGTCGTCACGGCGGAAGTCGTCGCGGCCAGACGCCTCAGGAAGAAACAGCCAGTCGCAGTGAATGCGCGTACGCGCCGGCCCCTCGGGCCACAGCGTGTGCACCATGGCGTAGTCCGGGTGCAGGCCGACGAACAGGTTCGGAAAGATCGAATAGAAGCGGGTGCGCCCGTAGTCCTCGGCGTAGTTCTCGAAGGGCAGCTTCCAGTTGGCCGCCACGTCGTATTCGATGCTGCGCGCGGCGCGGCGCATCGGCAGGGTCAACGGCGCTACCTCGGCCCGGAGCTGCGCGCAGGCTGCCTCCAACGGCTCGGGCGGCGCCAGGCTGACGAAGATCAGACCCTCCCAGACGCCGGCCGCGACCTGGCGCAGCGCCAGCGCGTCCGCGTCGAAGTCAGGCACGTCGCTGCTGTGCGGAGCGCCCCGCAGGCGGCCGTCCAACTCGTACGTCCAGTTGTGATGGACGCAGCGAATCACGGAGGGGAACCTCCCGCGGGCGACCTCGCAAATGCGCGAGCCGCGATGACGGCAGACGTTGTAGAAGGCGCGCACGGTGCCGTCGGCGCCGCGCACGGCGATCAGGCTCTCGCCCGCCACCTCGCGCAGCACGAACTCGCCTGGCGTGGCGAGCTCACCCTGGTGCGCGACGCACATCCAGCGTTTCGCAAAGATGCGCTCCCGCTCCCTCGCGAATGTGTCCGGCGACGTCAGGTCGTGCTGCGTCAGCGCGCGCGCTCCGCAGGTCTACAAGCAACCTAGAGGCTGCGCGCGACCCGGAAGCCGAGAGTGTTCTTGCGGTTGGGGGCGAGGTCCCAGTTGCGCAGGCTGGCGCGCACATCGGGCGCGTCCGACAGCCAGGCGGCGCCGCGGGTGACCCGCTGGGTGCAGTTGCCGCCCACCGTCCACACGGCGCCGTCCGCGGGCGCCGTCAGGTAGGTGTCATGCCAGCAGTCCTCGACGCGCTCCCAGACGTTGCCGAGCATGTCGCTGACGCCGAACGTATTCAGGCGGAACGTCCCGGCGGGCGAGGTGCGTTTGGCGTCGTACTCGGTGCCGCAGCCGTCGCAGTTGGCGTTGCCGCGGCCGATGTCGGCGCCCCAATGGCGCGCGGTGGTGGTGCCGCTCCGCGCCACGTACTCCCACTCGGATTCCGAGAGGAGGCGATACTCGGTTCCGGTCTGCTGGCTGAGCCACTGCAGATAGGCGCGCGTCTCGTCCCAGTTGATGCAGACGACGGGATCGCGATCGCTCTGTGCGAAGCCGGGGTTCTCCCAGGTCTTCAGGGGATCGGGCACCATCTCGGCGCCGTTGTACCAACGGCAATCGCCGCCCGTCGCGTGGTTGGTGGCGCGTGCGAACGCGGCGTACTCGCCGCGGGTGATCTCGAAGCGGCCCACCGCGAACGGCTTCGCCAGGGTGACGTTGTGCTGCGGCGCCTCGTCGGGCGAGCGGCCCGGCTCATTGGCCGGCGAGCCCATCGAGTAGCGCCCGGCCGGAATGACGACCATCTCCGGACACGTCTCGCAGTCGCGGAAGACGTCACCCGGCTTGAGCGTGCGCCCGGCCACCTGCACGGTCTGCTCGGATGCCGGCGGGATCCCTGCGCTGTTGTCGCCGCAGGCGGCCAGCAGGCAGCCCGCCGAGAGCGCCAGCAGACGCAACAAGGTTCCGGATTGCATTGTGGTGATCCTCGTCAGCGAGCCCGTCCGCTTAGGCGGGCGGCGGCCGACCGACGGCCCTACGCTCCACGCCGCAGTGGGTGATGAAGCCTGGTCGGGGAGAGAGGATTCGAACCTCCGGCCCCCACGTCCCGAACGTGGTGCTCTACCAGGCTGAGCTACTCCCCGAAAGCAGCGGCTATATAGCGTCAACGCCTCGGCGGCCGCAACCCGCGTGGTCAACGCAGCCGCCCAGTGCGCCTGCCACCCTGAAAGTCGATCCCCAAACGGGTATACGGCGGATACCCGCTTGGAGCGGTCAAGCTCCAGAGTGGTATCCCCCTTTCGATCATTGGTCCGACGGTCACGCCTCGTCCCGGCGCGTCTGCCCCAAGGTTGGCTCGACCTGCCGGCACCCGTTCGCACTGGCAGATCGATCGATCCATAGGAGTACAAAATAATGAAGCTCTTGAGCCAATCCCTGGTCGCAGCAGCCCTCGTCGTGAGCGCATCTGCCGCCCACGCCACAACCCTGGGCGTCGTCGAATTCCAGGCGTTCGTCCACACAACGCCGGCGTTCCGCGCGGACCTTGGCGGCATTACTCCGGTGCTACCGGACGCATTCGTCCTCTTCAACGATTACAACGGGGCACTGGCGCTTCCGGGTGGCCTTCCGGCCAACTACGACATCATCATCCCTGCCACATTCCGTGGCGACGGCAACGCGGCGACGGCGGACCTGTTCGACGACCGCTTCCTGTTCAAGATCGATCCAGTCTCCACCGGTGGCCAATCGGCGACCGCCGACAACTACCTCAACCTCATCATTGGTCCCAATACCGGCTTCGACAACGCCGTGTTCGCGATCTTCGAGAACACCGGCGATGGCGACCTGTTCGGTCCGGCACTCGGATCGCGCACCGGCGGTGGCCAGCTGGTGGTCGGCGGGCTCGATACGAACCTCGACTACGTCCTGCGCGTAACGGGCAACCTCCGCGCCGACGATCCCAACACCCTCGGCAATGAGGCGACCAACGCGGGTGCGTACGCGATCGTGCTGGCTCTGTCGCCGGTGCCGATTCCGCCCGCGCTGCTCCTGCTCATGACGGCCGTGGGCGCCATGTTCGGCTTCGGCAAGCTGAAGCGCCGGTCCGTTTCGGGAGGGCACGCAACCGCGTAACCGCTCGATGGCCGATGCTACCTGAGTGTCAAACTGAGGCGGCCTTCGGGCCGCCTCTCTTTGTTTGCAGGGGCCGCTGCCCCGTAGCGTGCCGCCGCCTAGTGACCGCGCTCGATGCAGAAGTCGATGACCGCGAGCATCGCGTCCTTGACCTTGCTGTCCGGGAAGATCAGCAGCGCGTCGCGCGCGATGGCGCCGTAGTGGCGCGCCCGGTCGAGGGTCTCGGCCAGGGCGCCGTGACGCTGCAGCAGCGCCAGGGCGTGGTCGAGGTCGGCCGGGTCCTGCTTGCCTTCGCCAAGGGTGCGGTGCCAGAAGGCGCGATCGGTGTCGTTGCCGCGCCGGTAGGCGAGCACCACCGGCAGGGTGATCTTGCCCTCGCGGAAGTCGTCGCCGATCGTCTTGCCGAGGGTCTGCTCGCGTGCCGAGTAGTCGAGCACGTCGTCGACCAGCTGGAAGGCGATGCCGAGATTGCGGCCGTAGCTGGTCAGCGCCTCTTCTTCCTCGCGCGGGCGGTTGCACATGACGGCGCCGACCCGGCAGGCTGCGGCGAATAGCGGTGCGGTCTTCGCCATGATGACGTCGAGGTAGGCGTCCTCGGTGGTGCTGGTGTCGTTGGTCGTCATCAGCTGCAGGACTTCGCCTTCGGCGATGCGCGCTGCGGCTTCCGACAGGATGCCCAGCATCTTCAGCGAGCCCGCCTCGACCATCAGTTGGAAGGCGCGGCTGAACAGGAAGTCGCCGACCAGCACGCTCGACTGGTTGCCCCACACCGCGTTGGCGGTCGGCGAGCCGCGCCGCAGCGAGCTCTCGTCGACGACGTCGTCGTGGAGGAGGGTGGCCGTATGGATGAACTCGACGCAGGCGGCGAGCAGCACGTGCTGGCGGCCCTCGTAGCCGCACAGGCGCGCGCTCGCCAGGGTCAGCATGGGGCGGAGACGCTTGCCGCCCGAGGCGATCAAGTGGCCCGCGAGCTCGGGAATGCGCGCGACGTTCGACTCCATGCGGCCGAGGATCACTTCGTTCACGGCCGTCAGGTCGGACGCGACGAGGTCCAGGATCGGCTGCAGCCCGCTTCGCGCAGCCCGCTCCCGCTTGGTATCGAGCGGCACAACAACCACGACTGATTCCTTGATTAGGGGTGCGCGTTCCGCGCGGGTCCGTAGGAGCGCCGCTTGCCCGCGGCGGTGACAGAACGTCCTGCGCGCTACCCGCCCGCGCTTCGTTGCGCGCTACCCGCGCGACGGGGCGCAGCATAGGATTGGCCCATGACGACGGTCAATCTGGGCGCCGCGTGAAGGAACTCTTGCGCACCAACGACGTGGTCCTGCTGTCGTTTGCCGAGGCCCTGCTCAAGGACGCCGGTATCGCCGCCATCGTGTTCGACCGCCACACCTCCGTCTTGGAGGGCAGCATTGGCGCGCTGCCGCGCCGGTTGATGGTGGACGACGGCGATGTCGATCGGGCCCGGCAGGTGCTCGGCGAGGCGGACATCGCGTTGTCCGAGCCGCGTCCGTGACGCCGGTCGCATCCATGTCGATGCGACCATTGCCGCAACGGGCAAAGGGCCGGGTGTGACAAGCCCGGAGACCACCTCCGATACCTTGCTCGGCGGCCGGGTACGCCTCGAGCAGCCGGCGCGCGGCTATCGGGTCGCCATCGACCCCGTCCTGCTGGCGGCGGCCCTGCCGGCCCGCGCGGGCGAGCGTGTCTTGGAGTTCGGCGCCGGAGTCGGTGCCGCGACGCTGTGCGCCGCCACCCGCCTTGCCGAGTGCTCCTTCCTCGGCATCGAGCTCGACGGCGACCTGGTGGCGATCGCCAGCGCCAACGTCGCTGCCAACCGGCTGGAGGCGCGGGTGACCATGCTCGCCGGCGATGTGGCCGCGCCGCCGCCCGCGGTGACCGGCGCGCCGTTCGACCACGTCATCGCCAACCCGCCGTTCGCCGAAGGGGGGCGCGGCTCGGCTTCGCCGGTCGCGGCCAAGCAGCGCGCCAACGTCGAGGGCGCCGCCGACCTCGCCGCATGGGTGGCCGCGGCCTTTCGCGCCCTGCGCGGCGGTGGCAGCGCGACCTTCGTGCATCGCGCCGATCGTGCCGCCGAGCTGGTCGCGCGGTTTGCCGCGGCGGGTGCCGGCGCCATCATCCTGTTTCCCCTGTGGCCCAAGGCAGGCAGCGATGCCAAGCGGGTCCTCGTGCAGGGGCGCAAAGGTGCCAAGGCGCCGCTCCGCGTGGCCGCTGGGCTTGTTCTGCACGAGGCGGACGGCGGCTACAGCGCCGCGGCCCAGGCTGTGCTGAGGTCCGGCGCCGCCCTGTCTCTGTAGGCGCCGAGCGGCGCTCTTCGCGCGTTTGCATACGCCGCCGCCCTCCAAATGGGCGCCGACATGGTGACGACGAAGCCGCGCTACGCTGGCGAGGTGGAGAAGGCCGATCTGGCCCTCCTCGGCGTCCCCGTCGGAATAGCCGAGCTGTCGTCATAGCCCGTTCCGCCAGACGGGCGGCCGCTGGCGGCCCATCCCACCCCAACCCGCACGGCGCGGCCGTTTGTTGCGGGCCCAAGGGGTGGGCCCTATGCTCCGCCCATGAGCGGATTGCTTGCGAGACTGTCCGCGCTGGTCCCTTTCCTTGGCCGGCGCGAACGCCACCCGTTGGTTGCCGTGGTGCGCCTGCATGGCGCCATCGGGTCGGTCGGCGTCGGCCGCAGCGGCCTCAGCCTGACCGGGTCGGCGCGCGACCTCGAGGCGGCGTTCACCCTGCGCGGCGTCAAAGCCGTCGCGCTGTCGATCAACTCGCCCGGCGGCTCGCCGGTGCAATCGAACCTGATCTATCGCCGCATTCGCAGCCTCGCCGAGGAGCACGAGGTGCCGGTCTTCGCGTTCTGCGAGGACGCGGCCGCCTCCGGCGGATACTGGCTGGCGTGCGCGGGCGACGAGATTTACGCCGACCCCAACTCGATCGTCGGCTCGATCGGCGTGGTGTCGGGCGGCTTCGGGTTTCCGGCAATGCTCGCCAAGCTCGGCATCGAGCGCCGCTTGTACGTGCAGGGCGAGAACAAGGGCATGCTCGACGCGTTCAGCCCCGAGCGGCAGTCCGACGTCGAGCACCTGCACGGCATCCAGAAGGTCGTGCACGACAGCTTCAAGGCGCTGGTGCGCGAGCGGCGCGGCGAGCGGCTGAAAGAAGAAGAGTCGAAGCTCTTCACCGGCGCGTTCTGGACCGGCACCCAGGCGCTAGCCTTCGGGCTCGTCGATGGATTGGGCGATTTGCGCGGCGTGCTCCGCGCACGCTATGGCGACAAAGTGCGCCTCAAGGTGGTGGGCCGCTCTCCCAACCGCTTGCGCCTCTTGCTGGGACGCGGCACGGAGACGCCGACCGGCTCACTGACGGCCAGATCGCTTGCAGAAGAACTGCCCGAGGCCGCGCTGCGCGCCCTCGAAGCGCGCTGGCTGTGGGCGCGGCTTGGGCTCTGAAACCTTGGGCCTCTAGGGAGCATTCATGTTCGGTTTCAGCCTCGGCAAGCTGGTCGTCGCGACGATCCTGATCCTGGCCGTCTGGTACGGCTTCCGGATGATGACCCGCATCGGCGAGGTGCGCGCCGACGCGCTGGCGCGCAATCCGAAACCGAAAGCCAACAAGCTCGAGGTCGAGGATCTCGTCGAGTGCAAGCGCTGCGGCGCGTTCGTCTCCGCAGGTGCCAAGGCCTGCGTGCGCGACGACTGCCCCTATCCGCGATGAGCGTTGCCGCTGGCCCGTCCCGCGGAGAGCGGGCTTCCAGCCCGACGCGGAGCTTCCAGGACCTGATCCTTACGCTCCAGCGCTTCTGGGCCGACCAGGGCTGCGCCATCCTGCAGCCCTATGATTCCGAGATGGGCGCCGCGACGTTCCACACCGCGACGGTGTTGCGGGCGCTCGGCCCCGATCCGTGGCGCACTGCGTTCGTGCAGCCGTGCCGGCGTCCAACCGACGGCCGCTACGGCGAGAACCCGAACCGCTTTCAGCACTACTACCAGCTGCAAGTCGTGCTGAAGCCGAGCCCCGACAACATCCAGGACCTCTACCTGCAAAGCCTCGCCGCCATCGGCATCGACTCCGGCGTGCACGACATCCGGTTCGTCGAGGACGACTGGGAGAGCCCGACGCTGGGCGCGTGGGGCCTGGGCTGGGAGGTGTGGTGCGACGGCATGGAAGTGACGCAGTTCACCTACTTCCAGCAGGTCGGCGGCTTCGACTGCGCGCCGGTCGCCGGCGAGATCACCTACGGCATGGAACGCCTCGCCATGTTCGTGCAGGAGCAGGAAGACGGCTTCCAGCTCGACTGGAACGGCGCCGGCACCACGTACGGCGACGTGTTCAAGCGCAACGAGCGCGAATGGTCGGCCTACAACTTCGAGGAAGCCAATGTCGAGATCCTGCGCCGCCACTTCGCCGAGTCCGAGCAGGAGTGCATGCGCCTCTTGGGCAAGAAGCTCGTGCTGCCGGCCTACGACCAGTGCATCAAGGCGTCGCACGCCTTCAATCTTCTGGATGCGCGCGGCGTCATCTCGGTGACCGAACGCGCGGCGTACATCCTGCGCGTGCGTTCCCTCGCCAAGGCGTGCTGCGAGGCGTGGATCGCCAGCTTGCCGGCCGCCGCGACCGCTTGACTACGAAGTGTATCGCAACCATATACGAATTGTGACCCAAGCAAGACCCACTCGCGGCGCCGTGATCCGCGTATTCGTTGAAAAACACTGCCGCGTATTCGGTGTCTCGCCCCAATGCCTGAGCTGCTGATTGAGCTTCTGTCCGAAGAGATTCCCGCGCGCATGCAGGCGCGCGCGAGCGCGGACCTGCGCGACCTCGTCACCAAGGGTCTCGGCGAGGCCGGGCTGAAGTTCGAAGGCGCCCAGGCGTTCGCGACGCCGCGCCGTCTGGCGCTGGTCGTGCGCGGACTGCCCGAGCGCTCTCCCGACCAGACCATCGAGAAGAAGGGCCCGCGCATCGATGCCCCGCCGGCCGCGATCGACGGCTTCCTGCGCTCGACCGGCCTCAAGCGCGAGCAACTCGAGGAGCGCGACATGGGCAAGGCGGGCAAGGTTCTGTTCGCCGTGCAGAAGGCAGCGGGACGCGCTGCCGGCGAGGTCGCGAGCGACGTGATCCTGGCCGCGATCACCGCGCTCCCCTGGCCGAAGAGCATGCGCTGGGCGTCGAACCAGTTCCGCTGGGTGCGGCCGTTGCACGGCATCGTCGCCGAGCTCGACGGCAAGCTGTTGCCATTGCGTCTGTCGCTCGGTGACAGCAACGCATCGATCGCGGCCGGCACCACCACCGTCGGCCACCGCGTGCTCGGCAACGGCGCCCTCTCCGTGGCGGGCTTCGACGACTACGTCGCCAAATTGCGCACAGCGTACGTCGTGCTCGACGCCGAGGAGCGCAAGCGCATCATCCGCGAGCAGGGCGCGGCGCTCGCCGCCAAGGAGGGCCTGCGCGTGCGCAAGGACGACGGCCTCGTGGACGAAGTGTCCGGGCTGGTCGAGTGGCCGGTGCCGCTCATCGGCACCATCGACGGCGCCTTCATGGATCTGCCGCCCGAAGTGCTCACTACCACGATGCGCACCCACCAGCGCTACTTCGCGCTGGAGAAGGACGGCAGATTGGCGCCGCGCTTCCTGGTGATCGCCAACACCGTCGCGCGCGACGGCGGCGCCGCCATTGTCAAAGGCAACGAGCGCGTCCTGCGCGCCCGCCTCTCCGACGCCAAGTTCTTCTGGGACCAGGACCGCAAGGTGCGCCTCGAGTCGCGCCTGCCCGGACTCAAGGAAATCACCTTCCAGGCGAAGCTCGGCACGCTGGCTCAGCGCGTCATGCGACTCGAGGACCTCGCCGCCGCAATCTCCAACGATGCGCGCCTTGACGCAGACGTGGCCGCCGTTCGTTCCGCGGCGCATTTGGCCAAAGCTGACCTGAGGTCGGGCGTGGTTGGCGAGTTTCCGGAGTTGCAGGGGATCATGGGGCGCTACTACGCTCTCCACGACGGCGAGCCGCGCGCGGTCGCCGACGCCATCGCAGAACATTACGCACCCAAAGGGCCGGACGATCGCTGTCCTTCGGCGCCGGTATCCGTTGCTGTCGCGCTCGCCGAGAAGATCGATGCTCTCGTTGGGTTTTGGGCAATCGATGAGAAACCGACCGGGTCGAAGGATCCGTTCGCACTGCGCCGAGCGGCACTCGGTGTCATTCGGTTGATCGTCGAGAATAGGCTGCGACTGTCGCTGACTCAGGTTTTCGCGGTCGCCTACGAAGCCTACGAGCGTCAACAGCATCCTGCGATTCAGGCCGCTCATCGCGCTGCAACGACCGGCAAAGAAACCATCGAAGACACAGCGCGGGCCGTTGTTCGGTTCCGCTACAGCGCCGACCTGCTCGCCTTCTTCGCCGATCGCCTCAAGGTCCACTTGAAGGAACGCGGCGTCCGTCACGACCTGGTTGCGGCGGTGTTCGCGCTCACCGCGGAAGACGACCTCGTGCGCCTGCTTGCACGCGTCGAGGCGCTGCAGAAGTTCCTCGCCAGCGAAGATGGCGCCGACCTCCTGGTCGCCTATCGTCGCGCCGCCAACATCGTGCGCATCGAAGAGAAGAAAGACTCCGCCTCCCATCAAGGCGACGTCGACGCCAAGGCACTGCAGCAGGACGAGGAGCGCGTGCTGGCGCAGGCGCTCGCCGACACACGCAAGGCCGTGACCGCGGCGCTCGCCAAGGAAGACTTCGCCGGTGCCATGCTTGCCCTCGCGCGCCTGCGCACGCCGGTGGACGCGTTCTTCGACAACGTCACCGTCAACGCAGACGACGCGGCGCTGCGTGCCAACCGGTTGCGCCTGCTGGCGCAAATCACCGGCACGCTCGAGCAGGTTGCCGATTTCTCCAAGATTGAAGGCTGATCGCCCCTGAGGCGCCGATGACACGGGTCTGGCGCTTCGGCATGGGCGAACCGTTGGCACCGCCGGAGCCTGCGGCGCGCATTCTGGGCGGCAAGGGCGCGGGGCTTCTGACCATGAGCCGGCTCGGCCTGCCGGTGCCGCCCGGCTTCGTCATCGCCACCGAGGTCTGCGACGCCTACTACACACTGCACCGGTCCTTTCCGGATGGCCTGAAGGACGAAGTGGCCGGCGCCCTCGCGGCGCTCGAGCGCGCCACCGGGCATTCGTTCGGGGACGCGGCCAACCCGCTGCTGGTGTCGGTCCGCTCCGGCGCCCCGGCGTCGATGCCGGGGATGATGGACACCATCCTCAGCGTTGGGCTGTCCAAGGGGGCCGTCGCGGGTCTGACCGCGCGCATCGGCAACCTTGCCGGCGACTCGTACCTGCGCCTGCGCGAAACCTTCGTCGATATGGACCTGTTCCTGCCGCAGGATGCCGATGAGCAATTGTGGACGGCAATCCAGGCGGTGCTCGACTCCTGGCAGAGCCGCCGCGCCGTGACCTATCGCGACATGCACGGGCTCGCCGACAAGCCCGGCACCGCGGTCACCATCCAGGCGATGGTGTTCGGCAATGCCGGCGGCGACTCCGCCACCGGAGTCGCGTTCACCCGCGATCCTGGCACCGGCGCGCCCGCACCGTTCGGCGAGGTCCTGCGCAACGCCCAGGGCGAAGAGGTAGTCGGCGGCACCGCGACGCCGGAGCCGCTCGACACGCTGCGCGCCTCGATGCCGTCGATTCACGTCGAGCTGTCGGGGCACTTCCGCACGCTCGAGACGCATTTCGCGGCGATGCAGGAGATCGAGTTCACCATCGAGCGCGGCAAGCTGTGGCTGCTGCAGACCCGCACCGGCGTCATGAGTGCCGAGGCAAGCGCACGTGTCGCCGTCGATATGGTGCGCGAGGGCCTGATCGATCGCCGCCGCGCCCTGGAACGCGTCGACCTCGCCGCGTTGCGCCGCCCGCCGGTGGCGACCGTCGTCGCGGGCGCGCCGCTGGTCAGGGGACTGCCGGCGTCTCCCGGCGCCGTCTCCGGCAAGGTCGTGTTCAGCAGTGCCGAGGCCGAGGCGGCGCGCGAGGCGAGCATTTTGGTGTTGCCCGAGACGCGACCGCAGGACGTGCCCGGCATCCGCGCTGCGGCTGGCGTGCTCACGAGCCGCGGTGGCGCCACCAGCCACGCGGCGGTCATCGCGCGCGGAATCGGCAAGCCCTGCGTGGTCGGCGCCGGCGCCATGGTGGTCGATGGCGACGCCGGCCGGCTGACGGTCGGTGCCCGCGAGGTCCGTCGCGGCGCCCTGCTAACCATCGACGGCGGCACCGGCTGCGTGTTCGAGGGGGTGCAGGCGCTGCACGTGCCTGCCCCCAGCGACGCGGTGCAGACCCTCCTCGGCTGGGCGGCCGAAGCCGGGGCATGACCTGGATTGGCGATATCTGGTGGGATATCCTCGGTTTGGAGCCCACATCTGGTACCGAGTCCGTGTCCACGTCCCAACCGCGTACCCTTCGCATCGGCGACGCCGACGTCCCCTACGCGCTGATCCGCACCAAGCAACGCCGCCGCACCATCGCGTTCGCCATCGAAGGCCGCGAGGGTCTGGTCGTGCGCGCGCCGATGAAGGCGAGCTTCAAGTCGATCGAAGAGGTCGCGCAGAAGTTCAGCCGCTGGATCACACGCCGCCTCGCCGAGCTGCGCGACGTCGCGCCGCCGCGGCCGATGATCGGCGGCGGCACCGTGCCGGTACTCGGACAAGAAGTGCGCCTGCGCGTGCTGACCGGATCGGGCCGCCGCGCCCGCTGCACCCGCGTCGACGACGCCCTCGAGATTCGCGTGCCGGAGCATGTGCCGAGCGACGACTACGCCACCGCCATCCTCGACGCGGTGCTCGCCTGGTACCGCGAGTTCGCGGCCGCAGAGTTCGTGCGCCGCGCCGACTTCTGGGCGGCGCACCTCGGCGTGACGTATCTCGCGCTGCACGTCAGCAATCCCACCGCGCGCTGGGGCAGTTGCAGCGCCGACAACGACATCCGCATCAACTGGCGCCTGGCCATGGCGCCACCCGCGCTGCTCGACTACGTCATCGCCCACGAGCTGTGCCACGTCGTGCACAAGAACCACTCGCGCCGCTTCTGGGCCAAGCTCGCCAAGGTGATGCCCGACTGGCGGGAGCGGCGCGAGGAACTGCGCCGGATCGGTCCTGGCCTATCGCTCTAGGACCGTAAGTGGCTGAATCGCAAGGGTCCGCCGCCTGGAATGGCCGGGTAGGCGGGCGTATTGTGTGGAGGGGCGAGGCGCCTCGGGGAGAACCGACATGACCACCACAAAGCTGTTTGCGAGTGCGTTGGTAGCAGTGTTGGCGGCAGGTGGGGCGAGTGCAGCGAACGTCGGGACGACGGTCGCGCCCAACCTGGGGATACAACTGGCGCAGGTGCAAGGCGCGATCGCGCCGAAGCCGACCGCCGATCCAGTGGTGCGGCAAGCGCAGCAGGCTCTCGCCGCCGCGCGGTTCAATCCGGGCCCGATCGACGGCGTCATGGGCGCCAGGACGCGCCAGGCGATCCGCGACTTCCAGACCGCGCGCAGGATCGCGCCGTCGGGCGACCTCGACGTTGCCACGCGCGCCGCGCTGGGGATTCGCTAGCGCAGCTGCTTGTAGCGGAAGCAGGTGGTGACATGGTCGTTGACCATGCCCACCGCCTGCATGAACGCGTAGCAGATCGTCGGCCCAACGAACTTGAAGCCGCGCGCCTTGAGCGCCTTGCTCATGGCGCGGCTCTCGTCCGTCTCGGCTGGAATGCCGGTCCACGCCTGCCAGCGGTTCTGCAGCGTGGCACCGCCTGTGAATTGCCACAGGAACGCATCGAGCGTCTCGCCGCTCTCGCGCATCTCGAGGTGCGCCTTGGCGCTGGCGATGGCGCCTTCGACCTTGGCGCGGTTGCGGACGATGCCCGCATCGTTCATCAGCCGCGCGACGTCCTTCGCGCCGAAGCGTGCGACCCGCTCGGGATCGAAGTTGCGAAAGGCGGCGCGGAAGTTGTCGCGCTTGCGCAGGATGGTGATCCAGGAGAGACCCGCCTGGAATCCATCGAGCACCAGCTTCTCGTAGAGGGCGCGGTCGTCGTGCTCGGGCACGCCCCATTCCTCGTCGTGGTAGGCGAGGTAGAGCGGATCCTGGCCGGGCCAGGTGCAGCGTTTCGGCTCCGCCGCCACGCCGGCTAGCGCTGGCCCGCCTCGGCGGCCGGTTCCCTGAACCAGGCCGGGCGAACGGCGCGCACGGTGGCGGCGCCTGCCTTTAAGGTCGCGCCGGTGCGCTCCGCCATCTCCACGTGCTCGAGGCGCAGCAGCGCGATGCCGATGCCCGCGACTGCCGAGCGCATCTCGCCCGCCTCGATATCGCCGAGCAGCACCGGTGTGCCGGCCTCGGGTACCGGGCCGTCGATGTACACCGGCATGAGCCGCTTGCGGATGGTGCCGCGGTAGTGCGTGCGCGCGGTCAACTCCTGACCGACGTAGCAGCCCTTGCCGTAGTCGATGGCATGCAGCGCATCGAGGCCTGCTTCGAGCGGAAACGTCTTGTCGACCAGCAAGTCGCGCGAAGCGTCGGGCACGCCCAGCGACAAGCGCATGGCGTCATACGCAGCCGTCGTGCTCGCCGGCAATCCCGCGCCGGCGATCGTCGCTCCAATCGTTGCCGGCGGCGCGATGATTCGCGCGCCGAGTTCGCTCAAGCGCGGGTCGGTGAATGCAACGCCATCGGCAAGCACGCGCGCGCACCCCGGTGCGTCACCGAGCGCGAGACGTTGCGCCACGCCGGCACCGAAGGCGCCGGCGACGCTGAAACGGTCGCTGACGTCGGTGAGGGTGACGTCCGAGCGCAACTTGTAGAGCGTCAGGCGCCGGATCAGATCCGGCAGGCGCTCGCGCTCGACGTCGAGCAGCAGCGATGACCCGGACGCCGTGTCGTCGTAAGCGGCCAGGAAGAAGTCGTGCAGGTACTTGCCCTGCGGCGACAGCAGCAGCGCGTAGATTGCGGTGTCCGCCGACAGGCGCCGGACGTCGTTCGAGATGATGTTCTGCAGCAGGTCGCGCGCGTCCGCGCCGCCGACGCCCAGGACGCCGCGCGCAGGGAGGACAGCGAAGCCGGGCGGGGGCGCTGCCGCGGAACGTGCGGCGGACATTTCGACCATGGCCAATGAAGTAAAGGCGGCCCTAGGGCTTGGCAAGGCCAGCCCCGCGCCCACCCAGTGGGCCGCAGCGGCGCTAGACTCTTGGAGGATCAGGGGCTGTCGTCGTATAAGGGGATCATCGCGTCGGCACCGGGCGGGGCCGAGGCGCGGGAAATCTTAGTAGCAGGCAGAGTGGGGGAGGTGCTGCGTGCAGAGTAGGGCGCGGCCATGAAGCTACTCTTTGTCACATCGAACCGCATCGGTGATGCGGTGCTGTCTACCGGCCTGCTCAATCATATTCTGCGCGAACACCCCGACATGCGCACAACGGTGGCATGTGGGCCCGATCCTGCCCCGCTGTTCACCGAAGTTCCCAACCTCGATCGCATCATCGTCATGGTGAAGCAGCCGCGCGCCAAGCATTGGCGCGCGCTGTGGCGCGAGACCGTTCGCACGCGCTGGGACCTGGTCGTCGACCTGCGCGCCTCCGCCCTCGCGTACTTCCTGCGGGCGGGCGAGCGGCACGTCTTCCGCCCGAGCGACGAGCCGGTGCATCAGGTCGTGCAGCTCTCACAGTTCCTCGAACTCGCACATATTGCCGCGCCGGGACTTTGGCTCGGACAGAAGCAAATCACGGCGGCCAAGCGCATGCTACCGCCGGGACCACCGATCCTCGCGGTCGGTCCGACCGCCAACTGGCCCGGCAAGCAATGGCCGGCGAGTCGCTTCGCCGACCTGATCCTGCGTCTCATCGCGCCGGGCGCGATCCTCGAGGATGCGCGCGTCGCCGTGTTCGGTGCGGAGAGCGAGCGCCTTGCGGCACGGCCGCTGCTCGATCGCATTCCCAAGGAGCGCCGCCTCGACTGCATCGGACGCTTCGACATTCTTACGGCCGCCGCGGCGCTGCAGGAGTGCGCCTTCTACATCGGCAACGACTCCGGGCTGATGCACATCGCCGCCGCCACCTACACGCCGACCCTCGGCCTGTTCGGCCCGAGCCGCGAAGAGATCTACGCCCCGTGGGGCGATCATTGCGCCGCCGTGCGCACCAAGCTCACCTACGCTGAATTGTCGGCGATGCCGCAGTTCAGTCCTTCGCGGCGCGAGACCTTGATGGGCTCGTTGGCGGTGGAGACGGTCGAGGCCGCGGCCATCGACCTGTGGCGGCGCTGCCATCCGGTGACCGCTCCCCAGGTCGCGAGCGGCGGCAACTAGCCTCGATCCCTTGCGCGTATTCCAGGTCATGGCCGGCGCGGCCACGGGCGGCGCCGAAACCTACTTCGTCGATCTCGTGACGGCGCTGGCGCGTGCCGGTCTCGACCAGCGCGTCGCGATCCGGTCGGAGCCGGGGCGTGCCGCGACTCTGCGCAACGACGGACTCGCCGTGCTCCAGATGCGCTTCGGCGGCATCTTCGATTGGTCCACCCGCCGCGCGCTGCGTGAGGCATTCGCCGCGGAGCGGCCCGACATCGTGCAGACCTGGATGAGTCGCGCCACCCAGCGCTGTCCGCGCACCGACGCGATCCGGGTCGGCTGGCTGGGCGGCTACTATCCGCCGCGCGTGTTCCGCGACTGCGACCACGTCGTCGGCGTGACGCCGGACCTCGTCCGCCATCTGCGCGAGGGAGGTTTCGCGGCCGATCGCGCCCATTACATTCCGACCTTCGCGCCCGCCCAGCCCGCGCCGCCGGTGTCGCGCGCGTCGCTGGCGACGCCCGAGGGCGCGCCGTTGCTATTGGCGCTGGGCCGCCTGCACGGGAAGAAGGGATTCGACGTCCTGCTGCAGGCCCTGGCCAAGGTCCCCGACGCCTGGCTCTGGATCGCCGGCGAAGGGCCGTTGCGGGCCGAGCTGATCGCGCTGGCGGCGCGCCTCGGAGTCGATAGCCGTGTCCGATTCCTGGGCTGGCGCACCGATCGCGAGGCGTTGTTGGCGGCCTGCGACGTTTGCGTGATGCCGTCGCGCTACGAGCCGTTCGGCACCGTGATGATCGAGGCGTGGGCGGCGCAGAAGCCGCTCATTGCCGCGGCGGCGGCGGGGCCCAGGGGCTTGGTGCGGGACGGCGTCGATGGACTGCTGGTGCCGATCGACGACGTCGCCGCGCTGGCTGCCGCCATCGACCGCGTGCTCCGCGACCGGGCGCTCGCCGCGGCGCTGGCGGCCGCTGGGCATGCGGTGTATCAGCAGCGCTACACCGAGGGGGCCGTCGTGACCCAGTACCTGGACTTCTACCAGCGGATCCGCGCGTGAGCGCCACCTACGACCTGATCGTGCGCGGCGGCGAATGCGTGCTGCCGGAGGGCGTGGTACGCGCCGACATCGGCGTGCGCGCCGGCCGCATCGCGACGCTCGGCGACCTCGGCCGCGCCAGCGCCGGCGAGGTCATCGAGGTGAAGGGCCTCACCGTGCTGCCCGGCGTCATCGACACCCAGGTGCACTTCCGCGAGCCCGGCAACGAACACAAGGAAGACCTCGAGACCGGTGCGCGTGCAGCGGTATTGGGCGGAGTCACCGCCGTGTTCGAGATGCCGAACACCGATCCACCGACGACGACAGCCGCCGCCCTCGAAGACAAGCTCACACGCGCGCGCGGCCGCATGTGGTGCGACCACGCGTTCTATGTCGGCGCCAGCCCCGACAACGCGACCAAGCTCGGCGAGCTCGAGCGGCTGCCGGGCTGCAGCGGCGTCAAGGTGTTCATGGGTTCGTCCACCGGCACCCTGCTGGTGCCGGACGACGCGACGCTCGACGCGGTCATGCGCAGCGGCAGGCGCCGCGTCTCGGTGCACTCCGAGGACGAGCCGCGCCTGCGCGAGCGCAAGGCGATTGCCGAGAAGTCGGGCGACGTGCACGACCATCCCAATTGGCGCGACGAAGAGACGGCGTTGCGCGCCACGACGCGACTGCTGCAGGCGGCACGGACGTTCGGGCGCAAGGTGCACGTCCTGCACACGACCACCGCCGAAGAGATGCAGCTCCTTGGTCGGAACCGCGACATCGCCAGCGTCGAGGTGACGCCCCAGCATCTCACGCTGGTGGCGCCGGATTGCTACGACCGCCTCGGCACCCTCGCGCAGATGAATCCGCCGATCCGCGGCGAGCGCCACCGCGCGGCGCTGTGGCAGGGCGTCGCCAGCGGGACGGTGGATGTCGTCGGCTCCGATCACGCGCCGCACACGCGCGAAGAGAAGGCCAAGCGCTATCCGGCGTCCCCCTCCGGCATGCCGGGGGTGCAGACGCTGCTGCCGGTCCTGCTCGACCATGTCGCCGCGGGGCGTCTCGACTTGCGCCGCCTAGTCGAGCTGACCAGCACCGGTGCGGCGCGGCTTTGGGGGTTGCAAGGCAAGGGAGCTCTGGCGGTCGGCCGCGACGCGGATCTCTCCCTCGTCGACCGCAAGGCGCGGCGCACCATCACCAACCAATGGATCGCCAGCCGCTGCGGCTGGACGCCGTTCGACGGCATGACGGTGACGGGTTGGCCCAAGGCCACCGTCATCCGCGGCATCGTCGTGATGCAGGACGACGAGGTGCGCGGCCAGCCGGTCGGCCAGCCGCTGACGTTCGCCGAGACGGCCTAAGCGCGGCCCTTCGCGATAAACCCAGGGTTCTTGAACTTCGGCTTGGCGTAGCCGAGCTCGGCGCCGTCGCGGGTGACGACGCGGCCGCCGGCGGCGGCCAGGACCGCGTGGCCCGCCGCGGTGTCCCATTCGTTGGTGTTGCCGAAGCGCGGATAGAGGTCGGCTTCGCCGGCCGCGACCAGGCAGAACTTCAGCGAGCTGCCGGCGGAGGTGATGCTCTTCACCGGCAGGGTGGCGAGGTACTCGTCGGTGTCGGTATCGCGGTGCGAACGGCTGGCGACCACGACGAAGCCGTCTTTCGCGGCGCGACGAGCGGAGATCTTCTGCGGAGCGCCGCCGTTGGTCTCGGAGAACACCTCGCCCGGTCCTGAATTCCAGAACATGCGACCGACGGCCGGCGCGTAGACGACGCCGATGGTGGGCCGGCCGTTCTCGATCAGGCCGATGTTGACGGTGAACTCCCCGTTGCGGCTGACGAACTCCTTGGTGCCGTCCAGCGGGTCGACCAGCCAGAACGGAGTGCCGGTGACGTCGGGCATGACGCCCTTGGCGACGGCTTCTTCGGCGACGACGGGCAAGCGCGGGCGGAGCCGGGTCAACTCTTCGGTGATGAGACGTTCGGCGGCCTCATCGGCCTCGGTGACCGGCGAGCGATCCTCCTTGGCGCGCACTTCGAACGGGGTGCGATACACCGCCATGATCTGCTCGCCTGCACGCAGGGCGATGTCGCGGATGGCGGCGGCCAGCGCGCTGTGAGGAAGATCACTGCTCATGATGGCGGGAAGGTGCACTCGACGGCTGGGGACCCAGCGGAGGCGGGAGTGGACCATCGCGTCTGCTTTGGGTCAACCTGTCGGGACCAAATGGCGGCGGCGCAAAAACTAGTTCTCATCATCGACGACGACGAAGACATCCGGTTCATCCTGCGCCGCGCGCTGGAGTCGGCGGGCTATCAGGTGCGCGAAGCGTCCGATGGAGCCGCAGGGCTCAAGCGCTTCCGCGAACAGCGGCCCGACCTCGTCATGACCGACATCATCATGCCCGAGCGCGAGGGCGTGGAGACCATCATGGCCCTGCGCAAGGAGTCGCCCGAGACGGCCATCATCGCCATGTCCGGCGGCGGCGGCGCCGATTACCTCGAGATGGCGATCAAGCTCGGGGCGGTGCGAGCGTTCTCCAAGCCGTTCTCGTTGGCCGCCGTGGTGGGGGCGGTGTACGAGATCCTGGAGGGGGTAGAGGGCCCTGGCTCGGCCTGACGGCTTGACTCTGGGCGAAAGGCTCCATAGAACAAAAAGAGAACAAGGCCGAGAAACTGCCATGTCTCCTGTGCCCCAACTGCCAATGTCCTATGCCCCAATGCCTCAGGCCCCAATGCCTCAGGCCCCAATGCCTCAGGCCCCAATGCCTCAGGCCATCGCGTCCCTGGAAGCCCTGCGGACGCGCATTCGCGCCATCGAAGCGCCCGGCGAGTACCGGGTCGCGTCGATGGGTACGCCTGAGATCGATGCGGCGCTCCCGTGGGGCGGGTTGCCGCGCGGCTGCTTGCACGAGATCGCCGGCACACCGGGAGATGCCGGAGCGGCCATCGGCTTCGCCGCTGCCTTGGTCGGGCGCCTGCATGCCGCGCACGAAGACGCGCGCCAGGTGCTGTGGTGCGTGCGTGGCGACACCGATCACGAGGTCGGCGCGCTCTATGCGCCCGGGCTGCGCAGCTTCGGCTTGTCGCCGCAGCAGGTGCTGCTGGTGCGCGCGGCAACGACCGCACAGGTGCTGTGGGCGATGGAGGAAGGCCTGCGCGCCGGCGGTCTCGCGGCCGTGGTGGCCGAGGTCGACGACGTCGATTTCTCCACCAGCCGCCGGTTGCAGCTGGCCGCCGAAGCACGGGGCGTCACCGCACTGCTGATCGTTCCGGCGCTGTCCGCCGTGTCGGGCGCCGTCACGCGGTGGCAACTCTCGTCTCGGGGAGGAGAGGGAGAGGCGCTGGCACCGCGTCGCGCGGATAGCGCGCTCCATCCGAAGTGGAGCGTCGAGCTGACGCGCTGCCGCGGTGGCGCCCCGGCTGCTTGGGAAGTGGAGTGGAACCATGCGTCGAATGATTTCGCTGTGGTTGCCGGCGTTCGCGACCGATCGCGCGAGTTGCGGCACGGCCTGGCGCAAGCGGCGGGTTAAGCCGTTCGTCACGTCGGCGGCGAGCGCCGGCGGACTGCGCATCGCCGCAGTCAACCTGCACGCGGCCGAGGCAGGCATCCTGCCGGGCATGCCGCTCGCCGATGCGCGGGCGCTGGCGCCGGGACTGGAAGTCGCGGCCGCCGATCCGCTCGGCGATAGCGAGCAGCTCACCAAGCTCGCCGCGTGGTGCGGCAACTTCTCGCCGTGGACCGCGCCCGAGTCCGTCGGCAGCGGACCAGACGGCGCCGGCATCTGGCTCGACGCCACCGGCTGCGCCCATCTGTTCGGCGGCGAGGAAGACCTGTTGCGCGAGCTCGTGCAGCGCGTCCAGCGCCTGGGCTTCGGTGTCCGCGCGGCTCTTGCCGACACCGCCGGAGCGGCGTGGGCGGTGGCGCGCTTCGCTCCCCTCAAGGACGGCGAGCGTGTCACCATCGTGCCGCCAGGCGCAACCGCCGCGGCGCTCGCACCGTTGCCGATGGCCGGCTTGCGCTTGCCCGGCCCCGTCATCGAAGGCCTGGCGGTGCTCGGCCTGCGCCGCATCGCCGATCTCATGACCATGCCGCGCGCGCCCCTGGTGGCGCGCTTCGGCGGCAGCGTCACGGATCGCTTGGATCGCGCCCTCGGCCAGATGAACGAAGCGATCTCGCCGCTGGTGCCGGAGGTTCCGCATCGCGAACGGCTGGGTCTGGCCGAGCCCATCGGGACGCGTCCGGCCCTCGAGGCGGCGCTCGCCCATTTGCTCACCGACCTGTGCGCGCGGTTGGCGCGCGAGCATAGCGGTGCGCGCCGTCTCGACTTTGCGCTGTTCCGGATCGACGGCCAGGTGGCGCACGTGCGCATCGGCACCAGCCGGCCGGTGCGCGAACCCAAGCATCTGGCGCGGCTGTTCGCCGAGCATCTCGACAATGTCGAGGTGGGCGAGGGCATCGAGGTGCTGACCCTCACCGCCGACAGCGTCGAGGCGCTCGCCGCCGATCAGCTCGAGATGCCGGGGCCCGCGCTCGACCATGCCCTGGCGACGGCGGGAGTCGCCGACCTCGTCGATCGGCTCACCAACCGCCTCGGCGCTGACGCCGTGCTGCGCCTGGTGGAGCGGCCGAGCCACGTGCCCGAGCGCGCCGGCGTGACGGTCGCGGCGGCGCGCCATGGCGAGGAAACGCCGATCGTTCTGCCGCCCGGGCGGGGCGAGCGTCCTTTGCGCCTGTTCCCCACGCCGTTCCCGATCGACGCGGTGGCGCCGGTGCCCGACGGCCCGCCGGTGATGTTCCGCTGGCGGCGCGTGCTGCATCGCGTGGCGCGCGCCGAGGGACCGGAGCGCATTGCGCCGGAGTGGTGGCGCACGTCGCTGTCGTGGACGACGCCGTGGGAAGAGACGACGCGCGACTACTACCGGGTCGAGGACGAATCCGGCCGCCGCTTCTGGGTCTATCGCGAGGGTCTCTATCCGCTCGGCTATGAGCCGGTGCGGAAGGAAGACGAAGACGAGGCGGACACATCGGCCGAAGCGATCGCGCCCGCGATGCCGCGCTGGTTCGTGCACGGGTTGTTTGCGTGAGCGGCGACGCGTCGCGCGATGAGCGCGCCCAAGGCGCGACGCCGTACGCCGAGCTGCAGGTCACCTCGAACTTCAGCTTCCTGCGCGGTGCTTCTCATCCCGAAGAGCTGGCACTGACCGCGGCGCGGCTCGGTCATGCGGCCATCGCCGTCACCGACCGCAATACCCTGGCCGGCGTGGTGCGCGCGCACCTGGCTGCCAAGAACGCCGGCATTCGTCTGCTGGTGGGCACGCGCCTCGACCTCACTGACGGGCCGAGCCTGTTGTGCTTCCCGCGCCATCGCAAGGCCTACGGACGCTTGTGCCGATTGCTGTCGACGGGGCAGCGGAGGGCCGAGAAGGGCTCCTGCATCCTGCAACTCGATGACGTGTTTGCGGACAAGATGGAGGGCGCTCTCGACCAGGTACTGATCGTCCTGGCGCCGGAGGAGAGCCTCGACGGTTTCGAGGACGTGCTGCGCGATGTCGCCCGCCGGCTGCCGCGGTCGCCGCGCCACCTGTACCTCGCCTGCCATCGCCTGTATCGCGGCGACGACGCGGCGCGATTGCGGCGCTTGGCCGCAATGGCCGCGGCAGCCGGTATCCCGCTCGTCGCAACCAACGACGTTCACGCCCATGAGGCCGCGCGGCGGCCGCTGCAGGACGTGCTGTGGTGCATCCGCAAGCACTGCACCATCGACGAGGCCGGATTCCGTCTCGCCGCCAATGCCGAGCGGCACCTGAAGCCTGCCAGCGAGATGCTGCGGCTGTTCGAAGGCTATGAGCATGCCGTGGCGCGCACGGTCGAGATCGCCAACCTGCTCAACTTCAATCTCGAGGAGCTGCGCTACGAGTATCCCGAAGAGACGGTGCCCCCCGGGGAGACGGCGCAGTCGTTCCTGGAGGAGCTCGCCTGGGAGGGCGCCCGCTGGCGCTACGGCGAGGCGATTTCCGAGAAGGTGCGCGCGCTGCTCACCCACGAGCTGACGCTCATCGGCAAGCTGAAGTTCGCGCCGTACTTTCTCACCGTGCGCGACATCGTGCTGTTCGCCCGCGCGCAGGGCATCCTGTGTCAGGGGCGCGGCTCGGCAGCCAACTCCATCATTTGCTACTGCCTCGGCATCACCTCCGTGGACCCGGCCGGAGGAGACCTTCTGTTCGAGCGCTTTGTCTCGCCGGAACGCGGCGAGCCGCCCGACATCGACGTCGACTTCGAGCACGAGCGGCGCGAGGAAGTGATCCAGTACATCTACAAGAAGTACGGCCGCGAGCACGCCGGCATGACGGCGACCGTCATCTCCTACCGTACGCGCAGCGCCCTGCGCGAGGTGACCAAGGCCCTTGGGCTGTCGTCCGACGTGGCGGGCGCGCTCGTCGGCATGGTCTGGGGCGGCGATCGCATCGGCGCGAAGGAAGCTGCGGCCGTCGGTCTCGATGCCAACGACGGCCGCCTGTTCCAGGCGCTCGAGCTGACCCGCACGCTGCACGGCTTTCCGCGCCACTTGTCGCAGCATGTCGGCGGCTTCGTTCTAACCAGCGGTCCCTTGTGCGAGATGGTGCCGATCGCCAACGCGGCCATGGACGACCGCACCATGATCGAGTGGGACAAGGACGACCTCGATGCGCTCGGCATCCTCAAGGTCGATGTGCTCGGTCTCGGCATGCTGACCTGCATCCGCAAGGCGTTCGGCCTCTTGGATCAGCATTACGGCTACAAGCTGAAGAAGGTGGAGGATCTCCCGCCGGCGGATCCCAAGGTCTACGACATGCTGTGCCGCGCCGACTCGGTCGGCGTCTTCCAGGTCGAGAGCCGCGCGCAGATGAGCATGCTGCCGCGGCTCAAGCCGAAGGACTTCTACGACCTCGTCATCGAGGTGGCGATCGTGCGGCCGGGCCCGATCCAGGGCGACATGGTGCATCCCTACCTGCGCCGTCGCGAGGGTATCGAGGCGATCACGTTCCCCTCGCTCGAGTTGCGCGACGTGCTGGCCAAGACCCTTGGCGTGCCTCTGTTCCAGGAACAGGCGATGCGCATCGCCATCGTCGCGGCGGGCTTCTCGCCCAGCGAGGCGGATGGACTGCGCCGCGCCATGGCGACGTTCCGGCGCAACGGCACCATCCACAAGTTCCGCGAGAAGTTCATCCGCGGCATGGACGAGCGCGGCTACGCGGAGGAGTTCGCGATCCGCTGCTTCAAGCAGATCGAAGGCTTCGGCGAGTACGGGTTCCCCGAGTCCCACGCGATGAGCTTCGCGTTGCTCGTCTACGCCTCGTCGTGGCTCAAGCACTACTACCCCGCGGTGTTCGCCTGCGCGCTGCTCAACGCGCAGCCGATGGGCTTCTACGCGCCGGCGCAGATCGTGCGCGACCTCCAGGACCACGGCGGCCGCGTCCTGCCGGTCGACGTCAACCACAGCCAGTGGGACTCCACGCTGGAACGGGTGGGCGGTGCATTCGCGCTGCGGCTCGGCTTCCGCCAGGTCGACGGCCTGCGCGAGGACGACATGAAGGAGAAACTCGTCGCTGCGCGCGATGGCACACAGAAGGCGATCCCGTTCCGCGACCCGCATGATCTGTGGCGGCGCGCCAGCCTGGCGCCGGCGGCGCTGGAGCGGCTCGCCAATGCCGATGCGTTCGGCTCGATGGGCCTGTCGCGGCGCGAAGCGTTGTGGGCGGTGCGGCCGTTGGGCTTGGCGCCGTTGCCGCTGTTCGCGGCCACACCCGCTGTCTCGCCGGCCGTCACGCCGACCGTTACGGTTTCGCGCGAGTTCGCCGAGCCGGCGGTGGCGCTGCCGCGGGCCGGCCTGGGCGAAGAGGTGATCGCCGACTATCGCTCGATCCGCCTGTCGCTCAAGGAGCATCCCATGGCGCTGCTGCGCCCGGGCCTCAAGGGCACGCTGTCCGCAGCGCAGCTCGCCGAGACGAAGCCGGATTCGTTCGTCACCGTCGCCGGCGTGGTGGTGTGCCGCCAGCGTCCCGGCACTGCCAGCGGCGTCATCTTCATGACCCTCGAGGACGAGACCGGCATCGCCAATCTCATCGTCTGGCCCAAGACGTTCGAGAAGTACCGCAAGGCGGTGCTGGGCGGCCGCGTCGTGGCGGCGATGGGACGCATGCAGCGCGAAGGCATCGTCATCCACGTCATCGCCCATCGCGTGGTCGATCTGTCCTCGCGCCTGACCGCGCTCAAAGATCCGCTGCCGCCGCTCGCACCCGGCTTCACCCCGCTGCCGGAGGCGGTGGCAGCGGGCTTCGCCTCGCGCGACTTCCACTAACGGCGAGCGCTACTCCACAGCGCGCGGTGGGAAGGGGCCCGCCACCGCGGCAACGCGCACGCTCTTGTCGCGCACGGACTCGACCGCCAGCAGACCGCCGCCGGTCCCCTTCTCGCCGATCAGGTTGACGAGGATGAAGTCGCCGGCGCGCAGCATGTCGGCGCTCGGGTCGAAGTAGGACGGGGCGACGATCGCGGCCGCCCCGTCATGGCTGCGGAAATGCCAAAGGGTCGCGCCATTGGCGTAGCCGAAAATGCTGAGTTCAACCGCGTCCACCACTGGGTGCAGGACAAGGCGAACTCGATCCTCATCAACGCATCGCGCATGGACGAGGAGTTCGACGGCATCGCCACCGGCCTGTCCACCGCCATCACCAAGGACGGCCAAACGACCGTCACCGCCGACCTGCCGATGGCCGGCTTCAAGCACACCGGCGTCGCCAACGCGAGCGCGCGCAACCAGTACGCCACAGTGGCGCAGGTGCAGGACGGCGCCACGGCGTTTGCGGCGGCCGGCGGTACCGCCAACGCCCTGACCCTCACCGTCGGCCCCGCCGTCACCGCCTATGCGGCCGGCCAGATCTTCTGGGCCCGCCTCACGGCGACCAACACCTCGTCCGCGCCGACCCTCGCCGTCTCCGGCCTCGCCGCCAAGACCATCAAGAAGCGCGGCGGCGCCCCTCTCGTCGCCGGCGACCTCACCTCCGGCGACCTCGCCGGCTTCGCCTACCAGTCGAGCACCGACGACTTCCGCCTCGTCGGCCCGACCAAGGACACCGGCCTGGTCCTGATCGAGTCGCAGACCGCGGCGAATTCGGCGACCCTCGACTTCACGTCGGGGTTCGGTGGGGAGTTCGACGAGATTCTGTTTGAGATCGTCGATCTGCTGCCGGCGACGGATGGCGATGGCTTCATCGCGCGCGTCTCGGTTGATGGCGGGTCAAGCTACGCCGCAGGAACCGCCTACGAGCACTTCCGCATTTCGGGTAGCAGCAGCGCGAATACAGTTATTGGGGGAAACAGCGCGGGGCAGGCGCATGCAACTCTGTGCCTGGGCCATATGGGTAACGTCGCAGGCGAAGGTGCGTCGGGCTGGGTTCGTCTGCTCAACAATTCCGCCAGCGCTGCGGGGGCAAACCGGATCGTCAGCAACGTCAGCTACTACACCAATGACGCGACCCCGGCCTACGCGATGGTGATGGGCTGGTCGAGCTACAATGGCTCCGCCGATGACGTGAACGCATTCCGATTCATGTGCCTGACCGGGAACATCGCCTCGGGAACAATTCGCCAGTGGGGACGGAGAAGGGCGTAACGGCGCTTTCGTCGCGCTCCTCTGAGCGAGTCCTAGTTTGGCCGCGTGCGCCGCGCCGCCGCGACGATCGCGGACGCGACGATCTCGTTGCCTTCGCGATTGTAGTGGGATCCTGAAAAGACGAACCGCGACTCGATGGGATGGCCGTCGAACTCCGGCGTGAGGTCAAGGGTCTCCAGGTCCAATGCTTTGGCAATCCCAAGAACCTGGGTGCGGGTCGCGAGGATGTGCTGCTTGGCCCAGTCCGGAGAATAATAGGTGTCCGAGGGCAGGTAGACGAAGAGCACGCGGCCGTCCGCTTCCCCGACCTGTTGCTTGGCCGCCAGGAGCGTGGCGCGCAGCAACTCCAAGTTCTCCGGCGCGATCTCCTGCCGGACCGCTTCGCCCCCGCCGCCGAAGTAGGCCAGCGGTCCCAATAGGAGCCGCCGCACTTCGCGTAGTTTGGCGACGCCGCCCAGGTCCGCCAGGGGCCGCTTGGACGCGTTCTCACTTTCCGGCTGCGCCAGCAGCAGCGCGTCGGCCGATGCGCGAAGCGCGGCATCGATTTCATCCTGGCGGGCGGCGAGAGACTGATTGAAGTCGGGTCGCAGGTAGCTGCGCAGTACGGGGAGCTGGCCCTCGGCAATCAGATTGCCGAGGTCGTTGCCCTCGAAGAACAGCCAAACCAGCACGCGTGGGCGCACGGCCGCCCCGTATTCGCGCAGCGATGCCAGCTCGAGCAAGGGACCGTTACCGCTCATGCCGAGGTTGATCGTGCCGGGGATCTGCTGTGCGACCATCCCGGCAATGCTGTCAGCGTGCGATGTGCACGCACCGTGTGCGTACGAGTCGCCCACGATCACAATCTCCACGCCGGCATCCCACACATGGTCCGGATTGTTGAAGCCGAACCGGTCACTCCGGTAAGGGTGGAACTGGCCGGACTCGTTGCAGTAGACGGTGACAGCATTGCGGACGCCGCCGACAACGAACAGGGCCGCGTTCGGGGCACGATGCGCAGCGACCTGAGCGGAGGGAATCATGGCCGGGACAGCGTAGGTTCCGGCGTTGCGCAGGTCGCGAATCACTTCGCTCGACAGACGCCTATCGGGAACGACGCCCCGCCGCATGGCTGCGGACTCCATGCTTTGATCGGACGTTCCGCCGGCGCGCAAGTAGAGCTCGCCGAGATAGGCGGCTGCGCCCAGCGAGACGCAAGCGACCGCCACAGCGCGACGATGCTCCCGCGGCAGGGCAAGGACGGCCGCCAGTCCTGCGGCCAAAAGCAGCGCGCCGCCAGCTACCAGCGCTCCGACAGGCCCGGCGTCGAGCGTCGCCGCGCGCAGGCCGATGGCGAGCGCGCCGAGCGCCGCCAACACTAGCGCGACGTCTTCGACCCCGCGACCCGTCCTACTTCGCATCCACCCACCTCGCGCGTCTTCGCCGTTCGTGCGCAGCCGCGCCAGCATACCGCATCGGAATCGCTCGACTGCGCCGCGCGTTCAGAACCGAAGGGAGGCAATCGCATGGCGGTAGCCGTCGCAACGATCCTCGCCGACACCATCGGCAAAGTCCTCGACCGCGTCCTGCCCGACCCCGTGGCGCGCGACAAGGCGCGGGCGGAGCTCGCGCGGCTGCAGCAAGAGGGCGCGCTGGACGAGGCGCGCGCGCAGCTCTCGGCGATCCTCGCCGAGGCCGCGTCGCCCGATCCGTGGACGTCGCGCGCGCGGCCGGCGTTTCTCTACGTGATGTACGCCGTCATCCTGGGATGCCTGGCGGGAGGCATCGTCGGCATCTGGTGGCCCGCCCACGTCGCCACCGCCGCGCAGAACGTCGCGGCGCTGCTCGGCGCAATTCCGGAGAGCCTGTGGTGGCTGTTTGGCGCCGGCTACCTCGGCTACACCGGCGCGCGCAGCTTCGACAAATGGCGGGGCGTGGCGCCCTGAAGCGCGGCTCATACCGCTGGCGGTATTGACCCCCACATACCTGAATCGATTATTGGCGTGCCGTGCAGGTCGCGCTAGCCCGTACTGCCGCAAGGACGCTCGAACGGCTTCCGCGCAATAGCAGGTGAATATCAGCCAGATCGAGACCGGCGCGCGCCCTCGGCGTCACGCTGGACGACGTCGCGCCGCTGCCGCCCGAGGACTGAAGTCAGTCCTCGTTGCGGGCCTTCGGTTCTGACGCGTGCGGAAGGAGAGTGGTGGGGCTGCCTGGGATCGAACCAGGGACTTCTCGCATGTGAAACGAGCGCTCTACCGCTGAGCTACAACCCCGTACCGGTGTGAACGGTAAGGTCCAAGAGTCGGGTTCCGGCCCGCCAAAGTCAAGAAAGCGCGCTGCCGCCGACCTGGGACAACGTATTTCCGACGTAATTTACGTTGAGACGATCAGCCGGAGCGCAGGTACTGCGGCAGCTGCGCCATGGTGCGAATGACGAGGTCGGCGCCAAGGCTCTTTACGGGCGTCTCCGAGTAGCCGCCCTCCACCAGGATCACCGGCAGATTC
The DNA here is from genome assembly GCA_945947575.1 of Rhizobium sp. Q54. Lineage (GTDB taxonomy): Bacteria > Pseudomonadota > Alphaproteobacteria > UBA2966 > CAIVPW01 > CAIVPW01. The sequence goes on from CAMEYM010000019.1 coordinate 64,768, forward strand.
GCGGCGCGGGCGAGCTTCACGTCGGTCTCGCTGTCGCCGACCAGTACCGCCGAGTCGACCGTCGCGTTGAGGCGCTTCAGCGTTTCCAGCGCCATCTTGGGATGCGGTTTCTTTACGGGCAGGCTATCGCCGCCCACCAGCACGGTCAGGTACTTGTCGATGCCAAGCGCCGCCAGGAGCTTCTTGGAAGGGCCCGACGGCTTGTTGGTGCACACGCCCATCACGGCGCCGCGCATGGCAAGGGCGCGCAGGGCCTCGGCGACGCCCGGGTAGATCTTGCTGCTGTCGGCCACATGGGCCTCGTAGTCGTCGCGCGACTTCTCCACGAACGGGCCCAGCTGGGCCGCGGGCAGGGGGCCGCCGGTGTGTTCCAGGGCCTTCATCACCAGGTTGGGAAAGCCGCCGCCGATCATGCTCTTTACAACGTCGATCGGCACCGGCGGCCGGCCGATGGTCTTCAAGGCTCGGTTGACGGCGCCGGCCAGGTCGGCGGCCGTATCCACAAGCGTTCCGTCCAGGTCGAATAGGACCGCGTTCCCCGGGAAATGCACTGATGATCCTCGTGCCTATACCTGACTTGGCCGTCGCGGGCGGCGTATGGCAAGGTCGAAATGGCCCCGGTCCCCGCCGCCGTTCGACCGTGGTATAGACAAGCCTCGCGCGATGACCAATCGAAAAACTGTATCTGGGCTGCCGCGATCGTCGCGGCCCCTTGCTGCCGTGGTGCTGGCCGCCGGCCGCAGCACGCGCATGCAGTCCGATCTGCCCAAGGTGCTGCACCGCCTGGCCGGGCGCACCATCCTCGGCCATCTGGTCGATAACCTCTCGCACCTCAAGCCGGAGCGCACCTACGTGGTGATCGCGCCGGACGGCGAGGCCGTCGCCCACGCCGCCCCCGATGCCATGCCCATCGTCCAGAACGACGCCCGCGGCACCGGCGACGCCGTGCTGCGTGCCCGCGAGGCGCTGGCCGGCTTCGACGGCGACGTACTGGTTCTCTACGGCGACTCGCCCTTCCTCAAATCCGAAACCATGCGCGCCATGATCGACGCGCTGCACGCCCCCTCCGCACCGGCGGTGGTGGTGCTGGGCTTCGAGGCGGCGCTGCCCCACGAGTACGGGCGCCTGGTCGTGGACGCACGCGGCAACCTCACCCGCATCGTCTCGGCGCGCGACGCGACCGAGGCCGAGCGCGCCATCACCCTGTGCAACTCCGGCATGATGGCCGGCGACTGCGCGCTGCTGTTCGACTTGCTCGGCCAGGTCGGCAGCGACAACGCCCAGGGCGAGATCTACCTCACCGACGTCGTCGAGATCGCCCACAAGCGCGGCCGTGCCAGCGCCGTCATCCGCGGCGACCTCACCGAGATGCTCGGCGTCAACACGCGCGGCGAGCTCGCCGCCGCCGAAGCCATCGTCCAAGATCGCCTGCGCGCCGCCGCCATGGCGTCCGGTGCGACCCTGCTCGACCCCAGCACAGTCTACTTCTCCTATGACACGCGGCTTGGCCGCGACGTCCTGATCGAGCCCAACGTGCTGTTCGGTCCCGGCGTGACGATCGCCGACGGCGCCACCGTGCGCGCCTTTTCGCACATCGAAGGCACCTCCATTGGTCCTGGCGCCAGCGTCGGTCCGTTCGCGCGCCTGCGCCCGGGCACGCGCCTGGAAGCCGGCGCGCGCATCGGCAACTTCGTCGAGGCCAAGAACACGGTGATGGGCGAGGGCGCCAAGGCCAATCACCTGACCTATCTCGGCGACACCACCGTCGGCGAGCGCGCCAACATCGGCGCCGGCACCATCACCTGCAACTACGACGGCTACGTCAAGGCGAAGACCGAGATCGGCGCCCATGCGTTCATCGGCTCCAACACGGCGCTGGTGGCGCCGGTCAAGGTCGGCGAGGGCGCCGTCATCGGCGCCGGCAGCGTCATCACCCGCGACGTCAAGAGCGGCGCCCTGGCGCTGACGCGCCCCCCGCAGCGCGAGATCGACGGCTGGGCCGCAGAGCGGCGCGAGACGCGCAACCAGCACGCCGAGCCCGCCAAGCACAAAGTCAAAGAGGAACCATGAGTCGATGTGCGGAATAGTTGGTGTTGTCGGCAAGGCCGATGCGGCCGTCGTCCTGTCGGAAGGGTTGAAGCGTCTCGAGTACCGCGGCTACGACTCGGCCGGCATCGCCACCCTCATTGACGGGCGCATCGAGCGCCGACGCGCCAAGGGCAAGCTCAGCAACCTCGAGCAGCTCCTGCGCACCAAGCCGCTCGACGGCACCACCGGCATCGGCCACACGCGCTGGGCGACCCACGGCGTCGCCAACGAGACGAACGCGCACCCGCACGCCACCACCTCGGTCGCGCTCGTCCACAACGGCATCATCGAGAACTACCGCGAGCTGCGCGAGGAGCTGACCGCCGCCGGCCACGTCTTCACCAGCCAGACGGATACCGAGGCCGCGGTGCAGCTCATCGCCCACTACCTCGGCAAAGGCCTGTCGCCTGAGGCGGCGACGCGCGCGTCCCTCGATCGCCTGGAGGGCGCCTTCGCCCTCGGCATCCTGTTCGCGGGCCACGAGGACCTTCTGATCGCGGCGCGGCGCGGCAGCCCGCTCGTCATCGGTTGGGGCGAGGGCGCCATGTACCTCGGCTCCGACGCCATGGCGCTGGCTCCGTTCACCGACCGCGTCACCTATCTGCGCGACGGCGACTGGGCCGTGCTGCACCATGACGGCGCCGAGGTGCGCGACGCGCACGGCGCTTCCGTCAAAGCCGACATCCGCCTGACGGCGGTCTCCGGCGCGCAAGTGGGGAAGGGCAACTTCCGCCACTTCATGCAGAAGGAGATCTACGAGCAGCCGAGCGTCATCGGCGAGACGTTGAACACCTACTTCAATCCGATGACGCGCACCGTGATGCTGCCCGACCTGCCGTTCGATCTGGCGGCGGTGCCCAAGATCACCATCGTCGCGTGCGGTACGGCGTACCTCGCCGGCGCCGTCGCCAAGTACTGGTTCGAGCAGGTCGCCAAGGTGCCGGTCGAGATCGACATGGCGTCCGAGTTCCGCTATCGCGGCGCGCCGCTGCCCAAGGGCGGCCTCGCCATCTTCGTCTCGCAGTCGGGTGAGACCGCCGATACCCTGGCGGCGCTGCGCTACGCGCGCGAGCATGGCCAGCACATCGTCACCGTCGTCAACGTCGCCGAGAGCACCATGGCGCGCGAGGCCGACGTCGTCTTGCGCACCCAGGCGGGACCCGAGATCGGCGTCTGCTCGACCAAGGCCTTTACCTGCCAGCTCGTCGTGCTGGCGTGTCTCGCCATCGCCACCGGCGCGGCGCGCGGCACGCTCGGCAAGGACGACGAGGCGCGCCTATGCAGCGCCATCGCCGAGGTACCGGCGCGCGCCTCCGAAGTCCTCAACCACGACGAGACGCTGCGCGATCTCGCCGCCGAGATCGCCGAGGCGACCGACGTCCTCTACATCGGTCGCGGCACCTCCGCGGCGGTCGCCCTCGAGGGCGCGCTCAAGCTGAAAGAGATTTCGTACATCCACGCCGAGGGCTTCCCGGCGGGCGAGCTGAAGCACGGTCCGATCGCGCTCATCGACGAGACGGTGCCGGTGATCGTTCTGGCGCCGAGCGACGCCGTGTTCGGCAAGACCATGTCCAACATGGAAGAGGTCATCGCCCGCGGCGGCAAGGTCGTGCTGATCTCCGACGAGCGCGGCGTAAAGGCAGGCGGCAAACTCGCCTGGCGCAGCCTGACGCTGCCGTCGGTGGACCCGTTCGTCGCGCCGATCCTGTACGCGATCCCGGTGCAGTTGCTCGCCTACCACGTCGCCGTGCACAAAGGCACCGACGTCGACCAGCCCCGCAATCTCGCCAAGTCGGTCACGGTCGAGTAGCGCCTTAGAACGTCGTCCCGACCCCCACTCCGAAGGTAAAGCGCGGCGGCCCGCCCTTGCGCTGCTGGTCGAGGACGAGCAGGCAGTTGGCGAAGGCATCCGTGCCGCGGTTGAAGCCGTAGCTTTCACAGGTCGCCTGGTTCGCGGCCAGCTGCTGTTCGGCGCTCGCGCACCCGGCCAAACCGGCTAAGACCGGTACCGCACATAGGGTAAGGACGATCGTACGCATCCAACCTCCTGGGTCTTAGCCGCAAGATAGGAGTGCGCCGGTCGCGCGGGCATCAGGCGAAATGCCTACATCCGCGGCCCGGTAGTGTAGGGTCCGCCCCGTGAGCGACTACGACCTTCTCGTCATTGGCGCCGGCTCGGGCGGCGTTGCGGCCAGTCGCCGCGCGTCGCTGCACGGCGCGAGCGTCGCCATCGTCGAGCAAGGCCGCGTCGGCGGCACCTGCGTCAACCGCGGATGCATCCCGAAGAAGCTGTTCGCCTACGCCGCGCACTACAGCGAAGACTTCCACGATGCCGCGGGCTTCGGCTGGGACGAGGCGCGCCCCGCCTTCCGCTGGTCCAAGCTGGTCGCCGCCAAGGACCGCGAGATCCAGCGCATCAATCAGGTCTACGAGGGTCTGCTCGACCAGGGCCAGATCACGCTGTTGCGCGCCCGTGCGCGCCTTCTCGACGCCAACACGGTCGATGTCGACGGCGAGCGCATCAGTGCCGACCACATTCTCCTGGCGACCGGCGCGCGCCCCTTCGTGCCCGACATCGCTGGCGCCGACCTCGGCTTCACGTCCAACGAAGTCTTCGACCTGAAGAGCCTGCCCAATCGCGTACTGGTCGTCGGCAGCGGCTACATCGGCATCGAGTTCGCCAGCATCTTCCGTGGTCTCGGTGCCGCGGTCACGGTCGTGCACCGCAGCGACGGCATCCTGCGCGGCTTCGACGGCGACGTGCGTGCCTTCGTGACGGACGAGCTGCGCAAGAAGGACATCTCCTTCCGTGCCGGCGGCCGCGTGCTGCGCCTGGGACGCAAGGGCGACACCGTCCTTGCCACCATCGACAACGGCGAGGTGCT
>CAMEYM010000020.1 GCA_945947575.1 Rhizobium sp. Q54
TCACTTAGTATTGACAGCAATACGGTACGTATGATATGGTGGCCTCGACTTTCTTGGTCAGAGGAGACAGCGACCATGTCCGATCCGGATTTAACTGCGCATCCTGGCCCCGCCGCCCCAGGACCCGGCCCGACACAATCCGTGTCACAGGAGCGTGATCCGCCTATCGGCCGCCTAAATATGCGTGGCCGCCCCTTCGGGAAGGGTCAGGGTGGTCGCCCCAAGGGTGCCCGCAACCATGCAACCCTGATCGCCGAATCAATGATCGGCAAATGCGCGGAACCGCTCGCTCTGCGCGCCCTCACGCTGGCCCTGGAAGGCGACGCTACGATGCTCAGGTTCTGTCTGGAGAGGCTCGTGCCGCGGCGCGACCGCACCGTTACGTTCGATCTCCCCCCCATCCGCTCCGCCCTCGATGTCGCGTTGGGGTCGGCCCAAGTGGCTTCCTTGGTCGCCGACGGACAGCTCACTCCGCAGGAAGGCCGCGATGTGTCCGTCCTCTTTGAGACCCAGCGGCGCGCCATCTAGACGGCCCTGCTGGAGAAGAGCCGGGTCGGGCTCGATCCCGATCCGCCGGAAGCATAGTGTTGGCATGCTTCCTGCTCGGGATTGCATCGTGCGCAACGTCGCCGTTATCGCCCTCGCCGCTCCGCTCCTCCTGGCGGCGGGAATCGCGCACGGCCAGGTCGCGGCCGAGTTGGACAAGTGCGTGCGGGGCGCTACCGCGGCGCAACTCTACGGAACCTACGACCTCGCCATCCACCACTGCTCCCAGGTCATCCGCGAGGGGCGCGTGCCCGAGGAGATCATGGAGTGGGTGCTGACGCAGCGCGGCACCGCCTACCAGGGCAAGGGCGCGGTGGCGCGTGCGGGCGCCGACCGCGAGACGGCACAGGCGCTGGCCGCCCGCGCCACCGCCGACCTCACGACCGCGCGCCAGATGGCGGTGGTGCGTCAGATGAACGAGGTGGAGCGGCGTGTCGCCGAGGTGCAGCGCGCCACCGACGCGGCCACGCGCGCCGTGCTGCGCGCCCAGATCAACCAGGTCGAGACCGACCGCCTGCAGACTCAGGCGGAGCTTGTCGCCGCGCTCTACCAGCAGGCCGCGCTCGACAATCCTCAGTCCGCGGTTGCCTACCTCTACCGCGGCATCATGGAGGGGGCGCGCGGCGAGTTCGAGGCGGCGGCACAGAGCATCACCGCCGCGCTCGCCCTCGATCCGAGCATGGCGCTGTCTCATTACAATCGCGGCGTCGTGTACCTGCTGCTGGCGCACAACGACGAGGCGCTGGCCGACCTCGCCGAGGCGGCGCGCCTTGCTCCGGCGCGCGGAGCAACTTTCTACAATCGCGGCATCGCCCACGCGCGGGCCGGCGAAATGGTGCAGGCGGTCCTCGACTTCACAGAAGCGATCGCGCTCATGCCGAACTACGTCGAGGCCTTCAACAACCGTGGCTTCGCCTTCGAGGTGCTCGGCGAGCGTGAGCGCGCGCAAGCCGACTTCCTCACCGCCTATCGGCTGCAGCCGGAAAACCCGCGCTTCCGCCGCAAGCTGGTGGACCTCGGCCTCGGCGCTGCCCTGACCCGGTAGCGCCTAGCGCACCCGGCGACGCACGGCATCGAGACGCGCGGCGGGAGACCCGGTCGCGACGCATAGAGCCGGCGCGCCGCCATCCAGCAGGCCGAACGCGTTATCGACCAGGATGTTGCCCAGACATTCGTCCATCGCCGCACGCAGTTCCGGATCCTCATCCGCGGGGGCCGAGACGGTGCTGGGTCGGCCGAGGGGCAAGTACACGATCAGGTCGAAAAGCGGACCCGCGTCGCGGACCCACTCCCGCGCCGTTTCAAACGACCCGGTCTCGTCGCGGCCCAGGTCGGCCAGCGCGCGCAGATACGCCAGGAAGTCATACGGACTGCGTTCGCAGATGACCCGTTCGTACCGGCGAAGCGCCGACCACTGGCCAAGCCCCGCCTCAAGCTGGCGCAGGAAGTCTTCGGCGGAAGGTTCGGCGGGAAACTCCTCGCCCAGCTCCAGCAGCAGGTCGTACGGCTCCGGCTCGGCCCGGTATTCCGGATGCGCCTCGACGAAGTCGTCGATGAGCGTCGTCTTGCCCGAGCAATGGGTGCCGGCGACGGCGATGCGCACGGGCTACCAGCGCGCGGTGTTGTGGGCCGCGCTCTTGCCGCCACCTTCGAGCAGACCCGCGGCGGTGTCGAGATGGTAGATCGCCGGTGGCTTGTGCTTGCGCCAGGGGGAGCGTTGGTCGCTAGCAAGCGAGCGATAGACCGGTTCGCTGATGCGGACCCCCGCGCCGCTTCCGAGCAGGAACGTCTGATTGACGCCGCGGCCAATGATGTCGCGGGCGCGCCGCGCGCCACCGAACTCGCCCTCGATCACTCTGCCGATGTGCAGGTTCGCGCCAAGGGTGACGGGCATCTGGTGCCGGCGCGCATGGTCGTCCACCGCAACCTGCAACGCGCGCACGGCGGCGACGGCGCGCGCCCCCTCCTCTGCAGCAAACGTAGCGAGGCACGCGTCGCCCATGAACTTGATGAGGGTGCCGCCGTGGTCTGTGACCACGCGGTCGCAGGCCTCATAGAAGGTCTGCAGCCAGCCGGCTACCTCGAGGTCGGCGCGCGATTGGAAGGTTTTTGCGAAGCCGGCGAGATCGATGAGGACGATCAGCCGCTCCGTCTCGAAAAAGGTCGACGACATGCGTGTTCTCCGATGCCTGATGCCTGGAAGTGCGGGGGTTGCTCCCGCGGGTCCCGGCGCACCGGAGTTGGTGCGAGGGGATACCGTTGCCCCAGGGTGCCACAACCCCCTCCCCGATGGGGAGAGGGTCGCAGCGTCGCGATCTTAGAACCGCAATCCGGCTTCCACCTTCCAGCTGCGGCCGGGCAGCGGGTACGCGTTGTACGTGTCGATCTCCGTCGAGCTGCGCACCGCGTAGTTGTAGTACGTCGCGTCGGTCAGGTTGTTGAGTTGCCCGGCAAAGGTCCAGGCGCCCTGGCGTGTGGCGACCTTCATATCGACGAGGCCATGCCCAGCAATCATCGGGCCCCTCGCGTCGTCGTCGTTCTCCATGCGGCGCGGCCCGACGGCCGTGATCGTCGTCGTCAGGGTCCACGCCGGCCGGAAATCCCAGCGCAACGCGGCCGATCCCGTCCACTTGGACACGAGCGGCAAATCGTTGCCGGCATTCACGCCTTCGCGGAACGTGGCGCGGGTCCACGCGACGCCGAGATCGAGGCCGACGGTGCGCGACAGCACGATGTCCGCGCCCGCCTCGACGCCGCGGCGCTTGGTCGGCTCCAGGTTTTCGTTCAGGAACGTGTCGGCGTTGAAGTGGATCTCGTTCTCCAGGAGCATCTGGTAGGCGCTGAGGCGCAGGTTTGCCGAACCGACGCGCCAGCTCGTGCCCATCTCGGCGTCCCACGAAGTTTGCGTGCTGAGAGCGAACGAGTCGTACGCAGCACTCGACAGCACACGCTCGTCCACCGTCGGCATGCGGAAGGCGCGGCCGAGGCGGCCGAACAGCACCGGGCCGCTGCTAAACCCATGCTCGAAGCCGAGATGGCCCGCCCACTGGTAGTCGTTGAACCGTGCCGACTCGCGATGACCGTCGAACGGGTCGCCGCCGAAGTCGATGGTCGCAGCGGGGTTGAGGATGTCGCCGCCGATGAATTGCACGTGCTGGAGACGCAGGCCCGCGGAAAAGTCGGTCGTGGCGCCGATGGGGCGAGTGCTCTGACCGTAGACGCCAAGGCTGTGCTGCTTGAGGTCATAGCGGTGGATAAGGATCTGCGGGTTCTCGCCGCGATTCAGCTGGTTGTAGTCCGAGTAGTAGTAGTCGAGGCCGGCGATGCCGCGCGCCGCGCCGCTGGCGCGCACTGCGGGCGACGGGCGTCCATCCGGCTCCCAGCGGACGCGCGGCGTGAACGAGTACGTGGCGAGGCGCGTATTGGTGTTGGTGTCGAAGTCAGGACCGAACGGGCTGATGACGATCGAGTCCTGCTGCTTGACGCGCAGGCCACCGTCCACCACGAGCTCGGCTCCGCTCGACAGGATGCGCGAGAACCCGAGGATGCTGCGGAACCCGGCCTGATCGACGAAGTCGGTCGGCGTCGCGGCGCCCTGCGGGTCGGTGACGAGACGGTTCTCACCGTCGCCGGGATCGACGCGGCGGGCGCCCGGCAGGCCCAGGTGCTGCGCGTCGGTGGCGACGGTGCCGTACCATTCGCGGCCGGTGCCGAAGCGGCGCAATTCGAGATTGATGCCCTTCTGCTCCAACGCGTTGTTGCGGCGCCAACCGTCGGCAAACATGGCGTTGCCGTCGATGCCGATGCTCCAGTCGCGCGTCGAGCGCGACACCGCTGTGGAGCCCTCGCGCAGGCCGAACGAGCCCGCAGCGGCGCGCACCGAGTTGCCGGCGACGACGCCCGCTCCGGGCCGCGCGACGATGTTGACCGCACCGCCGACGGCGCCGTCGCCGTAGAGCACGGCGGCGGAGTTGCCGCGCAGGATCTCGATGCGGCGGATGGCGTCCGGCGGGATATTGAGGAACTCGACGCCGGCGTTGTCGATGTCGTTGAGACGGCGGCCGTTGAGCAGGGTCAGCGTGTTCTGCGTTGCCGTGGCGCCGAAGCCTCGCAGGTCGATGTACGCGCGCGAACCGGGACCGCCGAACAAGTCGCGGAACTGGACGCCCGGTTCCAGCGCCAGCAGCGCAGGCAGCGACGGCGCGGGCGAGCGGGCGATCTCGGCAGCATCGACGACGGTGGCCGCGACGCCGGGCGTGCCGGCCTCGAAGTTGGGCCGGGTGACGGTGAGCTCGAGCGGGGTGCGGGTCTCGCCGCTAGCTTGCGCGAGGGCGCTGCCCGCCGCGAAAACGAGCGGCAGTACGAGACATGTGGACAGGATTTGCATGGCCGGATTCCTCTGGTTGGTGAACAGAAGAGTCCGCACGCAGAGGTTCGCGACAGCGCAGCTGCCTGCACCACCGGCACGATCGAAAGAACGTCATGGCAGAACGAGGATTGCGCCCCATTCCGGACCTCCCGCACGGCACCCATGCGTCACCACGCACGGAGGAGTCCGGATTCTCGAGCACCCCGCTCGGAGAAAAGGGTGACGCTGCGGCGGCAGGTCTCCTGGCTCGCGGGTCGCCGCCGGCGCCGGTCTTCCCAGGGCGCGGACCCCAGTGACCCGATGGCGCAAGCTCGCCGCTTACAGTTGCGGGGGCAGCCGCGGATCAGTGCCGCCTTGCTGAGCAAGGTTTGGCCACCTACCGCAGTTCCCTTTTGCTTCCCCGAAGGGAACCGTCGCGGCGATCACCCTAAGCCACGCTGCGTGGCGTTGGCAACGCGGATAGGTGCGGCGGTTTGGAGCGCGACTAGCGGACCGGATTCTCGGGGCCGCGGCCACGGAACTGGTCGATGAAGGCCGCCGCAGCCGCGGGCTCGAACTCGTTGAGGCGCAGAATCTTCTGCCAGGCGGTGAGGACGACGCCCCCGCCGAGGTTCGCTTTCGGCACGACGACGATGCCGTCCCAGTCGCCGCGATACATGTTCGACCACAAGGTAAGCAGGCGAACGCCCTCGGCATTGGGCCGATCGATGTAGATGACGATGTGGCCATGCTCGAGCGAGTGCACGAGCGCCTCGTTGGGCACCGCCTGGGCGTAGCGCCCTGGATCGGCCCACACCGGCCAATGGTCGCCGGCCACCGGCGGATCGGTGCGAAAGCGCAGCGGCGTGCCGACGGGTTGATGGTTCTGGCCGTCGTTGGGGAACGTCTCGACCCGAGCGAGCGCCGCCTGTCCGGCCGCCACGAGGCGGCCGAACTCGGCCTGAGGGGTTTCCGCCGGCGCAGCTGGGACCGGCGGCGGAGTCGCCTGGGCGACCGGCGGCGCGGGGGCCGGCGTCGGCGCCGCGGCAGCCTGGACGGCGGGCGGCGTGGCCGGCGCCGCGCGCGGCGCCGGATCGGCCGTCGTCAGCACGGGAGGGCTCGGAACGTCCAGGCCTGGGCGCAGGACCACGAAGGCGATGATGGCCACCGCCGCTGCGGCTCCGATCCCGATCAAGATTGCACGCATCGCTGAAGCCCCCGATGAGAGATCGGCTGGCGACCTCTGTAGCCACGATCCTACGGGTAGGCGCAGGTCAACGCAGTAACGTTTACGAAAGACCGGTCGCCCGGCACCGCCGTGAAGCGATGGATCGTGTCGCCGGCGACCACCGAATAGTACAGCGGCAGCTTGCCGGTGACTTCCTGCGGAGTGCCGCCGCCGATGCGGTTGAAGATCAGTGTGACCGGTTGCTGCGGGTCGTACCAAGACTGCGGTCGGTTCTGCGCGTCGTTCTCCGACACGCCGGTACCGGTCACGGTGATGGCGCCGTTTGCAAAGCCGGCGACATCGTTGCCGGCCACCGTCGTCAGCGGCGTGCGCAAGATGAAGCGGCGCGTGACCGGCTCGCCGGTGCAGCGCCATTGCGCGGTCGCCGCGCGGATCACCTCAGCGAGGCGATCGGCGGGTACTCCGTCGGCGCGACGGGCGCGCACGAGCTCGACGATGCGGGCGGTCTCGGCATCGGGGACGTCGCGGCGATATTGCGCCGCGAGCTCGGCCGTGCGGACCTGCTCGGCTTCCAAGGCGCCGCGCAAGCCGGCGTTCTGCTCCTCGAGGCCCTCGGTCCGTTCAGTGAGGGTGACGACCTCGGTGCGCAGGCGCGCTTCTTCCTGACGCGCCAGGGACGAGCCGGTGCGGTACGACCACGCGCCAATTGCCGCCAGAAGGGCGAGCGCCATCACCCACCCAACGATGCGGGCAGCGCTCGGCCCGCGCTTCTTTCGTCCGCCGTACAGGCTATTTCCGAGAGTCATTCGTGTGGCGGGGCCCGCCGCCTCCCTGTGGGCACCCTAGCCCAAAGCATCGGCGGCGCGGAAGCGTCCCCTGCCCCGCCGCGTACAAGGCAATTTTGACTGAAGTGGGACAGGGACCGCCGCGCGTCCTGCGAACTTGGCTTGACGCTGGGGAGGCCCACCCGTACACGGCGGGCTCATTTCTTGGAGGCCGTATGCCGCACTCGCGCAAGGATGTTGAACTCTTGAGCAAGGAGGCCCTCTATCATGGGCGCTACGAGTTCGACCGATACCGCATGCGCTACCGCACCTTCTCCGGCGCGTGGAGCAAGGAGGTCGAGCGCGAGATGCTCGACCGCGGTAACACCGTCTCGCTGCTGCCGTACGATCCGATCCGCGACACCGTAGTTCTCATCGAGCAGTTCCGCCCGGGCGCGTTTGCTGGCGGCGACTCCCATCCATGGCTGTGGGAGATCGTCGCCGGCGTCATCGAGGATGGCGAGCAGCCGCTGGAGGTCGCCGCACGCGAGTGCGAGGAGGAGACCGGACTCAAGGCCTTGGCGCTGAAACCGATCCGCGAGTTCTACTGCTCGCCGGGCGCCATCGTCGAATACAACCGGATGTTCGTCGGGCGCGTCGACGCCTCGACCGCGGGCGGCCTGCACGGGCTGCACGACGAGGGCGAAGATATCCGCGTATTCACGATGACGGCCGAGGAGGCCTTCGCCGCTGTGGATCAGGGCAAGTTCCGCACCACCCCGGCGCTGATCGGGCTTGCCTGGCTCAAGGACCAGCGCGACCTGCTCCGCCGAGAATGGCGCTAGGCACCCGGGGTTTCTTGAACGGTCCGAGTCCCAAGGCTACAGTCCGACACCCATTGTCGTTGAGCGACCGAGCCACCGGCGCTCCCAGGGCGCCGCATGCCAGCGGGGCCGGAAGCGCGCCGCTCATGGACCTCCGCAGCAACTTCTGCGACCTCATCGGCAACACGCCGCTGGTCAAACTGCGCCGCCTGTCCGAGCAGACGGGCTGCACCATTCTGGGCAAGGCCGAGTTCATGAATCCGGCCGGCTCGATAAAGGACCGGCCGGCCCTGTCGATCGTGCGCGAGGCTGAGGCATCCGGCAAGCTGCGGCCGGGCGGCACGATCGTCGAGGGCACCGCCGGCAACACCGGCATCGGCCTCGCGCACGTCGGGCGCGCGCTCGGGTATCGAGCCGTCATTGTCATCCCTGACACGCAGAGCAAGGAAAAAAAGGACCTCATCCGTCTCGCCGGCGCCGAGCTGCGCGAAGTGCCGGCGGTGCCGGCCTCCGACCCCAATCATTACGTCAAGGTGTCGGGACGCCTGGCCGACGAGCTGGCGGCCAAAGAGGCCAATGGCGCCGTATGGGCGAATCAGTTCGACAACCTCGCCAACCGCCGTTCGCACTTCCAGACGACCGGGCCGGAGATCTGGGCGCAGACCGGCGGCAAGATCGACGCTTTCATCTGCTCTGCCGGAACCGGCGGCACCCTGGCCGGAGTCGGCATGTTCCTCAAGGAACAGAACCCGGACGTCGTCGTGGCGCTCGCCGACCCTCATGGCGCGGCGCTCTATCACTACTACCGCTACGGCACACTCAAGGCCGTGGGCTCGTCGATCACCGAGGGCATCGGCCAGGGCCGCATCACGGCGAACCTCGAGGGAGCGCCGGTGGACTTCGCCTATCAGGTCGGCGACGAAGACGCTCTGCGCGTCTTGTTCGACCTGGTGCAGGAAGAGGGCCTATGCCTGGGTGGCTCGTCGGGCGTCAACCTGGTCGGCGCGCGTCTCCTGGCACGCGAGCTTGGACCGGGCCATACGATCGTGACGATCCTGGCCGACCTCGGCGTGCGCTACAAAAGCAAGCTGTTCAACCCGGCGTTCCTGCGCGAGAAGAATCTGCCAACGCCCCCCTGGTTGTCGTGAGGAGTCCAATGGTCGATCGTCAGTCGGGCGTCATGGGCATCCCCGGCCTTACTGCGTGGCGCGTCACGTTCCTGGTGTACGCGCTCGGCTACCTGATCTGGGTGGCGCGGGCGATGTACTGGGGCGCGCAGAACGACGTCGAGAGCTTCTGGGGATTCGTGCTCTGGCACATCTTCCTCTACGGCCCGATGTGGCCGCTGATGCTCATCTCGCGCATCACGGGCATGGTGATCAGCACGGTCTGACGTGATGCGCTCGGGCCTGCCTGACCTCGTGTCCACCGAGTGGCTTGCAGCCAACCTCGGCAGCGTCGTTGTGCTCGATGCGACGTGGTTCCTGCCCACCGAGAAGCGCGATGCGGCGTCGGAGTACGTCGGGTCCCACCTTCCCGGCGCGGCGCGGTTCGACATCGACGCCATCGCCGACCGCACGACGCCGCTGCCGCACATGCTGCCGAGCGCGGCGGCGTTCGCGACGGCAGTCGCGGCGCTGGGCGTGAGCAACGACAGTCGCGTCATCGTGTACGATCGCAACGCGATGGCGCCTGCATCGCGCGTCTGGTGGACCTTCCGCGCTTTCGGCCATGATGCCGTCTCTGTGCTCGATGGAGGCTTCGCCCAGTGGACGCTCGAGCGCCGCCCGGTCGAGATCGGCGTGCCGACGCCGGTACTGGGACACTTCACGGCGGAAGCGCGGTCCGAACTGATCGCGGACCTGCCGTGGGTCGAGTCGGTCATGCTCGAGCGCAACGCGCAGCTCGTCGACGCACGCACCGTCGGACGATTCCACGCCACCGAACCGGAGCCGCGACCCGGCCTGCGCGGCGGACACATTCCCGGGAGCATCAACCTGCCCTTTCGTTCCTTGCTGACCGAGCGCGGCACGCTGTTGCAGGCGGCCGAATTGCGCGATCGCTTCGCCGAAGCCGGCGTCGATACGGCGCGGCCCGTGATTGCACTGTGCGGCTCCGGGGTTACGGCTTCGCTGATCGCCTTCGCGCTGCATCGCATCGGCGTTCCGGACGCGGCCGTGTACGACGGCTCGTGGGCCGAATGGGGCGCCCTGGCCTACACCCCGGTGGAAACGTGAGCGACACCAAGAAGGGGCACGGCGACGCGACCCGCGTTGCGCACACCGGCCGGGGCGGCACGCGCCATCATGGCGTCGTCAATCCGCCCGTCTACCATGCCTCCACCGTCACGTTTCCCTCGCTGAAGGCGCTCAAGGAGGCGACCGAGGGAACGCACTCCGACCGCGCGGTGACCTACGGGCGGCGCGGCACACCGACGCACTTCGCGCTGCAGGACGCGATTGCCGCCATCGAAGGGTCCGGCTCGACGTTCGTGCTGCCGTCGGGACTCGCGGCGATTTCGGTAGCGCTGTTGTCGGTGCTCAACCCCGGTGACCACCTGCTCATGGTCGACAGCGTCTACGCACCGACGCGACACTTCTGCGACACCGTGCTGCGCACGCTCGCCATCGAGACTACCTACTACGATCCGGCCATCGGCGCCGGCATCAGCAAGGTGATCAAGTCGAACACGCGCGCCGTGTACTTGGAGTCTCCCGGATCGGTGACGTTCGAGATGCAGGACGTGCCCGAGATCACCATGGCCGCGCAGGTGCATCGCGTCGTGACGCTGATGGACAACACCTGGGCGACGCCACTGTTCTTCAAGCCGCTCGCGCATGGGATCGACATCTCGATCCAGTCGGTGACCAAGTACATCGGCGGCCACGCCGACGTGATGATGGGCTCGGTCACGGCGAGCGA
The DNA here is from genome assembly GCA_945947575.1 of Rhizobium sp. Q54. Lineage (GTDB taxonomy): Bacteria > Pseudomonadota > Alphaproteobacteria > UBA2966 > CAIVPW01 > CAIVPW01. Next base: position 10,594 of record CAMEYM010000020.1, read on the forward strand.
GCCGTGGCTATCGCGGCTACGCCACTGGATTCACCAGCTCGGGCTGTGCGTCGGGCCGGACGACTGCAGCCTCGCCCTGCGCGGCCTGCGCACTCTCGATGTGCGCCTCGCCCGCCATCAGGCGAGCGGCATCAAGGTGGCGGAGTGGCTGAGCAACCGCCGCGAGATTTCGCGCGTGCTGCACCCGGCGTTGGTTGCCTACAACGGCCAAAGTATCTGGAAGCGCGACTTCACCGGCGCGAGCGGCCTGTTCGGCGTGCTGTTGAGGCCGTGCACCGACGAAGCTCTGGCCGACTTCATCGACGGGCTCGAGCTGTTCAGCATCGGATATTCGTGGGGCGGCTACGAGAGCCTGATCGTGCCGCAGGACCCGGTGCCGATCCGCACTGCGGTGCCCTGGAAGACGACCGGGCGCCTGATCCGCATCCACGCGGGACTCGAGGATGCCGACGACCTGATCGCCGACCTCAGCGCGGGGCTGGCACGCCTCGCGACTTGAACGCCGGCACCGCGACACCGATAGCGAACATCAGCGCTGCCGCCAGGACGATTGCCGGACTGGCCGGCGCATCCCACAACAGCGACGCACCGAGCCCGGCCAGCACCGCCACCACGCCGATCGCAGATGCAGCCACCGCCATCGCCTCGGGGGTGCGCGTCAGGCGGCGGGCAGTCGCCGCCGGGATGATCAGCAACGAGATGATCAGCAGCGCGCCAACGATCTTGAGAGCCACCGCCGTGACCAGCGCCACCGCGAAGAGAAACGCGAGGCGCACGGCGGCGACGGGCACCCCTTCGACGGCGGCGAGCTCCTCGTGCACCGTCATGGCAAGCAGCGGCCTCCAGATGAAGGCCAGCACGCCGAGCACGACGGCACCACCGCCCCAGATCCACCACAGGTCGGCGGCCGCTACGGCGAGGATGTCGCCAAAGAGGAAGCCAAGAAGCTCGGTGCTGACGTCGCTGACGTAGACCAGGAGCACGAGGCCGAGGGCAAGCGCCGCATGAGCGACGATGCCCAGCACCGCGTCGTCGCTGACGCGCGGGTCACGGCGCAGCGCGACAAACAGAAGCGCGACGGCGAAGCACACCAGGATGGCGCCGGCCGTGACGCCGATACCGAGCGCCAATCCCAACACGACGCCCAGCAGAGCCGAGTGCGACAAGGCCGATCCGAACACCACCATGCGCCGCCACAGGATCAGGCTGCCGACCGGACCGGCGACCAGCGCCACCCCGACGCCGCCCGCGAGCGCGCGCCACAGAAAGTCGTACATCGGGGCTAATGGCCGTGCGGGTGATGATGATCGTGCGCGAGCGGCACCACGGCGCCGGACGCGGCGTGGGCGTGGTCGTGGTGATGGGTGTAGACGGCCACGCCCGGCGGCAAGCCGCCGAACAGAGCCAAGTATTCGGGGTGCTTGCCCACGGACTCCGGCGCCCCCTCGCAGCAGACGTGGCGGTTGAGGCAGACGACGCGATCGGTCGTCGCCATGACGAAGTGCAACTCGTGGGAGACCATGAGCACACCGGCGCCGCGTGCCGCGGCGGCGCGCGCGATGAGGTCGTAGAGGTCCGCCTGCCCAGCCATGTCCACGCCCTGGACCGGTTCGTCGAGCACCAGCAGGTCGGGCCGGCGCATCAGGGCGCGCGCCAAGAGAACGCGGCGCAATTCGCCGCCGGAAAGCTCCTGCAGGGCGCGACCGTCGAGACCGTGCGCGCCGACCTCCGTCATCGCCGCTTCGCGCTCCGCGGCCGTCGCCTTGCTGCTGAGCGACAACCAGCGCGCGACCGTCAGCGGCAGCGTCACGTCGAGGGAGAAGTGCTGCGGCACGTAGCCGATGCGCAGACCGGGTTGGCGCTGCACGGTGCCTGCATCCGGCACGATCAGCCCCATAGCGACGCGCAACAGCGTGGTCTTGCCGGCGCCGTTGGGTCCGACGACGGTGACCGTCTCGCCGCGATGCACCGAAACCTCGACCCGGTCGAGCAGCCGTTCGCCGCCGCGCGCCACGACAGCGTCGCGCACGAGCAGCAAAGGCTCGTTGACGGGTGCGTGCTTCACGTCAGGCCCCGGTCTGTTGGCAGCGGCTACACAGGCCGCGCGCCTCGACCGTCTGCGCCGCCACGGCAAAGCCGAGCTCGGCCGCACGGCTGGCGATCTTGCGCGCCAGACCGCCGATCTCGATTTCCACCGCATCGCCACAAGCCTCGCACAGCAAGTACTGGGCAACGTGCCGCTGCTCCGGTTGGGGGCAGCCGACGAAGGCGTTGCGGGTCTCGATGCGGTGAACGAGCCCCTGCTCCATCAGGAACTCCAGGGCCCGGTACACCGTCGGCGGCGCCGCTCGGGTGCCGTCCTTGCGCAGGCGCTCGAGGATCTCGTAGGCGCCGACCGGAGCGTGGCTCTGCCAGACGAGTTCCAACACCCGCCGGCGGTTCTCGGTCAGGCGCGCGCCGTGCTCGGCGCAGACGGCCTCTGCACGCGCGATTGCATCGGTCACGCAATGGGCGTGATCATGGTCGCCGTGTGGGCGGGCGGAACGCTTGGTGGTCAAGGCCATGTCGTGCGCACGTTGGTGAAGTTGCGGCTTTGTTACTCTATACCATGATGCCGGCAGAGGAGCCGCCATGCCCGACCCGCTCATCGACTCGTCCCTCGCCGGCGCCAGCCTGCTCGAAGCGATCCGCTTCGACGCCGACGGGCTGGTGCCGGCCGTCGCGCAGGAGTACAGCACGGGTCACGTGCTGATGTTGGCGTGGATGAACCGCACCGCTGTCGAGGCGACGGTGGCGTCCGGCGAGGCGCACTACTACTCCCGCTCGCGGCGCGCGCAATGGCACAAGGGCGAAAGCTCCGGCCAGGTGCAGAAGGTGCGCGAGATCCGCCTCGACTGCGACGGCGACGCACTACTGCTGCTGATCGAGCAGAACGGTGTTGCCTGTCATACCGGCCGCCGCAGCTGCTGGTTCCATACCGTGCGGGAGGGGCGCATCCAGGTGCTCACGGCGCCGGACGTCGATCCGGATGCGCTGTATGGCGCACCAAAGCCCTAGAACTTGAATTCATAGGCTTCGACCTTGTCGGCCGTAATGCGGTAGCCCGCCTCGGCAAGCTCGGTGTTCATTTCGGCCTGACGCAGTACGCCCGTCACGGTCACCGCATCGAACAGTCCCGTGATCCTCACGCCCTTGGCGCTGCGCACGTAGACCACCTGGTTGGGTGGCGGGGGCGGCACATGGATGCACGCTCCGATGTAGGGGACCAACAGGAATTCGGTCACCGTGGTTGCGTCGAGATCAAGGGGTACGACGAAGCCAGAGATAGCCACGCGCTTGCCGTCGAACTCCTTGACGGTACCGGCCGCGGCGATGGCGCCGGGATCGACGTCCAGGATGTTCTGGCCGTGCTGCACGAGACCCATGGCGACGAACGTCTGCAGGCCGGGAATGAGGTCCTCCCGTTGCAGTTCGATGGTCTCATCGGCGGCGCGCACCGGCGCGGCTAGGGCCAGAAGCGCGAAGGCAACGTACAACCAGGCACGCATCAAACGTCCTCCTAGGTTCGGACCATCATGCCGTCGGCGACGGACAGACGATAGGCCCGCAGTGCAGGGATGACTCCCGCGGCAACGCCCCCGGCAAGAATGCCGAGGATCGCCAATCCTTCACGCGGGCTCGGCGCAGCGAGGGGCAGATATATACCGAAGCGCGCATCGACGATCGGCCGCGTCACGAGCAACGCAAGGTACAGGAACGCAACGCCCACCGCGACGCCGGCCGCAGTGAGTGCCGCAGCCTCCGCGGTAAGCAGCCCCACGATCGTGGCGGGTCGCGCGCCGACCGAGCGCAAGATCGCCATTTCACGGCGGCGCTCGTTGAGGGTTGCGAGGATCATTGTCGCCATGCCGAGCAGCGCGGTCAGCACAGTGAGCGCCGAGACGATCGCCAACGCCGACTCGGCCGTGCCGACGATACTCCACAGCTCGAGCAGGGCGACGCCGGGCAGCACCGCAGTGAGCGGCTCCGCGGCGTACTCGTTGATCGCGCGCTGCACGCGGAACGCGGTCAGGCGCGAGTGCAGGCCGATAAGTGCGGCAGTGACGTCCTTGGGCGTGAGGTCGAGTGCGCGGACTTGTTCCGGCGTAAGGCCAAGTCCCGGAATGCGCGCCCCACCTTGCCAGTCGACGTGGATGGCGGTGATCGCTTCCAAGCTGACGTGCACGGAACGGTCGACCGGCGTGCCGGTCTTCGCCAGAACGCCTGCGATGGTGAAGGGCTTGTCGTTGTGCATCGCGAACGACGTCGCTCCAAGGCCGTGTGCGACAACAACGTGGTCGCCGACGCGGTAGCCGAGGTCCGCGGCGACGTCGGCGCCGACGACCGCCTCGAACAAGTCGGCAAACGGCCTGCCTTCGGCAAACGCCAACCCTTGGTCGCGCCGGTAGCGGTAGTGCTCGAAGTAGCCTGCGGTGGTGCCGACGATACGAAATCCAAGATGCGAATCGCCAAGCGAGATCGGCACCAGCCAGGCGACCTCTGGCCGTGATGCGATTTCCTGCACCGTGCTCCAACGGATGTTGTTGGTCGCGTTGCCGATGCGGAACACGGCGTAGAGAAGGAGATTCACCCCACCGGAGCGCGCGCCCAGGATCAGGTCGGTGCCGGAGATGGTGTCGGCGAAGCTGGCGCGCGCACCGGTGCGCACCTTTTCGACGCCGAGCAGCAGCATCACGCTGAAGGCGATGGCCAACACCGTCAGGAACGCGGTGAGCCAGCGGTTGGCCAGCGACTTAAGTGCCAGGCGCACGATCAATGGCCGCGCTCCACCCGCGCGATATCGGCCAGGCGGAGGACGCGGTCGAATCGGCCCGCAAGGCTCGCGTCGTGGCTCACCATCACCACGGTAGTCGCGACGCGCGCGGCCTCGGCGAACAGCAGATCGAGGAACGCCTGTTGGCTGTCGCGGTCGAGGGCGGAGGTGGGCTCATCTGCGACAACGATCTCCGGCGCACCGATGAGCGCCCGGGCCGCGGCCACGCGCTGTTGCTGCCCGACGCTGAGGCGGGCGGCATCCGCGCGCGCAAGGCCGGCGTTGATCCCGAGAGTCTCCAGCAGCCGGGCCGCCTCCGCTGCCGTGCCGCCCCGCTCCGCCGCACGGCGGCGCCGACCGGGCGCGAAATGGAGAGGCAGGACGACGTTGTCCATCACGCTGGCATAGGGCAGCAGGTTGAACATCTGGAACAAGATGCCGAAATGCTCGCCGCGAAAGCGGTCGCGCCGCGTACCGGGCAGGCCCGCGAGGTCGGTGCCGAGAACCTGGATAGTGCCGCTGTCCGGCGCGACGACGCCGCACAGCAGGCTGAGGAGCGTCGACTTGCCGGAGCCCGAGGGGCCGGCGAGCAGCACACGCTCGCCGTGCTCAACGCGCAAGGTGTCCACGCTCAAGGCAAACGATGGCCGCCCGCGCCAATGGAACCTGACCGCGTGCAACTCGATCGCAGGCGGCGCGGCCGCGGTGGCAGCGCGCCCTAGCGCCCCGTCAGCCATCGCAGCAGGAAGTTGCCGCGGTCGAGCCGCGGGTTGGCGCGGGTAACCTCGTATTCGGTCGGACCGCGTCCCGTCAGCACGGTCACCTCGATCTCTTGCGCGTTCTGGAACTTGTCGAAGAGCGGAAACTCGATGAACCGGATGCCTCCGGCGTCGGCGCACTTGAAGACGTAGACTGCCTCGAACTCCGTATGCGCGGCCGCCGCTGCTCCTGCGGCCGGCTGCTCGTATCCTTCCACCGTGACTTCGGCCTCGGCGACGGTACAGCGCGCGGTAGTCGGCAGCTGGACGATGCCGACGGGATTGCGCAGGGCCGCGGTAGCGCCCGCCAGCGCCGCCTCCTCGGCCGGGGTCTGGGGCGGGCGTTCGAAGCCCGCGATATCGGCGCCGGGCATGACGAGCTCGATGGCGAGCCGATTGCCTTCGAACGTCATGGTGGCCGTGCCATGCCCGTGCTGATGCGGCGCCTGAGCCGATGCCGCGGTCGCGAACAGTGCCAGCAAGATGGTCAGGCCGATCCGTCTCATCGCCGCTCCTCGGACGCTAGGCTGTACTGCTGTTATACAGTAACGCTCGCGGTCCGGGTCAAGGAGGGTGTTGACCTGACCCGTTGTATATGTTTGCATACGACGTCGCTAAATCCGGACAGGAATATCGCTGGCCGGTCTCCTTCTCTCCCTCCCTCAAGGGGACTGGCGCACAGAATACGAAAGCGCGGACGGCGGCTCCCTCCCGCCGTCCGCGCTTTCGTATTGGGAGGTGGTCTGGCGCGCTCCGGCCGGGGACGGTAGCTTCGGCGCATGAGTTTGTTTCGTGCTGGCGCCGCGTGCATCGTGGCGCTCTTCGCTTGCGCGCTTGCGCCCTTCTCGGCGGCCCAGCAGACGCGGCCAGCCACCGAGAATGACCGCTACGTCCAGTATTTCGACTCGATCGTCTTCGGCAACGAGTTCGCAGGCCGCGCCGCCACCGTGGTGCGCAAGTGGATCGAGCCGGTCCGCTACAAGCTCGGAGGCAACGCTGCGGCTATCGCAAGATATCGGCCGATCGTTGTCGGCCACATGGAACAGCTCGCGGTCTACTCGGGCGTCAAGTTCGAGGAGATCGGCGGCCGTGAGCCGGGAGAGAACTTCATCATCTGGTTCTCGACCACCAACAAGATGATAGACGACGGCCGCATGCTGGCGGCGAACCCGGCGGAAGTCGCCGGACGCCAATTCGAATCCGCCAACTGCTTCTTCCTGTCGTACTACCTGCCGGACGGCAAGATGGTGGCGGCGCGCGTCGTCGCCAACGCCGACCTGCCCGACCAGGAACTCGTGCACTGCCTGCTCGAGGAAATCGCGCAGACACTGGGATTGCCCAACGACGACGATCGAGTCGCTCCGTCGATCTTCAACGACAGCCTGAAGCTGATGAGCCTGTCACTGATCGACCGTGTGCTGATCCGTCTGGTGTACGATCCGCGCATGCGGCCGGGAACGCCACGGGCCCAGGCGCTCCCCCTCGCCCGCGCCATCCTGACCGAGCTCAATCCCGGCGGAGGCTGAGGACACATGCTGACAACGGCGCTGGTGTGGCTGGCATGCTCGGCGGCGTTGTTGGCCTTCATGGTGTTCGGACGCACGCGGCGCCTGCACCACAGGTTGCAGCGCGCCGACTTCGATTGGAAGGCTGTGCTGCTGGCGCTGATCATCGGCGCGCTACCGGCCTTCGTCTTCGATCAGGTCAACCACCGTCCCGTCGAAGTTCCCGAAAACATCGCCAACGAGCCGGTGCTGCCGACGACGGTGCGCTGAGCGGGCACTAGAGGTCCAGTCCGAAGCCGCTGTAGGCGCGCTTCCATTTGGTGCCGTCGGGCTCAGCGAATACCAGCCCGTGGTCCTGGGCGACTACTACCCAACCGCCGTTCTGAACCTCGCGATCGAGCTGGCCGGCGCCCCAGCTGGTGTAGCCGAACGTCATCAAGGTGGCGCGCGGCCCCCTGCCCTCGGCGATCGCTACGGCAATCGCCTCAACGCGGCTGACCGCCAGGTCGCCCGCCACCATCAGGGCGCCATTGGTGCCGTAGTCGGTGGAATGGAGGACGAAGCCGCGCCCGGGCTCGACCGGCCCGCCCCAGTAGACCGTGACACGCGCGCCAGTCGGCTCGGCGCGCAAACGAAACGCACGCAACACCTGCTCCAGCGGCCCGATGCCTTGCGGCTTGTTGACAACGAGCCCGAAGGCGCCTTGGGCGTCGTGGCGGCCGATGTAGATAACGGTGTCGCGGAAGCGCGGATCGGACATGTCCGGCGCCGCCACCAGGATCTTGCCGACCAAGTCCTGCGCCCGCGCAGGAGCGTTGGCCTGGGCGTGCGCCGCGGCCGCGGACAGCAGCGTCGCGAGGGACAGCGCCGCGGCAACCAGCCCGAGCCTCACCTTGGCACTCCGCGAACAATGCATGCGAAGAGCCTAGCCAAAAGGGCTGATGGTGCCAATGCGGGGACCCCGCCGCTTAGGGGCGCACGAGCCCGCGTTCACGCGCTTGTGCGGCCTGGATCTCGGCTGCGGCGGCCTCGACCGTGTCGCCGGCGCGGCGCAGGAGGCGTGCATACTCCAGCAACTCCTCCGCGAACACGGCGCCGCGCTCGCCCTCCACCACTGCGCGCACGTTGATAACTTGGCGCTGGTAGTCGACCGCATCGCGATGGCGTCCAAGGGTCTGCGAGACGTCGACGAGGGCCTCCAATGTGGTCAACAACTCGCCGGTCGGCGGCGGTCCGCCCGCGCGCCAGATTCCGAGCGCGCGGCGCAGCACCTGCACGGCGTCCAGGTTGCGGCTGACGGCCATGAAAGCGAGACCCTCGCGGGTGAGCGCCGGCGCCAGCGAGCGATGATTCGGACCGAATGTGCCCTCGCGGATGTGCACGACGCGACCGTAGATGTCTCCCACTTCTTCGTAGCGACCGAGATTGAGCAGCGTCTCGCCGAGGTGCTCCAGCACGATGGCGGTGAACGGGTGGTCGGCCCCGGCGATCTCCTCGACCCGGCGGATGGCGTCGCGGAATACTTCCTCGGCGCGGCCGGCAAGTCCGAGTTCGTGATAGACCTGACCGAGAGCGTCGAGGGAGACGACGAGGTCCGGATCGGCGGCCAGCTCCTGCAGGCGGATCGCGTCGAGGTAGTAGATCTCGGCCTGGTCGAGGCGGCGCAAGCGCCGGTACGTGACGGCAACGTTCAGCAGGCTGTTGATGAGGCGCTGGTCGGTGGGAGCGAACCCTCGCGCGACGGCAAGCGACCGATGAAACTTGTCGAGCGCGTTGTCGTTGTCGCCGCGGTTGAAGGCCTCGACGCCCTCGATGGCCAAGCCCTCCCATTGGCCCGCAGGCTGGCCCGAGGCCGGAGTGCTTGCGAAGCACGCGAGCGCGATGGCGGCCGCCACCATGGTTGCGCGCGCGCACCCTGCCATCGCTCGATCCTAGCGCCCCTTGCGGCATGGAGGAGCCGGCCATCCGAGCAGCTCCTCCTGCACCGTACAGCACCGAGCAAAGGCGCGGAACGACGAGGGGCGGCGCGGCGGACGGGATGGGCACGCATAGCGCGGCGGTGCTCACCTTGCGCCGCCGGCCCGTGCGATGTTAGTTCTCTCTTTGTTCCACCTAGGCCGACGGCGGAATGTCCTCGCCCACTTCCAACAGTGTGCCCTCCACCGTGGTGGACCGGCCCGGGACTCCCCCTCAGTACCGACTCGCTGATCTACGGTAGCAAGTGGCGGCGGCGCGCTCGGTGGCGGCATCGACGTCACGTTCTCCTTCCTGTCGGGTACCGCACGTGCTGGTCGACGCGGACGCCATCGCCGATCGCGGCGGCAGCAAGTTCGCCGGCCTGACGACGCCAATCGATCTCGCCTTCGTCACGCTCGACAAGACCAAGCCCACGTTGATCGGCGCAACGCCGACCACGGGCGCCACGGGCGTGGGCCACGCGGCCAATATCGTCCTCACCCTTAGTGAGGCCGTACGCGCCGCCACCGGCACGGTCGAGCTGTGGCGCGCCGACACAAAAGTCCTGTCGCAGTCGTTCGCGATCGACGACGCGGGGCGGGTGTCGGTGTCCGGCAGTGTCGTGACGATCGATCCCGCCGCCGACCTCGCCGACGGCGCACGCTACTACGTCAAGGTGAGCAAGGGCGCACTGGTGCAGCCGGAGTGGCGGTGAGCGCCAACCTCGTCCTGCGCTTCAACGAGGCGCTGGCCCCGGGCCCGGGCTCCGTGCACCTGGTGCGCGCGAGCGATGGCGGCGTGCTCGCGATTGCGATCGGCGATGCGAGCCAGGCGACCATCTCCGGCAAGGTCCTGACAGTAAATCCGACTGCGACGCTAAGCGCGGGCGGCGCCTATACGGTCGTTGTCGAGCACGACGCCGTGCGCGACCTGGCGGGCAACGCCTTCGCCGGCATCGCCTCGGGCGAGTACGGGTTTACGACGAAGGCACCGCCGGCTGCTGCCCGGGCTGCGGCCGCCGCGCTCGACGCTGCGCCGGTGGACCCGGCGGGGGATTGGATTCTGGTCTAGGCGCGGCGTGTCCTGGCCGCTCCCGGCCATTCGTGCTAGTGCTTGGCACGCGTTCATGCCGGCGACCGCACCCCCGTCCCCCCTTCGGAAAGGCATCCTGCTCGCCGGGGGGCGTGGCACGCGCCTGCATCCGCTCACGCGCACCGTCAACAAGCACTTGCTGCCGGTGTACGACAAACCCCTCATCTACTACCCGCTGACCACGCTGATGCTGGCCGGCGTGCGCGACGTGCTGGTGCTGTCCGATCCGCACGGCATATCGGCGATGCGCGAGGCGCTGGGCGACGGCCGCCAGTGGGGTCTCGCCATTTCCTACGGCGCCCAGGCGCGGCCCGGCGGCATTGCCGATGGTCTGCTGGTGGCGGCGGACTTCGTCGGCAACGATCCGTTCAGCCTGGTGTTGGGCGACAACATCTTCTACGGCCGCGGCTTCATGACGGTGCTGACCCGCGCGGCGGAGCTCGCCGCAGACGGCAAGGCCGTGGTCTTCACGCAGCTGGTCGCGGAACCGCAGCGCTATGGCGTCGTCAAGCTCGACGCGGACCAACGCCCCGTCCAGATCGTCGAAAAGCCCGCCGATCCGCCGTCCAAGCACGCGGTCACCGGCCTGTACTTCTACGACCGGCGCGCCATCGGATTCGCCAAGACGTTGGCGCCGTCGCAGCGTGGCGAGCTCGAGATCACCGATCTCAATCGCCTGTATCTTGAACGCGGCGATCTCGTCGTTACCCAGCTCGGCCGCGGCATGGTGTGGTTCGATGCGGGCTCGCCGCAGAACCTGCTCGTCGCCGCCGACCTCGTGCAGATCTTCCAGGCGCGTCAGCGCACCGGCATCGCTTTCCCCGAAGAGGTCGCATTCCGCATCGGCCTGATCGACCGCACCGCGTTCAAGGCCCTGGTCGATGCCATGCCGGAGAGCGAGTACCGCACCTACCTCGCCGCGCTGCACGAAGAGTTCGCGACGCGCTAGGGCGCGCGAGACAGACCGAGGCGCTCGCCGGCATAGCGCCCGCGCAGCACCGGCTCCCACCAAGCGCGATTGGCGAGGTACCAGGCAACCTTGTCGTGCAGACCGCGCTCGAACGCCACGCGCGGTTGCCACCCGAGCTCACCGCGGATCTTGCCGGTGGCCACGGCGTAGCGCAGGTCGTGGCCTGGCCGGTCGGCGACAAACGTGATGCGGCGGGCGTGCGGCCCGCCAGCATCCGGCGCCAGTTCATCCAGCACCGCGCAGACCGCGTTGACGACATCGATGTTGCGCCGCTCGTTGCTGCCGCCGATGTTGTAGCGCTCGCCGGGCCGGCCGCGCCGCAGGAGCTGCACGAGCGCGGCAGCGTGGTCGTCGACGTGCAGCCAGTCGCGCACGTTCTCCCCGCGGCCGTACACCGGTAGCGTCTCGCCGCGCAGGGCGCGGACGATGGTGAGCGGGATCAGCTTCTCGGGAAACTGGTAGGGGCCGTAGGTATTGGAGCCGTTGCTCGTGACCGTGGGCAACCCGTAGGTGCGGTGCCACGCGCGCACCAAGTGGTCGGCCGCAGCCTTGGTCGCCGCATACGGCGAGTTGGGGGCGTAGGGCGCGTCCTCGGCGGAGCGACCGGTCGGGCCGAGGCTGCCATACACCTCGTCGGTCGAGACGTGCACGAACCGGAACCGCTCCCGCATCGCGTTGGCTGGGTCTTGCCAGTACGCCGCCGCCGCCTCGAGCAAGACGGCGGTGCCGGTGATGTTGGTGCGCAGGAATGCCCCGGCGTCGTCGATCGAGCGGTCGACGTGGCTCTCGGCAGCGAGGTGCACGATGGCGTCCGGCCGGTGCTCGGCCAGCAGCCTGCGCACCAGCGGGCCGTCGCCGATGTCGCCGCGCTCGAAGCGATAGCGCGGCAGGCGCTCCAGCGCTGCGGCAGTCAGGGGATTGGCGGCGTACGTCAGCGCGTCGAGGTTGACGGCCGTTACGGCTGGGTCGGCCAGCAAGGCGCGCACGACCGCCGAGCCGATGAAGCCGCAACCGCCAGTGACCAGGATGGTTTGCGCCAACGGACCCCCACTCGAACCCCGCGGGTGCACTCTACCTACGGAGTACCCCCAAGGGCTAGGCGGCGTGGCCATTTGGGTTGGTGTCACCGCCGCCGTGCGGGGCCATCTGTCCTTCGTGTGGGCGCGACGAGATGACGCTACCTGTCGCCGCACGTGGAAGGCGCGAAAGCCTTCGCCACGTTCCAGCAAAGGAGACCCAATATGACCGCATCCATGGACAGAACATTCGAGGCGACTTCGTACCGGAGCGGCATCGACTCCGATGCGACGATCGTGTTCGAAGCGGTTGGCGTGTTTCACGATGTGAAGGCGCTCGAATCGGCGATCGACGAACTGCTGATGGAGGGCTTTGACCGGGCCAGCCTCAGCCTGATCGCCAGCGAGCGCACCATCGAGGACAAACTGCGCCATCGCTATGAGCGCGCCGTGTCCGAGACCGATCGCCTCGACGACGCCAGCGCGCCGCGCATGGCATACGTCGATCGTGACTCGGTCACAGAGGGCAAGGCGGCCCTGGCGGGCGGCCTCGGCTACCTCGGTGCGACCGTCGCAGCCGGTGCCGTGGTGTTCAGCGGCGGTGCCGCGGGACTCGCGGTGCTCGCCGCGGTCGCAGCGGGCAGCGGCGGTGCCGTGATCGGCACGCTGCTCGGCCGCTTCATCGGCCGCAATTACGCCGAGCAGCTGGAAAGCGCGCTCGAGCGCGGCGGCATCCTGCTGTGGGTCGCTGCCCCGGAGAAGGACAAGCAGGAGAAGGCGATGTTCATCCTGCGCAAGCACGGCGCCAGCGACGTACACGTGCACGAGCTGCCGTCGCCCGACCCGGCATTGTTCACGCCGGGCGGTGTGTCCTACGACCTGAGCTTCATGAACCGCATCGGTTTGTAGGATTCCCTCCCAAGGGAAACACGGGCAGCCGGGACCTCCTGGCTGCACGTGTCGATTCTTGGGTACAGTGCGCGCTCCTGGATTTCGACCGAAGGAGAGTTCTCACCATGGCCAGCAAGCGCACGGCGTCCGCCACTTGGAGCGGCGGCCTCAAGGGCGGCAAAGGTACCCTCGGCACGGGCAGCGGCGCGCTGAAGAACACGCCCTACTCCTTCTCCATGCGCTTCGAGAACGCGCCCGGGACCAATCCCGAAGAGCTGATCGCCGCGGCCGAAGCAGGTTGCTATGCCATGGCGTTGTCCGCCGACCTCGAGGGCGCCGGGTTCACCCCCAACCGCGTCTCCGCCCAGGGCACTGTCACCCTCGATACGGTGGACGGCAAGCCGACCCTCACCGGCCTGCACCTCGTGGTGTCGGCCAAGGTGCCGAAGATCGACGCGAAGAAATTCCAGGAAGTCGCCAACGGCACCAAGGCCGGATGCCCGATCTCGCGCGCGCTAAAAGTGCCGATCACCCTCGACGCGAAGCTGGAATAGCGCGTCTAGCGTGGCGCAATCGGCAACCGGCGCCAACGCCCCCACAGAACGTACAGCGACAGAGTGAGCAGCAGGACGTTGATCGGCAGCGTCATGGCGGTTTCGCCGCGCGTGGCATGCAACCCAATTGCCGCGACCTGCACGACGGCAAAGCCGGCCGCAGCCAGCGGCGTGAGCCATGGCAGGATGCGCGTCGCCGCGGGTAGGATCATGCCAACCGCGCCGGCAACCTCAGCGACGCCGATGAAGCGCGTGAACCAGGCCGGAAAATCGCCGGGCCAGCCCATCATCGTGGTGAGCTCGGGGATGGGGGTGACGGTCTTCAGGTACCCGGCCGCGCCGAAGGCGAACGCCAGCAAGACCTGGGCAATCCACAACGAAATTTGAAGCCAGCGTTCGCGCATATATGTCACCCCCCCGGGCGCCGGACGCCTATAGCCAAGTCCGCGCTTTGCTCTTAATTGATGCCCATCGCTCCGAAGTCAAGGAACCCGCCGCATGTCTCTATCCGTCCATCAAGTCTCTGTCGCCGTGTTCGAGCGGATGCTCACCAACCTCTTCGGCGTGCTCGACAAGGCCGGCGCCCACGCGGCCGCCAAGAAATTCGACCCGAACAACTACCTCGCGATCCGCCTGGCGCCGGACATGCTGCCGTTCGTGAACCAGATCCGGCTCTGTAGCGACCACGCCAAGCGCGCCACCGCTCGCATGGCCGGTGTCGAGGCGCCGGTGTACGAGGACAACGAGAAGACCTTCGACGAATGCAAGGCGCGCGTCCAGAAGACCCTCGATTACATCAAGGGCTTCAAGCCGGCGCAGTTCGAGGGCTCCGAGACCAAGCCGCTGGTCGTGCCGGCGGGCGTGAACAAGAAGCGCACCTGGCCCACCGCCGGCGACTACTTGCTCGTGAACGCCATCCCCAACTTCTTCTTCCACGTCACCACCGCCTACGCGATCCTCCGCGAGTCCGGTGTGGATATCGGCAAGAACGACTTCATCGGGGCGCAACCACCGGCGCTCTGAGACTCGGCGAGCGCGTCGCGAATCACCCGCTCGGGCCGGCGAGTAGGCACTGTCGGTGCGCCCAAGGATGGCGCGCGCCTCATCCGCGACGACGCGCGGAAAGGCGTCGTCGATCCTCAGGTACCATGGCGCTCGAGCTGCTCGACGCCGGCGTCACTAGGCAAGCAACCCTTGGTTAAGCCGAGCGCTTGAGCTTCGCGCTGAAGCTCTCGCGCAGCGCTTCGACCTTGGGCCGCGCCACGGCCATGACGTAGCCCTGGCGCGGATTGCGGGCGGCGAAGTCCTGGTGATAGGCCTCGGCGACAAAGAACTCCTGCAGGGGCTCTAGCGTTGTCTTGATGGGCGCCGAGTACGCCTTGGCCGCTTCGAGCTGGGCGATGTAGCGTTTTGTTGTCTCGCGTTGGTTCTCGTCGGCGGTGAACACCGCCGAGCGGTACTGGCGCCCGCGATCGTTGCCCTGGCGATTCATCTGGGTCGGGTCGTGGGCGACCGAGAAGAATATCTTCAGCAGCTGACCGAACGACGTCTTGCGCGGATCGAAGGTAATCTCGATGGCCTCGGCATGATCCGTGCCACCGCCGCACACCGCATCGTAGTTCGCCGTCTCGCGCGTGCCGCCGGCGTATCCGGAGCGCACGGCGGATACGCCGTCGAGCTCCTTGAACACGGCCTCGGTGCACCAGAAGCAACCGCCCGCCAGCACCGCCTTGGCGGCAGCGACGCCTTCGGCCGGCGCCGGGTCGTACTTGGGATCCGGCATGTCGGCGGGGTCGATGCGCAGGGCCCAGAATCCAGCCATGGAACTCCTCCTTGGGTGTGCGCCAAAGATGGGCGGCAGCGAGCGCCGAAACTAGGCCGTCACGACGAGTTCATCTAGCCCCTCGCCTCGAACCAGTCAGGCGATCAATGGACGCACCACGCTGAGCACCAATAGGGCCGCGCATGCGGCCGCCCCTGCGATCGGTACAAAGCGGGGCACACGCGTGGTGCCCGCGGGCGCAATGGGGTCCTTTCTCTTCAACTGCCACAGAGACGCATTCACGGCCGTGAATACCGCGAGGGTCAGGCCGCTCGTCACGTGGACCAGCGACTGAAAGGGCACGACCGTCGCCAGGAGCAACACGATCGCGCCGACCACCAGTGTCGCGTGCACGGGTGTACGCGTGCCTTTGTTGAGCTGGCCGAGCCAGGGCGACCAATGTCCGCGCCGTGCCATGCCGAACGCCAGGCGCGAGACGACGACGATTTCGATCAGGACGCCGTTGAGGGTGGCGACGACACCGATCGCAATGAACAGGCCAACTTGGTTTGGCGCATAGCGCTCGAGCACGGGCGCGAGCGGCGATGGATTGCCGGCGAGTACATCCAGCGGAACGGCTAACACCGCGACCAGCGAAACAAGCGCGTACAGGACCGCGGAGATGGCGATCGCAATGATGATCGCGCGCGGCAGCGTGCGGCCGACATCGCGAGTCTCCTCCGCCATGTTGGCCATGCCTTCGAAACCGATATACGCGAAGAATGCGATGAAGGTTCCGCTTGCCAAGCCGAACCACGCGTCGCCGGAGCTGGGAACGAGATCGCGCGCGTAATCACCGAGATCGGCGAAGACCGGGGCGCCAGCCCACAGGACGAGACAAAGCCCCAGGATCTCGACTGCGCTCATGAGCGCCGCGATGCGGACGCTTTCCGTGACGCGCAAGCTGGCGACGACCGTGAAAGCGGCGACCACGAGGCCCGCCAAGATCGGCGCCGGCACCGGAACCCAGCGCGCCAAGTAGCCGGCACCGCCCAGCGCGATGGACGCCGCGGCGACGATGCCGATTGCCGCAAACGCGACGCCGGTCAGCCCCGTCAAGAATCGCGACCGAAACGCCTCATGGACGAACGCTACGGAGCCCTCGGCGGCCGGATGCCGCGCCACGAGCTCGGCGTACGAGAGGGGAAATGACGTCACCGGCTTTCAGGCCGGCAAGAGCGGCAGCCGAGCCCGGCGTGGTCCGGTAGACCATGGCGCCACCATGGCCGAGGTCTGCAATCATTGCCGCGCTGAGATCGACGAGCTCGATGCCGACGCGCGGGCGGCGCATCTCGCCGAACTCGACGAGCTGTTCCATGACAGCCCGGGCTAGGTCGATGGGCACAGCAAACGCAATGCCGATGTTGGCGCCTGGCCCAATGATGGCGGTGCACAATCCTACGACGCGGCCCTCCATATCGACGAGGGCGCCGCCCGAGTTGCCGGGATTTACCGCGGCGTCCGTCTGGATGAAGTCCTCGAACCCTTCGAGGCTGAGACCGCGCCCAAGCGCGCTGACGATGCCGGAGGTGACGGTTTGGCCGATGCCGAAGGGATTTCCCACGGCAAGCACCAGGTCACCGACGCGCAAGGACGAGGACTTCCCGAGCTCGACTTGCGGCAGATTGTCGGCCTCGATCGACAGCACCGCAATGTCGGTGGCGGTGTCGGCGCCCAGGAGTTGAGCGTCGAAGGTACGACCGTCGATCAACTCGACGACAACCCAGTCGGCGTTCTCCACCACATGCGCGTTGGTGAGAACATAGCCATGACCCGCATCGACGATGACTCCGGAGCCACTGCCCCGAGCAATGGTCAGCGCATCCGGGCGTGCCGGGTCGGGGGTCATGGACATCACGATCACGGTTACGACGCCGCTGGCGACTTTGTCCACGACCGGCGCCAGCGTGGGAATCCCACCGCGCAGAAGGTCCACGGGAAAGCCGGCGACCGCGGCCGGCGTCACCTGCAAGGCAGCCGCAAGCAGGGCGAGCGCCAAGCCAATCCAGCGAGTGGCGATCGTGACGATAGACGCGGCCGTCTCCATTGGATGTGACACCTGTACGCTGGGGAGAGGAGTGCCGCCATTCGGGAACCCACCTACATACACACGCGTACGCAGTGAGGGGACTGACGAGGAGGAAGTGGCGCGCCCGGCAGGATTCGAACCTGCGACCTCAAGCTTAGAAGGCTCGTGCTCTAGTCCAGCTGAGCTACGGGCGCGGAGTCTTTGCCGATTGCTCCAGGAGCGGCGGCTCTTGGCCGGCGCGCGCTTCGATGCGGTCCCACTTGAAGTTGTCGGCGTAGGCCTTGGGCCGCACCTTGCGCTCCTGCGGCACGTCGAGGGTGTAGGTGATGGCGCGCTTCTTGGCGAACGCCTCGGCGGCCTCGCGCGTCGGGAAGCGCAGCTTGAGCTCGCGGTCCATGTCGCGCGTCGCGGTCCAGCCCATCAGCGCCTCGACCTCGCGGCGGTACTTAGGCTCGAACTCGAGCACCCACTCGCGCGAGGCGCGGCCTGACTGGGTGGCGGTCTTGGACGGTTGGAAGATACGTGCCTGCATCAAACGAGTCTCTCTAGTTGGTCGGGGAGACTGGATTCGAACCAGCGGCCCTCTGCTCCCAAAGCAGATGCTCTACCAGGCTGAGCTACTCCCCGGCCCTGAAGGCCGCCGTTGAGCGGCCTTCGATCCTCGGTTCAGGGGCGGAATATAGGTCACGGGCGCGGCGCCGTCCCGAAGAACGGATGGATGACCCGGTCGCCCGGCCGGATCCGCAGGCGAGCGGCGGTGCCGCCGGCGACCTCGAGCACGCCGATCGCCGGGCCGGCCGAGGGGATGATAGCCAGGCTCTCGGGCACCGTGCGCTCGGCGACGTTGATGACACGGCCGTCGGCGCCGATGAACACCATGTCGAGCGGGATGAGGGTGTTGCGCATCCACATCTGGATGACCTGGGGTGTCTCGTAGGTGAACAGCATGCCGGCGTCGGCGGCGAGCTCGCGCCGGAACATCAGGCCGGTGGCCTTCTGCTCGGGGGTCACGGCGACCTCGATGCGGAACACATGGCGGACGCCGCCTCCGCTCTCGATGGTCAGCGAATCGGTGGCGCGCGGTGCGGCGGCGGGCACTTGGGCCTGCTGCTGCGCGTTCGGCTCGCACGCGGCGAGGCCAACCGCGAGTGCGGCCGCCGTGGCGACAAGGACGCGCGTCAGCATCACAACCAACCCCGCTTGCGGAAATATAAGACCGGCAACGCTCCGGCAAGGAAGATGGTGACGAGGGCCAGGGGGTATCCGAACCTCGAGGAGAGCTCGGGCATGAACTCGAAGTTCATGCCCCAGATGCTGGCGACCAGGGTGGGCGGCAGGAAGATCACCGCGACCACCGAGAAGATGCGCATCACCTCGTTCTGCTCGATGCTGATGGTACCGAGGATCGCTTCGAGCAGGAAGGTCACCTTGTTGGACAGGAAGGTGGCGTGATCCGAGAGCGACGCGATGTCGGCGTTCATCACCTTGAGCGACGGACCGCTGTTGTTACCCTCGGCCTTGGCCCCCGCCTTGGCGGTGGGACCGTAGAAGGTGAGCAGGCGGCCGATGGTGACGAGGCTTTCGCGGCCCTTGGAGGTGAGGTCGCCGATGCGCCCGACCTGGGCGAGCAGGCGCGCATGGTCGCGGCCGCGGCTGCGGCGCTTGGTGCGGCGGTCGGGCAGGAACACCTCGCGCGAGATGCCATCCACGCCGGCGTTGGCGCGCTCGAGGATGTCGGCGAGGCGGTCGATGATCGCCTCCAGGATGCCGAGAAAGGCGAGCTCGCCGTTGGCGCAGGTCTGCGGCCGGCGCTCGCAGACCTGGGCGAACATGCGGAACGGCTGCGGGTCGGCGTGGCGCACGGTGATGAGCACGCCGTGGGCCAGCACGAAAGTGATGGCGGCGGCCTGGGGCGTCTCAGTCTCGGCGCCCACGATAACGGTCGCCGTCATGAACGTGGCTTCGTCTTCTTGATAGAGGCGGCTGGATACCTCGATCTCGGCCATCTCTTCGCGGGTCGGGACGTCGACTTTGAGCGCCTCCTCGACCGCCGACTCCTCTTCCTTGGTGGGATTGAGGAGATCGACCCAGACGGCGTTGCCGGCGTACTTGGTGGTGTCGTCCTTCAGCAGGCCGCCTGCGCTTACCCGGTAGGTCCGAATCATGCACACCCCCGACGCTGTACTGCGTGCGGCGGATACGCCCATTTGTCGCTGTAGGCAAGGCAGCTTATAGTCCTCGCGCTCCACTAGGGGGGAGCCGCGAAGGCCAGCTGGCCGTCCGGCTGAGAGGTCCCACAGGGACGACCCCACGAACCTGATCCGGCTCGTACCGGCGTAGGGAATAGTGCTCATGACACCTCCTCCCCCGCACCTTGGGGCATCCGATTATTTTGGCGGCGGCTCCGGCGGCGGTATGGCCTGGGGCACGCCCGAGCCTGTGGCGCTGCCGGCCACCGGAGCGAACTCGATTCATGTCCGGGGCGCGCATGTGTCCTTCGATGCGGGCGGCGGACGCAGCGGGCCGCTGTTCGACAACCTCGAGGCCGAGTTCTCGGCCGGCATGTTCACCTGCATCCTGGGCTCGTCGGGCGTCGGCAAGTCGAGCCTGCTGCGGCTGATCGCCGGACTGCCGCCGCGGCGCGGCACGGCCAGCGGCGTCGTGACCGACGGCGACGGCCAGTCGCTGACCGGGCGCATCGTGTACATGGACCAGCGCGACCTGCTGCTGCCGTGGATGACGGTCCTCGACAATGTGCTGCTCGGCGCGCGGCTGCGCGGCGAGCCGCGCCAGCGCGGGCGCGCGCTCGGACTGCTGCAAGCGGTCGGCCTGTCGGGGTGGGAGGACGCGCGGCCCGAGGTGCTGTCGGGCGGCATGCGCCAACGCGCCGCGCTCGCGCGCACGCTGATGGAGGACCGTCCTTTCGTGCTGATGGACGAGCCGTTCCAGGCGGTCGACGCGATCACCCGGCTGGTGCTGCAGGACTTGTCGGCGCGGCTGCTGGCGGGACGCACAGTGGTTCTCGTCACCCACGATCCGATCGAGGCGCTACGCCTGGGCCACCACGTGCAGGTGCTGGCGGGCAGCCCGGCGCGACTGGACCCGCCGGTGGCGCCGCCCGGCGTGCCGCCGCGTGACCCGGCCGACCCGGCGCTGGTCGGCTTGTACCGCGTGCTGATCGCGCGTCTGCAGCAGGCGGCGAAGTGACCACCCACGGACCCTTCGACGTGACGCGGCCGCGCGGCATGGCGCGCTGGTGGGGTCCGGGCTTGCGCAACATCGGCCGCGCCCTGGTGACCATCGGCGGCCTGTTGATGCTGTGGCAGGCGGTGGTGTGGGCGACGGGTGTCGCTCCGTACATCCTGCCCGCGCCGCGCGTCGTCGCCATCGCGTGGCTGGGGCGGCCGGACTACCTGCTGACCAATGCCGCGGTGACCGCCGCCGAGATGCTGCTCGGACTTCTGTTCGGCGGATTCCTGGGCGCCGCGAGCGCCATCCTCATTGCCGCGGTGGCGCCAGCGCGGCGCTGGCTGATGCCGGTGCTGATCGTCAGCCAGGCGATCCCGGTGTTCGCCCTCGCCCCGGTGCTGGTGCTGTGGTTCGGGTACGGCATGGCGTCGAAGGTCGTCATGGCGACTCTCATCATCTACTTCCCGGTGGCGGCGGCCTTCCTCGATGGGCTGCGGCGCACGGAGCCGGGGTGGCTCGACCTGGCTCATGTCATGACCCGCGACCGCTGGGCGATCGTGCGCACGGTGCGCATTCCGGCGGCGCTGCCGGCGCTGGCGAGCGGACTGCGGGTGGCGGCGGCGGTGGCACCCATCGGCGCGGTGATCGGCGAGTGGGTCGGCTCGGGCGCGGGGCTCGGCTTTGTCATGCTGCATGCCAACGGGCGGGCGCAGACGGACTTGATGTTCGCGGCGCTGGCGACGCTGTCGGCGTTGGCGCTGGTCACGTATTTCGCGATCGACTGGGGATTGCGGCGCGCGCTGCCGTGGCAGCCGGAGTCGCCGCCTGACGATCGGCATTTATAGGAGATAGGCCTGTGCGACCCCCCATCCGCTCGCTGCCGCTCGCGACTTCCCCCGCAAGGGGGGAAGTGACTCTGGTTCGAGTCCTCCTTCTTGCACTTGCGCTCACCTTTTCGAGCGGGCCTGCGCTGGCATTGGAGAAACTCACCGTGATGCTGGATTGGTTCGTCAATCCGGACCATGGGCCGATCATCGTGGCGCAGCAGATGGGGTACTTCGCGGCCGCGGGGCTCGAGGTGACGATCATCGCGCCGTCGGACGCCAACGATCCGCCCAAGCTGGTGGCGGCGGGACGCGCGGACCTGGCGATCTCGTATCAGCCGCAGCTGTACCTGCTGGTGGCGGAAGGACTGCCGCTCAAGCGCGTCGGCACCCTGGTGGCGACGCCGCTCAACTCGCTGGTCGTGCTGGCGGACGGGCCGATCAAGAGCATCGCCGACCTGAAGGGCAAGCGCATCGGCTTCTCGGTGGCGGGCTTCGAGGAGACGATGCTGAGCGCGATGCTGAAGAAGCACGGCCTGACCCTGCGCGACGTGCAGCTGGTGAACGTGAATTTTGCCCTCACCGCGGCGATGCTGTCGGGCCAAGTGCAGGGCGTGATCGGGGCGTTCCGCAACTTCGAGCTGACGGAGCTGGAGCAGCTTGGCAAGGCCGGGCGCGCGTTCCTGCCCGAGGAGCACGGCGTGCCGGCGTACGACGAGCTGATCGTGGTGGCGCACAAGGACAAGACCAACGACCCGCGCATCCGCGCGTTCCTGAACGCCATCGAGCTCGGCGTGCAGTACATGCACAACCACCCGAACGAGGCGTGGGCCGCGTTCGTGCGCCACGACCGCGACCTCGACGACGCGCTGAACAAGCGCGCCTGGGCCGACACCCTGCCCCGCTTCGCCCATTCGCCGGCGGCGTTCGACCGCGCGCGCTATGAACGCTTCGCCCAGTTCCTGGTGCAGGAGGGCCTGATCAAGCAGGCGCTGCCGGTGGAGCAATACGCCGTCGAGGTGCGCTGAGGCGCGGCGTGCCGCTCTAGGAGTTGTGGCGCTCGCCAGAAGTATGGGCGATGTATGGCGGCGTTTTCTAGATGTAGTGGGCTGAGTCGCGCGCTGTTCGAGGGAGCGCGCGGCGATCACCGGGCGAGATCGCGCGCGTTCGCGCAGGCGTGAGACAGCAAGTGTGGCGTGCGGGTCGCGGTCATCGTTCGGCTTCGCAGCGGGGTCGCGGCGTATGTAGGATGTGTGCGGGCGAGGTCAAGGCGGCGCACCTAGAATCGCACACCGATTCTCTTGCCCCTCACCCTACCCTCTCCCCGTACGGGGCGAGGGAATACAGGAGACGGGACGTGGCGACACCGGACCAAGCTCTGGCGGGCAAGGTTGCCGTGGTGGCGGGAGCAACCCGAGGCGGCGGGCGCGGCATTGCGCGGGCGCTCGGGGCAGCCGGCGCGCTCGTCTATTGCAGCGGGCGCAGCGGCGCTGGGCACAAGGGCATGGACCGGCCCGAGACGATCGAGGAGACGGTCGCGCTGATCGAACAGGCCGGCGGGCGCGCCGTGGCGGTGCGTGTGGACCACACGCGCGAAGAGGAAGTCGCGGCGCTGGCCGCGCGCGTGCGCAGGGACGCCGGGCGGCTCGACGTGCTGGTCAACAGCATCTGGGGCGGCGATCCGCTGGTCGACTGGTCGAAGACATTCTGGGAGGTCGACCTCTCCGGCGCGCGCGCGTACGTGGACCAGACGATGCTCAGCCACCTGTTCACCAGCCGGCACCTGGCGCCGCTGATGGTGGAGGCGGACCGCGGCTTGATCGTCGAGGTGATCGACGGGCACTTCGCCGGATATCGCGGGCACATCCTATACGACATGACCAAGGCGGGCCTGGCGCGCATGGCATACGAGATGGCCATGGAGCTGGCGCGCACGAACGTCGTGGCGCTGTCGCTGTCGCCGGGCTTCCTGCGCTCGGAGGCGGTGCTCGACCACTTCGGCGTTGGGGAGGCCAACTGGCGCGACGCGATCGCGAAGGATGCGTTCTTCGCGGAGTCCGAATCGCCGCTGCTCGTGGGGCGCGCCGCGGTGGCGTTGGCGGCGGACCCGGACGTGCGGCGCAAAGCCGGGCTCATTCATTTCGCCTCCGACCTCGCGCGCGAGTACGGCTTCACCGACGTGGACGGCCGCGTGCCGGACTTTCCGCGCCTGTTCGACGAGAGGGTGCGGGAGATGGCGGCCGGGCCGCTCGACGATACGGCGCGTTTCCTGGTGTGGGCGCGGTATTGCCAGATTCACCAGGACCCAGAGCGGCTGGAACTGGCGATGGTGTTGGCGAAGGCGCTGGGGGTCGAGGGGTTAGGGGTGGGGCTCGGGTCGAAGGCGGCCGTGCGCTCGACGAAATGAACAGTCACAGCGGCGACAACTTCGTCGGTTCGCGAGTCAAGCACCCGCCGCAGCTTGACCATCTTGCAGGGCGGGTACCGGCGGCGCATGACGCAGCTCAATGATGGGGCCGTCCCTCCAACGAAGTTCGCGCTTGAAACTGAAAACGAGGTTCCCGACTTGCTCATTGGTCTCTTCAAAACTCAGACCAACGATGGAGCCAGATGCGCCTTGCTCGAACACAATCGATTCGAGTAGGTCCTCCCGCACCAACATTGAGCGACCCTCCAAGAAATCCGCGCCATAGATGTCAACGCCTTCGGCGGTTCCAAGGTAGAGCCCAGACCTAATCTCGCTGCGCTTGGGTGGTCGCTGGCTACGCGCAACGCCTGCAGGCCTTAGCCAAGCACGAATCCACGTCGGTTCATTCCAACCCGGCACTAAGAGAATCGGCGTACCGCCGAGGCGAACCCGATCTCCGTGTTGTCGCACACAGGCCCGGTAGTTAGCCTCATCCAAAACGTCAATCACTTCCCGCGGACGGTCCAAGAGGCTCCGCCACACGTCGTCGAGCGCTGCTCGCTCTATGATCTTGCTGACGGCCTCAAGGAAGTTCGATGCTTCGCTCGCCATGGGCGGCTCAATGAGCGCGCCTTTTGCCACCCCGGAAATGCGCTTTTCGGTTAACTCAGCATCCACCGGTTCGAAGAGCCAGCGACACCTCCGAAAGACATCGATTCCACCCGTCGGCGCGGCGAGGCGATCGGCGATGTGCACGCGTATTGCTTCCACCCGCCGGACGTCTACAGCAGAAGCTCGAAGGCGAGTCACGCGCTGCTCTTCGATCGCACTGACGGCACTCGTGACAATCGCGTGCAGCCGGGGCACGCGCTGCTCGACGTCCAGACCCCTGACAAGGGCACGGCCCCCTTTTCCGAAGTAGGGATGGTGGTCTTGCGTGAGCAATCCGATAAGGTGGTGGAGATCTTGGACGAGACTACGGAGCGAGAGGTCCCCGTCCGGCAGGATTCGAGTATCCGACGTCCACTTTGATACCGCAGCAACTGCTCCGTCGTCGCCTTCGTCAGGGAGCAACGCGATCATGCATGCGGCCCACGGCAGCAAGAGGTCGTCGCGATTCGACTTCGTAGTCACCTCATAGGTGCGACCAGAGATGTGGTGAGGTGCCGCCACCCCATCGAGGGTACTGATGTGTCCATCAATCGTTGCGCCGTATCCCTCGTCGTCGTATCGCTGCCCGGCCATCAGCATGCGCACGACCCCTAGGAGCATGTCCTTGAACACACCCGCGCGCGCGCCCCCTTGGCCTCTAAGGCCGAGGAGGCCGCGAACGACCGACGGACATGTCAACGACTCCTGTTGTCCCTCCGCATACCACGCGAGCAGGACCCCGGACGCAACCAAGGTCGCGTCTTGCCACGCGCTTTGCAGCGCCGCCCCGAACACGTCGGGCGGATCGAACGGGTACAGCGCAAAAGCCTCCGCTAGGCCTTCGTCATCGATCCACGCCCGGCTGAAGAACGCAGGAGTCAGGGGACGCTGGAGTCCGTCGATTCCGCCTTCCATGTCGAACTCAAAGACCTTCAGCCAGCGCACCAAAGACTCGCGGTACATCTCGCTGCCAACGACGTCTTCATTTCGACAAGCGGCTGCCACCAGATAGGTGGTGTTTCTGAGGTGCCGGAGGAGATATGGCCAACTCTGGACGTAACGCTTCCACGCCTCGTCCCGTGCGACCTCCTTCCGCCGCCACAAATACATCTGACCGGCGAGCGTGCTAGCAGCCTCCCAACCACCGATGAATCCTCGCAACGCACGTTCGTAGCTTTCTTGGTCGCTGCCGGGCAGGTGCCCAGGAATATCCGGTTGCGAGCGCGGAAGCCGACGCTCGGTCACCCAGTTCTCCAGGCGGTGCACCATCATGTTGGCAAGGTCGAGCGGGGCGGCCGCGAGCTCTGATGGAAGGAACCGCGCACTTCGCGATAGCAGCCGAACGTGAACGTTCGACAGCGAAGAAACGAAACGTCCAGTTCGGGGCAGAGCCTCGACTGCGCGTTCAAAGATGCGGACGTACTCCTGAATCCAGTCTCGGTACAGCGGACCCCAGTCCCCGAGTTGCGAAAAGTTTACTCTGTCACCGGCGGTATTGACCGTCGCGTACGAGTCGATCAAGAAACGATGGAACGACAACATTTCGTCGAGGGCCGACCCAAAGCTCGTTTCCGCTAGGCGCCCAACATGAGAAACAACTCGGTCGCCGAGTTCCTCGAGCATGTCTGACGGGTCGGCAGGTTCGTTTGAGCGCGCGTCGCTTCGGAATCGGAAACAAATCCGAAGGACGTGGTGCTCAAACTTCGTCAGCGGCGCGCCTCCGTTCTGTCTGCAAACCACGCCATCGGGCGGGACTCGAAGGCCGAACTGAGGAGCGAACTGCAGCGCAGGCCCCGCGCGCGGAAATGTTTGATCGATTCCCCGTTCGACACTCCGCCGCCACCAACGACGGATGACCCAAACCAGCGGTCGCAGCCAGACGTCATGCAGGAGGTCGTTGGAATCTCGCGCCGTGGTGACCTCGGAAGTGCCCCAGTCCTCCATCGCCATCCCGAACATCAGTGACGGCTGTTCGACGTTTTCGTCATCCGTGACCAATCCGGTCTGCCTGCCGGCGTCCATGTAGTGATGTTGCCCATACCGGCGCGCGATGTCTCCGAGCACCGCTGAGTTCGCCGCAAAACGCCGGCGCAGGATGGCACGCTCAGACGGTCGAATGAACGAAAGGCTCGTCCTCAGGAAGTTCCAGAGGGCCACGAGATTGGCAACAAGCCACACCGTCAGCAACGTCACGACCGCTTGTGGAAGCAGCTCCGTCGGGCTGAATCCAAGATGCACCACGACTGCCTCGGCAGGCCAAACCAACTGAAGGACAAGGACTAGTGAGAGGCCGATGGCGCTCGCCCCGACTCGGTAAGCCAACGATTGGTCGTAATAGACCTGGATATCCGACAGCGTGTTCGAGGTCTCGTCCCGTTGAACGAGGAGCGTCACTAGCGCGATCGCAATCGGGAAAACCAAGCCGATTAGCGTCGCCTGAGCTGCCAACATTGCCGCCACCAAGCTGCCGCTTTTTGAAGAACCTTCGTCTAAGGGCTCGAACCCACTTAGACCGGCTGCATCCGCCAGAAGGACCCCGAAGAAGACAGCAACAAGCGCGATGAATGCCTGCGGACGCAGAGACAATCGAACGAGACGCGGGAGGCCCGAATAGCGTTCCTCAACCAGCGCTGGGTTCTTACGTCGGTGCTCGCGGATTTCCGCGGCAACTTCGGCCCTCACGCTGCCGAGCAGCCCTTTCAAGCTATTTCCTGGGCAGGACCGGACATCGAAACGCCAACGTTGGGGGGCGGCACGATTCTCGAGCGGCGAGCGGCGTGAAGCAACGTTGCGCGCCCCGTTGCCGCGCCAGTCGGACAGATGCGCGTCGGACTACAGCAGCTGTATCTCCGCCACCTGCGGGCCCTTGGGCCCGCGGCCGACGCGGACGCGGAGGGGTTGGCCGGGGAGCAGCTCTTCGATGCCGACGCGGCGCAGCGCTTTGATGTGGATGAAAACGTCGGGCGTGCCTTCGCCGCGGGTGACGAAGCCGTAGCCCTCTTCGACGTTGACCCACGTGGCGGTGGCGTCGAGACGAACGTCAAAGCGGAGTCACGAGAACAGCCGCGAGCGAAGCTCATCCTCGTCCATTTCAAAATGCACGGCCACGTCGCGAACAATCGCCGCTACCGTGCCTACGCGGAGCGCCTTGTGCCTGGGTACCGTGATGTGATGAGTCCCGCGTGTCTCAGTCGTCAGCCGCACGTGGCTACCTGTTTGACGGGTTGCGCGGTAGCCGAACTGGGCGAGAGCGCGAACAAGGTCCTCGCCCCGGACATCCCGCGGCAGTCTCACGCAGAGATCACTTCGTCCCGGACAAAGTGCAACCGAATGACCTTGGGTCCGGCGCCCTCGTCGAAATGCGCTGCGACTGCATCGCGCACCGCATTGCGCAACTCGTCGAGCGAGTCCGCCTCGGTGAAAATGGAGGCGCCGAGGGCGCGCGCGAGAAGGCCTCCTTCTGGCGCTTCCTCCACCAGAAAGACGACCTCGCTCTGCGGAAGGGCAGTATCCATACGGCGAGTGTAGGACTGGTGCGATTGGTTTGAAATGCCTCCGGCGATGGCGCGTCGCCGGGACAATCGGACAATGGATTGCTTCGTCGCTGCGCTCCTCGCAATGACGATGCGGTGAGGCGGCTACAGCAGCTGTATCTCCGCCACCTGCGGGCCCTTGGGACCGCGGCCGACGCGGACGCGCAGGGGTTGGCCGGGCAGCAACTCTTCGATGCCGACGCGGCGCAGCGCTTTGATGTGGATGAAGACGTCGGGGGTGCCTTCGCCGCGGGTGACGAAGCCGTAGCCCTTTTCGATGTTGAACCACTTGGCGGTGGCTTCGAAGAACTCGCCTTCGGCTTCAACGGAGGGGAATTCCGCCTCGCGCGTTGCACGCAATGGAACGGCGACGGCGGTCGTCGTGTCCACCGTTAGAACACGTACCGCCTGAAGACCCTTTGGACCACGCACGGCCTCACACTTGACCGTCGCGCCCTGCTCTACCCCGTCGTGTCCGGCCTGCCTAAGCGCGGAGTGGTGAATGAAGACATCGCCCGGCATTCCGTCCGGCGTGATGAATCCGTACCCCTTTACCGCGTTAAACCACTTCACTTTACCAAGGATCTCGAACGCTTCTTGGCGGACATCGACGGAGCTCTCCTCCAGCATGCCCATCTCTGGGCGCTCCGTTCTCCCTGGCCTACTCGCCCAACTAATCCCACCCCAGGGTGAAATGCGACTCTGACACGATTGGGGGGCGACCACAATCAGAGCGCGACTTTCTGAACACCCCGGTGTGGCGAGCGTGCATCATGGCGTGCGTGCGGAGCGCTTCGGTCGCGCGCTGGACTCGCCGCTAGAGTTTGTGGGGCGGAGCGAGCCGAAGCACCAGATAGCCGACCATGGCCGAGAGCAGCGATCCGGTCAGCACGCCAAGCCGAACGTCGTTCAGGTGTGCCGCGTCGCCGGGGAACGCGAGCACGCCAATAAAGAGACTCATGGTGAAGCCGATGCCGCACAGAACTGCGACGCCCCACACCTGCGGCCAGGTGGCGCCGGCGGGGCGCGCCACGAGGCCGAGGCGCACCGATACCCACACGGCGGTGAAGACGCCGAGTTGCTTGCCGGCGAACAGGCCGGCGGCGATGGCGAGGGGCACGGGCGCGAACAACGCGGCCAACGTGAGACCGGAAAGGTCGACGCCGGCGTTGGCGAGGGCGAACAGCGGCAGGATGCCGAAGGCAACCCATGGATGCAGAGCGTGCTCGAGGCGAAGGATGGGCGAGGCGCGCCGTTCGGCCTCGGTGTCGGCGACGCCGTCGGGAACGCCGAGCGGAATGGTCATCGCCAGGAGCACCCCGGCGATGGTGGCGTGGATGCCGGAGTGGACGACGGACATCCACAGCGCACCGCCGACGATGAGGTACGGCCACAGGCGCGTGACGCCGAAATAGTTCAGACCGACCAGCACGGCGAGACACGCGGCCGCGCCGCCAAGCGCCGGCAACGAGAGCGCGCCCGCGTAGAACAACGCGATGATCAGGATGGCGCCGAGGTCGTCGAGGATGGCGAGCGCGAGCAGGAACACCTTCAGCGACGGCGGCACGCGGCTGCCGACCAGGGCGAGCACACCGACGGCGAAGGCGATGTCGGTGGCGGCGGGAATCGCCCAGCCGCGCAGCACCGTGGGATCGGCCCAGGTGATGGACGCGTAGATCGCGGCGGGCACGGCCATGCCGGCGGCGGCGGCGATGATGGGGAGCGCGGCGCGCGACCAGCCAGCGAGCTCGCCCTCGACCATCTCGCGCTTGATCTCGAGGCCGACGAGCAGGAAGAAGACGACCATGAGGGCGTCGTTGATCCACCACTCGATGGGCAGGTCGGGACCGGGACCGGGCGTCGGCACGGCGAAGTGCAGGAATCCGTGATAGGCGGGCGCGAGGGCTGAGTTGGCGAGCGCTATGGCAAGCACGGCGGCGGCCACAAGGACGATGCCGCTGGCGGCTTCCAAGCGCAGGAACTGGCGGAGCGTGGCGATCACGCCGGATGCATAGCCGGAATGGACTACAGTGGGCCATGGGATTTGCGCGGCGAGTCGTCCTCGGGCTGGCGCTGCTGTTCGCGACAACGGCGGCGGCGCAAGAGCATCCCCTCGCCGGCCGCATCTGGCATGTCGCGGGCGAACGGTTCGTCACCGAGGACGAGCTGATCGATCTGCTGCGGCCGGCGCGCTATGTGCTGCTCGGCGAATCGCACGACAACGCGGACCATCATCGGGCGCAGGCGTACGTGATCGAGCGGCTGGCGCGCGCGGGACGCAAGCCGATCGTGGCGTTCGAGCAGATGGACGCGTCGCAGCAGGCGGCGCTCGATCGCTACGTGCTGGCGAGTCGCGCCGAAGGCGCGCCCGAGGCGCAACGCGACGCGGCGGGACTGGGGCGCGCGGTCGCTTGGAGCAACACGTGGCCGGAGTGGCGCCTCTATCAGCCGATCGCCGAGGCGGCGCTGCGCAACGGGCTGACCATGGTCGCGGCCAACGTCACTGACGATCTGGCGCGGCGGGCGATGCGCGACATGGGCGTGCTCGATGCCGCGTTCGTGGCGCGCACGAAGCTGAGCGACCCGCTGCCCGAGGCGGCGCACCGGCTGCTCGAGCGCGAGCTGGTGATGATGCACTGCGGCACCACCGGGCCGGTGATCCAGATGATGATGACGGCGCAGCGCGTGCGCGACGCGGCGTTCGCCGATGCGCTGACGCGGCGCGACGAAGGCGACGGCGGCGTGCTCATCGCCGGCACCGGACACACGCGCACGGACTTCGGTGTGCCCTGGGTGCTGGGCAGGATGGGCCCAAGCGCGAGCGCCGCGTCGCTGGCGATGGTCGAGGTGGCGGGGCCGTTCGTGCGGGCGCAGGACTACGCCCAGCTGTACGACTCGGCGCGGCTGCCGTTCGATTACGTGTGGTTCACGCCGGCGGCAGGCCGCAGCGGCGGCGACCCCTGCCGGTAGGACTCGCGAAGGACGAGCACGGCAGTGAGCTGTCGCGGCGCCTCGAAAAGCGTATTGAGGGAGGACGGCGGCCGCGTCCGACGGCCGCCGTTTCCCGGGTTCGCTAGGCGATCGCCGCGACGCTTTGCGCCTTGGCGCGTGCCTTGCGGCGCAGGCCGACGAGCACGCCGACCCCCGTCATCAGCAGGAGCAGGGCGGGCGGCACCGGGACCGGGCTCGGCACCGTCTCGCCCCAATACGCGTTGATGTGGGAGATCGCGTGGGGCTTGCCGTTGCGGTTGTGGGTCTGGCCGAGCAGGTCGCTGGAGTACAAGCCCGTGTCGGCCGGATTGGTGGGGTCGTATTCGAAGATGCTGAACTGGTTCGAGTACTTGACCGCCACGTAGAGGACGATCGGGTCGTCGCCGGGCGGCGTCAGAAGCGGGAAGCCGTTGTACAGCCAGGTGCCGCCGATCGGCTCGGCGGGGTTGCCGTCCTTGAACACGGTGTGGGTGAACACGATGTTGGTGCCGACGTCGCCGAGATCGAGGCCCGGCCGCAGGATGGCCAACGCGTCCTCGACGTCCTCGGCGTCATTCACGTTGCCGCCATACTCGCCGAGGAAGGTTCCGTAGCCGAGCGCCGCTGCCTGTGCGGTGACCGGCAGGGACATGGTCACGCCCGCTGCCAGGGTTAGGGCAACGACGAACCGACGGGTTGAGATATCCATAAGCACAGCTCTCTCCTTCTTGCTGTTTCAGTCGCGCAAGAAGGTTGGCGCAGGCGCGGCGGTGCCTCCACGGCGCTTACGTTGTATGCGGTAGCGGACATTGTACGAAGGCAATATGCCGAACGCACAACGGCGGAGGAAAAGCGGTGGGCGCCTAGCGGCGCGGGGCTTGTCCCGGAATCCACTTGGTGGCGCGCTTGCCTTCCGGAGTCCAATAGGACGGCTCCGGCGCGGGCTTGGCGCCGCCCTTCACCTTGACGGCACTCCGGCCGCCGTAGCCGGCGCACATGATTTCGGCGGTGATCTCGGTGTTGCGGCCGCCCTTCAGCGCCAGCGCGTAGGCACCATCGGCGGCGATGGTGGTGAGCAGGTCCTCGGCGGGACGCGGGCCGTAGCGATCCCATAAGCCCATGAGGAACTCTTCGACGATGGCGGTGGGGTCGGCGTAGACCATCTTCGGGTCGCCGCCCTGCATCAGGTAGTAGACGTTGGGCTCGAGCGGCCCGAGCTCGGTGGCCAGGAACACCGCCGGCATCAGCTTGGCGCCGTCGTGGGCGCCGGCATAGTGGGCCTGGGCCAGATACAGCAGGCGCTGCAGCTTCTGGGGCTGCAACCGCTCCCCCGCGGAGTCGGCGCGGGCCATCAGCCACAGCGCCACGTCGAGCGTTGACCGGACCGCAGGGACCATTAAGCTGCCCTTTCGCAATACTCGCCCCTATATAACGGGGGCGGCAGCACATCTTCTTCCCGGCACGGTTAACAAGCCATGAACGACGTCACAGCCGCAGCCCCCCGGAGCTTTGAAACAGAGGACGTTCTCGGTATCGCCCATGCCTGGAAGGCCGAGGGGCGCAAGGTGGCGCTGGCGACCGTGGTAACGACTTGGGGCTCCAACCCGCGCCCGGCCGGCAGCATGCTGGCGGTGGATTCCAAGACCCAGTTCTGCGGCTCGGTTTCGGGTGGCTGCATCGAGGGCGCCGTCATCCGCGAGGCCATGGACGTAATCGAGGACGGCAAGCCGCGCCTGCTCGACTTCGGGGTGACCGACACCCAGGCCTGGGACGTGGGCCTAGCCTGCGGCGGCAAGGTGCAGGTCTTCGTCGAGCGGCTCGACTAATAAGAGCGTGGGTGCGCCGCGATGGAACGCGAGATCCTGAACCGGATCGTCCAGGACCGCGCCGCAGGGCGCTCGGTGGTGCTCGCCAAGAACCTCACCAGCGGCCGTAATATCGTTCTGTATCCGTTTGAGAATACGGAGAAATCTCCTATCGTTGATGCGGCACGCGAAGCGGCCAGCAGCGACACGTCAGGGTCGGTGGCGGCCGCCGACGGCACCTGGTTCCTGCAGGTGTTCAACCCGGCCCTGCGTATGATCCTGGTGGGAGCCGTGCACATCTCGCAGCCGCTGACGCGCATGGCCGCGATGGCCGGATATGAGGTCACCGTGATCGACCCGCGCCGGGCGTTCGCCACCGAGGCGCGTTTTCCCGGACTGACGGTGCTGACCGACTGGCCGGACGAGGCGATGGAGAAGCTCAAGCCGAACCGGCGTACGGCAGTCGTGGCGCTTACCCACGATCCCAAGATCGACGACCCTGCCCTGCTCGTGGCGCTCAAGTCCGACGCCTTCTACATCGGCGCGCTGGGCAGCTCGAAGACCCACGCCAAGCGCAAGGAGCGGATGCTGGCGGCGGGGTTCTCCGAGGCGACCTTCAACCGCATCCGGGGTCCGGTCGGATTGAAGATCGGCGCGCGCTCGCCGGCCGAAATCGCCGTGGCGGTCCTCGCGGAAGTGATCCAAGCCCAGCACGCGACCGAAAAGGCAAAGGAGGCCGCGTAATGCGCTTCGGTCCCCTGCCCCTCGCCGAGTGCGACGGCGCCATCCTGGCGCATACGGTGAAGTTTGGCACCGACGCTTTCAAGAAGGGTCGCGTGCTCACCGCCGAGGATGTCGCCAAGCTGAAGGCGGCGGGCTTCAGCCACGCCATGGCGGCGAAGCTGGAAGACGGCGACATGCACGAGGACCCGGCCGCCAATGCCCTCGCCGAGGCGTGCGTCGGCTCGGGCGCGCGGGCGGCAGCGGCGTTCACGGGCCGGGCCAACCTGATCTCCGAGGTGCACGGCGTCGTGCTGGCGGAACCGGACCGGGTCAACGCCATCAACGCGGTGGACGAGGCGTTGACCATCGCAACGGTACCGCACTACTCGATCGTGCGGCCGCGCCAGATGGTGGCGACCATCAAGGTGATCCCGTTCTCGGCACCCAAGGCCTCGGTCGAGGGCGCGGTGCGGCGGGCCCAAGCGCACGGCATGCCGCTGGTCAGTGTCATCCCGTTCCTCAACAAGCCGGTAGGGCTGATCCAGACGTGGGCCGAGGGCACCAAGGAGTCGGTGCTCGACAAGACCACCCAGACCATCAAGGACCGCCTGGCATCGTTCGACTCGCACCTGAAGCGCGAGATCCGCGTGCCGCACAACACCCAGTCGGTGTCGGGCGCGCTGATGACGCTGCTCGACGACCACTGCCACCCCATTCTGATCATCGGCGCCTCGGCGATCGTCGACCGGCGCGATGTGATCCCGGCGGCCATCGTCCACGCCGGCGGCGTCATCGAGCGCTTCGGCATGCCGGTGGACCCCGGCAACCTGATGCTGCTCGCCTACCACAACGACACCGCCGTGGTCGGCGCACCCGGCTGCGCGCGCTCGCCCAAGACCAACGGCTTCGATTGGGTGCTGGCGCGCCTGTGCTGCGAGATCCCGATCGGCCGCGCCGACATCCAGGCGATGGGCGCGGGCGGCCTGCTCACCGACATCGTGTCCCGCCCCTTCCCGCGGGCCGTGGAGGACGAGCACGAGGAAGTGCCGTCGGCGGCGAATATCGCGGCGGTCATCCTGGCGGGCGGCAAGTCGAGCCGCGCCGGCGGGGTCAACAAGCTGCTGGCGACCCTCAACGACAAGCCCCTCATCGCCCATGTCGCCGACGCCATGCTGGCGACGACGGCGCGGCCGGTGGTAGTGGTCACCGGACATCAGGAAGACGCGGTGCGCAACGCCCTGGGCGCGCGCAACGTGCACTTCGTGCACAACCCGAACTATGCCGAAGGGCTATCGACGTCGCTGCGGACGGGGATCGGCAAGTTGGCGGAAATCGCGCCGGATGCCGACGGCGCCCTGGTGGCGCTCGGCGACATGCCGCGCGTCAGGGCGAAGCAGCTCGACAAGATCGTTTCGGCGTTCGCGCCCCACGAAGGTCGCTCGATTTGCGTGCCGACGTTCGGCGGCAAGCGCGGCAATCCCGTGCTGTGGAGCAAGGACTACTTCGCCGCCATGATGGCGGTAGCCGGCGACACCGGCGGCCGTCATTTGATCGGCGAGCATGCCGACGTGGTGTGCGACGTCGCGATGGACGACGACGCCATCTTCGTGGATGTGGATACTCCAGAAGCGCTGGCGGCGATCGGCGCAGTGGCAACAAGGTGACGGGGGCAGCGATGAAAAAAATTCTGGCGGCTGTGGTTGCATGCGTCTGCGCCGGCGTGGGAGGTCCTGCCCTGGCGCAACTGGCGCCCTACGCGGGCGTCGATCTCGGCTACGGGCACGTCGAGTACGCGCCGAATGCGGTGCTGCCGAATGACGCGGGTGGCCAGGGCTTTGCGCCCGGCATCTTCGGCGGGATCGAGTACGGCATGGGTCCGCGGCTGACCCTCAACGGCGAACTCGATTGGGCGATGACCAACTTCAAGGGCGGTCAGCGCGTCGGCGGCCGGGTCGTCGACCACGAGATCCACATGCCCATCAACATGAAGGTCTCGATGGGTTACCGCTTCCGCCAGACGACGCTCTCCGCGGGCGTCGGCATCGGCCGCGCCAGCATCGAGACGACCGACAGCCTGACCGCGGCCACGGTCAAGGAAAGCGCCAACGGGACCTCACTGCTGCTCGGCTTCCGCCGCGACCTGGCGCAGCGCCTGTTCGTGCGCGGCGAGTACGCGCGCACGAACTACGGCTCGGTCAATTTCATCACCGGCAACGCGGCGCAGATTGCCGTAAGCGCCGAGGTGTTCCGCGTCGGTCTGGGCCGCAGGTTCTGAGGTCGACGGATGCGCGCCGCACGGGTCCGCCGGAACTGGGAAGCCCTGCCGCTGGTCTCCAGCGGACAGGGCTCCCGGAGGCATTGCCTCGGCTCGCCAAGCGAGCAGTTTTCGCAAGTGCGCCGGTGGAGTCCCGCGGGAACTGCAGCGCCGCGCGTTCTTGCGCTCAATCGATGCAAGTTTTCGGAGTTAGGCAGCCCAGCTGCCCGTACCGTGGCCCCGCCCAAAGGCGGGGCCCAAACTCTCGCCCGGTGGAGTCATGCAGGTCGCATCCTCCCTATCGCGCCAGCGAAAACCGAACCCAACCTCGCCCTGGCGACCACAAGCTGGGTTGCGAGATCGGTGGCCGCCGTGAGTTCGAGCGGCACTCCAATCCTGCGCGCCCTCTGCGCCGAAGTCAAACCCGCGCAATGAAAGTGCCGTCACAGATGTCCTTTGACGTCGAGGCGATCCGGGCGCAATTCCCGATCCTGCGTACCCTGGTGCACGGCAGAGTGCCGCTGCACTACCTCGACAACGCGGCGACGGCGCAGGTGCCGGAGGCGGTGCTGGACGCGGTACGTGCCCACGACGAGCTGCGCCGCGCCAACGTCAAGCGCGGCGTGCATGCCCTCGCCGAGGCAGCGACGGACGCCTATGCCAACGCCCGCACCAAGGTCGCGCAGTACGTGAACGCGCGCGAGGACCGCGAGGTAATCTTCACCAGCGGCACCACCGGCGCCATCAACCTGGTGGCGCACGCTTTCGGCGCGACGCTCAAGGCCGGCGACGAGATCGTGCTGTCGGGGCTCGAGCACCACTCCAACCTGGTGCCGTGGCAGCTGCTGCGCGAGCGCACCGGGGTAAAGCTGCGCTTCCTTGGGGTCACCGAGGAGGGCCGCATCGACACCGGCGATCTCGAAGAGCTGGTGAGCGAGCGCTGCAAGCTGATCTCTGTCACGCACGTCTCCAACGTCACCGGCGCCATCACCGACGTCGCCGCCGTGGTGCGCGCCGCACGCACGGTGGGAGCGCGCGTCCTGCTGGACGGCGCCCAACGTGCCAGCCACGGACCCGTGGACGTGCAGGCCCTCGGCGTCGATTTCTATGCCCTCTCCAGCCACAAGATGTTCGGGCCATCGGGCGTCGGCGCCCTGTGGGGGCGCGCCGAAATCCTGGCAGCGCTGCCGCCGTTCCTGGGCGGCGGCGAGATGATCCGCACGGTGACGCTCGAGAAGAGCACGTGGGCGGACATTCCGGCGCGCTTCGAGGCCGGCACACCGCCCATCACGCAAGCGGTGGGCATGGGCGCCGCAGTCGACTGGCTGGCGCAGGTGGATGCTGCTGCCGCCGCCGCACATACCGGACACCTTGCCGACCGGATCCTCCACGGCTTGCGCGCCATCGGCGGCGGCAACCGGCGGGCGCGGGTGATCGGACCGCAGACCATGGAGCGGCGCTTTCCGGTGATCGCGTTCGCCGTGGACGGCGCACACCCCCACGACATCTGCCAGATCCTGGACAGCCACGGCGTGGCGCTGCGCGGCGGGCACCACTGCGCGCAACCGTTCCACGAATCGCGCGGCCTCGCCGGGACCACGCGCGCTTCCCTCGCCCTCTACAACAACGCCGCCGACGTGGACGCGTTTCTAAGCGGCCTCGACGACGCACTCAGCAAGCTGACCTAGCAATGGACACACTGTACAAGACCGACGTGCTGCGCCTCGCGGCGCAGGCCACCGGCGCTGGCAAGCTCGCCGACGCCACCAAGAGCATCACGGTGGACAATCCGCTGTGCGGCGACCGCGTCACCTTCGACGTGAAGATGGGCGCCGACGGCAAGATCGCCGCAGTCGGTCACACGGTGAAGGGCTGCGTTCTGTGCCAGGCCTCGGCCAGCGTCATCGGCGCCAACGCCAAGGGCGAGAACGCCGCGAGCCTGGGCGCCATCCGCGAGTCGCTGAAAGCGATGCTGAAGCAGGGAGCGCCCGCACCCGCCGGCGCGTGGGCGACGCTGGCAACCTTCACGCCCGTCTCCGGCCACAAGAGCCGGCACGAGTGCTTGCTGCTGCCGTTCGAAGCGGTGATTCAGGCGTCGTCGGATTAGCCAGCCGGAGCGACACTGGAGCGAGGACCGACAGGAGTGCGGAGTGGACGCTTGTGCGCCCACTCCGCACGTCGCCTAGCCAATCTCGAAGTTCATCGTCGTGTTCTGGTCACCATCGCTCGGATTGGTGAACCACAAGAACTGAGCATTGGACGCGCTGAACACGTTCTTCTGGAACCGGCCAAATGGCTGGACGTGTTCGGCCCACAACCAAACCCCGTCGACCTTGAGCTCATATGCGTGCGGACTCGCGGCGATGGAGATGGTGTGCCACTCGTTTTGCACCACATTGGCGACGGCGACGACGCGCCAGCCCTCGCCGACCTTGTTGGTTGAGACCGTGACGCGACTGGCCTCGGCCTTATGGCGGCAGAAGTTGGCGCGCACCGCTTTTCCTGCCGGGATCGTCAGGATGTTCTCGGGCGGCGGAGACGCCGCACGGACAACCGAGCGACCTTGCGGCACGATCGCGTTGCCCGATGCGGGAGACATGTTGAGGATGCGAACGTTGTACGAGTCCGAGACATAGTAGTACTGGGCCGCGCCCGACTTGGGCAGCGCAGAGACCGTAAGGATGCCATTCTCGTTTGCTTCAACGGCAGCAGCCAGCAAGGCTTGCGCCCGCTCGATCTCAACGCCGGACTGCGACAGCACCACCACACCGGTCCCGTTTGGGCTCGTGAAGTTGCCCAACGCAAGGCCGAGCATGCTTGTGTCGACGATGGTTTCGTCTCTCGTATCCATGATTTCCCTATGACGTAGGCGCTGACGACGGTCAGCGGGAGTTCCTCGGGTACGGAGGGAATGGTGGCAGGGAGTCGGAACGTGTGCACTGTGAGTTCTCTCACCCGCCGGGTGTTCACCGGACTTGGGGTGGAGCACCGAGTTCCACGACGCGCCTTGATTGAAGGGCCCGCCAGGGCGAGGTGCGCGCTAGGCGCGCAGAAACACGGATCGGTCGGTGACTGCTTCGTCCGTTCTTGCGAACTTCTGAAACGAATCTCCGGCCGGTCCTGTCATCCAGTCTGAACTCGCTTTCAACCTGCGTTGTGCGCTGTGCGTCGTGGACAGTTCAAAGATAGGTCTTGGTGTCGCGGGGTCGCCACGCTGCGATGGCGGTAGTTCGATGGAGAGACACGGGAGCGGAGCTGTTCCTGACAAGACAACACGACCACGCCTGGATTGCTTCGCTGCGCTCGCAATGACAACAAGAAAAGCGTGGATGGCCGGTTCACGCCCGGCCATGACGC
Organism: Rhizobium sp. Q54; assembly: GCA_945947575.1. GTDB lineage: Bacteria > Pseudomonadota > Alphaproteobacteria > UBA2966 > CAIVPW01 > CAIVPW01. The sequence continues at coordinate 49,713 of CAMEYM010000020.1, forward strand.
GCATTGTCTGAGCTAGTCGCCGACGCGCGGGATGAAGCTGTCGCCGCGGAACATGCTGCCGCCGCCGAACAGACTGTCGTCGAAGAAGTCCCGCCGAGTATTGCCGCACGGGTAGAGGTCGGCCATGGCGTTGAAGGCGGCTTGGCCGGCGCTCATGCGCGCGACGTTGTGGCGGCGCACCCAGGTGACGTAGCTGTCGCGCAGCTCGGACAGCGAGACGCGCGAGGGCGGACACATCACCATCGCTTCGGGCGGCAGCACGCGCTCGCCGCCGCGCCGGCGCATGTCGCGGAATTGCGCGGCCGCCTGGATGGTGCCGTAGAGCATGCCGTGGCAGAAGTTGCGGTCGCCCTCGTCGCGCGAGGCGCACGCCTGGGCGAGTCCGCCGGCGGTGCCGAGGTTGAGGGCCGCCGTGTTCTGGGCTGTTGCCGCCCCGGCGTAGGCGCAAACCGTCACCGCGGCGACGGACAGCCCGAGAACCCAGCGCATGGACTGCTCCCTAGCGGGCCTCGAGGCCCCGGAACAGCTCCTCGAACAGGTCGGCCGGTTTGGCGTTGCCCTGTCCGCCTTCGTTGTTCAGGTAGATGGGGCGGCCGAAGCGGTCGTTGTCGCGAGCCGCGTTCTGCCGGTCGTTGCCGCACGACCACTCCTCAGCCATGAAGTTGAACAGCGCGCTGGTCGCGTTCATGCTGCGAGCGGCCGGCTCGTTCTCGTACCACTGCAGATAGCTGCGGCGGATGTCAGCGAGGGAGAGGCCCTGGCCCGGCGGGCACACGATGCGGTCGTTGCGGGCAATCATCGGATCGCCGTTGCCGAGCTCGACGCCGTTGAAGGCGCGCGCCGTGATCATTCCACCGTAGAGGATGCCGTGGCACAGGTTGCGGTTGACGGCCTGATCGGCGTCGCAGAGTTGGGCGAGGCCTTGGGCCGTGGTGAAGTCACCCGCCGCTTGCTGGCCGAGCGCGGGCAGCGCCAGAGCAGAGCCAAGAGCGAGCGTAGCCATGAACGCCATGCTGGATGTTTTCATCCTCAGCATGTGTGGTGCGTGCCGTCCATTTGCCGCTGCGCGGACGAGGCATCCCAGGCGCGGGTGTCAGCGCGCTGGTAACCATGCCGGTTCGGCGCCGCGAAACGCGGAGCGGGCCGACATCCGCCCAACGAGTTACCCCGTTGGGCGCAAGCACCGCCCTAGCGCGCCTGTGGCGTCAGGATAGGCGGCAGGGGCGCCGGCGGCGCGACGGTGGGCGGCGCCAAGGTCGGCGCCTGCACGCCGCATGGGAACAGCTGCGACAGCCCAAAGAACAAGACGCCGGGATAGGTGAGCTGTTCCGCGCCCTGGGTGGAGTTGATCCACGTCACGAAGGCGTCGCGTACCTCGGCCACGTCAAAGTTGACGGGCGGGCAGATGACGCGGCCGGGGTCCCGCAGCACGGGCTCCTGGTCGACGCGCATGGTGCCGTAGGTTCGCGCGATGCCGACCGCGCCGAAGATCATGCCGGTGCAGAAGTTGCGGACCGGGGCGTCGGTGCTGCCGCACGCGCTGGCGATCCCCTTGCCGGTGGTGAAGTCCGGGGCGATCTGGGCCGAGGCCGGCGTGGCACAGCCGAGCGCGAGTGCGGCAAGGACGGTCAGGGTACGCATGGATGCTCCTTGAGCTCGGTGGTACGCGCGCGAAGCGGCTGCGCAAACGCGAAGGGCCGGCCAGTTTGCCCGGCCGGCCCCTCCTTTTACAACAAACGCTCTACTGGCGGGCGAAGCAGTAGAAGAAGCCGGCGCCGCCGCCTTGGCTGATGTTCTGCTGCGTGCAGCCGGTGGAGGCGTGCGCGAAGTTCCAGTAGTTGTCCGTCGGCGCGCCCTGCAGATCGTGGTGACCGAGCTGCATGCCGCCCGGAGCGCCGGCGGCATTCGAAGTGTAGTTCGAGCAGGTGCGGTCGGTGCCGGCCGCAAACGCGGTACCGTCCTTCTGCGTGCCTGTCATGATGTCGTGCTGGAGCGGCGTGTCGCCGCGGCCGTTGACCAGTTCGCCCTTCTCGTTGAGCGCGGTCGCCTTGTTGATGTTGCCCGGCGCGTGCAGCGTGTTGGGGTTCGTCGCGATCAGGACGGCCTTCTGGTTGTACCAGGGGCCTGTGCCGATGCGATCCTTGGCGTTGACCGCCGGTTCGGTTGCGGTCGCCTGGGTGGACAGGTACGCGGCCCACGTGCGGTTGCCCGCGCCAACCGCGGCGGCGAGGGTCTGGCAATGCGCGTCGGCGCCGGTGAGGCCGCCGAGGTTGCCGCCGTCACCCTTGCCCACCGACGTGATGAAGAAACCCATGGCCGTGTTGACGGCGGCTGCGGCGCCACCGGCCGCACCACCTGCCGCCTGGCCGAGGGCGGCGCCGCCCGACAGCATGGTCAAGGAAACGGCCGCGACGATGCGGACGGCGTTGTTGGCGATCTTGTTCATGAGGAAGCCTCCCTGGAGGAATGCAACGCGCGCTCCCAGCGCGCGTGCGGTTCGGATGCGGCGCACGCGCGACGCGCGAAGGCCACTCCCGCAGCCCTCCTGTTGACCACGATAGCGGGCGGATATGCGCGACGCTACTGCCCGCGCCCGCCCGGCAGGGTTGTGCCAATCAACGGTGAGTCTGGTGCGGTATGCGCGAGTGTGCGCAGCGATGGCGCCCGTGCGAGCTTGCGGATGCCCGCGCCGGACGTCGGGCGACAACGACCGCTGCACCCGCTTCAGCGAACTTGAAGGCGGCGCCGCGGCCGAATCCAGAAGTCGCGCCTGTGACGACGACGACCTTGTCGCGCAGGCTCAACTCGTCAGACTTGTCGTTCCTCACTGCGGCCGCGGGCACTACCCTTGCGGCTTGTCCCGCAACTGCACGCTATCTATTGTGTCGCCATGCGGTACGTGGCGAGAGACGCCAAGGGCATCATCGTGGCGGTATTCGACCGGCCGCATGCGGCTGCGCCTGAGGCGATGAAAGAGTCCGATCCCGAGATGCTGGCGTTCGTCACCGGCATGGGCTCCGAGGAGGCGCTGCGCCAGCACCTGGCGAACTCCGAGAACGACCTTTTGCGCATTCTCGAAGACCTCATCAACGTGCTGATCGACAACAACGTCATCCTGCTCACGGACTTCCCGCCGGGGGCCCAGCGCAAGCTGATGCAGCGCCAATCCATCCGCGACAAACTGCGGACGACCCGCAGGTAGCCGGGCCATCGGTCCTGCGGTGGTTTCGGCTGGTGGCTACCGGCACCGATGCGTTGGGCGGCGGCGCCTCCCCGCCTGGTCGCGGCTGGGCTAAGGTACGCCGGTCATTGTGGGGCGCGCCGGTCGTGCCCAGACCGGGGACCTCCATGCAGCGCAGCAGTATTCTCGTCCGCACCGTCGCCGTCGGAATGATCGCCGTTGGCGCGGCCGCCGCTGCGATAGCACAGGTGCGCACTGCGGATGGCGGCGCCGGAGCGGCGAAGCCCGAACCCTTCTACGAGCACACGGTGGACCTGAGCCGTGCCTTCGGCCTCGGCATGATTGAGCGCCGCCTGCGCATCATCGAGACGTATGAGACCCTGAACTTCGAACTGCACATCCAGGTTGCCAAGATGGCGACGGTGGACTTCCAGCGCTTCGGCGGCTCCCTGCGCCTGAAGGACCAGGCGCTGCACGACGAGATGTTCATTGCGCTGTGGCATGTCATCCAGTCCACCCAAGCAGGGAAGGAAGTCCCGGCGGCGATCGCCAAGATGCGTGGCCTGTTGGCCCGCGCGACCGAGTTGGTGCTCGACCCGGCCCTGCAGAAGGACGAGGTGTTCCGCGCCGCGCAGACGGCCGACCTGCTGATCGCCGGCGACGGCATCGCGGAGGCGTTCGAGGAAATGTTCGTCGAGCCGTGGGAGTACGCCAACGGCGTCGTCGCGCTGCGCCGCATCAAGGAGCAGTGGGCCGCGCTGGCGCCGCGCGCCGACGAGACCGCCAGGGCCGAGGCGCAGGCGGCGCTCGCCGCGCTGGACGACCTGTATCGCACCACCACCCCGCCCGACGTTCGCGAGCGCCGCCTGACGCCCGAGGAGGCGGAGGCGCCGGCCCAGCGTCTGGCGGGTATCGTCGAGGGCGTGGTGGGCGCCGACCTGTTCCCGGGACGCGACTTCGTCAGGCTCGCCAAGCACCTGCACGCGCTTACCAAGCAAGCGTGTCTGGCGTACGACAACGGCGACGACGACGTCGGCGACGAATACATCTACGCGGTCGGCCACCACTACGGCACCCAGCTGTCTGCGTTCATGGAGCTGACCGAACCGCAACTTGCGGCCGGCATCGTCGAGTTGATGGGCATGCTGGTCACCGTCGACGACCTGGTGGAAGGCGCCGAGAAGGCCGAAGAGGAGCGCGAGCGCCAGCGGCTGGCGGCGGCACTGGCCGCCCTGCCGCCCGGCCAGATGCTCGACGATGACGACGACGAGAACGGTGGCAACCCTGGCTGGGTCATCTGCCCCGACCTCGAGTTCCTGCTCGAGATCGCCATCGGCAAGCTCGGCGGCTGACGCCAGTGCGTCAGCATCGCGCACGAGCGACGGTCCGGGAGGCCGGAGCCGCTTCGCGCAGTTGAAATCTGCCTTGGGCAATGCGACAACGCGGCCAGCCAAGCCTTATCTGCACCGAGTGGGGGATTTTGAATGAGCAAGACGATTCTCGCCAACGCGATCCGCGAAGCGACAGGCTGCACGATCGCCCAGGCGAAAAAGGCCGTTGAGGGCGTGACCCGCTCGGTGACGAAGGTGCTGAAGAAGGATGGCCGCTTCCCGATCTTCGGCTTCGGCACCTTCCACGTCAGCAAGCGCGGCAAGCGCCAGGGCCGCAACCCCCGCACGGGCGAGCCGGTCGTGATCAAGGCTTCGAAGTCCGTCCGCTTCAAGGCGGCACCCGGCCTGAAGAAGAGCATGTAGCTGGCGGCGCCGGGCGGCTTGCGACAAGCCACCGGGCAATCCGCCCGGAGAAGGCGGCGCTGGCCGGCATCCCAGAAGACCGCACGCTCTGGAGACGCTGCGCTGATTGGTTGCTGTCCGGAATCGGCGCCGGGCTTGCGGCGTGCGGGCGGCGCTAAGGCAGGTCGTTTCGCATCAAGAGGCTGTGCACCGATGACGGGCAACCAGTGCGAGTTGGCCGACGTCGAGCCTCAGAGGCGAGACGACTCGCGACCAACCCCGCGCGTGGGCACCAACATGCGCGTCAAGGTGCGGTCTTTCAGCCAGAACTGGTGGTACAGCGCGCCGGCGACGTGAACGGCGATCAATCCGAGGAAGGCCGGCTTCGAGATTGCGTGGATCTCGCTCCACGGGTCCTTGAGGTAGTAGCCCAGCAAACCGGTAACCGGGACGGACACCAGCAGGACGTAGAACAGGTTGTGGGCGAGGTTTGACGCGGCCACCGCCCAGCGGGGACTCGCATCGGTTGCTTCGGGAACGCCAACCAGGGTGCGCAACCCGAACCGAATAGCCACGAGGACCAGAACGCCGATGCCGATCCAGTAGTGAAACGCTGCCAACTGGCTATCGAGCGCAGAGACGGACCTGCCGCGCTCTTCGGCCTCCATAACGGCCCCCATGCTCTCACCGAACAGAAGTTGAAACGCGACCAGCGCAGCGATGACCCAATGAAGGGCCACCTGCGTCGTGGAATACCCTCGTGGCGCGGCGGGGCCGGGCGATGGGAAACGATATTTCATTGCTCGTCGCTCGCAGGTACCGACGTCCACCGCTGTCCGGTGCTCGCGCACTCTGTGCGCCGGACACCTCGAAGCCAATCCGCATCAGTACTTGGAACTTGTGCAGGTGGAAAGCCGGCGCGGTCCCGTCCACCCCCGGCCGGCGCGAGACTTGCGCCGGCAGATCACAACGAACGGTGCACCGCTCGGACACGCCGAGAAGCTGGCGCACCTGTTCGTTGCCGCAGCAGCCTAGTTCGTTGCCTTCTTCTCCAGCTTGGTGACGGTGATGGCGCCGTCCACGCGCGCGGCCTCAAACGTCACCTGGTCGCCGAGCTTCACCCCGGCAAGCAACGACGGATCTCCCAGCCGGAACACCATGGTCATTGCCCGCATGTCGAGGTTCGGGATGGGCTCATGGCGCAGGGTGATGCGGCCATTGGCTTCATCGATGCGCATGACCTCGCCGACGACTGGAACGGGCGAGACGGCATTGGCTGGCGGCAAAGCCGCGAGCGGGCCCGGCCCGGCATTCTCGGCCCCCATCTCCGCGCGGTCGTGCCGCATCTGCGCGTGGTCTTGCATTGGGGCGTGGTCGGTCATGTGGTTCGGCATTCCCGTGTGCATCTCACCGTGCTCGCCCTTGGCCATGCCCATGCCCATGCCCATGCCCATGTGCATGGGCATTTGCCCTTGCCGTGGCATCTGCATTTGCGCGTTGGCGATGAAAGCGGTCGCTACGATGCCCACGCCAAGCGTTGTCGCTAGTACCTTCAGCATGTCGTTCGTCCTTCTCGATTCCGAGCGGCGCCGGGGGCGCCAGTCGGGGGTTTCTTCATACAGAGGACGTGGGAATACCCGCGCGGGAAGGTCAACGGTCGCGGCCGCGGATTTCGCGTAACGTTATGTTTCGAGCGCGGCATCTACTCGGCATCGCGCTTGGGGCGTTCCTCCGTCGCCGGGGCGGCGGGGCTGCCAGGGATCCATCCCGTCCTCAACGGCTGCGGCGCCACGCCCTTGCGCGTACGCAGCAGCGACAGCGCGATTGAGCCCGAGATCAGGACGGCGGTTGCCAACAGGGCCCAATGCGTCGGGATGAATTTCCCGCCATAGAAGT
>CAMEYM010000021.1 GCA_945947575.1 Rhizobium sp. Q54
TGGGCGGCACAGCTGCGCTGGCAGCGCTGCGCGGCACCAGGCGCGCGTTCGGGCCGGTGCCGACGTTGGCCTTGCCGTCGAACATGTAGAGGAAGCCCTTGTGCGACGCCGGCAGCGGGTGCTCGAAGGTGACGGCCTTCGGCAGCGCGACGTCGAAGTAGGTCGGATCGGTGGCGATGCCGGAGATTGGACCGGTGGTGCCGTCGAGGCTGCCGGCGATGATCTTGGCGCGCAAGCCGTCCGTCCGTGACACCTCCGGGATGCCGGTCGCCTTGATCTCCTGGTAGCGCGGCTTGGTCATCTTGTCCTTGGCGGGCAGGTTGACCCATAGCTGGAAGCCCCACATGAGGCCCTGCTCCTGCTCCGGCATTTCGGAATGGATGATGCCGCGGCCGGCGGTCATCCACTGCACGTCACCGGGACGCAGGCGGCCTTCGTTGCCCTGGTTGTCGCGATGACGCATGGCGCCGGCGAGCATGTAGGTCACCGTCTCCATGCCGCGATGCGGATGGTCGGGGAAGCCCGCCATGTAGCGCTTGGGATCGTCGTTCTTGAACTCGTCGAGCATCAGGAACGGATCGACGTCCGGCAGCAGCGGCGTGCCGAGGGCGCGGTGCACCGTGACGCCGGCCCCTTCCTGGGTGGCCATGGCGGTGACGATCTGGGTGGGCTGACGGACTTGCATGGAGACGGCCTCTCTCACTCCGCTCGCTGCCAAGCACAACCCGCGCCCCGAGTTGCCCCTTAGGCGAATCGACTAGCGTCTATATAGGGCGGGGAGTCGACTTTGGGGAGGGGTGGGTGTAGCCCGCGCGCAGGCGCGTGCAGCCCATCGCGTGATCGGCGGCGTGCGTCGCGAGCCAGCCGTCTCGCCCCTGTTCGACAGATGTCGAAACCTGTGGAGGGCGGGCGATCACCCAGCGCCCCCGGAAAGTTGAACCTCCCGGCGCGTTGCCGCGCCGGGAGTCGATCGCGGCCGCTTGTCACACCCAATGGCAAGTGGCGTGCGGTAGCGGAATCAGGGGATTTATGCGGTTTTTTTGTGCCGGCTGCGGGACGGGAGCGGAATTTCGGGCCGAGACAACGCGTGCTAGGATGGCGCGCCATCGCGTCTCGGGGGAGCAACCATGGCCGAACTCGACAAGACAGGTCGTCCGCGCCGTGACCGCCGGCCACGCAAAGGGCCGTTCGCGTCGGGGCCCAAGAATCCAAAGAAGCTGGAGAAGGCGTTGAAGGCGCTGGAAGAGCATCGGCGCAAGCGTGCCGATGCTGCGTCTCGCTCGAGCCGCTAGGGGGACCGCATGCCTTGGACCGAGATGGAGTTCTGCCAGGTATGGCGTGACAACTCCGAAGCGGAGCGCGAGTTCGTCGATGAAGCGTGCTTCCAGCTGAACTACTGGAAGCCGGTAATTGAGGACTTCTTCGCCGCGCGCGGCGAGAGCGGCAGGACCTTCCTGCGCCACATCGACGGACGCACCAAGACCAAGATCCGGGTCAAACCCGACATGCATACCGCAGTCGGCGATCCGCTCCTCGGCCGCCTCGGACGCATGACCACGGCGGGCCCGGGCATGCTGTTGCTCGATCAGAGCATGGTGGACTGCTGCCGTGGCATCTATGACGGCACCATCCCGGCGTTCCAGCAGGGCGCCAACCTGGTGCCGTTTTCGATGGCGGACCGCTACTGGGCGCTGCTGGAGGTGTCCACCATCATCCTGCACGAGCTGAACCACGTGGTGTGGAAGCTCGGCGAGAAGCGCGCCTATTGCATGGAGGGGTTCTTCCGCCATCGCGTGCAGGCCGACCTCGGCATGGCAGCCCTGCCCTTGTGCGGACAGACGAACTGGGCTTGCGGGGCCTGCGTAGACACGGAATGCAGCACCTTCGAGATGGCCATGCAAATGGCCGATATCTCGGACTGGCCGACGATCCCCGGCTGCAGCTAGACCACTTCGCCTAGTCGAGCGTCCGCCGGTATCGGGCCATCGCCACGATCATCGCGACGCCCATGAAGGCGAGCAGCGGCCAGACCTCGGGTTGAACCTCGGCCCAGGTCGAGCCCTTCAGCATCACGCCGCGGACGATGCGCAGGAAGTGGGTGAGCGGGAAGATCTCGCCGATCGCCTGCGCCCAGCCGGGCATGCCGCGGAACGGGAACATGAATCCCGACAGCAGGATCGACGGCAGGAAGAAGAAGAACGTCATCTGCATCGCCTGCAGCTGATTCTTGGCGATGGTACTGAACGTAAAGCCGATGGTCAGGTTCGCGGCGATGAAGATCACCAAGATACCGGAGAGCATCGTCAGGCTGCCGACGAGCGGCACGCCGAACAGGTAGCGGCCGACCACGATGATCACCGAGACCTGCACCAGGCCGACGAAGATATAGGGCACGATCTTGCCGAACATCACCTCCATCGGCCGCACGGGCATGGCGAGCAGGTTCTCGAAGGTGCCGCGCTCGCGTTCGCGCGTCATCGCGAGCGACGTCATCATCACCATGGTCATGGTGAGGATGAGGCCGATGAGGCCCGGCACGATGTTGTACTGGGTGACGCCTTCGGGGTTGTAGAGGCGGTGGACGCGGACCTCGAAGGGGTCCGGCCCGCTTGCCAAGCGCGCCAGCGGGCCGGTGAGGTCGTGGGCGAGCGCCGTGTTGGCGGCCTGCACCACGGCGGCGAGCGCGCCACCGGTGGCGCCGGGATCCGTGGCGTCGGCCTCGACGAGCAGCGCTGGGCGTTCGCCGCGCTCGAGGGTGCGGGTGAAGTCGGACGGGATGGTGACGATGAACATCAACTCGCCGCGGGCGAGCTTCTCGCGCGCCTGCGCCGCGGTGTAGGCGGTGGGGTCGATGCGGAAGTAGCCGGAATGCTCCAGCGATGCGACGAGGGAGCGGCTGAAAGCCGTCGCCTCCGCGGCGACCACGGCGGCGGGGAGCGCGCGCGGGTCCTGGTTGATGGCGTAGCCGAACAGAATCAGCTGCATGATCGGCACGCCGATCATCATCGCGAACGTCAGGCGGTCGCGGCGCATCTGGACGAATTCCTTCGCCAGGATGGCGGCGAAGCGCTTGACGAAGGTGGAGCGGTTCATCGGATGTACCGAGAGCGGAGCGACCGCCCACCCCAGCCCTCCCCCGCAAGGGGGGAGGGAGCCCACGCTCGCAGTGACAACAAACTCATGCGGCGACCGCTCCCGTGGCGCGGTTGCGTTCCATGAGGGCGATGAACGCGTCTTCGAGGCCCGGGTGCGATTCGGTCCAGCGCAGGGACGAGTCGCGGCGGTAGGGAGCGAGCGCGGTGCTCAGAGCAACCGAGTCGGGGCCGCTCACATGGAGCGTGCTGCCGAAGGCGGCGACCATCGCGATGCCGGCCTGACGCCGCAAGTCGGCGGCGAGGGCGATGGGATCGGGCGCATCGACGTGCCAGGTGGTGAGGCCCGACGTGCGGATGATGTCGCCGACCGAGCCGAACGCCAGCAGGCGGCCGGTGTCGAGGTAGGCGATGGTGTTGCAGCGCTCGGCTTCGTCCATGTAGTGGGTGCTGACGAGGACGGTGAGCCCCTCGCCCGCGAGCTGGTGAATCTGGTCCCAGAACTCGCGGCGCGCTTTCGGATCGACGCCGGCGGTGGGCTCGTCGAGCAGCAAGAGCTGCGGTTGGTGCAGGATGCAGGCGGCGAGCGCCATGCGCTGCTTCCAGCCACCGGACAAGGTCCCAGCCAACTGCTTCTGGCGCTTGGTGAGGCCGAGGCGCTCCAGTGTCTCGTTGACGACGCGGCTGGGGCGCGGCACGCCGTACATGCGCGCGACGAAGCGCAGGTTCTCGCGGATGCTGAGGTCCTCGTAGAAGCTGAAGCGCTGGGTCATGTAGCCGACCTCGCGCTTGATCGCCGCCGACTCGCGCAGGATGTCGAAGCCGAGACAGTGGCCCTCGCCGGAGTCGGGCGTCAGCAACCCGCACAACAGGCGGATGGTGGTGGTCTTGCCGCTGCCGTTCGGGCCGAGGAACCCGCAGATCTGTCCGCGTCGCACCTCGATGGAGACGTCGCGCACGGCGTGCAGCGCGCCGAAGGACTTGTTGAGGCCGCGGACGGTAATGGCGGGATCGGCACGGAGGTCGGCGTTCATGGCAGCACCACCTCGATGGGCAGGCCAGGATGCAGACCGGCGGGTTGTTCCGGCGTGGCCTCGACCAGGAACACCAGCTTGGCGCGGTTGTCGCGGCTGTAGATGACCGGCGGCGTGAACTCCGCCTGGGTGGCGATGAACGAGATGCGCGCGGTAAGGCCGGGCGCGCAGCCGTCGCAGGCAACCGCGACGGACTGGCCGATGCGCAATCCGCTCATGGCCGGCTCCGGCACGAAGAAGCGCAGCTTCACCTTGCCCGCCGGCAGCAGCGTGACGATGGGCGCGGCGGTGGGGACGAATTCGCCGAGCGCGTACAGCGTATCGACGACGCGTGCTTCGACCGGCGCGGTCAGGGTGCGTTGGGCGAGGCGGTATTCGGCTTGCTCCTGGGACGCCCGCACCGCATTGACGAGCGCTTGTGCGGCGCGCACCACGTCGTCGCGGCCGCCAAGCTGGGCGTTCTCGATCTGCGCGTCGAGCTCGGCGATGCGGGCGCGGTCGCGGTCGTAGGCGGCGCGAGTCTCGTCCAAGCGCCCGATGGCGACGATGCCGCCGGCGGCAAGTTGCGACTGCCGGCGGAACTCGGCCTCGCTGAGCTTGAAGGCCGCTTCGGCCTGATTCCGCTGTGCCTGCAACGCCTCGATCTCTGGCGTGCGGCGGCCCTTGCCGAGGTCGGCGAGCTGCGCCTGGGCCTGAGCGACGCGGGCGCGCGCCTCGGCGACGACGGCGAGCTCTTGGGTCGCATCGAGCTGGGCGAGCAAGGCGCCGGCGGGGACGACGTCGCCGCGCGACACCGCAAGAGCGGCGAGCGTGCCGGCAGCGGGCGCTGCGATGCGGGTGTACTCCGCCTCGACGTAGCCGGCGAAGGCGGTGTGCGAAGGCTCGTCCGCGGCAAACATGCCCAGCACCGCGAGTGTTGCGGCGCGCGTCCAAGCCCAGCCTTGTGCGATCCAGTCCATCATGGCGTTCCTCCACCAGGGCAGCGGAACCGATCGGAACTACGCTGACTCGCTGCGTTCGCCTCTTTGGCGCTTCGTTGGCGCAGCGGCATGGCCGTCGAGAAATCGGCGCACGTGCGCGACGGGGTCGATCTCGACCGTTACGACGTCCGGAGCAACCTGGCGCGCCATGGCCAGCAGGAGCAGCGGCGCCAGCAGCGGCGCGGCGATGGCGAGCGGATGCTCGCGCTGCAGCGCGCCGGACATCTGGTACTTGCCGATCAGCTCGGCGGCGGCGCCGAGAAAGCGCTTGGGCACCTCGCCGGCGGCCTTGAGCTCGGGGAAGCGCGGCACGTCGCTGAGCACGGTGACGACGAAGCGCGCGTGGGTGCGGGCGAACTCCTGATAGCCGCGCACAAGGCGGACGAGGTCCTCCTCCAGGTCGCCGGTGTGGCGAATGTTCGGATAGAAGATGCCCGCGGCGCTCGACATGGCCTCGACCAAGAGGTCGGCCTTGGCGCCGAAGTGACGGAAGAGGGTCACTTCGTTGACGCTAGCGCGCTGGGCGATGGCGCGGGTGGTGGTGGCGGCGTAGCCGTTCTCCGCGAATACCGCGGCCGCCGCTGCGAGGATGCGCGCGCGGGTGGCGGCGGCGTCGCGCGGGGCTTTCTTCGGTACCGCTGCGGCCTTGGTCATATTAATGCAAGTACATACTTGCATTAATGCGGCAAGTCAAGGCGGCGGGCGGCCTCCCCGGCCCTAGCGCTGGACGGGTTCCGGTTCTTCGAGGGCGAGGCGGCCGGGGCTCGACAGGCCGGCGGCGTACGAGCCGGCGACCATGGCGAGGACGAACACCAGCGACTGCGGCAGCAGAAACGCGAGCGAGGAGATCGCCGGGCCCGGACAGAAGCCGACCAGGCCCCAGCCGATGCCGAACACCGCGGCGCCGCCGAATAGGCGGCCGTCCCAAACTCCGCCGGGCGCGGGCAAATGGAAGCGCGTGTCGAACAGGGGAACCTTGCGCGCGAGCGCGATGCGCCAGGCGACGAAGTAGACGACCACAGCCACGCCCATGACGAACATCAGGCTGGGGTCCCAGGTGCCGAACAGGTCAAGGAAGTTCAGCACCTTGGTCGGGTTGACCATCTGCGAGATGCCGAGGCCGACGCCGAAAAGGATGCCGCTGAGCGCTGCTACGACGTTCCGCATGTCAGCCTCCCACCAGGTGGCGGGTGACGTAGACCGTCGCCATACCGGCGACCACGAAGGTCAGCGTCGCGGCGATGGAGCGCGGCGACAGACGGCCGATGCCGCACACGCCATGGCCCGAGGTGCAGCCGTTGCCGATGCGCGTGCCGGCGCCGACGAGCAGCCCGCCGAGGATCAGGACGGGCCAGGTCGCCTCGAAGACGATGTCGGCGGCGCTCTGGCCCGAGGCGAGACGCCAGACGATCGCACCAACGACGAGGCCGCCGAGGAAGTACAGGCGCCAAGCGGCGTCACCCGCTTGCGGCGGCAGCAGGCGCGACAGGATGCCGGCGACACCGGCGATGCGGCCGTTGAGCAGGAGCAGCATGGCTCCGGCGAGACCGATCAGCGCGCCACCGATCGCGGCGGGCACTGGCGTGAAGTTGACGATTTCCATGCGGCGTTCCTAGCACCGAACCTTGTACTGAGCTTGTCGAAAAGTGCCCATCGCGGCCCGCTACGCTCGCACCGGCGCGATGCTATATAGGGCATGGATGGTCCCTGCCCCACCGTCTGATCCCTTCGAGCTTGCGGAAGCCGAGGCCGAGGTACCAGCCCTCCGGCCCGACGCTCCACCCTCGCCCGCACCCTACCTGAGCAAGCTGAACGCTGCCCAGCGCGAGGCCGTGGAAACCACCGAAGGCCCCGTGCTGGTCCTGGCGGGCGCCGGCACCGGCAAGACGCGCGTACTTACGACGCGTCTCGCCCATCTGTTGTTCCAGCGCCGGGCGCTTCCGGGCGAGATCCTGGCGGTGACCTTCACCAACAAGGCGGCGCGCGAGATGAAGGGGCGTGTGGAAGAGCTGATCCAGCGGCCCGTCGAGGGCATGTGGATCGGCACGTTCCACTCGATCGGCGCGCGCATGCTGCGCCAGCACGCCGAACTGGTCGGGCTGAAGCAGAACTTCACCATCCTCGACCAAGACGACCAGGTGCGGCTACTGAAGCAGCTCATCCAGGCGGCGGGCATCGACGAGAAGCGCTGGCCGGCGCGGATGCTGGCCGGCGTCATCAACGACTGGAAGGATCGCGGGCTGACCCCCGACAAGGTCGGCGACCAGCACGGCGACTACGCGCAGGGTAAGGGCCAGGGGCTGTACCGGCTGTACCAGGAGCGCCTGAAGCAGCTGAACGCCGCCGACTTCGGCGACCTGCTGCTGCACATTCTCATCCTGCTGCAGACCAACAAGGACGTGGCGGCGCGCTGGCAGCAGCTCTTCCGCTACATCCTGGTGGACGAGTACCAGGACACCAACGTCGGCCAGTACCTGTGGCTGCGGCTGCTGGCGCAGGTGCACAAGAACCTGTGCTGCGTCGGTGACGACGACCAGTCGATCTACTCCTGGCGCGGCGCCGAGGTGGGAAACATCCTGCGCTTCGAGAAGGATTTTCCCGGCGCGCGCATCGTGCGCCTGGAGCAGAACTACCGCTCGACACCGAGCATCCTGGCGGCGGCGAGCGGTTTGATTGCTAAGAACCAAGGGCGCCTCGGCAAGACCCTGTGGACCGACCGGCCGGCCGGCGAGAAGGTGCTGGTTCGCGGCGCTTGGGACGCGGAAGAAGAAGCGCGTCTCGTGTGCGAGGAGATCGAGTCCACCCATCGCGGCGGCGAGAAGCTGGGGGCGTACGCAATTCTCGTGCGCGCCAGCTTCCAGACGCGCGAGTTCGAGGAGCGGTTGCTGACGCTCGGCCTGCCATACCGAGTAATTGGCGGCCTGCGGTTCTACGAGCACAAGGAAGTGCGCGACGCGATCGCGTACCTGCGCGTCATCGCGCAGCCGGACGACGATTTGGCGTTCGAGCGAATCTTGAATGTCCCGCGGCGCGGCATCGGCGAGGCGACCGAGCAGGCGATGCACCGCGTCGGGCGGGCGAAGTCGATTCCGCTGACTCAGGCGGCCGTCGAACTCGTCACCACCGACGAGATCAAGCCGCAGGCGCGGCGCGCGCTGAAGGATCTGCTCGACTCGCTCGAGCGCTGGCGCCGGCAGCTGACCGAGCTGCCGCACGCGGATGTGGTGGGCACCGTGCTGGACGAGTCCGGCTACACCGACATGCTGCAGAAGGACAAATCGCCGGACGCCCCGGGACGGCTCGAGAACCTGAAGGAGCTTGTGCGCGCGGTCGAGAACTTCGAGAACCTCGGCCAGTTCCTCGAGCACGTCTCTCTCGTCATGGAAAACGAGGAGATCACCAATGAGGAGAAGGTGAGCCTCATGACGCTGCACGGCGCCAAGGGGCTGGAGTTCGACATCGTCTACCTGCCCGGCTGGGAGGAAGAGTTGCTGCCGCACCCGCGCGCGCTGGAAGAGAGCGGCGAGAACGGGCTCGAAGAGGAGCGGCGCCTCGCCCACGTGGCGATCACGCGCGCCCGCAAGCGGCTGTCGATCACGTTCGCGGCGAGCCGGCGCGTCTACAACCAGTGGCGCTCGACCTTGCCGTCGCGCTTCATCGACGAGCTGCCGAAGGAGCACATCGAGATCCAATCGGCGCCGGGCCTGTATCGCGGCCGCGGCAGCTTCGGCGCCGACGAGGACTCACCGGCGTTCGACGTGCCGGGGAACCGGCCGCCGGCGGGCAGCTGGCGCCAGGCGCGCACCGGCAGCGTGCGCACGCCGGGCTCGCAGGGCCCGCGCTCGGGCGTGACGTCCGGCGGCCTGGTGATCGACGGCCGCGTGGTGCCGGTGCAGCAGGTCGCCCCGGCCCGGCGCGAGAACGCCGGCGAGTTCCGCATCGGCGAGCGGGTGTTCCACCAGAAGTTCGGCTACGGCCGCGTGCGCACGGTGGACGGCAACCGCCTGGAGATTGCCTTCGACAAGGCGGGGACGAAGAAGGTCATCGATAGCTTCGTCGCGAAGGCTTGACGCGGCGCTCTCTCCCCGAACGCTCGGCGATTCTGTTTGCCCCTCACCCTACCGCGTCGTACCCCGCCGCACTGAACTCGATGAGGCAGAAGCCGTTGCCGAAGGGGTCGCGCAGGAGGGCGAGCTTGCCCCAGGCGTGGTCGGTGATGTGGCCCTCGCGGCGGGCGCCGGCGGCTTCGGCGGTGCGGGTGGCGGCCTTGATGTCGGGCACCGAGAAGTCGAGGTGCACGGGCGTCCAGTGCGGGCCGAAGGTGCGCACGGAGGGGGCGTGCGGGAACGGCTCGCTGCCCTCCTCGCGCAGCAGCAGGTAGATCGGCACTTCGGCGCCGAGCATCTCTTGCGCGTCTCCGAGGCGGCGGCCGGGGCGCAGGCCGAGGGCATCCGCGTAGAAGCGCTGGGCGTCCGCCAAGTCGGAGACGTCGATGTTGATGAGCAGGCTCATTTGGTCACCCAGTAGAGCCCGGAGATGCCGATGAAGATGAGCGCGACGAAGCCGAGGCGCGCCGGGGCCATCGACTCGCCGTAGAGGGCGATGCCGAAGATCACCGAGCCGAGGGTGCCGATGCCGGTCCACACGGCGTAGGACGTGCCGAGCGGCAGGGTGCGCATGGCCAGCCACAGGAAGTAGAGGCTGGCGCCCATCGCTGCGACGACGGCGGTGGCGATCCAGGGGCGCGACATGGCGCCGGGGTGCTTCAGGCCGACGGCCCACGCGACCTCCATGGCACCCGCGATTGCCAGCCAAACCCAGGCCATTTGTCCCTCCGTCCAGTTGTTCCGCGGCACGCGTCAGCGCATATACTCGGCGCATGGATACCATTCGCAAGGGCTCGGTGGCGGACCCGGCGGTGCGCGCGGCGCTCGACGGCATTGCTGCGGCGCCCGAGCCGGGCGTCGGGCCGGACTTCACCGAAGAGGCGATCCGCAACGCCGTGGGCGAGCGCGACGCGAAGGCGCTCGCCGAGCTGAAGGCGTACGTCGAGGAGACGCGGGTGCGTTTCCGCGCCGAGCTCGCCGACCGCAGCAAGGCGCCCGTGCGCTTGGGCGCCCTGCGCCGCGAGCTGGAGCGACGGGGTCTCGCCGGCATGCTGGTGGCCCATTCGGACGAGTACCTCGGCGAGTACGTGGCGCTGCGCTCGCAGCGGCTGACGTGGCTGACCGGCTTCACCGGTTCGGCGGGGCTCGCCGTGGTGACCCAGGGTGCAGCGACCATCCTGGTGGACGGGCGCTACACGCTGCAGGTGCGCGAGCAGGTGGACGGCGCGCTGTTCGCCTATCGCCACGTCACCGAGGAGCCGGCGAGTGACTGGATCGCGGCCAACCTACCGAAGGGCGGCAAGCTCGGCTACGACCCGATGCATTTCACGGAGCGGCGCCTGGAGGGGTTCCGCACTGCCGCCACCAAGGCGGGCGGCGAACTGGTGGCGATGGACAGCAATCCCATCGACGCGGTGTGGAGCGGGCAGCCCCCTGCCCCGCTGGCGCCGATCGTGCCGCAGCCGATTCAATTCGCTGGCGAGAGCCACGCCGACAAGCGCGCGCGCATCGCGGCCGCGCTGACCAAGGACGGCGTCGATGCGGCGGTGCTGACGCAGACGGACTCGATCGCCTGGATCCTCAACGTGCGCGGCAAGGACGTGCCCAACACGCCGCTGCCGCTGTCGTTCGCCATCCTGCACGCGGATGCGACGGTCGATTGGTTCGTCGATGGGCGCAAGCTCGGGGCCTCGACGCGCGAGCACCTCGGCGTCGCCCCGGAGGGGGCGCGCTCTCCGCGCGACAGCGTGCGGGTGCGCGACATCGCTGAGTTCGGGGTTGGGCTGGCCGCATTGGCGGGCAAGCGCGTGCAGGCCGACCCGGCGGCCACCAACGCTTGGGTGTTCGAGCAGCTGATCGATGCGGACGCGACCATCGTGCGGGCGCGCGACCCGGTGCAGATGCCGAAGGCGAAGAAGAACAAGGCCGAGCTCGACGGTACGCGCGCGGCGCACGTGCGCGATGGCGCGGCGTTGGCGAAGTTCTTCGCTTGGCTGGCGGTCGAGGCGCCCAAGGGCGGCCTCGACGAGATCGCGGCCAGCGACAGGCTCGCGGCGTTCCGCGCCGAGGGTCAGAATTTCCGCGGGCTGAGCTTCGATACGATTTCCGGCGCGGGACCGAACGGTGCCGTGGTGCATTACCGCGCCATGCCGGAGACCAAGCGCAGAATCGAGCGCAACTCGATGTACCTGGTGGACTCGGGCGGGCAGTACCTGGACGGCACCACCGACGTGACGCGCGCGGTGGCGATCGGCACGCCGACGCCCGAGATGCGCGACCGCTTCACGCGCGTGCTCAAGGGCCACATCCAGCTCGCGATGGCGCGCTTCCCCGAAGGGACATCCGGTCCGCAACTCGACGTGCTGGCGCGCGCGGCGCTGTGGCAGGCGGGCGTGGACTACGACCACGGCACCGGCCACGGCGTTGGCAGCTACCTCGGCGTGCATGAGGGGCCGCAGGGCATTTCCGCGCGTGCGGAGACCGTGCCCCTGGCGCCGGGCATGATCGTTTCGAATGAGCCCGGCTACTACAAGACCGGCGCCTACGGCATCCGCATCGAGAACCTGGTGGTCGTGACCGAGGCGGCGGTGCCGGCCGGGGGCGAGAAGAAGATCCTCGGCTTCGAGACGCTGACGCTGGCGCCGATCGACCGCGCGCTGATCGAGCCCGCTCTGCTCACGGGAGATGAGCGGACGTGGCTCAACGACTATCATGCGCGCGTGCGCACCACGATCACGCCGCTGGTGGACGCCAATACCGCCGCGTGGCTCAAGGACGCCACCGCACCGATCTAGACAATTCGCCCGGAGAAGACGAACCGTATGGAACAGCGCATCTCCATCATCACGCTCGGCGTCGCGGACCTGAAGAAGGCGCGCAAGTTCTACGTCGACGGCCTCGGCTTCAAGCCGTCGTCGGCAAGCCAGGAAGGCATCGTCTTCATCCAGATGGGCGGCATTGGCCTCGCGCTGTTCAACCACGACGCGCTCGCCGAGGACGCGACCGTGCCGCCAAGCGGCGGCGGCTTCCGCGGCGTGACGCTCGCCTACAACACGCGCACGAAAGAAGAGGTCGACCAGGTGATGAAGCTCGCCGTGAAGGCCGGCGGCCGCGCCATGCGCCCCGCTGCCAACGCGAACTGGGGCGGCTACTGCGGCTACTTCGCCGACCCGGACGGGCACCTGTGGGAAGTCGCGTGGAACCCGAGCTTTGGCCTCGCGGCGAACGGCGATCTGGAGTTGCCTAAGTAGGGGGCTTCACTTTCGCCTTGTCGGGAGCGCCGGCCTTCGCGGCGGGTGATCTCTTCGCCTTGCCCTTGCGTTCAGCGAAATCGATCAGTCGGTTCTCGTAGTCGTGCGCTCGTGCCAGTCCGGAAAACAGTGAATCCTCCACTGACACAGGTGATCCAAGAGCGTAGCGACGAATCTCGACCATGTTATTGCGAATGACGTCAGTGTCGCCGCGATACGCAGCCTTCGCGGTGCGCCGCAGCAATGCCTTAACTGGAGTTCCCATCCTTTCTTTCGCATTGGCATACGCCAACAGCGCCTCAGGGCTGCCTTCCGCCATTAGCGTACCCAGCGTTCTTCCTAGGTGTTCTCCGTTCGGCTGAGTCGGTTCGTTTGGAGGTGCCGATCCCGGTGCGTCGTCGGCTTCGGTGAGGTCCACGGTACTGGAGACGAGGCCCTACATCGAGCGCAAGCGATTGTCCAACTGACGCACGCCGGCGACGAGTTCCTCGAGCACCTCGTCGGTCGAGCGAGTCGCCTTGGATGCGCCGGGCGGCTTCGGAATGCGCCCAATTGCCTCCTCTAGCTGCGGCCAAAGCGCCTCAAATAGCTGCTTAGTGCGAGACTCAGGAATCCTTGCATCCACGCCGGAGTTGATTGAATTGATGACCTCCTCGATACCGCCTCGATCCGCTTTCTTTGCCTGAAACTGGGCGAGAGGGCCGCTCAAGTCCTTGAAGTCAAGATCCAGCAAGAGCGGGGTAACCCGTCCAATAGACAGGGACTTTGCTAGGGAACCAGCCTCGAAGTGAATCCAGGGTGACGTCATGTTTTGCCGCGTCACACCGATGATCCCGAAGTTCGATCCTTCAAGTTCCTTGCCGATGGCATCCTCCCATCGAGTACCGGCGGCGATATCGGTATCGGACATCCACGGTCGAGCGTAGTGCAGCACGAGCGGAATCCACTCCCTCAGCGCGAGCGCCAAGGCCCGGCTGCGGTCACCACTCCATCCGAGGAACACCTTCATCAGTCCGCTCCGCTGGTGACGACTGCCGGGTTCTCCCGAGCGCTCTCAACCCCTGCGAAACCTCCTTCTACTACTTCCCCGCCAGCTTCAGCCACTCGTGCTCGTCGATGGTCTTGATGCCGAGGCGTTCGGCGTCTTTGGCTTTGGAGCCGGCGCCGCGGCCGAGCACCACCCGGACCGCCTTCTTGGAGACCGAGCCGGCGACCTTGGCGCCACGCTGCTGAGCGCTGGCCTTGGCTTCGTCGCGGGTCACTTTCTTCAACGTGCCGGTGAAGATGACGGTCTTGCCGGAGATGGCGGACGTCGAGACGGGCCTGGCGAGTCTTCGACGGTGACGATCTGGACGAGGTCGTCGATGAGCTTCGTGTTTTCCCGCTCGTGAGTTGAGCGACGCCACGTGGCCGATGACGTCGCAACTCAACGTGACTTGACGTAGTTCGTCAGCGATTTCCGCTGTCAAGCGGCGCGCCAAGAATCCTTCCGCGCCCTAGCGCGCGATTATCTCACGCACCAACTCTGCCGGATGCCCGGCCTCGCACACCGGAGGTTGCTGTCGCAACACGCGGCCGCCTACGCGCGCCGCGCTGGCACCACTAGCGCTAGAGGACACGCCCGTACATCGACCGTAGTACCGGCGCGCACCACTAGATGTAGGAACCGGCCAGCGTCCCTACTTCCCGGCCAAGGTCAGCCACTCGTCCTCGTCGATGGTCGTGATGCCGAGGCGCTCGGCGTCTTTGGCTTTGGAGCCGGCGCCGGGGCCGAGCACCACCAAGTCCGTCTTCTTGGAGACGGAGCC
Organism: Rhizobium sp. Q54; assembly: GCA_945947575.1. Classification (GTDB taxonomy): domain Bacteria; phylum Pseudomonadota; class Alphaproteobacteria; order UBA2966; family CAIVPW01; genus CAIVPW01. Next base: position 14,272 of record CAMEYM010000021.1, read on the forward strand.
GGCGACTTTAGCGCCGAGTTGTTGGGCGCGGGCTTTGGCTTCGTCGCGGGTCATCTTCTCCAGCGTGCCGGTGAAGACGATGGTCTTGCCGGAAATGGCGGACGTGGAGGCCGGCTTGGCGAACTCTTCGACCGTGACGACCTCGACGAGGTCGTCGATGACCTTCTTGTTCGCCGGCTCGACGAAGAAATCGATGAGCGCTTGGGCAAGCACAGGGCCGACCTGATCGATGCTGTCGAGGGCGGCGCGGGCATCGCTGTCCTCGTCGCGGGCGCCGTCGAGGGTGGTGCGGAGTGCGTCGAGCGAGCCGAAGTGCATCGCGAGGAGACGCGCGGTGGATTCGCCGACGTGGCGGATGCCGAGGGAATAGAGAAAGCGGTCGAGGCCGATGGTGCGGCGCGAATTGACGGCGCTGAACAGGTTGCGCATCTTGGTCTCGCCCCAGCCGGGGCGTTCGCTCAAGGGCGGCTTGAGCTGCTCGGCGCGCTTCGGGAGCGTAAAGATGTCGGCGGGCTCCTGGATGTCGCCGTTCTCCCAGAACTGGGAGATCTGGATGTCGCCGAGGCCGCGGATGTCGAAGGCCAAGCGGCTGCAGAAATGGATGAGACGCTCGACGGCCTGGGCGGAGCAGATGAGGCCGCCGGTGCAGCGGCGCACGGCCTCGCCCTCCTCGCGCGTCGCGGCAGACTTGCAGATCGGACACCTGTCCGGCATCTCCCACGGACCGGCCTTCGCTACGTTTTTCGGCCTCTTCGCCTTCACCACCGACACGAGCTGCGGGATGACGTCGCCAGCGCGCTGGATGATGACGGTGTCGCCCTCGCGCACGTCCTTCTCGGCAACGACGTCCTCGTTGTGCAGGCCGATGTTGGCGATGGTAACGCCGCCGACGTGGACGGGCTCGACCTGGGCCAGTGGTGTCAACGCACCGGTGCGGCCGACGTAGACGACGATCTTGCGGACGATGGTCTCGGCCTGCTCGGCGGCGAACTTGTGGGCGAGCGCCCAGCGCGGCGCGCGGCTGACCATGCCGAGGCGCTGCTGCCAGTCGAGGCGGTCGACCTTGTAGACGACGCCGTCGATATCGTAGCCGAGGCCCTTGCGCCCCGCGCCGATGTCGCGGTGCAGGGCGAGCGCTTCGTCCACGGTCGCGCAGCGCTTGGCGAGCGGGTTGGTGGGGAAGCCCCACTTCTGCAGCTTCTGCAGGAACTCCCATTGCGAGGACCAGGTCACCTCGCCGACCTCGCCGGGCGAGTAGGCGAAGAACTTGAGCTGGCGCTCGGCCGTCACGGCGGGGTCGATCTGGCGAAGCGACCCGGCCGCGGCGTTGCGGCGGTTGGCGTACTGCTGCTTGCCGGCCTTCTCCTGGGCGGCGTTGAGACGGACGAATTCCTCGCCGCCCATGTAGACCTCGCCGCGCACCTCGAGCACGGCGGGTGCCCCTCTGATGGACTTGGGCACGCCGGCGATGGTGGCGATGTTGGCGGTGACGTCTTCGCCGGTGATGCCGTCGCCGCGGGTGGCGCCCTGGACGTACTTGCCGTTCTCATAGCGCAGGGACGCGGACAGGCCGTCGATCTTGGGTTCGGCGACCAGCGCGACGGGCTCGTCTTCGGCGAGCGACAGGAAGCGGCGGATGCGATCGGTGAAGTCGCGCACCTCCTCCTCGCTGAAGGCGTTCTGCAGGGAGAGCATGGGGTGACGGTGCACCACCTTGCCGAAGCCGGCCGCCACCGGGGCGCCGACGCGCTTCGACGGCGAGTCGGCGCGCACGAGGTCTTGGAAGCGCGCCTCGATCGCCTCGTTGCGGCGGCGCAGGGCGTCGTACTGCTCATCGGAGATCGTCGGCGCGTCCTGCTGGTAGTAGCGCCAGTCGTGCTCGGCGAGTTCGCGGGCGAGCGCGGCGAGCTCTTTCTTGGCCTGCGCGTCGGTGAGGTCGTCGATGGCGATGGAACGCGCATCGGCCGCGGACGCCTTGGCCACTACTGCGCCGCCTCGGCGGTGGCGGCGAGCAGCTGATCGGCGGCGGCGCGCGCCTCGTCGGTGACGGAGGCGCCGGAGAGCATGCGCGCGACTTCCTCGCGGCGGCCTTGGCCGTCGAGCGCGGTGACCTGCACCAGCGTCGTGCCGCCGCGCTCGGATTTCTCGATGCGCCAGTGGGCGCCGGCGCGGGCGGCGACCTGGGGCGAGTGGGTGATGACGAGCACCTGGCCCTTGGCGCCGAGGCGAGCGAGACGCTCGCCGACCGCGTCGGCGGTGGCGCCGCCGATGCCGCGGTCGACCTCGTCGAAGATCAGCACCGGCGCGTCCTTGCCCTTGGAGAGGACGACGCGGATGGCGAGCAGGAAGCGGCCGAGCTCGCCGCCCGAGGCGATCTTGTGGAGCGCGCCGAACGGGTGGCCCGGATTGGTGCAGACCTCGAACCAGACACGATCCAGTCCGCTACGGCCACCGTCGTGCAGACGCTCCAGCGCGGTCTGGAACACGGCCTTGCCGAGGCGGAGGGGACCGAGCTCGGCGTTCACCGCCTTGTCGAACTGCTTCGCCGCTTTCGCGCGCGCGGCAGACAGCGCCGTCGCGGCGCGCTGGTAGTCGGCGGTCGCCGCATCCGCGGCCTTGCGGAGTGCGGCGAGGTGCTCGTCGCCGCCATCGATCGCGGCGAGCTTGGCGGCGAGGTCGGCGCGCACGCGGACGAGCTCGTCAGCGGGGACGCGGTGCTTGCGCGCGGCGGCGCGCAGGGCGAACAGGCGCTCCTCGACGCGCTCGAGGCGCATCGGGTCGGCGGCGAGAGCCTGCGTGGCGTTGGCGACGGCGGTCTCGGCCTCGGATGCTTCGGTGGCGGCGCGCTCCAGCGCGGCGAGGGCTGCGTCGAGCTTGCCGGCGGCGTCCCCGGCGACGCGGCTGAGCGTGCGCTCGGCGCCGGCGAGGCGCGCGGCCGGCGCGTCGCTGCCCGACAGCATGTCGAGCGCGGATTGGAGCGCGCCGCCGAGCTTTTCGGACGCGCGCAGGACGGCGCGCTCGTCCGACAGGGCGCCCTCCTCGCCCGCCTCGGGCGCGAGGGCGTCCAACTCTGCGAGGGCGTGGCGCACGAGATCCTCGTCGACGCGCGCCGAGGCGGCAATGCGTTGCGCCCCCTCGAAGGCGGCGCGCGTCTCCTGGGCGGCCTGCCATGCCTGGCCAAGGGCCGAGGCATCGACGGTGAGGCCGGCGAAGCCATCGAGGAACTCGAGGTGCGTGGCGGGGTCGAGCAGGCCGCGATGGTCGGACTGACCCTGGATCTCGACCAACGTGTCACCGAGGTCGCGCAGGAAGCCGGCCGACACCGGCTGCTCGTTGACCAGGGCGCGGCTGCGGCCGTCGCGGCCGATGATGCGGCGCAGGATGACGGTGCCGTCGGCGTCGATGCCCTGCTCGGCAAGCATGGCGCGCGCCGGGTGGCGCTTGGGCACGTCGAACTCAGCGGTGGTCTGCGCGCGCTCGGCGCCCGGCCGCACGGCGGACGCCTCGGCGCGGGCGCCCAGGCTCAGCCCCAAAGCGTCGAGCAGGATGGACTTGCCGGCACCGGTCTCGCCGGTGAGGGCGCACAGACCGGTGCGCAGCTCGAGGTCGAGGCGGTCGATAAGCAGGAGGTCGCGGACGCTGAGGGAGATCAGCATCGGACGGGCAGAGCTAGCCGCGCGTCATCGCGGTCATCATGCGCCGCCACCACGAGCGCACTTCTGCCGCCGGGTTGTCGTCTTCGAGGGCCGGCGCGACACCCGCCTGGGCGAGCAGGCGATAGGAGTCGAGGTACCAGTCGCTGCCCGGGAAGTTGTAGCCGAGCACCGCCGCGGCAGCCTGGGCCTCCGGCACCACGCCCAGCGCCAGATAGCACTCGGTGAGGCGGTGTAGCGCTTCCGGCACGTGCGACGTGGTCTGGTGGTTGGCGACGACGGTGCGGAAGCGGGCGATGGCGGCGACGTGTTCGCCGCGCTCCAGGTAGAAGCGGCCGATCGTCATTTCCTTGCCGGCCAGGTGCTCGCGCACCAGCTCGACCTTGAGCTCTGCGTCGCGGGCGTACTCGGTATCGGGGTAGCGCGTGGCGACGAGCTGCAACGCGGCGAGTGCCGCCGCCGTGGTGGCCTGGTCGCGGCGCACGTCGACGATCTGCTCATAGTGGCTGATGGCGATGAGGTAGTTCGCGTACGGCGCGTCCTCGTTGCCGGGGTGCAGCTGGATGTAGCGCTGGGCGGCCAGGATCGAGGCGTCGAAGTCGCCGACCCGATAGTAGGCGTAGGCACCCTGCAGCTCGGCGCGCGTCGCCCACTGCGAGTACGGATGCTGGCGTTCGACCTCGTCGAAGGCGGCGGCGGCGTCGGCCCAGCGGCCGGCCTGCAGGTGGTCCATCGCCTCGTTGTAAAGCTCCTCGACGGAGCGCTCGACGTACTCGGGCTCGCGGGTGGCGCAGGCAGCGAGCAGGCAAAGGCCGGCGACGGCCAACAGGCGGCGGAACTTCATGCGCGGGATAATAAACAAAGAGCGGCGTCCGAGGGACACCGCTCTATAGCATGGCCCGAAGGCCGCAGACCGCCGGAAAACTAGGCCGTGGCGACAGCGGCCGTGGCGAGCGGCGTGGTCTCGCGGACGATATCGGACACCACCGGCTCGAAGCGCCAGGCCGACTTGTCGGCGAAAAGGGCGCGCAGGAGCATGTGGGTCACAGCATGGCCGGAGCGCAGGCCGACGACGTGGGCGACCATGGGCGCGCCGGCGAGGTAGAGGTCGCCGATGCAGTCCAGGATCTTGTGGCGCACGAACTCGTCGTCGTAGCGCAGGCCGCCGGCGTTCAGAACCTTGTCGCCGTCGACGACGACGGCGTTGTCGAGGGAGCCGCCGCGGGCAAAGCCCTTGGCGCGCATGGCCTCGACCTCATGAGCGAAGCCGAACGTGCGGGCGCGGCCGATCTCTTCCTTGAAGGCCGACGCACTGCCGCGGAAAGCGCGGCGCTGGTGCACGCCCGCCGATCCCTTGGGCGCGCCCTTGGTGCCGTCGAAGTCGATCTCGAAGTCGATGCGGAATTCGTGAGCCGGGCGCAGCGCAGCGCGGCGATCGCCGTCCACCACCTCGACCGGATGCAGCACGCGCAGCACGCGGCGCGGCGATTCTTGGGCGATGGTGCCGGCGCATTCCATCAGCAGCACGAACGGATGCGCGCTGCCGTCCATGGCGGGAACCTCGGGGCCGTTCAGCTCGACGATGGCGTTGTCGATGCCGCAACCGGCGAACGCGGCCATCAAGTGCTCGATGGTCATCACCGATGTGCCGAACTCGTTGCCGATGGTGGTGCACAGCACGCTGGCGCGCACGCGATCCCAGCGCGCTTGCACACGCGCGATGCCGGGGGCGACGTCGGAGCGCAAGAACACGATGCCGGTGTCGGCCGCCGCAGGGTGCAGCGTCAGGCTGACCTGCACGCCGGTATGGAGACCGACGCCGGTGCAGCTGATTCGGTTCTTGAGAGTCCGTTGCAACATGTTCCCCCGCTACTCTAGCGCGGCCGCGCGGGCCGCCAACCAAGGCGAAAGTGAGGTAGCTTCTTGAAGTGAATTCTTAACTGGAGCCCCCAAGTCGCTCAATTCACTGTTTCCTACGAATTGTTACGACCTGGCCCAAGCCGGCCGCAATAAAGAGGGTCTTCCGAAGAGAAAAGCGGCGAGCCGGTGATCCGGCCCGCCGCTCCCGGTGTCTTCTCTCTAGTTGGTCTGCCGGCGCAGGAAGGCCGGGATCTCCAACAAGTCGTCGTCACGCTGGGCCGCCGGACGCGCCGGTGCATCGACCTTAAGTTGCGGCGCCGCCTCGATTTTTGGCGCCTCCGGAGCTGCCGCGACCGGGGCCGGAAGCGGCTCCGGAGCGGCCATGACCGGGGCAGCCGCGGGTGCGGCCGGCGCCGGCAAGGGCGCGCGGGCGATCGGTGCGGACGGCTGGGTCAGGCGGGCCGCGGCGGGGGCCGGACGCGCCGGCTCCTTGATTGCCTCCTCGACCTTGGCCGTCGGCTCCTTGCCCTTGCGGGCGAGGCCGGTCATCCGCTCGAGCAGGCTGCGCTGCTCGGTGCGGCGCGGACCACCATTGGTGAGGGCCGCCTCGGCGAACGGGTCGGGCGAACGGCGGGGCGCGACCGCCGCCTTCGCTTCGACCGCCGGGGGCGGGATGTAGTGGTCCATCGCCGGCTGGGCGGAAGTCACCGTGCGCAGCATGGGAGCGCTGACCGGACGGCTGGTGGCCGTGTTCATGCGCGGCGCCTCCGGCGCCCGCATCTCCGGTTGGCGAATCTCCGGCTGACGTACTTCCGGCTGACGCATCTCGGGCGCGCGTACTTCTGCGTGACGCGCCTCTGGCGGCTGCCGGGTCATCTGCTGACGCAGCTCGGCCGGGTCGGGAATACGCGTGGACTCGAGCTCGGCCATGATGCGCTGGGCCATCGCCAAGGACTCCGGCGGACGGCGCATTTCCGGCTCGGCCTGACGCAGCGCAGTCGCGGCGCCCGAATCGTAGGCGCGCGGCTGCATGCGATCGACGCCGTCGAGCGAACGCAACGACGCCGCTGGAATCCGCGCCGGAGCGGAGAACGCGGGCTCCGGAGCGCTGTCACGGACTTCTTGGGCCGCATACGGACCGCGGCTGCCACCGCCGGCGACAGCCGAGACGACCTGCAGCTGCGGCCTGCGCTCGCGCGCGTCTACCGCAACGTCGATGCCCGTTGCGACGATGGAGATGCGGATGCGCCCCTCCATGCGGTCGTCGAAGGTCGAACCGAAGATGATGTTGGCGTTGTCGGCCACTTCATCCTTGATGCGCTTCACGGCCTCATCGACCTCGAACAGGGTCATGTCGGGGCCGCCGGTGATGTTGATGAGCACGCCGCGCGCGCCGCGCACGCAGGTGTCCTCGAGCAGCGGATTGGAGATGGCGGCTTCGGCGGCTTCGAGAGCGCGCTTGTCGCCCTCCGCCTCGCCGGTGCCCATCATCGCCTTGCCCATCTCCTCCATCACCGCCTTGACGTCGGCGAAGTCGAGGTTGATGAGGCCGGGCATGACCATCAGGTCGGTGACGCCACGCACGCCGGCGTGGAGCACATCGTCGGCCATCTTGAAGGCGTCGGCGAAGGTCGTGCGCTCGTTCGCCACCCGGAACAGGTTCTGGTTCGGGATGATGAGCAGGGTATCGACATAGTTCTGCAGCTCGGCGATGCCGGCCTCCGCGATGTTCATGCGGTGGTGGCCTTCGAACTCGAACGGCTTGGTGATGACGCCGACGGTGAGAATGCCGGCGTCGCGCGCAAGCTGGGCGATGACCGGCGCCGCACCGGTGCCTGTGCCGCCGCCCATGCCGGCGGTGACGAACGCCATGTGGCTGCCGGCGAGGTGGTCGAGGATCTCATCCTTGGCCTCGGTCGCGGCAGCGCGGCCGATTTCCGGCTTGGAGCCGGAACCCAGGCCCTGGGTCAGGTTGATGCCGAGCTGAACCTTGCGCGTCGCCTTCGAGAAGCCGAGCGCCTGGGCGTCGGTGTTGCACGCGACGAACTCGACGCCTTCCAGGTTCGAGCTGATCATGTTGTTGACGGCGTTGCCGCCGGCGCCGCCCACACCGATCACGGTGATCCTGGGCTTAAGCTCCGTCGGCCGGGCAGTACCGAGATTGATCGTCATAGCCTCCACTCCTCAAAACAGCATCTTGATTCCGGCTCTCCGCCGGACCGCGGGTGTCGCGTGGTCTTGCCGCCACGTTGTCTTCCCCTCCCGATCAGCTCCCCCGCCAGATGCCCGTCCGGCGGTTCCTCGTTACAAGTTGGCGCGCAGCCATCGCCCGACGCGGGCGAAGGGGCTGCCTCCCTTTTCAGCGGGGCCGAGTGACCCCACGTCGGCGTCGGCGAGACCGCTAGCCGCGTACAGCAGCATCCCGGCTGCCGTCGCGAAGGCGGGTCCCGCAGTCGATTCCGCCAAGCCTTCCACGCCCAGTGGTCGGCCCGGCCGGATCTGCTTTTCCAAGATGCGTGCGGCAACTTCCGCAACGCCGTCGAGCTGACTGGCGCCGCCGGTCAGCACGACGCGGCGGCCGGCGACTTCGTCGCAGCCGGACGCCGAAAGACGTTCGCGCACGTGCTCGAACAATTCCTCGATGCGCGGGCGCACGATACGCACGAGCTCGGCGCGCGGCACCGGATTGCCGCCAAGTCGCGGCGCCTCGCCGATCAGCGGCACGTCGATGAGCTCGCGGTCGTCGCCCGGGTTCTCGACGGCGCTGCCGTAGAGCGTCTTGAGGCGCTCGGCGTGCTGCATGCTGGTGCCGAGGCCGCGCGCAATGTCGTTGGTGACGTGCTGGCCGCCGAGGCCGACCGAGTCGACGAGGACCGGACCGCCTTCGGAGAACACGGCGATGGTGGTGAGGCCGCCGCCCATGTCGATCACCGTGGCGCCGAGATCGCGCTCGTCGTCGACGAGGGTCGCAAGGCCGGCCGCATAGGCGGACGAGACGGGGCCCTGGACCTCGAGGTCGCCGCGCCCGACGCAGATGGCGAGGTTGCGCGCCTGGCTGGCGTCGGCGGTGACGACGTGCAGGTGGACGCCGAGGCGCGCGCCGAACATGCCGCGCGGCTCGCGGATGCCGGTGGCGCCGTCGATGGAATACTGCAGCGGGATGGCGTGGATGACCTCGCGGCCGTGCACGTCGGCGCGGATCATCGCTTGCTCGATGGCGCGATGGACGTCGGCGTCGGTGACCTTGGTGCCGGTGACCGCGACCTCGACGCCGATGGTCTGCGAATGCTGGTGGCCGGCCGACAGGTTTACGTAGGCCTGTGCAAGCCCGTCGCCCGCCATCTTCTCGGCGGAATGGACGGCGGCGCGGATCGAATCCTCGATGGCGTCCATGTCCACGACCGCGCCGGCCTTGATGCCGCGCGCGAGGTGGTGGCCGATGCCGGTCACCTTGACCGAGCCCCCAGGGGCGTCCCTTGGGCCGACCTTGGCGATCAGGCAGCAGACCTTGGTGGTGCCGACGTCGAGGGCGGCGATGGTGCCGTTCGGCGTATTGGAGCGCGGGCGCTGGGCGCGCGTGAACATCAACATGTTAGGCGGGCCTCTTCATGCGGGCCTTTGGGGTGCTTTGGGTTTGACGCCGGGCGGCCGCGGCGGCGCCGGCGGCTCGAGGCGAAGGACGAGCCGGTCGCCGAGGCGCAGGTCGATGACGTGCACGGCGCGGTCGAGGATGCGGTACTGGGAGTCGAGCTCGGCGAGCCGCGACCACGCTCCGGCCGCGCCCTCCTCCGGCAGCTTGGCGACGACGCCGTTGTCGAAATGGATGTCCCAGCGGCGGCCGCCAACGCGCACAGCGGCGCGCACGCGGGTGTGCAGGCCGGGGACCAGGGCGAGCATGTCCATCAGGGCACCGGCATGCGGCGCCGCGTCGGTGCCGACGATCATCGGCAAGTTCGAGAACTGGCCGAGGCCGCGGTCGGTGATGACGGCGCCTTCGCGATCGATGAGCAGGAGACGGCGGTCGCTCTGCCACAGGGCGAACGGGATGCGTTCGGTGACCTCGACGTGGATGCGATCCGGCAGGCGGCGCGACACCATGGCGGAGCGAATCCATCCGAGGCCTTCGATGCGGGCGCGCGCCGCGTCGGCATCGAAGCCAAGCAGCAGGTCGCCACGTCCCACGCCGAGGGCGCCGAGCAAGTCCGCGCCGGCGGTCTCGACGCGGCCTTCGACGGTCACTTCGTTGACGACGAGGCCGGCGGTCACCTGGGTCGCGATGAGAGCGTCGTTGGCGAACTGAGCGGCGAACACTTGCGCGTCGCCGACCTTGCCGGCGTGCCACGCCCACGCGCTGCCGCCGGTGGTGGCGATCAACAGAGCGCCCACGGCAATCGCGCGCTTGTGGAAGCCGACGACGCGCAGCCAGCGCGGCGCCGTGAAGCGCGGCGTGCGCTTCGCCGACCTGGCGACATCGCGTGACCTCAGCGACGGCATCCGGCGTCCTCCACCATCCACTCGACGAGGTCGCCGAAGTTGATGCCGTTGTAGTTGGCAATCTCCGGCACCAGCGACGTCGGCGTCATGCCTGGCTGAGTGTTGATCTCGAGCACGTTGAGGCCATCGATCTCGCCGGCGGAGTCGTCGTAGCGCAGATCGACACGCGTCACTCCGCGGCAGCGCAGAACCCGGTGCGCCTCCTCGGAGATGCGCAGGCAGGCGTCCGTGGTGGCGCGCGAAAGCTTGGCCGGCATCTCGTGGACGGAGCCGCCCGGGCGGTACTTGGCGTCGTAGTCGTAGAAGCCGTTGCCGGTGACCTTGATCTCGACGACGCCGAGGGCCTTGCCGTTCATCACGGCGACAGCGAGCTCGCGGCCGCGCACGTAGCGCTCGACGAGGACGTGGCTGTCGCGGTACTCCCAGGAGCCGTCGGCGAACGGGTTCTCGTCCTTGTCCATGACGATGACGACGCCGACGCTGGAGCCTTCGTTGGTCGGCTTCACCACGTACGGCGGTTCCATCACCGACCCGGCGATGACCTCGTCGCGATGGGCGATGCGGCCCTCGGGGCAGCGGATGCCGGCGTCGCGGAACGCGGCGAGAGCCGAGGGCTTGTCCATCGCCAACGCGGATGCGAGCACGCCGGAATGCGTATAGGGCAGGCCCATCATCTCGAGCACGCCCTGGATGCAGCCGTCCTCGCCGAAGCGTCCGTGCAGGGCGTTGAAGACGACTTCGGGCTGCAGCTCGGCGAGCTTGATGCCGACGTACGGGCCGACATCGACGGGCGTCACGTCGTGCTTGCGCTCGCGCAGCGCTTTGACGACGGCATTGCCGGAGACGAGCGAAACTTCGCGCTCGGCCGACCAGCCGCCCATCAGCACCGCGATGCGCTTGCCCGCCATCAGGAGCTGACTCCCGCACAGTCGGGACCGCTGCCGGGAACCGCGCCGATGCGCTGGATTTCCCACTGCAGGGTGATGCCGGTGGCGCCACGCACGCGCTCGATGAGGTCGTCGCCGAGGCCTTCGATATCGGCCGCGGTGGCACCGCCCTCGTTGATGAGGAAGTTGCAATGCTGCTGCGAGACGCGCGCGCCGCCGCGGGCCAGGCCGCGGCCGCCGACGCCGTCGATCAGCTTCCAGGCGCTGTTGCCCGGCGGATTCTTGAAGGTGCTGCCGCCGGTACGGGCGCGCACCGGCTGCGTGGATTCGCGCTTTTCGCGGATTTCGCGCATGCGCGCGGCGATGGTTTCCGCCTCGGCCGGCGCGGCACGCAGCACGGCGCTGGTGAAGATCCAGTCGTCGGGCGCAGCGCAATGACGGTAGGTGAGGCCGAGGTCCTTGGCGGACACCGAGTGCGCGGCGCCCTTGGCATCCACGGCCTCGGCGCGGATTAGGACGTCGGCGAACTCGGCGCCGTAGGCGCCGGCATTCATGCGGAGGCCGCCGCCGACCGTGCCGGGAATGCCGCTCAGGAACTCCAGTCCGCCGAGGCCGAGCTGCAGCGCCGTCATCGCGACGTTGGCGTCGAGGGCGCCGGCCCCGACATGCAGGCCGTCGTCCTTCAAGGTGATCTCGGACAGACCGCGGCCGAGGCGCACGACGACGCCGGAAATGCCACCGTCGCGCACCAGGAGATTCGAGCCGACGCCGATGACCGTGAGCGGCACGTCCGACGGCTTGTGGCGCAGGAAATGGGCGAGGTCGTCGCGGTCGGCGGGGCGGAACACGACTTCCGCCGGCCCGCCGACGCGGAACCAGACGAGCTCGGACACCGCCACGCACGCGCGGTAGCGGCCGCGCACGGTGGGCAGCCGGTCGACGAGCGAGTCGTTGCGGGCGATCGACGCGGCCATCATGCGCGTGCCTCGCGTGCCCCGCCGCGCGCCTCGGCGAGCTGCAGGGGCAAGAGCTGCGCCCAATTGGTGATGCTACCGGCGCCCAGGCAGACGACGAGGTCGCCGGGGCGGCCGATCTCCAGCACCACCGACGAGAGGTGGTCGGGCGATTCGAGAGTCACGACGTGGCGATGGCCGCGGCTGCGCAGGGCCGTTGCGAGCGCATCGCGATGGATGCCGGCGATGGGCTGCTCGCCCGCCGGATAGACATCGGCGACGACGACGGTATCGGCGTCGTTGAAGCAGGAGCAGAACTCCTCGAACAGGTCGCGCAGGCGCGTGAAGCGGTGCGGCTGCACCACGGCGATGACGCGGCCGCTGTAGGCGGAGCGCGCCGCGGCGAGCACCGCGGCGATCTCGACCGGATGGTGGCCGTAGTCGTCGATGACGGTGATGCCAGCGCCCTCTCCCACGCGCGTGAAGCGGCGGCGCACGCCTTTGAACTCGGCGAGAGCGCGGCGCAGGACCTTCACGTCCATGCCCATCTCGCGCGCGGCGGCAACAGCGACCAGCGAGTTCTGCACGTTGTGCTGGCCGAGCATCGGCAGCTTGAGCTTTTCGATGGTCTCGCTGGCGCCGGTGATGCGGTCGCTGATGACGACGTCGTACTCGGAGCCGGACGGCGAGAGCTTGATGTTGATGGCGCGCACGTCGGCCTGGGCGCTGACGCCGTAGGTGACGATGCGGCGATCGGAGATGCGGCCGACGAGGGCCTGCACCTCGGGGTGATCGATGCACAGGATGGCCGAGCCGTAGAACGGGATGTTCTCGACGAACGCCTGGAAGGCGCGGCGTGCGTTGTCGAAGGTGCCGTAGAAATCGAGATGCTCGGGATCCATGTTGGTGACGACGGCGATGGTCGCCGGCAGGCGCACGAACGTGCCGTCGCTCTCGTCGGCCTCGACCACCATCCACTCGCCGGAACCCAGCCGCGCGTTGGTGCCCCACGCGTTGAGAATGCCGCCGTTGATGACGGTGGGGTCGTACTGGCCGGCGTCGAGCAGCGCCGCGAGCATCGAGGTCGTTGTCGTCTTGCCGTGGGTGCCGCCGACGGCGATGCACCACTTCAGGCGCATCAGCTCGGCCAGCATCTCGGCGCGGCGCACGACCGGGATGAACCGCTCGCGGGCCGCGACGATCTCGGGATTGTCGGACTTGATCGCCGACGACATGACAACCACCGCCGCGTCGGCGAGGTTCGCTGCAGCGTGACCGACCGCCACGGTGATGCCGAGATCGCGCAGGCGTTTGACGTTGGCGCTCTCGGATTGGTCCGAGCCGCGTACGACGTAGCCGAGGTTGTGCATGACCTCGGCGATACCGCTCATGCCGATGCCGCCGATGCCAACGAAATGGATGGTGCCGATGTCGAGGGGCATCTGCCTCATGCGGCGTCTCCCCCGTTGGCGCGCGGCGTGCCGCCGGTCTGCACGAGTTGCACCGGCGCGGTGCGCGCGATGATCTCCTCGACGTGGGTGGCGAGGCTGCGCGCGGCGTCCGGGCGGCCGAGCGAGCGTGCTGCGGCGGCGGCGGCGGCGAGCTCGTTAGGATTGGCCATCAGGCGCGCCACTTCGGCGCGCAGCAACTCGGGCGACAAGGCACGCTGCGGATAGGTCCAGCCAGCGCCGTTGTCGACGAGGGCGTGGGCATTGGCAGTCTGGTGATCGTCGGCGGCGTGCGGGAACGGCACCAGGATGGCGGGGCGGCCCGCGACCGAGATCTCGCCGACGGTAGATGCACCGGCGCGGCAGATCATCAGGTGGGCCACGGCCATGCGCCGCGGCACGTCGGTGAAGAACGCGGCGAGCTCGGCAGCGATTCCGGCGCTGCGGTAGCGCTGCTCGGCGAGGCCGAGGTCCTCGGGGCGGCATTGCTGCACGACGCGGATGCGGGCGCGCGCCTCGGCAGGCAGGCCTGCGAGCGCCTCTGGGATTAGAGTGGCGAAGACGGAGGCGCCCTGGCTGCCGCCGACCACGAGGATCTGGAACGGTCCGCCGGCCGCCGGCGGCACGTATTCCTGGGCGCGCAGGGCGCGAATGTCGACGCGCACCGGATTGCCGACGATCTCGACCTTGGTGTGGTCGTTGGTGCGCACGCGCTGGGTGGCGGCAAACGTCAGCGCCAGCGACGTGACGCGCGGCGCCAGCAGGCGATTGGCGCGGCCGAGCACCGCGTTCTGCTCGTGCAGCAGCGTGGCGACATTCTTGGTCGTGGCGGCGAGCATGGTCGGCAGGGACGCGTAGCCGCCGAAGCCCACGACGATCGACGGATGCAGCCAATCGAGCATGCGGCGCGCCTGCAGCGTGCCGTTGATGGTGGACAGGATGCCGCGCGCGCGCGCCAGCATGCTGCCTTGGGACGGAGTACCGGCCGCGACCTTGTAGGTCGGCAGGCGGCCGAGGGCGCCGCCGAAGTTGGCGCCCCGCACGTCGGTGACAAGCACGAGATTGCGGCCGCGACCCAACAGCTCCGAGGCGAGCGCCTCGGCCGGGAAGACATGGCCGCCGGTGCCGCCGGTGGCGAGGACGATCGGGCGGCGCTTCATGCCGACGCGTTCCCGATCAGCCAGCGCGCTTCGAGATCGCTGACCCGGCGGCGGGTCAACGCGAGCAGGAGGCCCATGCCGAGAGCAAGGGCGAGCAGCGACGAGCCGCCGTAGGAGATGAACGGCAACGTCATCCCCTTGGCCGGCAGCAGGCGCAAGTTGACGCCCATGTTGACGGCAGCCTGCAGGCCGAACTGGACCAGCAGGCCCGAACCAGCGAGGAGAACGAAGTAGTCGGGCTCGCGCAGCAGGCGCAGCAAGCCGCGCAGCACGACGAACGCAAACGTCGCGGCGATCAGGATGCAAGCGACCATGCCGAACTCCTCGCCGACGACGGCGAAGATGAAATCGGTGTGCGCGTCCGGGAGCACGCTCTTCACGACGCCCTCGCCGGGGCCACGGCCGAACGGACCGCCGGCGGAAAACGCATTGAGCGCGGTCTCGACCTGGAAGTTCTCGCCGGAGGCCGGATAGAGGAAGCGATCGATGCGCTCGGTGACGTGCGGCACGAAGGTGTAGGCAGCCGACAGCGCCGCGGCGCCGGCGACAACGGCCATGCCGACCCACAGCAGCGGCAGGCCGGCGAGGAACGCCTGGCCAAACCAAACGGAGGCGACGACCGCGGCCATGCCGAAGTCCGGCTGCAAGGCGAGCAACGCCAGTACCCAGCAGAGCAATGCACCTGCCAGCGCGCCGAAGCGCCAGTCTGCGTGGCGCTGCTGCAGCGCCAGAAGCCAGGCGGTGACGATGGCGAAGGCCGGCTTGGCGAGCTCGGACGGTTGGAACTGGACGCCTTCGATGACGATCCAGCGGTGCGCGCCGTTCAGCTGCGGACCCCACAACAGCGCGGCGAACATGAGCGCAGCGGCAACGACGAAGGCGGCCACGCCGATGCGGCGCACGCCGATGGGTGACAGCAGCGACGCCGCCAACAGGACGAACACCGCAGGCGCCAGGAACAGGGCTTGGCGCTCGACGAAGTGGAACGACTCGATGCCGATGCGCTCGGCTACTGCCGGGCTCGCGGCAGCCACCAGGATCATGCCGACGGCCATGAGCACGCCGATGGCGCCGAGGGTGAGGCGGTCGACCGTCCACCACCAGCGGCCGATGATCGAATTGTCGGTGCGGGCCGGGCCGATCATGGGCGTGCCTCGGCGCGGAGTTCGGCAACGAGCTGCCGGAACGCGTCGCCGCGCTCCTCGAAGTTCTTGAACTGGTCGAACGACGCGCAGGCCGGCGACAGCAGCACGACCGGGTCGTCGATATCGTCACGGCCGGCCGCCGCGAAGGCGTCGCGCACGGCGCGCGCCAGCGTGCCGGAGCGCGTGACGTCGATGTCGTCGCCAATGGTGCGGGCGAAGGCATCCGCGGCCTCGCCGATCAGGAAGGCGTTGCGGACGCGGGGGAAGAACGAGCGCAGGGATTCGATGCCGCCTTCCTTGGGGCGGCCGCCGGCGATCCAGTAGATGTTCGCGAAGCAGGCAAGCGCGCGGGCCGCAGCATCGGCGTTGGTCGCCTTGGAATCGTTGACGAAACGCACGCCGTCGATGGTGCCGACGTCTTCGATCCGATGAGCGAGGCCCGGGAAGGTGAGCAGCGCCGCAGCGACCGCATGTGGCGCGCAGCCAAGACTGACGGCCGCGGCGTAGGCGACCGCCATGTTCTGCCAATTGTGGACGCCGACCAGGCGAGCGGTGCGCAAATCGACAATGCGTTGCCCCGCACCATGACGCGCGTCGTGCAGGATGCCATCGCGGACGAACACGCCGCCGCGCAATTCCCGGCCGACGCTGACCGGAATGACGTTCTTGCGGCGGGCGGTGCTGGCACGCTCGAACATCGCGGCGGAGTCCGCGTCGTCCACGCCGATCACGGCGACCTGGTCGTCACGCTGCTGATGGAACAGGCGTTCCTTGGCGGCGATGTAACCGGCCATGCTTCCGTGGCGATCGATGTGGTCGGGCGTGATGTTCAAGAGCACCGCGACATCGGCAGCGAAGGTGCGGGTGAGGTCGATCTGGTAGCTCGACAGCTCGAGCACGTAGGTGCCGCCCTGCCCAAGCTTGGGCAACTCCAGCACCGGGGTGCCAAGGTTGCCGCCCTCGATAGCATCGCGCCCGCAGGCGCGCAGGACGTAGGCGAGCAGCGCCGTGGTTGTGGACTTGCCGTTGGTGCCGGTAATGGCGGCGACGCGCGCGCCGGTACCAGCGTCGCGACACTGGCGGGCGAACAGCTCCATGTCGCCGATGACTTCGCAGCCGGCAGCGCGGGCGAGCAGTACCGCTTCGTGGGGCATCGGCGCCTGCAGCGGCACGCCCGGGCTCGGCACCAGGGCGGCGACGCCGCGCCAGTCCATCGAATAGAAGTCGGCGACGGCCGTGCCATCGGCTTCGGCCGAGGCGCGCCGGGCAGGCGCGTCGTCCCAGGCGATCACCTTGGCGCCACCGGCGCGCAATGCACGCGCAGACGCGCTGCCGCTCTTGGCCAAACCAAGGACGGCGACCGTGCGGCCCGCGAACGTGGTGATCGGAATCATCTCCATCACCGGAGCTTCAGCGTCGAGAGGCCGACGAGCGCGAGCACAACGGCGATGATCCAGAAGCGGATGACGATGGTCGCCTCCGCCCAGCCCTTTTCCTCGTAGTGGTGATGCAACGGCGCCATGCGGAAGACACGCTTGCCGGTGAGCTTGAACGAGACGACCTGAACGAACACCGACACCGTCTCGAGCACGAACAAGCCGCCGATGATGGCGAGCACCAGTTCGTGCTTGGTGATGACGCTGACCGCGCCGAGCGCGCCGCCCATCGACAGAGAACCAGTGTCGCCCATGAACAGCATGGCGGGTGGTGCGTTGAACCAAAGGAAGCCGAGACCGGCCCCCACCAGCGCCCCGCAGAACACGGCGAGCTCGCCGGCGCCAGGCACGAGGTTGATCTGCAGGTAGTTGGCGAACAGCACGTTGCCGGCGAGGTAGGCGATGAGGGCGAAGCTCGCCGCGGCGATCATCACCGGCACGATCGCCAAGCCGTCGAGGCCGTCCGTTAGGTTCACGGCGTTGGAGGCGCCCACCATGATGAGGGCGGCGATCGGAATGAAGAAGACGCCGAGCGGCACCAGCACGTTCTTGAAGAACGGCACGGCGAGGCCGCTGTCGAGATTGTCGGGCGCGACGGACACGATCCATGTCGTCGCCACCGCAGCAATGAGGATCTCGAACACGAGCTTCGTGCGCCCCGACACGCCGCGGTGATTGGCGCGCGTGACCTTGAGGTAGTCGTCGGCAAACCCGACCGCGCCGAAACCAATGGTGACGAGCAGCGCGGCCCACACGTATCCGTTGCGCAGATCGGCCCACAGCAGGGTGGCGATGCCGAACGCCAGCAGGATGAGCACACCGCCCATGGTGGGGGTGCCGGCCTTGGAGACGATGTGAGTCTGCGGACCGTCCGGGCGGATCGGCTGGCCGGTGCGCTGCTTCGACTTCAACCAGCGGATGATCGGCGGTCCGAGGAAGAAGCTCAGCACGAGCGCGGTCAGCACGGCGCCGCCGGTGCGGAACGTCAGGTAGCGCAGCACGTTGAGGGCGGCGAACTGATCGGCGAACGGAAACAGCAGGTGGTAAAGCATCAGAGGCCTCCCCTGCCCACGCGGCCATTGCCGATCGACAGGCCCGACAGCGCGCGCGTCACCGCGGCCATGCCGGTGGCCTGGGAACCTTTGACGAGGATGACGTCGCCGGGGCGCACGACCTCGGCAAGCATCGCCGCCGCTTCGGACGGCTGCGCCGCGTGACCGCCGCGGCGCGACGGCGACAAGGCGTGGTCGAGCTCCTCGATGTCCTCGCCGACCGTGTAGACCAGGTCGACGCCGCTCTCCTCGGCGATGCGCGCCAGGTCGGCGTGCAAGCGGCCGGAGCGCGTGCCGAGCTCGCGCATGTCGCCGAGCACGGCGATGCGGCGGCCGCGGCCCTTCACTTGGGCGCGCCCCAACACCTCGAGCGCCGCGCGCATCGAGGCCGGATTGGCGTTGTAGCTTTCGTCGATGACTTCGAACGGCCCGCCGGCGAGGGTGACACGCAGGCGGCGGCCGCGGCCGGGGCCCGGATCGACGCGCGCCATGGCCAGCGCAGCGAGGCCGAGATCGGCGCCGAGGGTATGCACCGCGGCGAGCACGGCGAGGCTGTTCATGACCCAGTGGTGGCCGGGCGCGCCGACCTTGTAGGTCGTGGGCTCGCCGCAGATGTTGGCGGCAACGGTCGAGCAGTCGTCGAGCAGCGCATGCTTGTGCACGCGCGCATCGGCGTCGGCGTGTTCCCCGAAGCTGATGACTTGGAGGCCGCGGCCGCGCGCCTTGGCGGCGAGGCGGCCAAAATGGGCGTTGTCGCGATTGAGGATCGCGACGGCGCCCGGCGCCATGCCGTCGAAGATCTCCGCCTTGGCGTCGGCGATGGCTTCGACGGACGGAAAGAACTCGAGGTGCGCGACCTCCACCGTCGTGATGATCGCGACGTGTGGCCGCGCCAACGACGATAGGTCGTGGATCTCGCCGGCATGATTCATGCCGATCTCGAAGACGCCGTACTCGCTGTCGGCCGGCATGCGCGCGAGCGACAGCGGCACGCCCCAGTGGTTGTTGAAGCTGGCGGCGGACGCGTGCGTCGCGCCCGACTCGGATAGAGCGAGCTTGAGAGCTTCCTTGGTGCCGGTCTTGCCGGCGCTGCCGGTGACGCCGACGATGCGCGCGTCCGAGCGGGCGCGCGCGGCGGCGCCCAGCGCGGTCAGCGCAGCCATGGTGTCATCGACGACGAGAAGCGGCGTCGCGTCGCCGGCGTTGGGCGGGCGGTGCGAGACCATCGCGGCGGCGGCACCCCCGCGCACGGCGGCCTCGGCAAAATCGTGACCGTCGAAACGTGGGCCGGACAGCGCCACGAACAAGTCGCCGGCGCCGACCGAACGGCTGTCGATCGAGATGCCGGACGCGGCAAAGGCGTGCGTAGCTTGGCCACGGGTCGCGGCGGCCGCCTCGGCGGAGGTCCACAGGGTCATGGCGTCGCCCCCGTCGCCTCGCGCACCGCGGCGCGCGCATGCTCGGCGTCGTCGAAGGGAAGCACCTGGGTGCCGACGATCTGACCGCTCTCGTGGCCCTTGCCGGCGATGACGAGGACGTCGCCCTCGTCGAGTCCGGCGATGGCGGTGCGGATGGCCTCGGCGCGATCGCCGATCTCGGTGGCGCGCTCGCAGCCGGCAAGCACCTGGGCGCGGATCTTGGCCGCGTCCTCGGTGCGCGGGTTGTCGTCGGTGATGATGACGCGATCAGCGAGCTTGCAGGCGATGCTGCCCATCACCGGGCGCTTGCCCGAATCGCGATCGCCGCCGCAGCCGAACACGATGGACAGGCGGTGGCGCGCATGCGGGCGCAACGCGCGCAGAACCTTTTCGATGGCGTCGGGTGTGTGCGCATAGTCAACGAAGACGCGCGCGTCGTTGATCTCGGCGACCTCCTGCATGCGGCCGGGCACGCCCTTGAGGGCCGTGATGGCGCGCACGGCGGCGTCAATCGATCCGCCGGAACCGACGACAAGGCCGAGAGCGCACAGCGCGTTCCACAGCTGGAAGTCGCCGACCAGCGGCACGCGAATGGTCTCGACGCGGCCATCGAACGCCAACTCGACGTAGGTGCCGCTGCCGTTCGGGCGGAAATTGGCGACGCGCAGCTCGTGGCCGGCGCGGCCGTAGGAAATCACCTGCTGGCGGCGGGCGCGGCATGCAGCGACGAGCGCCGGATACTCAGGCGCGTCGGCATTGAGCACGGCGACGCCGCCGCGCGGCAGCACGGTCGTGAACAGACTGAGCTTGGCGGCGAAGTACGCCTCGGTCGAGGCGTGGTAGTCCATGTGATCGCGGCTGAGGTTGGTGAATGCCGCAGCGTCGAGGCTCACGCCGGCGAGGCGTTGCTGATCCAGCCCGTGGCTGGAGGCTTCCAGAGCGACATGGCTGACGCCGGCCGCCGAAAGCTCCGCGAGCAGGCGATGCAGCTGGATCGGATCGGGCGTCGTGTGCTTGAGCGGCGTGTGATGCGCACCGGCGAGCACGCCGAGGGTGCCGAGGCTGGCGGCCTGCAGTCCTGCCGCCTCCCACATCTGGCGCACGAAGTTCACCACGGACGTCTTGCCGTTGGTGCCGGTGACCGCGACGAGGACCTCGGGCTCCTGACCAAAGAAGCGCGCGGCCGCCTTGGCGAGGGTGCGGCGCGCATCGTTCACGCCGATGAGACGCGCGGAACCGGCATCGGCGCGTACGCCGCGATCGATGAGCACCGCGACCGCGCCGCGCTTCACCGCATCGGCGACGTACTGGCTGCCGTCGTTTTTCGAGCCCTTGAGGGCGGCGAACAGGTAGCCGGGCTTTACGTCGGTGGAATGGGCTGCAATGCCCGCAATGTCGATATCGCCCGCGGCGCCCTTGTCGGCGCCGGTCCACTCACCGCCGACCAGGTCAGAAAGCAGCACTCGGCGACCTCCGCCCATCGAGCGAGACGAACAACGCGCGTCGAACGTCGGTGGACTTGTCGTCCACCGGGGCAACTCCCAGCATCGGCCCGGCGCGCCCAACGATGCGCGAAACTATCGGGGCAGCGGTCCAGCCGCCTGTGGCAAATCCTTGCGTGGACGCGGTGCCGGTCGGCTCGTCGAGCATGACCAGCACGACGTACTCGGGATCGTTCATCGGGAAGGCTGCGGCAAAAGACGACACCAGCGCGTTCTTCTTGTATCCACCCGCAACCGCCTTCTCGGCAGTGCCCGTCTTGCCGCCGACCAGATAGCCCAGGCTGTCGGCCTGCCGCCCCGTGCCTTCCTCGACGTTGAGGCGCAGCAGGCGGCGCATCACGTCCGAGGTGTCCTGGGACAGGACGCGTTCCCGTGCTCCCGGCCGCCCGCCCGCCAGCAGCGTGGGCGCGACCTTGAAGCCGCCGTTCACCGCCGCTGCAAAGCCGGCGGCATACTGCAGGGGACTCATGGCGATTCCGTGGCCGAAGGCGATGGTGATGGTGTTGATGTCGCGCCAGATCTCGGGCACCAGCGGGGCGCCCGCTTCGGGCAGTTCGATGGGCAGCCGATCGAGCATGCCGAGCTTGGCAAGGAAGCCGCGCTGACGCTCGCTGCCGACCTCCATGGCCATGCGCGCCGCCCCAATGTTGGAGGAGTAGACAAACACCTCCGGTACGGTCAGCCAGCGGTTCTTGGCGTGGTCGTCGTGAATGGTGAAGCGCGAGATGCGCAACGGCTTGGTCGCGTCGAAGCGCTCGTCCAGGCGCGCCGTGCCGTAGTCGAGGGCCATCGCCACGGTCATGACCTTCATGGTCGAGCCGGGCTCGAACACGCCGAGGGTGGCGCGATTGAAGCGCGAATCGGCGGAAGCTTCGCCGACGCGGTTCGGGTCGAAGTCCGGTACCGAAACGAGCGCGATGAGCTCGCCGGTGTGGGCGTCCATGACGATGCCCGCAGCGCCCTTGGCGTTGAAGTCCACCATGGCGCGCAGGAGCTCCTCGCGCACCGCGTATTGCACGCGCGTATCCAGGCTGAGCTTGAGCGGAGCGGCGAGCCCGCTTTGCGGGAACGCGCGCAGGGCGTTGTCGAAGAACTGCTCGACGCCGGCGATGCCCTTGTTGTCGATGTCCGAGTAGCCGACGACGTGGGCGGTGAGCGCGCCGACCGGATACATCCGGCGCTGCTCCCGCTGGAAGCCGATGCCGGGCAGACCGAGGCGATTGACGTCGGCCTGCTCCTTGGGCGTCAGGTGACGCTTGAGCCAGGCGAAGGTGCGGCCGGATTCGAGCTTGGTACGCAACTCTGCCGCGGGCAGATCCGTCAGCACGGCAGCGAGCGCCATCGCAGTGCGCGCCGGGTCTTGAACCAATTTCGGCTCGGCATAGAGCGACGCGACGGAAAGGTCGGTGGCAAGGACGACGCCGTTGCGATCGGTGATGTCGGCGCGCGCGCGCACCACCGCTGGCCACGCGTCGGCCGTGCGTGTGCTGGCTTCGGGCTTCGACGCGGCAAGATCGACGAGGCGGCCGCCGATGACCGAGAAGCACAGGGCGAACAGCGCCGCTACCGCGATGACGCGGCGATGCGCCATCGCCAGGGCGTCGTTGCCGGAACGGGGATCGGATTTCGAAGAGGCGCTGACGCGGACCCGCCCGTCGGGAGGAGATCGGGTCGGATCCGCGTCATGCCTAGCCATGAACGTGGGCGCGTTCATGGTGCCTCCCTCTTGCCGGCCGGGGTCGCTTGGGCGGGCGAAACGGCCGGTGTAAGCCGGAGGGGAGGTTCCCGGCTTTGGGTAGCAGCGAGTGCAGCTTGGCTACGAAGGCTGTTGCGAAGCGGTATGGATTCGAGCGCGCCGAGTTGGCGCACAGCGACGGGCTTCAGTTCGAGGTGGCGCGCGGTCAGCTCGGAGAGACGGTCCGGCCGGTTGAGGAAGCTCCACTCCGCTTCCAGAACCTGCAGCGTCTCCTCCTGGCGCGCGAGCGTGCGCGTCAGCGCGGTCACTTCCGCGTCGAGACGCTCGACCTCGTACTTCATGGCGTAGACGCCTATCGAGAGCAGCGAGCTCAGCAGCACGGCGGCGCCGAAGATGATGCCGGCGCGGGTCATGCGGCCGTCGCCCAACTCGGTGCGTCGGTACGGATCGCGGCGCGCAGACGCGCCGAACGCGAGCGCGGATTGTCGATGATCTCGGCTGCCGTGGGCTTCTCGGCGCCGCGATGCAGGAGGCGGAACGTCGGGGCGCGCTGGGCCACGGCGGGCGGCGCGTGGCGGCTCGGATTGGGCACATTGCCGGAGCGCTCGGTGAGGAACTGCTTCACCGTGCGGTCTTCGAGGGAATGGAAGGCGACGACGGCGAGGCGGCCGTCGGGCGCGAGCAACTCTTCGGCTGCGTCGAGACCGCGCTCGAGCTCGCCGAGCTCGTCGTTCACCAACATGCGCAGCGCCTGGAAGGTGCGCGTGGCGGGGTGGATCGTGCCGCCTTCGCGGCGGCGCTCCGCCGGCGCCGCGTGCGCGACGATCTCCGCAAGATCGCGCGTACGGTCTATGCGCCGGCGGCCCCGCATCTCGACGACGGCACGCGCAATACGCCGCGCGTGACGCTCTTCGCCCAGCTTGAAGAGCGTGTCGGCGAGATCAACCTCCGACATGGTGTTGACGAGATCCTCGGCGCTCGGGCCATCGGTGCCCATGCGCATGTCGAGCGGACCGTCCTTGGAAAACGAGAACCCGCGCTCGGCCTGGTCGAGCTGCTGGGAGGAGACGCCGAGGTCCATGACGACACCGGCCACGTGCGTGACCCCTTCGCTGCGCAGGACCTTGGCGGCTTCGCTGAAACGCGCCAGCACGACGCGCAGGCGGCCGCGGTAGTGCGCGACGAGGGTTTGCGCTCGGGCGATGGCGTCGGGATCGCGATCGATGGCCCACACGTGCACAGCCGCCGATTCCAACAGCGCGCGGGTGTAGCCACCGTCGCCGTAGGTCATGTCGACGTGCACGCTGCCGTCCTGAGGGCTAAGCGCGGCGATCGCCTCGCGCAGCATGACGGGGATGTGACCCGAGCTATGCACTCGTGCCTCCCCCGCCGCCGGTCGGCAGCTTGAGGTCTTGGCGCCCTTGCGCGGCGCGCTGACGCGCCTTCTCTTGCAGCGCCTCGAAGGTAGCCGGCTCCCAGATCTGGAAGCTCTTGCCGCGGCCGACGAACGCTGCCGTCTCGGTGATCTTGGCGTGGGCGAGCAGCTTGTCGGGAACGACGATGCGGCCCTCGGGATCGCAGGGCAGCTGCACCGAGTCCGACAGAAAGGAGAACGCGAAGTTGTCGCGCTCGTCGCTGAACGGGTTGTACTGCTGCTCGATGCCGCTGGTGAGCTTCTCCATCTGCTCGAGGCCCCAACCTTCGATGGCGGGGTGATGGATGGAGCGGAACAGGACGACGCCGTTGAAGCCCTGCTCGTTGAGGGCAGCGCGAAACGATGCGGGGACGGAAACCCGCCCTTTCTTGTCGACCTTGTTTACGGTCGTTGAAAGAAATAGTGCCGCCATCCGCGCCCATCCCTCGGACTGACTGGCGGCCGCGCCGGCCGCCCCCGTCCGCGCGCCCCGTGGAGCCCAGCCGCCGGGTGGGCGGGGTGGGCTCTTATGGGACTATCTGGGCTATCATGGGATTGCATGGGACGTCAATCGAAGCGGGACCTGAGGCGCGTCGATTTGGAGAATTCGTCTAGTCCTTGTGAAGTCCAAACAATCCTGGACTTTGGGGCCTTCAGTCTGGCCTCCAGCCGTGACTTCGTTCCCTCTATGTTCTACTTCCATCCACAGGCAGATGCGGTGCGTCATGGGACCGCATGGGTCGCGGCGGCACGGGCAGCGTTGACGGGACCCTCGCCCACCCCTAGCTATGCGCCTGCGCCAGAGGGCCAGGTGGCTGCTCTGCCCAGGTTTCCTGCGGCAGGGAGGAAAGTCCGGGCTCCACGGAGACACGGTGCCGGGTAACAACCGGCGGGGGCGACCCCAGGGAAAGTGCCACAGAAAACAGACCGCCCATCTTCGGATGGGTAAGGGTGAAACGGGGCGGTAAGAGCGCACCGCGCGACTGGCAACAGGAGCGGCACGGCAAACCCCACCGGGAGCAAGACCGAATAGGAGTGCCACGTCCGGGCGCAAGTCCGGGCAAGCCCGTCTCAGGGCTGAGCATTCGGGTTGGTCGCGCGAGGCGTCCAGCAATGGACGTCCCAGAGGAATGGCCATCGCCTCGCAAGAGGTACAGAACCCGGCTTATCGGCCCTCTGGCGCACAGCTACTAGACCGGCGCTCCGACGCGCTCGAGGCCGCGCTCCTTGGAGATGCGGTCGTAGGCGGCGTTGATGGCGGCGACCTTCACCGTCGCCAGTTCGACGAACTCTTGCGGCACACCGCGCGCCATCATGGCGTCGGGATGGTGCTCGCGCACGAGAGCGCGCCAGCGCTTCTTGATCTGGTCGGCGCTGGCGTCGCGGGCGACACCGAGGATCGTGTACGGATCGGACTGATCGGGCCCGATGTGCGCCTCGCGGATGCGGGCGAACTCGGCTTCCGAGAATCCGAACAGCGATGCGACGCGGCGCAGGTACTCGTCCTCGTCGGAGACGAAGCGGCCGTCGGCGCGGGCGATGTGGAACAGGCCGTCGAGCAGGTTCTCGAGCACCTTCGGCTGGGTGCGGAACATGCCGCCGATCTGGCTGGCGTAGGCCTCGAAGCCGGCGACGTCCTTGCGCGCCTGATTGAAGACGCGCGCGACGTTCTTCACCTCGGATTCCGGAACCTGGAAGACCTGGCGGAACGCGGCGACCTCATCCGCCGTCACGACGCCATCGGCCTTGGCCATCTTGGCGCCGAGGGCGATGACCGCGATGGTGAAGGCGATGGAGTGGACGTCACCCACCGTCGTCTCGTCGCGGGCGCGATCGACCGCGTGGCCGGCGATGCCGCCCAAGAGCGCGCCCAATGGGCCGCCGACGGCGAAGCCGGCAGCTCCGCCGACGATCTTTCCCCAGATGCTCATGGCTTAGCCTGCGCCGCTGCTCGCACTGGCAACATAGGTCAGCGTTTGTAC
Organism: Rhizobium sp. Q54; assembly: GCA_945947575.1. Lineage (GTDB taxonomy): Bacteria > Pseudomonadota > Alphaproteobacteria > UBA2966 > CAIVPW01 > CAIVPW01. Next base: position 40,372 of record CAMEYM010000021.1, read on the forward strand.
AGCGACAGGTGCTCGTCCAGGTAATCCATCATGCGGATCACCCTGCTGGAGTTGGAGCCGAAATCGCCGACCGAGTAGACCGAGCGGCTGAAGATCGCCACCGAGCCGCGCGTCTCGCCGTTCGGGAAGATCTGCACCGTCACCAGGTCGGGCAGCTGGAAGAAGGCGCGGCGCTGCAGGTAGGTGTACTGGCGGATCGTGTCGTCGGACTGCACGAGTTCGAGTTGCGGGAACAGCTCGCCGAGCATGCGGTCCCACGTGCGCTTGATGCTGTTGACGTCGTTGTCATAGATCGGCGTGCGGTCGTCGAGCTCGACGCACATGTCGTAGCCGGGGCACGCCAGCCACTGCGCCGGACCGCGCAGGGACGCCATCTTGGTGAAGTCGATCTTCTCGATCGGCCCGACGGCGAACATCGCCTGGAAGGGACCGCGGCCCAGGGGCGTGACGCCAAGGATGACGAACACCACCGCGCCCACAACCACGAGCCCGATCAGCCAGGAGAGAACACGCATCGCCGGATTTCCTTGAGGATCGAGAGAGACTAGGCCGCGCCGGGAGCCAGCTTGTTGATCTTGGCCGCCAGGATGAAGTCGTTCTGATGCAGGCCGTGGATCTTGTGGGTGTAGAGCACGACCTTGGCGTAGCCCCAGCCGAACGTAATGTCGGGATGATGGCCTTCGTCCTCGGCGAGGTCACCGACCTTGGTGACGAACGCCATCGACGCCTTGAAGTCGGGGAACTTGAAGGTGCGCTCGATCCAGACGTCGTCCGCGGACATGGTCCAGCCCGGCGTCTCCTTGAGCATCGGAGCCGCCTCGAAGCGGGACAGCGGCGGAATGCCGCCGCGGCAGGGGACGCAGGACTGCTGGTCGAGACCCATGGGGGACAATGTAGTCGGGTTGCCTATCGGCGCAAATCCGTTTAAGGGGCCGCGCGTGCAGCGCGAGGCCGGCCGCCTAGGGGATCGCCTGGGCTTTGCTGGGGCGGGCGCAGCCGCTAGCGTGCCTGCATGAATGCAGTCCTGATCACCGGCGCCAACCGCGGCATCGGCCTCGCCTTCGCGCAGTCGTATGCCAAGGACGGCTGGCGCGTGTTCGCCACCTGCCGCACGCCGGCCAAGGCCAAGGAGCTGGAGAAGCTCGCGGCGGGGTCGGGAGCCAAGGGACAAGGAGTCGTCAGCGTGCATGCGCTCGACGTCGCCGATGGTACGGCGATCGCCGCGCTCGGCAAGTCGTTGGCAGCCGAGTCGATCGATGTGCTCCTCAACAACGCCGGCGTCTACGACCCCTCCCCTTCGTTCGGACGCACCGACTATGACGCCTGGGAGCAGGTGTTCCGCGTCAACACCATGGCAGCGTTGCGCATGGCGGAAGCATTCGTCGAGCAGGTGGCGCGCAGCCAGAAGAAGCTGATGGCCGGCATCTCGAGCGGCATGGGCTCGATCGCCGACAACGGCTCGGGCGGCTACTACGCCTACCGCACGTCGAAATCGGCGCTGCAGATGGTGATGCGCTCGCTGGCCATGGATCTGCGCGGGCGCGGCATCATCGCCGTGGCGATGAACCCCGGCTGGGTGAAGACCGACATGGGCGGGCCGGGCGGCACCCTCAGCGCGGACGAAAGCGCACGGCGCATGCGCGCGGTGTTCGACAAGCTGACGCCCAACGACTCGGGAAAATTCTGGCATCACACCGGCAAGGAGTTCCCATGGTGACGTCTGTGGTTCGCGCGCGTAACCGCGCGGCCCTCGCACTTCTGTTGGCGCTGTGGCCGGGCGTTGCGCTTGCGCAGCCGCGCACCATCGACGGGACGTGGGAGACCAAGGCGCCGATGCCGACGGCGCGCTCGGAAATTGCCGCAGCGACAATCGACACGCGCGTCTACGTGGTCGGCGGCCTGATCCAGAGCGGCGGTATCGCCACCTTCGAGATGTACGACACGGTCGCCAACCGCTGGCAGGCGCTGGCGCCGATCCCGGAAGCGCGCCACCACACCGCCGCGGCCGGACACGACGGCCGCGTCTATGTGAGCGGCGGCTACCGCGCCTCGTTCAACGAGCCGCTGCGCACGTTGTGGATGTTCGACCCGGCCGCCAACACCTGGACGCGCCGCGCCGACATGCCGGGCGAGCGCGCCGCGCACGCCATGGTCGCGGTCGCCGGCAAGCTGTACGTCGTCGGCGGCGTCGGCGACTTCCCCCAACGCATGTGGGCCTATGACCCCGCCACCGACCGTTGGGCCACCAACGTCGCGGCGTTGCCGACGGTGCGCGAGCACACGTCCGCGGCGGCGCTCGACGGCAAGCTGTACCTGATGGGCGGGCGCTGGAGCGGGCGCAACCAGACCACCGCCGAGGTCTACGACCCCGCCACCGACCGCTGGAGCAAGCTCGCCGACATGCCGACGGCGCGCGGCGGACTTACGGCGGCGGCGATCCAGGGCCGCATCCACGTCGCCGGCGGCGAGGAACTCGGCGGCGACAAGACGTTCAACCAGAACGAGGCGTACGACCCGGCGACGAACACGTGGGCCGCCGCAACGCTCATGCCGACGGCGCGCCATGGACTGACGAGCGCGGGCATCGACGGCGTCCTCTACGTGATTGGTGGCGCGACGCGCGCCGGTGGCGGGACGTACACGTCGCTCTCGAATCTCGTCGAGGCGTTTCGGGCGCGCTAACCAGATTCGTGGCCGCAACAACGGTGGTTGCGGGCCGTCTGCGGGCGTCAACGGCACCGGACCCCGGGCCAGATCAGCATGGGATGGCGGCGTGGTCGCGAGAGTCTCTTGACCCTCACCCCGGCCCTCCCCCTTTGCAGGGGGAGGGAGGTGCTGGCGCGCGCGCGTTCTTGGGGCGCCGGCGCGACGCGGTCCACCCGGTTCGCCCCGCGCAAAATGCGCGGGCTTGCGCGGGCCAAGGGCGCGGTGCGCCTGCCCGGCAGATACGAATCGTGCTGATGGGAGATCGAGGTCTTGGGGCGTGTCCATTGTGCGCTGGGCTCTCGAGTTCCGCGCACCATATACTAATCGTATCGTATTGTCAACCCATTACGTATTTGGCGGCGCCCCCGCCGGCGCGTCAACTGCCGCGCCGGTTCAGGTACGGCAACACGAACAAGTACCGGCCGCTGAACAGCAGCAGGAAGAGCGGCAACAGCGTGAGCGCGCCGACGTAGAGCGCGATCGGCTCGCGGCCGATGACGGCGAAGTTGGCCAGCACCGCCAGCGTGAAGGTGACGGCGAGCCCGCGTGCATCTGGCGAATCCATTTGTTCCAGTTCCTGGGGACCTCCCTCCTACTTCTTCGATGACGCGCCGTTGCCGGCCACAGCGGCTTTCACCAGCGCCTGGAATGCGCGCGCGTCGATCGTCTCGCCTTCGCGGATGTCGATGGCGCGGCGCGTGGCGCCTTCCAGACTGGAATTGAACAGGCGCTGCGGGTCGGGGACAGCGGCGCCGCGCATAAAGGTGAGCTTGACGACCTGGGTGTAGACCTCGCCGGTGCAGACGATGCCGTTGTTCGACCAGACCGGGACGCCCCACTTCCACTCCTCGGTCGTGCCGGGAGCGGCATCGAGGATCAGCGCGCGCAAGCGCGAGAGCGTCTCGCCACGCCAACCGCCGGCGTCGCCGATGCGCTGATCGATGAGCTCGGACGCGGTCTTCCCGGCGGGAATCTTCTCGCCCTTCTTCACGTGCAGCGCGCGCGCGGGTGCGGAGGCTTTCTTCGGCGCGGGCTTCGCTTTGGTCGCCTTCGCGGGCTTGGCGATCGCGGACCTCTTGGCCCGCGCGCCCTTTGCCGCGGCCTTTTTTTCCTTAGCTTTCCGTATCGCGGGACGCCCTTTGGGCTTCGCCTTCGCTTTCATTGGTCCATCCTTTTGAGAAGGTCTTCGAGGTCGTCGAACCGGCTTTGCCAATAGCCGGTCATCTGGCTGGTCCAGTCGATGAGCGGCGCGAGCGCGCCGAGATGCGCGCTGTAGTGCGTGTGGCGGCCCTCGTGGCGGTCGCGCACGAGTCCGGCCTGCTTCAGCTGCGCCAGGTGCTTGGAGACGACGGGTTGGGAGACGCCGGCGCGCGCGGTGAGCGCCGCGACGGTCTTCTCCCCCTCCGCGCACAGGCGCTCGAAGAGCGCGCGCCGGGTGGGATCGGCGAGGGTGCGGAAGAGTGCGTCGTGGGTGGCCGGCACTGTTGACCCATATGCAAATGGCTATGGGTAATGCATAGCTACGGAGCTATTGGTTCGTCAAGCGGTCTGGCGCTCCGACGAGCGGAGGGGAGCGCCGGCGAAGCGGCGCGACTCTCTTTGACCCTCACCCTGCCCTCCCCCTGTGCAGGGAGAGGGTGTCCAGGTCGGCAGGGCGGCGTTGACGCGAGCACCGTGTTCCCTTTATGTTCTCGTTCCAACGAGGCCCTCATGCAGACCGCCGCCGCGATCCTTCATGCGGATCTGGACGCCTTCTACGCCTCGGTCGAGCAGCTGTTGGATCCGTCGTTGCGGGGCAAGCCGATCGCGGTCGGCGGGGGGATCGTGCTGGCGGCTTCCTATGAAGCGAAGGCGTTCGGCGTGCGGAGCCCGATGCCTGCGTGGCAGGCGCGCAAGCTTTGTCCGGAGCTCACCTTCGTCGGCGGGCACTTCGGCGAATACCAGCGGCTGGGCGACGCTGCCATCGACGTGTTGCGCGACTACACGCCAGAAGTCGAGCGCATCTCGATCGACGAGGCATTTGCGGACGTCGCGGGATCGACCCGACTGTTCGGCGAGCCCGCGGCGATCGCGCAGACGGTGCGCGCCCGCGTGCGCGCCGAGCTCGGCTTGGCGATTTCGATCGGCGTGGCGCGCACGAAGCACTTGGCGAAGATCGCCTCCCAGGTCGCCAAGCCCGATGGCCTTCTGGTGGTCGACCCCGCTACCGAAGTCGAATTCCTGCATGGCCTGCCCGTCGAGCTGATGTGGGGCGTGGGGCCCGTCACCAAGGAGCGGCTCGCCCGCGCGGGCGTGACGACGATCGGACAGCTGGCCGTGCGCTCGCCCGAGTCGATGGAGAAGCTGCTCGGGCGCGCTGCCGGACAAAAGCTGCTTGGCCTCTCCTGGAATCGTGACGTCCGGGAAGTCCAAACCCATCGCCGCGCCCGCACGATCGGGGCGCAATCGGCGCTGGGCAGGCAGCCTGCGACCGAACGCGTTTTCCGGCCGGCGCTCCAGCATCTCGCCGAGCGCATCGCCAGCCGGCTGCGCGCCAAGGACCGCCCCTGCCGCACGGTGACCGTGCGCGTGCGCTTCGCCGACCTGCGCTCGGTCACCCGCGCCGTGACGCTCGGTGCGCCGATCTCGGCGACGGCGACGCTGACAGAGGTCGCGCTCGACCTGGTCCGCGGTCTCCTGCGGGATCACCCGGAAGAGAGGAGCATCTCGCTGGTGGCGATCTCCGCCTCGCACCTGGGCCAGTCGACGTTGCAGCTGGAGCTGCCGTTCAAGCTGCGGGACGATGGCGGCCGGCCTGGCACCCGCAAAGGGGTCGCGCGCGAACGCGCCGACCGCGCCGTCGATGCGATCCGGGCACGCTTTGGCTGGGACGCGGTGGGGTACGCGTCCGCGACGGCGGGCGGCGCCCGCTCGGTGCCGGATGCGTTTCGGAGTCTGGCGGAGAAGGACCTCTAGACGACGTAAGGAGGCTGCGGAGGGATTCGCTTGCCCCTCACCCTGCCCTCCCCCCGTCCGGGGGGAGGGTTGGGGGTGCGCGGCTATACCGAGAAGTACTTCGCCTGCGGGTGCAGGATGACGAGGGCGCTCGTCGACTGCTCGGGGTGGAGCTGGTCGCCTTCGCCTAGGCTGACGCCGATGCGTTCGGCGCCCAACAGCTCCAACAGCTTGCGCTGGTCCCCGAGGTTCGGGCACGCGGGGTAGCCGAACGAATAGCGGCTGCCGCGGTAGTTCTGCTTCAAGAGGTCGTGCATGTTCGGCGCGTCCTCGGCGCCGTGCCCAAGTTCGTGGCGGATGCGCTTGTGGACGTACTCGGCCAGCGCCTCGGTGATCTCGACGCCGAAGCCGTGCAGGTACAGGTAGTCCTGGTAGCGGTCCTTGGCGAACCACTCGCGTGCGACTTCGGACGCGTGCTGTCCCACCGTCGCCAACTGCAAGCCGACGACGTCGCGCTGGCCGGACTTCACGTCGCGGACGAAGTCGGCGATGCACAGGCCGTTCGGCACATTCTGGCGCGGCAGGGTGAAGCGGCCGACCTCGGCCTTGTTCTCACCGTAGAGGATCAGGTCGTTGCCTTCGGCGGCAGCGTGCCAGTAGCCGTAGATCGCCTGCGGCTTGAGGATCTCTTCGCGCATGCACTGCTCGGCGATGCGCGCGATGATCGGCTTGAGCTCCTTCTGCGCCCAGGCGTCGAACTCTTCCTTCTTCTTGCCCTGCTTCCGGTACCCCCAGTGGAACTGGAACAGCATCGTCTCGTTCAGGTAGGGCATCAGCGCCTTGAGGTTGACGCTCTCGATCATGCGCGGTCCGAAGAACGGCGGGGTGGGCACCGGCAGATCGCGATTCAACTCGTCGCGCCGGACCTTGGTTTCCTCGATGTCGACCGGACGCAGGTCGGCGGTCGCCGCCTGACCAAGCTTCTTGGTGCTCTTCGGCTTGGCGGCGCGCTTGGCGCGCTGCTCCTGCAAGACGTCGTCGAACTTGCCCTCCATCACCTGCGCCATCATGCCGAGGCCGTCGAACGCGTCCTGGGCGTAGGCGACGCGGCCGGGGCCGTACGCCTTGGTGCAGTCGTCCTCGACGTAGGAGCGCGTCAGCGCGGCGCCGCCCAACAGGACCGGCATGCCGAAGCCCTGGCGCGTCATCTCTTCCAGGTTCTCGCGCATGATGACGGTGGACTTCACAAGCAAGCCCGACATGCCGACGGCGTCGGCGGCGTGGGTCTTGGCGGCGTCCATGATGGTCTGGATCGGCTGCTTGATGCCGAGGTTGACCACCTTGTAGCCGTTGTTGGTCAGGATGATGTCGACCAGGTTCTTGCCGATGTCGTGCACGTCGCCGCGCACCGTGGCGAGCACGATGGTGCCGCGCGCCGGGCCTGACGCCTTCTCCATGAATGGCTGCAGGTAGGCGACGGCCGCCTTCATCGTTTCGGCGGAGGCGAGCACGAAGGGGAGCTGCATCTTGCCGGCGCCGAACAGCTCGCCCACCACCTTCATGCCGTCCAAGAGGAACGTGTTGATGATGTCGAGGGGCTTGTGCTTGGTCAGCGCCTCGGTGAGGTCGGCGTCCATGCCCTGGCGGTTGCCGTCGATGATGCGCTCCTTCAGGCGCTCCTCGACGTGCTCGGAGCGGACCTTCTTGGTCGTCTCGACCTTGCGGTCGCCGAACAGGGCGATGAACGCCTGCAGCGGGTCGTAGCCCTCGCGGCGGCGGTCGTAGATCAGGTCCTCGGCGGCGATGCGCTCGTCTTCCGGAATCTTGTGCAGCGGCATGATGCGCGCGACGTGCACGATGGCGCCGGTGAGGCCGCGCTTCAGGGCGTGGTCCAAGTACACGGAATTGAGAACGTGCCTGGCCGCGGGGTTGAGGCCGAACGAGATGTTGGAAAGTCCCAGAATGATCTGGCACTCGGGCAGCTCTTTGGCGATGCGCTCGATGCCTTCGAGCGTCCACAGGCCGAGCTTGCGATCGTCCTCGTTGCCCGTGCAGATGGTGAAGGTGAGCGGATCGAACAGCAGGTCCGACGCGGGCAGGCCGTGCTTGTTCACCGCGAAGTCGTAGAGACGCTTCGCCACCGCGACCTTCTGGTCGACGGTCTTGGCCATGCCCTCTTCGTCGATGGTGAGGGCGATGACCGCGGCGCCGAACTTCTTCGCGAGCACGAGGCGCTTGTGCGCGGGCTCCTCGCCGTCCTCGAAGTTGATCGAGTTGAGGATGGCCTTGCCGCCGTAGAGGGCGAGCGAGCTTTCCAGCACCGGCAGCTCGGTCGAGTCGATGACGAGGGGCGCGCGCACGGCGCCGCGCATGCGCGTGATGACCTCGCCCATCTCTTTGACTTCGTCGTGGCCGACGTAGGCGCAGCAGAGATCGAGGGCGTGGGAGCCCTCCTTCTCCTGGTCCTTGCCCATGTCGACGCAGCCGTCCCAGTTCTCGGCGTCCTGCAGCTCGCGGAACTTCTTGGAGCCGTTGGCGTTGCAGCGCTCGCCGATGGAGAGGTACGCGTTCTCCTGGCGCAGCTCGACCTGGCCGTAGAGCGAGGCGATCGACGGCACGTAGTGGACGCTGCGCTTGACCGGCGTCGGGCGCGCCGCGGACGCTTTGCCGCCGGTCTTGGAGCCGACGCGCTTCAGCATGTTGTCGATGGCGGCGATGTGCGGGCCGACGGTGCCGCAGCAGCCGCCGACGATGGAGACGCCCTCCTCCACCACGAAGCGCTCCTGCCAGCGCGCGATCTCTTCGGGCCCGAGCGGATAGTGGGTCTTGCCCTCGATCAGCTCGGGCAGGCCGGCGTTCGGCTGCACCGAGATGTGGCGGCGCCAGTTGCGCGACAGCCAGCGCACGTGGTCCGCCATCTCCTGCGGACCGGTGGCGCAGTTGAGGCCCATGGAGTCCGCGCCAAGCGCGTCGACGATGGTGGCGGCCGCGGCGATGTCGGCGCCGACCAGCAGAGTGCCGGTGGTCTCGACCGTCACCTGGACGAGAATCGGAATGTCTTTCTTCGCCTCGTTGCGCGCGCGCTTGGCGCCGTTGATGGCGGCCTTGATCTGCAGCGGGTCCTGGCAGGTTTCGATGAGAATCGCGGAAACCCCGCCGGCGATGAGGCCGGCGCACTGGATGGTGAGGGCGTCCTCGAGCTCCTGGTACTGGATGTGGCCGAGGGTGGGGAGGCGCGTGCCGGGGCCGACGGAGCCCAGCACGAAGCGCGTGCGGCCGTCGCCCTTGAACTGGTCGATCGCCTCGTTGGCAAGCTCGGCGGCGCGCTGGTTGATGGCGAACGCCTCATCGCGCAGGCCAAACTCGCCCAGCGTGATGGGCGAGCCGCCGAACGAATTGGTCTGCACCATGTCGGAGCCCGCGGCGAGGTACGTCGCGTGGATCTCGCGCACGAGGTCGGGGCGCGACTTGTTCAGGATCTCGGTGCAGTTCTCCTGACCGAGATAGTCGCGGTTGAGGTCGAGGTTGCGCGACTGCACCTGGGTGCCCATGGCGCCGTCGCACAGCAGAACTCGTTGCGAGAGATGGTCGAGAAAATTGCTCATGCGTACCCGTTACGCTTCCGATCGCACTGATATGGGTGAAGAGGAGAAGTTAGCCAGCCGCCGCGGCGACTTTCGGCACGTCCGCCTTCGGCGGCCTTAGTCCCAAAATATGGCAGATCGAATAGGTCAGGTCGGCGCGGTTCAGCGTGTAGAAGTGGAAGTCGCTCACGCCTTCATCGCGCAGGTCCTGGCACTGGCGGATGGCGACGGCGGCGGCGACCTGCTTGCGCGTCTCGGGGTCGTCGTCGAGGCCGTCGAAGGCGTCGGCGAGCGAGCGCGGGATGCTGGCGCCGCACTTCTTGGCGAACTGTACGATCTTGGCGAAGTTGGTCACCGGCGTGATGCCGGGCACGATCGGCACCGTGATGCCGGCCTTGCGCGCGCGGTCGAGGAACGCGAGGTAGCGCTGGTTGTCGAAGAAGAGCTGGGTGATGGCGCGGGTGGCGCCGGCGTCGATCTTGCGCTTCAGGTTATCGAGGTCGGCCTGTGCGCTGATTGCCTCAGGATGCACCTCCGGATACGCGGCAACCGACAGCTCGAAGTCAGCGACCTTGCGCAGGCCTGCGACCAGGTCGGCGGCGAACGCATAGCCGCCCGGATGGGGCGCGTATTTGGCCTGGCCTTCCGGCGGATCGCCGCGCAGGGCGACGATGTGGCGGATGCCGGACGACCAGTAGTCGCGCGCGACCGTGTCCACCTCGGCGCGGGTGGCGCCGACGCAGGTGAGGTGCGCGGCCGAACGCAGGCCGGCTTCGGCTTGGATGCGGCGCACCACCGAGTGCGTGCGCTCGCGCGTGCTGCCGCCCGCGCCGTAGGTGACGGAGACGAACTTCGGGCCGAGCGGAGCAAGACGTTGCACCGCCTGCCATAGCTGCTCGTTCATCTGCTCGGTCTTGGGCGGGAAGAACTCGAACGAAACGGAAAGCTTGTTGTCGGGCATCATGCCGCGTTTCTTTCGGAAGCCGGCTGCGCGGGCGCGTCGGCGGCCCAGATGGTGACGGTCAGGGGATCGCCCGCCAACTCGGTCGGCGCGATCGGCACTAGGCCGGCGGAGACGAACCACGCGGCGACCTCGTCGTGGGTGAAGCCGAGGCGGCGATGGGCGTGCTCGTCGCGCAGGGACTCCAGCTGGTGCGGCGCGAAGTCGACGACGGCGAGACGTCCGCCGGGCGCCAGCACGCGCGCCGCTTCGCGGATCGCTGCCGCCGGCTCGTCGGCGTAGTGCAGCACCTGGTGGATGCTGATGGCGTCCACCGAACTTGGCCCGAACGGCAGGTGGTACATGTCGCCATGGCGCACCTGGAACTGGCTGCAGCCGGCGTCCTCGAGACGCGCCCGCGCCACCGCGAGCATCTCGCGCGACAGGTCGATGCCCATGCCGCGCTCGGCGCGCTCCTTGAACAGCTCGAGAATGCGGCCGGTGCCGGTGCCGATGTCGAGGAACTGGCGGATGGGCCGCCCGGTGAAGGCGGTGAGCAACGCGCGCTCCACTTCGGCTTCGGGCACGTGCAGCGAGCGGATCTCGTTCCAGTGCGCGGCGTTGGCGCGGAAGTACGCCTCGGCGCGCGCCTGGCGCGCCCGCTTGACCTCGGCGAGCCGCGCCAGGTCCTGGGACAGGTTGGGATCGTCGCCACGATCCTCCGGCGCCATCAGGCGCGCCAACGCGCGGCTGAGCTCAAGCCCGGGCCCACGTTCCGCCAAGCGGTAGAACGCCCAGGTGCCCTCGGGGAAGCGATCGAGAAGTCCCGCGTCACAGAGCAGCTTGAGGTGGCGCGAGATGCGCGGCTGGCTTTGGCCGAGGATCTGGGTCAGCTCGCTGACCGTCAGCTCGCCCTGGGCGCACAGCGCCAAGAGGCGCAGCCGGGTCGGCTCCCCTGCGGCGCGCAGGCCTGCGAGCAGTTCGTCAGTATGCATGTTGATACATAAACATATCCTTATGTTTGTGTCGAGGGCGATCAAACGGCCGGGCTTGCCGCGCCTTCGGCTCGGCCGCACCACTGTGGCGTTCGCGCAACTCCGGTGTTTCTTTCGCGCCAGCAAGTGACGGCGCGTACTGACGAACCCCAGGGCCTATGGTACCCAGCAGACTTGTTTCTGCGACTTGTCTGCCACGGGGGCGGCGGCGATCGGGTGCGTACCCGGCAGCTGCCGACGGCGCGGTCGCCTGGAGGCGGGACCTCCCGCAAGTAGTTGGGCGATGATTGTCAGGCTGTCTCTCTTTGCCGCCGCAGTATTCCTGACGGCGTGCGCGAGCGTCCCTTCCGACCCAGTAGCGCGGGCTGCCTACGACGAGGCCAATGACCCGCTGGAGCCGCTGAACCGCGCGGTTTTCGCCTTCAACATGGAGGTCGACCGCTACGTGCTGGAGCCGGTGGCACGCGGCTACCGCAAGTCGGTGCCGGTGGGCGGGCGGGTTGCCGTGCGCAACTTCCTCCATAACTTGCGCGCGCCGGTAACTTTCGCCAACGACCTGCTGCAGGGCGAAGTCCGGCGCGCCGCCGAAACTTCGTGGGACTTCGTCTTCAACTCCACGGTCGGCATCCTCGGCTTCTTCGACGTGACCGGCAACGACTGGGAGCCGCACGAAGAGGACCTCGGCCAGACGCTGGCCACCTGGGGCGTGAAAGAAGGCCCCTACCTGGTGCTGCCCTTCCACGGCCCCACCAACTTGCGCGACACGGCCGGCATGTTCGGCGACCGCACCCTCGACCCGTTCGAGTACGGCATCAACCAGCCGGATGACACCTGGTTCTTCACCGGCCGCACGGTGGCCGGCGCCGTCGATGCCCGCGAGCGCACCCTGGAGGAGTTCAACGACCTTCGGCGTACCTCGTTGAATTTCTACGTCACCGCACGCAGCCTTTACCGGCAGGCCCGGAACAACCAGATAAGGAACGGCGCGCCGGCACCGTTCGGCGATTTCAACTTCGAATAAGCGGGGTTTGCCTATGCGCACATCCTTGTTCCCACCCGCACGACTTCTCGCCGCCGCTGCCGTGGTGGCCTCGCTGACGCTGATCTTGGGCTTCTCCAGCATCGAGGCCGTTGCCGCTCCCAAAGACGCCGAGAACTTCGTGCGCGAACGCGGCGCCGAAGCCATCGCCGTGCTCAGCAAGCCCGGTCTCACCGACCAGGAGTACGCGCGCGAGTTCGTCGCCTTCGTCGATCGCTCCTTCGACGCACCGGCGATGGCGCAGTTCGCCCTCGGCATCTACTGGCGCCAGGCGAACGAAACGCAGCGCGCCGAGTTCGTGAAGCTCTACAGGGACTACTTCATCAACACGTACTCCCAGCGCTTCCGCCAGTTCTCCGGCGAGCGTTTCGACGTGCTCGGGGTGCGCGCCGTGAACGCCACCGAGAATCTGGTGCAGTCGCGCATCGTGCGCCCGGCGCAGGCGCAGCCGATCAACATCGAGTGGCACGTGCGCGAAGCCGCGGGCCAGCAGCGCGTCGTGGACCTCATCATCGAGGGCCTGCGCCTCGGGATCACGTTGCGCGACGAGTTCAGCGCCGTCGTCCAACAGGGCGGCCTCGACGGGCTGTTCAAGGCCCTGCGCGACAAGAACCTGACGTTCAATCGCGGCGCGTAAGTTCGCGCTAGTTCGTCATGCCCGGGCCTGACCCACTGCTGTCCGGTTAGCGGTGCAGTGGACGAGGTGCATGGCTTGGATTCAACTGGGTTTGCTGAGAACTCGGTTGAATTGAAGCTCGGAGAGCCCAAGCCATGCGCTACCAATCTACGGTGTTCGGTCAGTTGCTC
>CAMEYM010000022.1 GCA_945947575.1 Rhizobium sp. Q54
CGGCGACTCGCCGCTGGCGTTCTCTTCGAACACGAACGACGCGTAGCCGACGACGCGATCGCGCGGCCCGGCGGTGTCGCCGGAGTTGCGCACGTCGATGCACTGCGCCTGCATGCCGCGACGACGCGCCAATTCCAGAAGGCCGCGGATCGGCCGGCGTCCGCAGGCGCCGTGCTCGCCGACACCGTTCACCGCCAACGCCTCGATGGCGCGTACGGTCTCATGGTCCATGCGCTGGGCGGTTTCGTAGTTCTCGTAGTGGCTGAGATCGGAGCTGACGATGATGACAGTCTCCGGCCCACCCCATAACGCTTCGAGCACAGCGGCGACTTCCGCCGGACCGGCGTCGCCGACGACGATTGGAACCAGCCTGAATTGCGGGAATATGCATTGCAGGAATGGCAACTGCACTTCCAGGCTGTGCTCCATCGCGTGGGCATCGTCGCGCGCTTGCACGCCCGGCAGTCGTGCGATGCTGTCGATGGCGGCGCGGTCGAGCGGAATGGTGCCGAGCGGTGTTTCGAAGGCATCGACGGTCGGAACCGCCAGGCCGCGGAAGCCAACCCGGTGCGAGGGGCCCAACAGCACGACACGGCGGATGCGATCGGCGGCAGGTGCGATGCGCGCATAGGCGCTGCCGGCGATCGGCCCCGAATAGACGAAGCCCGCATGGGGAGCGACAATTGCCTTCGGAACCGGTGCGCCTTTGGCGCGCGCCGCCTGGGCGCCGGCCTCGGCCGCCGCCATGTACTTGGCGACTGCGGCCGAGAGATCGCTGGGTGCGGCCGGGTAGAACGCTCCGGCCACGACGCTCTTGCGAACTCTGGGCGCTGTGGCTGCGGTCATGGAGGCCTAAGGTAGGGTTTGGCGCGCATTCGCCAGGACCCTGGAAGACCAGGATACCGGATGCATTTCCGGCGTAGCAACAATTGGGCCAGGCAGCGCAGGCTACCGTGACCGAGACCGTTCCCACCCCCGCCGCCGACGCGCCCGACGTCATCCAAGGCGTGCCAGCGCGCTATTGGCACCGCCTCGATGACGGGCGCATCCAATGCGACGTCTGCCCGCGCCAATGCAAGCTGCATCCCGGCCAACGCGGCCTGTGCTTCGTGCGTGCCGCGGACGATGCGGGCAACCTGGTGCTCACCACCTACGGCCGCTCCTCCGGATTCTGCATCGATCCGATCGAGAAGAAGCCGCTGAACCACTTCCTGCCCGGCACGTCCGTGCTGAGCTTTGGCACCGCCGGCTGCAACCTCTCGTGCAAGTTCTGCCAGAACTGGGACATGTCCAAGTCGCGCGACATGGACAAGCTCGCCGACGCAGCGACGCCGCAACTAATCGCGCTCGCCGCGCGCGCGGGTGGCTGCCGCTCGGTGGCGTTCACCTACAACGATCCGACCATCTTCTTGGAATATGCGGTCGATGTCGCCGACGCGTGCCATGCCGCCGGCATCAAGACGGTGGCGGTGACGGCCGGCTACATCTCGCCGGAGCCGCGCATCGAGTTCTACAAGAAGATGGACGCCGCCAACGTCGATCTGAAGGCGTTCACGGAAGACTTCTATAAACGCGTATGTGCGGGCCAACTCGAAGCAGTCCTCGACACGCTCAAGTACATCCATCACGAGACCAAGACCTGGCTTGAGGTCACGACACTGCTGATCCCTGGGTACAACGACGGCGATGCCGAGCTCGGCAAGCTGTCGGAGTGGTTCGTCGAGAACCTGGGTCCCGACGTGCCGTTGCACTTCTCTGCGTTCCATCCGGACTACCGCATGACGGACGTGGTGCGCACACCGCACGCTACCCTGCAGCGGGCCCGCGCCGTCGCCCGCAAGGCGGGCTTGCGCCACGTCTTCGTCGGCAACGTCCACGACGAGGAAGGTAGCTCGACGTACTGCGGCGGCTGCGGCACCAAGCTCATCGGTCGCGACTGGTACAAGCTCGGGGTCTGGAACCTCACCGCCGACGGCAAGTGCACCTCCTGTGGCGAGGCGCTCGCAGGCGTGTTCGATGGCGCGCCGGGGACCTGGGGACCGAAGCGCGTGCCGGTCAACCTGAAGAAGTTCGCCGCCGACGTCGAGCGCCAGCGTGCCGCGCGCCGCCCCCCACCTCCGCCCGCCTGATCCGCATCACGCTTCGCGCCGGAAATCGTGGCGGGCCGTGGCCCAAGCGTGATGGAACGCGACGCCTCTTTCGCCCGCTACTGGCGCGGCGAAGGAGGCGCTATGAAGCGGTGGATGGTGATCGTGTTGGTGGCGCTGCTGAACGCCTGTGCCGGCCTGGACGCGAACACAGGCAACAATCGCGCGGGCGGCGGCGACAGCGACGACGACAGCAGCACCAGCATGTATGGGACGCCGAGCAACTGAGCTCGGCGGCGGTCTAGACCAGCGCGGCGTGGTCCAATCCGGCTAGGGTCTCGATCAGAACCGCCAAGCTGTCGCGCACGCGCGCCATGCCGGGGCTGCGCTGGATGCGTGCCTCGTCCATGTAGAGCGAGCGCTTGATCTCGATCTGCAGGGCGTGCACACCGGCCTCCGGGCGGCCGTAGTTGCGCGTCGTGAAGCCACCGGCGTAGGGGTCGTTGCGCGCGACGCGATAGCCGGCGCGGGTCAGCACGTGTTCGGCCGCGTCGATGACGGACTTGGCGCAACTGGTGCCGTAGCGGTCGCCGAGCACGACATCGGCGCGCTCATGGCCGGGGTCGCGATCCATCGGGCCGCCGACGGACGGCATCGAATGACAGTCGATCAGGAGCGCTGCGCCGAAGCGGTCCATGGTCGCCGCCAGCATGTCCTGGATGGCCTCGTGGAACGGCACGTACAGCGTGCGCACGCGCCGCTCGGCCTCGGCGAAGCGGAGCTTGTTGCGATAGACCTCGGCGCCGTTGGTCACCACCCGGGCGATCGTGCCGAGGCCGCCGGCGACCCGCAGCGACGATGTGTTCACGAACGAGGGCAGTTCGTCCTCGAACATGGCCGGGTCGAGCTCCCACGGCTCGCGATTGGGGTCGAGGAACACGCGCGGGAAATGTGCGCGCAGCAGCGGTGCGCCGTAGGAAGGCGCGTCCGCGAACAACTCATCGACGAAGCTGTCCTCGGAACGCCGCAGCGTCAGCATGTCGAGACGCGAGGCCGCGACGAACGCCGGGTCGTACGCGCAACCGGAATGCGCGGAGACGAACACCAACGGCGTCGTCTGTACCGCGGGCGCCATGATGTCGAAGGGCGCAGGCGCGGAAGCCGGCGTACTGGAGGTGATTGTCGCGGGCGAGGACGTCGCCATATCCGTCCTTCTTAGGCGTGAAGCGTGTCCATGTGCAAGTGGTAGTCGCCCGGAGACTGGCCCGCCACAAGGGACTCCGCGCTACGCGAGCGGGCGGGTGCGGCCAACTTCTCCTTGCAAATAACAAGGTTCCGGGGTCAACTCCCGCCCTTCCAGTCGGCCAATTGCGCCGGCGTCTCCGCGCTGCGGGGCATGGGCGCGTAGCTCAGCGGTATGAGCACTACGTTGACATCGTAGGGGTCCCTGGTTCGATCCCAGGCGCGCCCACCATTTCTCCCTGGCCCGACGACCTGTCGGCGCGGCCGCCTGGTGCCGCGGCACTGACCGTACGTAGTGGTGCGGATTGGTCGCGTTTCGCCGCCCGGACACAATGCAGTCTGTTCGTCGCCGCCGGCACTCGCGTTGTCGTCGAGCACAGAGGGGACTGACTATGTCGCACTATCACGCCGTCGTCTGGATCGATCATGCCGAGGCCCACGTCCTCGAATTCACCAGCGATGTGGTGGAGCGCAAGCGGGTGCGAAACCCGCATGCCCAGCAAGCGCACCACAAGGCGGGCGTCATTGGCGGCGGCAAGGCCGCGCCGGATGCTGGGTACCTGAAGGACGTCGCAGGCGCCTTGGCCGACGCCAAAGAGATTCTCGTCTTGGGTCCGGGCAGCGCGAAGCTTGAGTTGCTCCGCTACCTGCATCGTCACGCTCCGTCGGTGGAGGCCAATATCGTCGGTGTCGAGACCGCGGATCATCCGACCGACGCACAGGTGGTCGCGCACGCGCGGAAGTACTTCGCGACCGTCGACCGGATGCAGGCGCGGCTCTAGCGACCCGCAAGTTGAGCGAGAGTAGCGACGCGCTCGGTGAGCGACCTGATCGCCACCGTGAGCCGAGTGTTTTCCTGGAGCATCTCCAAGAGCAGTGCGGTCTGCTGTTGTGCCCCAACCTCAGGGCGGCCGCGCCGTGGTGCACACTTCTATTCGGAGGCCTTCTAAGCGTTGCCGTTGTGGCAGGCGGAGAGGGCGCGTCGCTGGCGCAGCCGCTGCAATGGCCGGCGTGTCGCTAGAAGTCCGCCGCCACCAGCTCGCAAGTGGCTGACGGGTGCCGTCGATACACTGCCGCCGCGACCCGAAGGATGCGCTCCCGATGTCGGTCGAACGTAGCGAGGACGGCGACCGCATCTTGCTGCACATCGGCGCTGATGCGCTCCAGCGCGCCGTAGTCGATTCGAAAGACGACTTCCAAGACGCTGTCGTATCCCCAGAACCGAACGCCGCGACGGCCTGCGTCGTAGGAGCGGCTGGGATTGGGGAAGTCGATCACGCGCCACGGTAACACCCGCACAACCGCGACATGTGTACCGGATTGCACACCCCGCATGTTCCGGGCGCCGTTCGCCAGCGTGGTGTGATGACACGGCCAAGACATGTTTTGCGCACCCACGTTGGTAGCGCTGCGTCGCGATCCCCGCACCGGGCCTCGCCGCATGCTTCCAAGGGAGACGTTCCTGATGATCAACAAGACTGTCGTAGCTGCCTCCATCGCAGCCGTCCTGCTTGCCTCCGGCGCCGCCACCGCAGCCGAGGTCACTGGCGCCACAAAGGGCTGGGATACCAAGGGCCAAATGCTCACGCTGGAGAATGACTTGGCCTACAACTTGCCGACCAACCTCCAGACGAGCGCCGAGCTGATGGCGATCGGCAGCCGCGTGACGCTGGTGTTCGACGTCGATCCGGCCGACGCCACCAAGCGACTGGTGTCGAAGATTTCGATGGCCCCGGTCGGCGCGCCCCGCCCGTAGTCCCTGAACTCTGTACCGCTCCCCGGCGCGCGTGCGCCGCCGGGGTTGCGGTGCGCGGGTCGGGAGAACCTATGCTCTCAACCGAACTCAGGCGCGGGGGGCTGCTTTCGGAGTCGGCGACGCCACGCAGAAGACCCGCATGTCCTGCTGGACCCCTTTGAGTTTCAATACCTTCGATTCCACGGGGTGCGCGGCGAGCAGAGCCGCCACGCCGTCGGCGGAGTTGGTGTCCTCGGACAGATAGATCTCGTCCGCCTCGGCAAGGCCCTGGACGCGCGCCGCGATGTTCACCGTCTGCCCGAAGTAGTCGAGCCGATCGTTGAGCGTCACCGCGATGGCCGCACCGGCGTGGACGCCGATCTTCAACACCAGCTCGCGGTCGGCGCGCCCGCGGTTCGAGGCCGTGATGGCGGCGCGCATCTCCAGCGCGGCGGCGACGGCGTCGGCCGGCGTGAGGAACGTCGCCATCACCGCGTCGCCGATGGTCTTGATGATGGCGCCGCCGTGGCGGACCGTGACTTCGTGCAGGACCTCGAAGTGCTGCTGCACCAGGGAGAAGGCGTTGAGGTCGCCGATGCGGTCGTAGAGGGCCGTCGAGCCTTTGAGGTCCGTGAACAGGAAGGTGATCTCGCGCACGCTGATGCCTTCGCTGGCGCGGATGACCTCGGTACGAAACAGATCGCGGAATGCCTGCGACGTAAGGAGCCGCTTGCCGGTCAGGAACGGCAGGAAGCGGAGCTTTGGCATTCCGCTCGGAATCGGCGCCACTACGAACGTGCCGCGCTCGGCCAAGGTGTTGCGCACGTCGAAGGTGACCTTGCCCGGCGCGAGCGCCTCCTGGCGCGGCGGCTGGTTGGCGCCGAACTGTACCGGCGTTAGTTGGGCCGCGCCCGCGCGCGGGCCAGCCACGGCGAAGTGAACCGAGGCGCTTCCTTCGGGGCTCGCGGCGAGGACGGTGCCTTCGGCAAGCTCGACCTCGACACGCGTGCTCGACGCCGGACCCACGTAACAGACCGCCACGGCAGACGCCGCCTTTGCCTCCGCGAACGGCGTGCCATCCGGGAGCAGGCCGTCGGCAGTGTTGCGGACCTTGAACACGTAGTCGCGCGCCGACAGCTGTTCCGGGTGATGGAACACGATGTCGCGAATCTCGGGGCTGACCGTAAACGCTACGGCGATGTATTCGTCGAGCGCCGCCTCATGGTGTGCTTGGCAGAAGCTGCAGTAGTAGTGGTTGTGCACGCTCTTCAGGCTGCGAAAGCTCTCCACTACCGTGCTGCAGCCTGGACAAACCAGCAGCCAGTCCATGCCGAACAGCCCCTGCGCGGTCGCGTGCAGGAACAGGTCGATCACCTCGACCTCGGCGGCGTTGCGCTCGCGGGCAAACGTGAAGGGGTTGATCCGGAAGAGCGCCTCGTCCGGCGCACCGCGCACGTGGCTTTCGAGCTTGGAAACGAGCCGCGCGCTCCAGGGGCGCGCTTTTTCGAGAAGTGCGAGGCGCTGGTCCAGCAGCGCCTCGTTCACCGGCTGGATGCGGTCGTTCGCCATCGTGCCCCCTGCGCGATTGTAAAGGGCTCCGCCGCAAAGGCGAGCAGGCGTTGTGGACCGAGTTCGGGTACCATCGCGCCGATTCGAATGGGGAGGGGGAATGCGCCTTTCGGACTGGCTGCGCCCACCGGGTGCGGCGCGTCGCCTGATCCGTGGCGGCGTTCTGGTCGTCTTGCTGATCGCGGCCGGCGCCTTCGGCGCCGAGGCGCTCCGCGACGCTATATTCGATGCGCGCGTCAACGATGGCGCCGCACGCATCGTCGCGCTGGCCGGAATCGACAAGGCCATGCCGTTCGACGAGCAGGTGGACCGGCTGCGCACGTTCGTCACGCGCAATTCGATCCACAAGATCGACGCCGAGTTCTACTCGTACTGGCACGATCTGCCGCAGGTTATCGACCGCATGATGGCGTTCGCCAACGGGCTGGGACCCCCGCCGCATCTTGAATGCTCGAGCCGCACCGAGCTGATGGCAGCGGTGCTGACGCACCTCGGCCATGCCACCCGCGGCGTCGCCGTCTTCGAGGATGCCGCCGGCTTCCCGTCGCATACGTTCCTCGAAGTGTTCGATCGCTCGAACGGGCGGTGGCATGTTCAGGACCCCGACTACGATCTCTATTGGCTGCTCGTCGCAAGCGGCCAGCGCGCTTCCATCTTCGATCTGGTGGCGCGTCCCTTCAGCGACGTAGTGCCCTGTAACGGCTCCGGCTGCGGCTGGACACTCAAGTCCTGGGAGGGCAACAACGCCGTCCGCCTGCAGACCTATCTTGGGCTCGCGTCGGTGGTCGATCGCGATCGCGACATGCGCCCGCTGCTCGTCAACACGACTCGCTTCGATCTGACAGCCCCGCAGGTCGTCGAGGGCGCGACGCGCACGTTCTGCGAGTTCGCCGGGAAGAACTGCCGCCAGGACATCCACCGCTTCGCGGAACCCGTCGCGCCCTAGCCGCATCCGTGGTGACGCCTAGGGCTGCTAAGGGAGGCGCCGATGCGCAGCGCTGCGAACAAAAATGGCCCGCCGGGATCCCTCCCGGCGGGCCTTGATCGGTGACGCTTAGTCGAGCTTGTCGACCTCGGCCAGACGCGCCTCGAGATCCGGCAGCATCTTGGCGGCCCACGCCTTCATCTGGGCGTTCTCGCCGTCCTTCGCGTAGTCCTTGAACATGCCGACGACGTCCTGGTGCGCGTCCTTCTGCACCTTGAGGAAGTCCTTCTCGAGCTCGGCGACATTGGCCTTCATCAGCTCGTCGATCTTCTTCAGCTGGGCATTCTCCAGCTGCGCCGGCGTGTATGCCAGGTTGGCGGCCTTCACAGTCGCCTCAAAGTCGGCGCGCGCCTTGGTGTGGTCGGCGACGATCTTGCGGGCCAGTTCCTTCACGGCCGGACTGACCGCCTTGTCGACGGCGATCTTGGCGTGCTCGACCTCGAAGAGGCTGGCGGCAGCGGTCTTCTTGATGAAGTCCTCCGTCTTCTCCACGGCGAACGCGGGCGCGCTGACGGCCAAGGCAACCGCGATCACGGCAGCCGAGCTCCAATGACGAAGCATCATGATGTCACTCCTTACTAGAGGGGATCCTGGCGCCAGCGAAGCACGAGCGCTGCGACTGCGGCATTCGCCTTGTGGATAGAAGCGCAGTGCGTTTGAGGCACCTCGGCGCGCGCAGGGTGATCCAGAGACGTCATACGCAACGCCTAGGTGGGATACCGCCGTCGCAGCGCTCCGGGGCCGGCGCCGCTAGGTCTTCGGCCTGATTGTCGCGCGACCGGCCGAACCCTAGCTGTAGCGCAGGGCTTCACTGGAGGAATGAAATGAAAGAGCCGTTCAAGGCCGATATCGAGGCCATTCAGCGCCGCGCTCGCGAGAAGATGTCGGACGGTGCCGTCACCGGCGCCTACAAGGCCGACCGCGAGCAGGTGATTGCCGTGCTGAATGACGCGCTGGCGACCGAGATCGTCTGCGTGCTGCGCTATCGCAATCATCACTTCATGGCGGCGGGCATCAACGCCGAGCCGATTGCCGCCGAGTTCCTCGTGCACTCCAACGAAGAGCAGGGGCATGCGGATCAGATCAGCCAGCGCATCACCCAGCTCGGCGGCGTTCCCAATTGGAACCCGGAGGGACTGACGACGCGTTCGCACGCGCAGTACATGAACGGCGAGACCCTCGGCCAGATGATCCGCGAGAACCTTGTCGCCGAGCGCATCGCCATCGAGACGTACTCGGAGATCGTGCGCTGGCTGGGTGACGACGACACCACGACGCGCCGCATCATCGAGGGCCTGCTGGCGGTGGAGGAAGAGCACGCCGACGACCTCAAGACCATGCTCGAAGGCCTCCCCGCCGAGGTGGCGACCTTTGCTCCCCGCCCGAAAGGCACCATGCGCTTGTAGAGCGCCTAACGCGCGACGCGCCTCTGGCCCCGCACGGCGGACGGCGCTATTCCAGCGGGAGTGACTGCTCCTCCCGCCAAGCCCCCCGCCGGCGTGCGCCTGGCGCTCGCCCCAACCGCGCCCGCGCGTGCCCGCGCCGCGTTGCTGATCGACCGCGACGGCACGCTGGTGCACGAGAGGAACTACCTGCACCGCCTCTCGGAAGTTCGCCTGCAGGCGGGGGCCGCGACATTGGTACGCACCGCCAACGCAGCAGGCGTCGCCGTCGCCGCCGTCAGCAACCAGTCCGGCATCGACCGGGGCCTGTTCGGCTGGGACGCCTACGACGCGGTCGAGGCCGAGATCGATCGCCGCCTGCGGGCCCGTGGCGCTCGCCTCGACGCCTGCATCGCCAACGGCTACCACCCCGACCACACCCGCGGCTGGGGCGCTCGCCAGGCCCATTGGCGGAAGCCGGGCCCCGGCATGCTCCTCGTGATCCTCGATCGCCTGGGGGTGGAGCCCCGGCGCGCCTGGATGGTGGGCGACATGGCCAGCGATGTGGCCGCCGCCAGGGCTGCCGGCCTAGCCGGGGCGGTGCATGTCGAGACGGGCCATGGCCGCGCCCAGCGCGAGGCCGCGTTGACCGAGGAAAGCCGGGGATTCCGGGTCCTCGGGGCCCGCTCGATCGGCGAAGCCCAAGCCTTGCTGGCGGCGGAAGGCCTGTTTTCCCGCCGTTCCTAAGGGACCCGGGTTGACTTGGGTACGGGCGGCGGATACATCTCCGCGCCGAACCCGAGCCGGAAAAGCACCATGAAAGTCGTGAATTCGATCAAGACCCTCAAGACGCGCCACCGCGATTGCCGCGTCGTGCGCCGCAAGGGCCGGGTCTACGTCATCAACAAGACCAACCCGCGCTACAAGGTCCGCCAGGGCTAATCGCCCTTCAGGCTGCGCAATTGCGCCGCGAACTTCGGTTCGCGGCGTTGTCGTTTTTGTCGCGCGGCAGGCGCGCGGATCAGCGGCAAAGTCCCTGATATTGTGCTCGCATGTTGATGCCCGCAGTGGATGCAGCGGTAGTCGGCCGCCGCGAGGAACTCGCGGCGGCGTTGCGATGGATCCTGCCCGCCAATTCGGTGCTGGTGGGGGAGGACGAGAAGCGGCCGTACGAGTCCGACGGCCTGACCGCATACCGGCAAATGCCGTTGCTGGTCGCGCTCCCCGAGACCACGGAACAAGTCTCCGCCATCCTCAAGGCATGCGCCTCGTTCGGTGCCAAGGTGGTGCCGCGGGGCGCAGGCACGTCGCTGTCCGGAGGCGCCCTGCCGCTCGGTGACGGTGTCCTGCTCGGCCTCGCTAAGTTCAACCGCATCCTCGACATCGACTATCCGAACCGCTGCGTCGTCGCCCAGCCGGGCGTCGCGAATCTGGCGATTACGCGCGCCGTCGAAGGGCGCGGCTTCTACTACGCGCCCGACCCTAGCAGTCAAGTGGTGTGCAGCATCGGCGGCAACGTCGCCGAGAACGCCGGCGGCGTGCATTGCCTGAAGTACGGCATGACGACTAACAACCTGCTCGGTCTAGAGGCGGTGCTGATGAGCGGCGAGGTGATCCGCGTCGGCGGCAAGCACCTCGACGCCGGCGGCTACGACATCCTCGGTGTGCTCACCGGCTCCGAAGGGCTGCTGGCCGTGATCACAGAAGTGACCGTGCGCATCCTGCGCAAGCCGGAAACGGCGCGCGCGTTGCTAGTTGGCTTCGCCAGCGTCGAGGCGGCCGGCGCGTGCGTCGCCAACATCATCGCCGCCGGCGTCATCCCCGGCGGCATGGAGCTGATGGATCGCCCGGCCATTCACGCCGCCGAGGCGTTCACCCATGCGGGCTACCCGCTCGATGCGGAAGCGATCCTGATCGTCGAGCTCGACGGCCCCGCTGCGGAGGCAGAGGAGTTGGCGCTGCGTGTTGCCGACATCGCCCGCGCTGTCGGCGCCACTTCGGTGCGCGCCAGCGCCTCCGACGAAGAGCGCCTCAGGTTCTGGAAGGGCCGCAAGGCCGCCTTCCCGGCCGTAGGGCGCATCGCACCCGACTACTACTGCATGGATGGCACGATCCCGCGGCGCAAGCTGCCGCAGGTGCTCACCCGCATCGCTGAGTTGTCGAAGCAGTATGGGCTCGGAGTCGCCAATGTGTTCCACGCCGGTGACGGCAACCTGCATCCGCTGATCCTTTATGACGCTAATCAGCCGGGCGAACTCGATCGCGCCGAGGCGTTCGGCGCCGACATCCTGCGCGAGTGCGTCGCCGTAGGTGGCGTGCTCACCGGCGAGCACGGCGTCGGCGTGGAGAAGCGCGACCTGATGCCGGAGATGTTCACCGAGGTCGACCTCGCCCAGCAACAGCGCCTGAAGTGTGCGTTCGACGCGGACGGCGCTCTCAATCCCGGCAAGGTGTTCCCGACCCTGCACCGGTGCGCCGAGATGGGACGCGTGCACGTCCACCGCGGCGAGACTCGGTTCCCGGACGTGCCGAGATTCTGATGTTGCGCCCCACCACGACCCTTGAGCTGCAGGAGGCGATCACCGGCGCCTGGGCCGACGCCACCACCCTCGAAGTCCGCGCCGGAGGCAGCAAGGCGGCGCTCGGTCGCGATGCGCCCGCCGCGCAGGCGCTCGACCTGACCGCGCTCAGCGGCATCACAGATTACGACCCCGCCGAACTCGTGCTGACCGCGCGCGCCGCGACTCCGCTCGCAGAGGTGCGTGCGGTGCTGGCAGAGCGCAACCAGCACCTGGCCTTCGAGCCGCCCGACTATGCGGCGCTGCTGGCCAGCGAGCGTGCGCCGACGCTCGGCGGCACGCTTGCCGCCAATCTCTCCGGCCCGCGCCGGCTCAGCGCCGGCGCGGCGCGCGACCATTTCCTTGGCCTGAGCGCGGTGTCCGGGCGCGGCGAGCTGTTCAAGTCCGGTGGCCGCGTCGTCAAGAACGTCACCGGCTACGACCTGTCCAAGTTGCTGGCCGGATCGTTCGGCACGCTCGCCGTCTTGGGCGAGGTGACAGTGAAGGTGATGCCGGCGCCGGAGCAAGCCTGCACCGTGTTGGTTCACGACCAAACCCCGGCGCAGGCTGTTTCCTGGATGACGCGCGTCACCGCCACGCCGATCGATGCCAGCGGCTTGGCCTACCTGCCGGTGCATGCCTGTGGGCGCAGCGAGGTGCAGGCGGTGCGCGCCGGTGGTACCGCGGTGACCGCGCTGCGCTTGGAGGGCATCGGCGCGTCGGTCGCGGCGCGGTTGCAGGCTTTGCGGGAGGGTTGGCTCACCGACGCCGGCCACGGATACGAGACGACCGTCTTGGAGCGCGACGAATCGCGCGTTCTGTGGACCGAGATCACGGACTGCCAGCTCCTGCCGCGCCAGGGCGTCGTCTGGAAGGTTTCGGTACCGCCTGCGCGCGGCGCGGACGTCGTGACCCGCCTGACGGCCTTGCTCGACTGCGACGTGGTCTTCGACTGGGCGGGCGGTTTGGTTTGGGTCTGCATCCGCGGCGACGCTGCGCGCGAGACTGTGGTGCGCGGCACGATTCGCGACTGTGGCGGCCATGCCACCCTGATTCGCGCGTCCGCCACCGAGCGCCGGCGCTGTCCGGTGTTCGAGCCGTTGTCGCCGCCGGTCGCGGCCCTATCTCGCCGCATCAAGGACGCGTTCGATCCCGGCGGCATCCTCAATCCGGGGCGCATGTTCGCCTAGCGCCACGACACGCATGCAAACCCACTTCACAGCCACCCAACTCGCCGATCCGCACCTGCGCGAGGCCGACAGCATCCTGCGCACGTGCGTGCACTGCGGATTCTGCCTGTCGAACTGCCCAACCTATGCGCTGCTCGGCGACGAACGCGACAGTCCGCGCGGACGCATCTACATCATCAAGGACATGCTCGAGTCGGGCGGGCCTGCACGACCGTCCGCGGTGACCCATGTCGATCGCTGCCTGTCGTGCCTCGGCTGTCTCACCGCGTGCCCGTCCGGCGTCGATTACATGCACCTGGTAGATCAGGCGCGCACGCACATCGAACAAACCTACCGGCGCCCGCTGCCGGAACGTATGTTGCGTCAGATTCTGCTGTGGGTGATTCCGCGGCCGGCGCTGTTTCGGCTTTCTCTGCTGTTGGGCTGGCCCTTCCGCTGGATGTGGCGCGTGGTGCCGGGACGTCTGGGGCGCATGCTGCAGACGATGCCGGCGAGCTTCGACTCGCCGTCCTCCATCCATGCGCCGCAGGTGTTTGCCGCCGAAGGTCCGCGGCGGAAGCGCGTTGCTCTGCTCACCGGGTGTGTGCAGACCGTGCTCGGCGCGCGCATCAATGAGGCGACCATTCGCATCCTGCGCCGCCATGGCTGCGAGGTCGTCGTGGCGCGCGGCGCGGGATGCTGCGGTGCGCTCGCCCAGCACATGGGGCGCGACGCCGAAGCGCAGGACTACGCGCGCGCCAACGTGCGCGCCTGGCACGACGCCGGCATCGACACGGTCGTGATCAACGCGTCCGGCTGCGGCACTACCGTGAAGGACTATGGGCACCTGCTCGCAGGCGATTCTGCGTTCGCCGCAATGGCCGAGTCCATTGCGACCAAGACCAAGGACATCACCGAGCTTTTGATTGAGCTCGGCGTGCATCGTGCCGTCTCGCCGCCCAAGGGAATCGAGATCGCCTACCACGACTCGTGCTCGCTGCAGCATGGCCAGCGCATCACGCGTCAGCCGCGCGCGCTGCTCGCCAACGCCGGCTTCACCGTGCGCGATGTCGGCGAGGCCCAATACTGCTGCGGCGCCGCCGGCACCTACAACATACTGCAGCCGGCGATCTCCGACTCGCTCGGGCAGCGCAAGACCGCCAACCTGCTGGCTACCGGCGCCACGGCGATGGCGTGCGCGAACCTTGGCTGCATGCTGCACCTGAGCCGCTTCAGCGACCTGCCCATGGTGCACACCATCGAGCTGCTGGATTGGGCGGGGGGCGGCCCCGTCCCGGCCGCGCTCGCCGGGCTTCACGAATCCGTGCCCGCGGCCTCGTGATTCCGGGCGCCGCCGGCGCTATGATCGGCGCATGCGGATCGTCGCACCGGTCCTGATTGCCGCGCTCCTCTGGACCGCCACGCCCGCGCGCGCGGATCAGACCGACCCGCAGATCAACTTCCTCTTCCACCAATTGGCCGAGGCGCCCGATGCCGCCCAAGCCAGCCGCGCCGAGGCCGGCATCCTGCGGGTGCTTTCGCAATCGGGCAGTCCGACGGCCGATCTCTTGCTGTCACGCGGCACCGAGGCGATGAACCGCGGCGACTTCGACGCCGCGCTGACGACCCTCACCTCGCTGGTGAAGCTGGCGCCGAGCTTCGCCGAGGCTTGGAACCGGCGCGCGACGCTGCTCTTCTTGATGGGCAACCTCGAGGCGTCGATCGTCGACATCCACAAGGCGCTCACCCTCGAGCCGCGCCACTTCGGCGCGTGGTCCGGTCTCGGTCAGATCTACATCATCATGAACCGGCGCGAGGACGCGATCCGCGCGTTCAGCCGGGCCCTGGCCGCACACCCGCGACTAACCGGGGCGCGCGCCTATCTGGATGCGGTTCGCCGCATGGACGGCGGCCGCGACATCTGACGTCGGGCGCTTGACCGGGGGAGGAGCCCCTGTCTATTCTCTAGTAAATCGCTAGGGAAATAGAGAATGCTGACCCAGAAGGCGAAATACGGCCTGAAAGCGCTGCTGATGCTGGCGCAACAGGAGCAGGGCGAGTTCACCCTCGTCGCCGAGATCGCCGAGCGCCAGAAGCTGCCACGCAAGTACCTGGAGCTCATCCTCCTGGAGCTGCGCAAGCAGGGCTTCCTCCACAGCCAGCGCGGTAAACACGGCGGTTTTCGCCTCGCCAAGCCAGCCGATCAGATCACCTTCGGCCAGATCATCCGTGTCCTCGATGGCCCGCTTGCGCCGTTCCCGTGTGCCAGCCTTACCGGCTACCGCAAGTGTGAGGACTGTACCGACGAGCAGGTGTGTGCGGTCCGCAAGCAAATGCGGCGCGTCCGCGATGCGATGGCGGCAATCCTGGACTCCACGACCCTCGCCGAGGCGGCCGCCCAGGGTGTCGCAGCCGATCCTGCCGCCGAACCGGCGCTGGCCTAGCTCGGGCGCTCCAGAAGTAGCCTCGTTGGGCCGCGACGCGGCGGGACGGCTACGTTTTGGTTTGTCTATTATTTTGATTAGCATATCCGTCAACTTGGCAGTAGACAGGGGCAGCAAAATGAAGCGCAATACGAGCATGGGAGGTCGGATCCGCAATTGGGTCGCCGCGGCGATCGTTGCGCTGAGCGCGGCTGCACCTGGCGTCGCGGCCTCGCAGACGCTGCTCAACGTCTCCTACGATCCGACCCGCGAGCTTTACGAAGCCATCAACGCCGCGTTCGTCGCCGACTGGAAGGCCAAGACCGGCCAGACCATTCGCGTTAACCAGGCCCACGGCGGCTCGGGCGCGCAGGCGCGGGCGGTAATCGACGGCCTCAATGCCGACGTCGTCACCCTGGCGTTGGCCTACGACATCGACGCTATCGCCGCGCGCGGGCTCATTCCCGCCGATTGGCAGAAGCGCCTGCCCAACAACAGCGCCCCCTATACCTCGACCATCGTGTTCCTGGTGAAGAAGGGAAACCCGAAAGGCATCAAGGACTGGAACGACCTGGTCAAGGCCGGCGTCCAGGTCATCACACCCAACCCAAAGACGTCGGGCGGCGCCCGCTGGAACTATCTGGCGGCGTGGGCCTACGCGTCCAAGCAGCCCGGCGCGACCGAGGCGACGACCAAGACCTTTGTTCAAAGCCTGTTCAAGAACGTCCCGGTGCTCGATACCGGCGCGCGCGGCTCGACCGTCACCTTCGCCCAACGCGGCATCGGCGACGTCCTCCTGGCGTGGGAGAACGAGGCGTTCCTCGCGATCAATGAATTCGGCCGCGACAAGTTCGAGATCGTGGTGCCGTCGATGAGCATCCTGGCCGAGCCGCCCATCGCCATCATCGACCGCAACGTCGATCGCAAGCGCACGCGCGCCGTCGCCGAGGGGTACCTCAACTTTCTCTACACGCCCGCCGCGCAGGCGATCATCGCCGCCAACCACTACCGCCCGCGCTTTCCGGAGCACGCGAAGCCGGCCGACGTCGCGCAGTTCCCGAAGGTGGAACTGGTCACCATCGACGGCCAATTCGGCGGCTGGGCCAAAGCCCAGTCCACGCATTTCGCCGACGGCGGCGTCTTCGATCAGATCTATACGCCCGGCGGCGTTCGCTAACCGTCATGCTCGCGTTGCGTCGTCCCAGCGTATTGCCTGGCTTTGGCCCGACGCTGGGATTCGCACTCCTCTATCTCAGCCTGATCGTGCTCATCCCGCTGGCCGCGCTGTTCTTCCGTTCCGCGGACCTTGGCTTCGACGGCTTTCTGCGCGTGGTCTCGACGCCGCGCGCGCTGGCCGCATTCCGGCTGACGTTCGGGGCGGCGCTGTTCGCCGCGCTGGTCAACGCATTCTTCGGGCTGCTGCTGGCGTGGGTGCTGACGCGCTATCGCTTCCCTGGACGGCGCATTATCGACGGGCTCGTCGACCTGCCGTTCGCGCTGCCGACCGCGGTCGCCGGCATTGCCTTGGCGACGCTCTATGCGCCGAACGGCTGGCTCGGCAGCCTGCTCGACAAGGTCGGCATCAAGGTCGCCTACACGCCGGCCGGCGTGTTCGTCGCCCTGGTCTTCATCAGCCTGCCGTTTGTGGTCCGTACCATCCAGCCCGTGCTGCAGGATCTCGAGCCTGAGCTGGAAGAGGCCTCCGCGAGTCTCGGCGCGAACCGCTGGCAGACGTGGCGCTTCGTCGTGTTCCCGGTGCTGCTGCCAGCGCTCCTGACAGGCTTCGCGCTCGCGTTCGCGCGGGCGCTGGGCGAGTACGGATCGGTCATCTTCATCGCCGGCAACCTGCCCGGCCGCTCGGAGATCGTGCCGCTCCTGATCTTCATTCAGCTTGAGCAGTACCAGTACGCTGCCGCAGCAGCGATCGCGACGGTGATGCTCCTTGCCTCGTTCGTGCTGCTCCTGTTGATCAACCTGTTGCAGCGCTGGGCATCCAAGCGGCACGGCGAATGACCAAGACCTCGTCCGTCATGGGCCCGCCGCCCCCCGCGCTGACGACGACGACGGAACCGCCGGCCGTGCGCCGGGCGCTGATTCTCGGCGCCGTCGCATTTGTCGCGCTGTTCCTGGTGATGCCCTTGGCCGTCGTGCTGGCCGAGGCATTCCGGCGCGGTGTCGGCGCCTACTTTGATGCCATCACGGAACCCTACACGCTGGCGGCCGTGGGTCTCACGCTTACCGCCGCGGCCATCGCCGTGCCGCTCAACGTCATCTTCGGCCTCACCGCGGCATGGGCGATTGCCAAGTTCGAGTTCGCCGGCAAGAGCCTGCTGATCACCCTGATCGACCTGCCGTTCTCGGTGTCGCCGGTCATCGCCGGCCTCATCTATGTCCTCATGTTCGGCGCCCAGGGCTGGGTCGGCCCATGGCTGATCGAGCACGACTTCCGCATCATCTTCGCGCTGCCCGGCATTGTGCTCGCGACTGTGTTCGTCACGTTTCCGTTCGTCGCGCGCGAGCTCATCCCGCTCATGCAGGACCAGGGCACGGACGAGGAGGAGGCGGCGACGCTGCTCGGCGCCTCGGGCTGGCAGACGTTCTTCCGAGTCACGCTGCCCAACGTGAAGTGGGCGCTGCTCTACGGCGTGCTGCTGTGCAATGCGCGCGCCATGGGCGAGTTCGGCGCCGTCGCAGTGGTGTCCGGTCACATCCGCGGCGTCACCAATACGATGCCGCTGCACATCGAGATTCTCTACAACGAGTACAAATTCGCCGCGTCGTTTGCGGTGGCGTCGCTGCTGGCGCTCCTGGCCCTCGTCACTCTCGTGGCGAAGATCCTTCTGGAGTGGCGCTACGGCGATGAGCTGGCCGGCGTGCATCGCATGCCGCGAGGGGGCAAGGCATGAGCATCGAAGTTCGCGGCGTCGAGAAGGTATTCGGCGGGTTCCGCGCCATCGACGGCGTCAGCCTGAACGTGCAGGAAGGCGAGCTCGTCGCGCTGTTGGGGCCGTCCGGCTCCGGCAAGACCACGCTTCTGCGCGTCATTGCCGGCCTGGAATTCCCGACCGCCGGTTCCGTCTTGTTCGACGGTGAGGACGCCGTCACGCGCCACGTCCGCGAGCGCAAGGTCGGCTTCGTCTTCCAGCACTACGCGCTGTTCAAGCACATGACGGTATTCAACAACGTCGCGTTCGGCCTGCGCGTGAAGTCGCGCGCGACGCGTCCCTCGAACGAGGAGATCACGTCCAAGGTCAACGCACTCCTGAACCTCGTCCAGGTCGAGCAGTTCGGCAACCGCTACCCCTCGCAGCTGTCGGGCGGCCAGCGCCAGCGCGTCGCGCTTGCGCGCGCCCTCGCCATCGAGCCGCGCGTGCTGCTCCTCGATGAGCCGTTCGGCGCCCTCGACGCCAAGGTGCGCAAGGAGCTGCGCCGCTGGCTGCGTGGCCTGCATGACCGCATGGGTCTGACCTCGGTGTTCGTCACCCACGACCAGGAAGAGGCGATGGAGCTCTCCGACCGCGTCGCCGTGATGAACCGCGGCCGCATCGAGCAGGTCGGCAGTCCCACCGAGGTCTACGACACTCCCGCGACGCCGTTCGTCTACGAGTTCCTCGGCAACGCCAACCGCCTTCCGTGCCGCATCGAAAGGGGCCGCGCCTACCTCGGCCCAATCGTGTTCACCGAAGCGGTGGGCTTGGCCGATGGTCTCGGCATCGCGTTCGTTCGCCCGCACGACATCGAAGTGACCGTCGAGCATCAGAACCTGTCGATCCCGGCGACAGTGCGTCAGGTGCTGGTTGCCGGCGCCGTCGCCAAGCTTGAGCTGTCCTTGGACACCGAGCCGGGTATGCTCGAAGTCGAGCTGCCGCGCGGCGCCCATTGGGGTGCCCCGTTCACCGCCGGGCAGAAGGTCCATTGGCGCGCCCGCACCGCGCGGGTCTTCCCCGCCAACGCCGGTTCGCCGCCTGCCGCACCCTCCGAAGTCGAGCCCGCCACGCTGAAGTAACGCCGTGGTAGCCTTGCGTCAGGCAAGGAGTCTCACGATGAAGCAATCGCCGGCCGAATCCGCGTTCAACATCGAGGTTCTGCAGGCGCAGATCGCTGCCCTGCGTGAGGACCTCGCCCAGATCACCGCCACCATGGCGTCCGGTCTCAAGACCGCCCGCGACAAGGTGCGCGACGAGTTGCCAGAGGGCGTTCCCGCTCCCGGCGACGTTGAGGCGAACCTCGAGCGCGCGGTGCGCGAGCACCCGCTCCTGGCGCTCGTGCTCGCCGGCGTGGTCGGATTCCTGCTCGGCTCGCTGACGCACCGCAAGTGAGCACGCTCCTCCAAGGCATCGCCTGGGGCCTCGGTACCGCGCGCGCGCGTGCCGCCATGGGGCGCGCGATCTTGCGCGTGACGCTGGCGCTGACCGCAATGATCCTGATGCTGCTCGCCGTCGGCTACTTGCTGGATGCGGCCAACGGGGCGCTCGCCGCCATCGTCGGACCGGTCTACGCCGCGCTGATCATGGGCGCCGCATTGTTGATGGTCGCCGTCGTGCTCTGGCTCACGGCCCGGCAGATCGCTCGCCGCCGTGTCGCATCGCTGCCGGCATCTGGCGGCGAAGCAGGCAGGCTACTGCTGATTCTGCTCAGCGTGCTCGCCGGCGTCGTCGCCGCGCGTTCCCGCAGCGGCGGGAAGAAGGCCTAAGCCGCGAACGGATCCTTCAACAGGATCGTGTCGTCGCGCTCGGGGCTGGTGGACAGCAGCGTCACCGGCGCCTCGATCAGCTCTTCGATGCGGCGGATGTATTTCACCGCCGTCGCCGGCAGCGCGGCATAGCTGCGCGCGCCGCGCGTGCTCTCGCTCCAGCCTTCCATCGTCTCGTAGACCGGGCGCACGCGCGCCTGCGGCGAAGCACCTGCGGGCAGATAGTCCACCGAGTGCCCGTCCAGCAGGTAGTGCGTGCAGACCTTGAGCTCCTTCATGCCGTCGAGCACGTCAAGCTTGGTGAGGGCGATGCCGTCGATGCCGCCGATCTTCACCGC
Organism: Rhizobium sp. Q54; assembly: GCA_945947575.1. Lineage (GTDB taxonomy): Bacteria > Pseudomonadota > Alphaproteobacteria > UBA2966 > CAIVPW01 > CAIVPW01. The sequence goes on from CAMEYM010000022.1 coordinate 20,182, forward strand.
CTGTCGCACTGCCACGGCGTCGAACCAGCCGCAGCGCCGCCGCCGCCCGGTCACCGTGCCGAACTCCTTGCCGCGCTCGCCGATGCCGCGTCCGATCTCGTCGTCGAGCTCGGTCGGGAAGGGGCCCGCACCGACGCGCGTCGTGTAGGCCTTGGTGATGCCGAGCACGTGGTCGATGGCGCCGGGTCCGACGCCCGCGCCGGTCGAAGCCGCGCCCGCCGTCGTGTTCGACGACGTGACGTACGGATAGGTGCCCTGATCGACGTCGAGCAGCGTGCCTTGCGCGCCCTCGAACAGCACGTGCTTGCCGAGGCGCCGCGCTTCGGCGAGCCGCCGCCACACCGGATCGGCGAACGGCAGGATCTTGGGCGCGATCTCTTTCAGCGAGCGCACCAGCGCGTCGCCGTCCACCGGCGGCTTGCCGAAGCCCTTGCGCAAGGCGTTGTGGTAGGCGAGTAGGCGGTCCACCTGATGCCCGAGCTGCGAGTCGTCGGCGAGGTCGCACACGCGCACTGCGCGCCGCCCGACCTTGTCCTCGTAAGCGGGCCCGATGCCGCGCCGCGTCGTCCCCAGCGGCTGGTTGGTCGAATCCTCGCGGTAGGTGTCGAGCTCGCGGTGCAGCGGCAGGATCAGCGTCGCACTCTCGGAGACCTTGAGGTTCTCCGGCGTGACATGCACGCCCTGCTTGCCGATGTTGGCGATCTCGGTGAGCAGTGCCCAGGGGTCGACGACGACGCCGTTGCCGATGATCGACAGCTTGCCCGGCCGCACCACACCGGACGGCAGCAGGCTGAGCTTGTAGACGGTGCCGTCGATGACCAGGGTGTGGCCGGCATTGTGGCCGCCCTGGAAGCGGACCACGATCTCGGCGCGCTGGCTCAGCCAGTCGACGATCTTGCCTTTGCCTTCGTCGCCCCACTGGGCGCCGATGACGACTACATTGGCCATGGCAATTTCAGGCGCGCGCGCTACAGCGGCTGCGCCTGTCCCCCTGAAAGTGTGTGCGTGCAGCCTTGCGCCTTCGCAGCGGCTCGTGTGTCGCGCTCGCTCTCGAGTCCGGCGCGCGTGCGCCAGCCGGCGGCGTGCAGCTTCCGGCGCTCAGCGGCGTTGCTGCCAAAGGGCAAGTACAAGAGACGCGCCCGCTCTTGCGGCCCGGCTGCCTGCACCAATTGCTCCATGAACAGGGTGGCGCCCGTCGCCGGCTCGCCGTTGCCCAGCACGTAGCGCCCGCCGCGGCCGAGCTCGCCGGCGACGCCCTTGGCAAAGACCGTAAAGCTGATGCCCGTCTGATATTCGAGGCCGCGGAACTCGACCGGGTCGATGGTCATGGCGAGGCCCGGTACCTGCTCGCGTACCAGGCGCACCGCTTCGCCGAGGTCGCGCACGTGCTGCTTGGCCACCGGTGGCAGCGACAGCTTGCCCAGCGCCGCGAGCGCCGCGTCCGCCGTGCCGGTGGCGCGCTGCAGGGTGCTGAACGTCAATCGACGCTCCTCGGTCAGGGCCGTCAGCGCCTGCAGGGCGCCGGCGTCCTTGCGGTCGAGCGCCGCGCGCAGGCTCGCCGTAGTGGCGGCATCTAGCTCCATGCCTGCGCACATCAGCGGCACTAGGCGCGGCAGCGACAGATCGAACGACGGTTGCGCGACGCCGATCGCCGCCAGCGCCTCGGCGACCGCGACCATGACCTCGGCATCGGCAGCAAGCGTCGGCGCGCCGATCAGCTCGATGCCGACCTGAGTCACTTCGCGCTCGGGACGCAGCTGGCTGCCCTTCAGCTGCAGCACGGGCCCCGCGTACGACAGCCGCAACGGGCGCGGTGCCTTGGCCAGACGGGTCGTGGCAATGCGGGCAATCTGCGGCGTGATGTCGGGACGCAGTCCCATCATGCGCTGGCTGACCGGGTCCATCAGGCGGAACATGTTCGGCGCCACGGCGCCGCCCGGTCCGTCGGTCAGGGTTTCCTCGAACTCGGCGAGGGGCGGCTTGACCCGCTCGTAGCCGAACGCCGCGAAGGTAGCCACCAGGCGCGATTCCATGTCCGCCTCGATGGCGGCATCCGGCATCAGCGTGTCGTTGAGGCCGTTGGGCAGCAGCGCTTTTTGCGCGCCGGGGAGAGGGGGCTCCGTGCTCATGGCTGCAGTTCGTTCCGAAGACTCTTCGTTGCCGGACGGACGCCGCACCACCGCGTATTGGCTCGCGTATCGCTCGCGTACATTTGCGTACTCTTTGCGCGGCGCGCCATGCGTCCGTCCGTGCCTAAGTGGTTGTGCGCCCGCCCAAATCGGCGCGCCCGCACGTGTCGCGCCGCCGCGCGTCGCTTTCGCGGGCGCCCTGCATAGCACTTTCCACCGCCAAATACGGCTAAGTACGGCGGCACATCCGAGCACTGCGGGGCGTGGGAGCACGGGGGCACAAGCGCCCGCAGGCATGCCTTCGCGCACCAGGGCGACCGCCCACGCCGCTGCGAGACGTGTCCCGGATTTGTGTTGACCTGTGCCATTCACCGGACATGATACCGCATGTATACATTCGTGTCAATACGTAATGTAATGCAGTGGCAGAGCAGGTATTCTTAACGAGCCGATCATTGTGGTCGCCGACATCGGCCACGGCGCTGACGAAGAGCGGCTGTACGCGCTAGGTCGAACGGATGATGGCGGTTGCTGCAGGTTGTCTTCGCACTGCGCGGCCAAGGCAAGTTGGTCAGAGTGATTTCCGCGGCCTATGCACCGCAAGGAGAAGGCGATCTATGAACAAGAAGCTTGGGCCCGTGCCGAAGTTCCGCAACAAGGCCGAGGAGCGCCGCTTCTGGGAGACCCACTCATCGTCGGACAGAGATTCCGACACTAACTCCCCCAACCTTCGGGTACTACGCGAGCAGGAACGCCGTCACCAAGCCGACGGCGATCCACTGCACCGCGGCGAAGGCGGTTTCGAGAGCCGCGAAATCTCGGATTTCCAGCTTGAAGCCGCGAGACGCTGCCCTGGTACCCGGCGTGCAGTATCATGCCCAGCATGATCCGAGCGCACTTGCTGGGGCTGACCGTTGCCGCGTTCGTTGCCGGGGCAGCGGGGGCGGGTCCATTGGAGGATGCGCAGGCTGCCTACGAGCGTAAAGATTTCGCCACGGCGCAAAGGCTCTGGAGCCCACTGGCTGAACAGGGCGTGGCCGACGCGGAGTTCGGATTGGGGCGCTTGTTCCTATTCGGCAACGGCGTGATCCAGGATGGAGCCCAGGCAGTCTCGTGGTTGAGCAGGGCGGCCGCTAACGGCAGAACGAACGTAGGCTGGCTGCTTGGGCAGATATACGACGGCGACCTGGATGTGCTTGGCCTGAACGTCGTGCCGGACTCGGCGGAGGCGGTGCGCTGGTATCGAGTCGCAGCCGAAGGCGGCTTTATGGCAGCCTGGCAACAGCTCGCCGAGCATTACGCTGAGGGGCGCGGCGTCGCCCAGGATTTCGCGGAAGCGATCAAGTGGTACCGCAAGCTCGCGGACGAAGGCGACATATTCGCCCAAAGCCAAATCGGCGAATTCTATCGAGTTGGCCGCGGCGTGCCCCAAGACTACGCGGAAGCGGCGAGGTGGTTCGGCGAGGCGGGAAATGGGGGTTACGCCTACGCGCAGTATCAGATGGGACTTCTTTACCGCGATGGTCGCGGCGTGCGCGGCGATGTCGTCGAAGCCTACAAGTGGCTTGCCTTAGCATCTGGCGCCGCTGCCCCGTTCCCCGGAGCTGAAGCCGAGCGCACCCTCCTCGCCGTCAAGATGACCGCTGCCCAAATCGCCGAGGCGCAGCGATTGGCTAACGCGTGGAAGCCGAAGTAGCCGGCCCATCGGTGACGCCAACGCATCCTGACCCTCACGCCGCGCGTGCACCCGGCATGCGCTGCATGCCCGGGAACCGCAGCGCCTTTGCCTGGCGGACCATCGGCAGGCCGCGCAGGGAGGCCAGGACACTCTCCGGCACTCCGTCGTCCACCTCGATCAGCGAGATGGCGTCGCCGCCCGCTTTGTTGCGGCCTAGGTGGAAGGTGGCGATGTTGACCGACGCGTTGCCGAGGGCGGTGCCGAGTCGGCCGATGAAGCCCGGCTTGTCCTCGTTGGTGAGGAACAGCATGTGCGGCGCCAGCTCCGCCTCCACGGCGATGCCGTCGATCTCGACGACGCGCGGCTTCTGGTTGGCGAACAAGGTGCCGGCGACGGTGCGCGTGCGTCCCTCAGCCGTAACCGTGATGCGGATCAGCGAGGTGTAGTCGCCGGCCTTCTCGTTGGTGGACTCGATGATCTCGATGCCGCGCTCGCGCGCCACCACCGGCGCGTTGACCATGTTCACCGAGGACATCAGCGGCGACAGCAGGCCTTCCAGCACCACGGCGGCGAGCGGTCGCGTGTTGAGGGAGGCGACGTGGCCCTGGAACTCGATGGCGACGCGCTTCAGGCCGCTGTCGGTGATCTGGCCGGCGAAGCCGCCGAGCTGCTCGGCGAGCTTCATGTAGGGCTTGAGCTTCGGCGCATCCTCGGCGCTCACCGAGGCCATGTTGAGAGCATTGGTCACTGCGCCCAGCAGCAGGAAATCCGCCATCTGCTCGGCGACCTGGATCGCCACGTTCTCCTGCGCCTCGGTCGTGGAGGCGCCGAGATGCGGCGTCGCCACCACGTTGGGCAGCTTGAACAGCGGGCTGTCCTTGGCGGGCTCGACGGCGAACACGTCGAGGGCGGCGCCGGCGACCTGCCCGGACTTCAGCGCATCGTGCAGCGCGTCCTCGACGATGAGGCCGCCGCGCGCGCAATTGACGATGCGCACGCCCTTCTTGGTCCTCGCCAGCGCCTTGGCGTCGAGGATGTTGCGCGTCTGGTCGGTGAGCGGCGTGTGCAGGCTGATGAAGTCGGCGCGCGCCAGCAGGTCGTCGAGATCGACGCGCTCGACGCCGATCTCCTTGGCGCGGTCGACGGACAGGAACGGATCGTACGCCAGCACGCGCATCTTCAAACCTTGGGCGCGGTTGGCGACCACCGAGCCGATGTTGCCGCAACCGATCAGGCCGAGGGTCTTGTTGGCGACCTCGACGCCCATGAAGCGGTTCTTCTCCCACTTGCCGGCGCGCGTCGAGGCGTCGGCCTCAGGGATCTGGCGCGCCAGCGCCAGCATCATGGCGATCGCATGCTCGGCCGTGGTGATCGAATTGCCGAACGGCGTGTTCATCACCACGATGCCGCGCGCGGTGGCGGCCGGTACGTCGATGTTATCGACGCCAATGCCGGCGCGCCCCACCACCTTGAGGTTGCTTGCGGCCTCCAGAACCTCGGCCGTGATCTTGGTCGAGGAACGCACCGCCATGCCGTCGTAGCTGCCGACGATCTGCGCCAGCTCCTTCGGCGCCAGGCCGGGGCGCTCGTCCACGGTCAGGCCGCGCTCGCGAAAGATTTCCGCCGCGCGCGGGCTCATCGAGTCGGCGATCAGTACCTTCATTGAGCGGGTTCCTTGTCCATGATCTCGAGTGTTGCGCCGAAGGCGAACCGGCGTGCGCCAGGCACGCTATTCGCGTGACGCCGTGCCGTACGCCCAGTCGAGCCACGGCAGCACGGACGCGATGTCGGCGGTCTCCACCGTCGCGCCGCCCCAGATGCGGAAGCCGGGAGGCGCGTCGCGATAGGCGCCGATGTCGAAGGCGACGCCTTCCTTGTCCAGCAGACCGACCGCGCGCTTGATGATCGCGGCCTGACCGGCCGCGTCGCGCGTTACGAACCGCGGATCGACGATCTTCAGGCTGATCGACGTGCACGAGCGCGTGTCGGTGCGCTCGGCCAGGAACGCGGCCCAGGTAGATGCCGATACCCACTTGGCGACCTCGGCCAGATTGGCTTGGCTACGCCGGATGGTGGCCGGCAGTCCGCCGATGTCCTTGACCCAGCGCAACGCATCGAGCGCGTCTTCGACGCACAGCATCGACGGCGTGTTGATCGTCTCGCCCTCGAAGATGCCGCCGACCAGCTTGCCGCCCTTGGTCATACGGAACAGCTTCGGCATCGGCCACGCCGGCGTGTAGCTCTCCAGCCGCTCGACGGCGCGCGGGCTCAGGATCAGCACGCCGTGCTGCGCCTCGCCACCCAGGACCTTCTGCCAAGAGAACGTGGCGACGTCGATCTTCCGCCACGGCATATCCATGGCGAACACCGCCGAGGTCGAATCCGCGATGCTCAGCCCCTGGCGCGTATCGCTGATCCAGTTGCCGTCCGGCACGCACACGCCCGAGGTGGTGCCGTTCCAGGTGAACACCACGTCACGGTCCCAACTGACCTGATTCAGGTTTGGAAGGGCGCCGTAGGGTGCTGTGAACGAGCGCACGTCCTTGAGCTTCAGCTCCTTGAGGACGTCGTTGACCCAGTCGCTGCCGAAGCTCTCCCACGCCAGCACATCGATGCCGCGCGCGCCCAGCAGCGACCACAGGGCCATCTCGACAGCACCGGTGTCGGAGGCCGGCACGATGCCGACGCGCCACCCAACAGGTAGTCGCAACAGCTCGGCGGTGAGCTTGATGACTTCGGCGATGCGCGCCTTGCCGGGGGCAGAGCGGTGCGAACGGCCGACCAGTGCTGTCTTGTAGATGTCCGGTGACCATCCCGGACGTTTGGCGCAGGGTCCCGAGGAAAATAGAGGACGCGCCGGTCGTGCGTTTGGCTTCATAGACTCTCCCTTCCAGAAGAGTTGCGACCCGTTGGGGGGTCGTGGCCCGGGCCGGAGAATAGGGATCGACGCCCGAGAGTCAATCAGGGCCGACCCCTCCCCGGCAAAGGGGGGAGGGCTAGGTCGAGGGTCAAGAGAATCGCCGCGCGCGCCGCGGGCGCGGGAGTTGATTACCGCTCGCGCCGCCCTCTCCCGTATCAGGAGCGGGAGTAAGGGACCGGCCTATTCGTACTTGAGCAGCTTGGCCAAGGCGTCGCGGCCCTGGTTGCCGCCGTCGCCGTCCATGTTGAGGTCCATCGCCTGGACGAAGCGAATTGCGGCCTCGACGCTGTGGCCGGCCGCGGCAAGGCAACGGCCTTCGTCGATCGCCGCCATGGCCGCCCAGTTGCGCAGACGCCCCGCTTCTCCCTGCACCGCACCGAGTGCGCTCAGGCGATTGATGGCGATGAGCTGCTCGGCCATCTTGGTCAGGAGCGTCGCGGCCGCGAGCGACTTGTTCTTGAAGTCGATGAGCAGGGGCAGCGCTTGGGCGCACTTGCTGGTGTCGATAGGCGTCAGGCCCTCGCCCGGCATGTACAGCGGGATCAGCTTCTCGCCGAGGGCGTCGATCTCGGGCATCGTCGCCACACCCCACGCGCGCATGTCCCGCTCGAACTCCGCGCCGGCCCGTTCGAACGTCGGCTGCTGCGCCAGCGCCAATCCGCTCGCGCCCAGCGCCGCCGCCATGACGGCCGCCTGCAATCCTGTCCGAACCATGATCGCCCCCCCCTGACGCCAAGAATTTGGCGGGCATCATAGCGGAAAGGCGCCTAGTGCAAGACTCCGAGCGCCGCCAACTCGCCACGCAGTTCTGCGGCCGAGCGGAACACGATGCCGTGCATCCCCAGCGACCGCGCGGTGACGACGTTCGGTTCGCTGTCGTCGATGAAGACCAGGCTCGGCGGCGGCAAACCGATCTCGTCCAGCGCGATCTCGAAGAACCGGCGGCCCGGCTTGACGACGCCATGATGGGCGGAAAGGAAGATGCGCTCGAACCGCTCGAGCTCGGGATACGCGCCGCGCACCTGCGCGAATGTCTCCGCGCTGAAGTTGGACAGCGCGAACAGGCGCGTGCCCTGTCGCGCGAGCTGGTCGACGATCGCTGCGGTGCCCGGCACCGGACCGCCAATCATCTCCAGCCAACGCCCGTAGTAGACGCGAATCTCGTTCGCCCAGTCCGGGAACCGTGCGACTCGCTCGGCCGTCGCTTCGGCGAGCGGTCGCCCGGCGTCCTGTTGCGCGTTCCATTCGCCGGTACACACGTTGGCAAGGAACCAGTCCATACGCGCTTCGTCGGCGAACACCGCGCGGAAGAGGCGGCGTGGATCCCAGTCCATCAACACGCCGCCGATGTCGAACACGACGGCGGCGTCGCGCGGGACGCGCGCCTTTGGCGCGACGCGCTCACTTGCGGACAAATGTGTGTCCGTGGTTGAGCGGACCGTGGCCCGTGCCGAACCCCGGCGCGGTGCGGATGGCTTCCATCAGGTACTCGCGCGCGCGCCGCACGGCTACCTCCAGCGCCAACCCCTGGGCGAGGCCGGTGGCGATGCCGCTCGCCAGCGTGCAGCCCGTGCCGTGGGTGCTGGTCGAGGCGATGCGTGGGCTCTCCAGGCGGATGGCGCGCTTCTCGGTGACGAGCAGGTCGACGACCTTCGGTCCGTCCAGGTGTCCGCCCTTCATCAGGACGGCCTTCGGCCCGAACGCGAGGAGTTCGCGGCCGGCGTCTTGGGCATCCTTGGCGCCCAGGATGGGCCTGCCGATGAGCAAGGCCGCCTCGGGAATGTTCGGGGTCACGACCGTGGCGCGCGGCAGCAGCTTGGAACGGATGACATCGATGGTCTCGGGCTGTACCAGCGCCGCGCCGCCCTTGGCCGCCATGACCGGATCGACGACCAGCGGGACGTCCGGCGCCAGCCGCTCCAGCACCTCGATGATCGTCCACAGGATCGCCGGCGAATGCAGCATGCCGGTCTTGATGCAGTCGGCGCCGATGTCGCGCAAGACGACCTCCATCTGCTGGCCGACGAACGCCGGTGGCACCTCGTGGATGCCGTGCACCGTATGGGTATCTTGGGCGGTGAGCGCGGTGATGGCCGTGGCCGCATAGCCGCCCAGCGCCGTCACGGTCTTGATGTCGGCCTGGATGCCGGCGCCGCCGCCGGAGTCCGATCCGGCGACGATGAGGACGCGTCCCTTCACCGGGGGCCCCGACGCGCGGGTGTTGCAAGCGTCGCCCGGAACGGGCGCTGGGCGCGCCCGGCGCGCCTTCGGCACGACGGTGCGTGTCGGGGAATCAAGAAACATTCACGCGGGAGACATCTTCGACAGCTTGGGTGATGTCGTCGAGGAGCGCGGTGACGAGCGCCGCGTCGTCGCCTTCGACCATGACGCGGATCAGGGGCTCGGTGCCCGACGGCCGCACCAGGACGCGCCCGTTCTTGCCGAGTTTGGCGCGGGCGTTGGCGATCGCCTTCTGCACATCATCGTGCTCGTGCAGGCGGCCGCCCGAGTGACGCACGTTGCGCATTTGCTGCGGCACCGAAGACCATACCCGTCCGGTCTTGCTCACCGGCTGCTGCTTTTCGACCAGCACGGCTAGCGTCTGCAAGGCGGCGATGAGCGCGTCGCCGGTGGTGCTGTAGTCGGTCAGGATGATGTGCCCGGACTGCTCGCCGCCGACGTTGAAGCCCTTGGCGCGCATGTGCTCGACGACGTAGCGGTCACCGACTGCCGTCCGTTCCAGCGATAGCCCGAGCCCGCCAAGGTAGCGCTCGAAGCCGAGGTTCGACATCACGGTCGAGACGACGCCACCGCCCTTGAGGCGGCCCTGGCGGTGCCAACTCTCGGCGACGATGGTCATGAGCTGGTCGCCATCCACCATGGCGCCGGTCTCGTCGCACATCAGCAGCCGGTCAGCGTCGCCGTCCACAGCGATGCCCAGGTGGGCGCCCTGTTTGACGACTTCGGCGCGCATCGCTGCGGTATCGGTCGAGCCGCAGCCCTCGTTGATATTGAAGCCGTCCGGCTCGACGCCGATGGCGATGACCTCGGCGCCGAGCTCGTACAGCACCGTCGGTGCGACGCGGTAGGCGGCGCCGTTGGCGCAATCGACGACGATCTTGAAGCCGTCGAGGGTACGGCGGTCCGGGAAGGTGCGCTTGACGTACTCGATGTAGCGGCCGGGCGCGTCGTCGAGGCGCGAGGCGCGTCCCAAGTCGCGGGACGCGGCGCGGCCTTCCGCAAGGCCGTTGTCCATGCGCGCCTCGATCTGCCGCTCGACGTCGTCGGACAGCTTGTATCCGTCTGGCCCGAACAGCTTGATGCCGTTGTCCTCGAACGGGTTGTGCGAGGCGGAGATCACCACGCCGAGGTCGGCGCGCAAGCTGCGCGTCAGCATGGCGACGGCGGGCGTCGGCATCGGGCCGACCAGCACAACGTCCATGCCCACGGCGACGAATCCTGCGGTAAGGGCCGGCTCGAGCAGATAGCCCGACAGGCGCGTGTCCTTGCCGATGACGACGCGGTGGCGATGGTCGCCGCGAATGAATTGGCGGCCGGCCGCCATGCCGACCTTGAGCGCGATTTCTGCGGTCATCGGTTCCGCGTTGGCCGTGCCGCGGATGCCGTCGGTGCCGAAGTACTTGCGGGACATCGTTCCTCGTTGTCGTTCCCTGCGCCGGCAGGGCGCTAGCAGACGTATAGACCGGCCTAGGCCGTCGCCGGAAGCAATCTCGGGTCCGCGGCGGTCGCCGCCACGGCTAGGGCTTGGCGCGTTTCTGCGACGTCGTGGACGCGCAGGATTTGTACACCCTGGGTGGCGCACCACTGAGCCGCCGCCAGCGACCCTGGCAGGCGCTGGTCGGCCGGCTCCCCCGCCGAGAACCGCGCGATGAAGCTCTTGCGTGAGACACCCAGCAGAACCGCGCAGCCGAGGCCATGAAACAGCGTCAGCGCCTCCAGGATTGCCGCGTTGTGAGCCGGCGTCTTGGCGAAGCCGATCCCCGGGTCGATGATCAGGTTGTCGCGCCCGATGCCGGCCGCCTCACAGCGCGCTACGCGCGCCTCCAGGTACGAATAGACGTCGAGCACCACGTCTTCGTAGCGCGGACTGTCCTGCATGGTGCGCGGATCGACGGCTTTGCTTGCATCGGCCGTGCCGTGCATCAGCACGATCGGTGTCTTGAGCTTGGCCGCCGTGGCCAGGGTCTGATCGCCGGCGAGTGCACCGATGTCGTTGATGATCCCGGCGCCGGCGGCAACCGCCTCGCGCATGATGGGGGCGTGGCGCGTGTCGATCGAGACGGTGGCGCCGGCCGCCACGAGCGCCTCGATCACGGGAATGACGCGCGCGCGCTCTTCCGTTTCGGATACGGGTGTGGCTCCGGGCCGCGTCGACTCGCCGCCGACGTCGATGATGTCGGCGCCCTGCGCCATCAGCTCGCGGCCCCGCGCGATGGCCTGCGACGGGCTGGCGTAGCGGCCGCCGTCGTAGAAGCTATCCGGGGTCACATTGACGACGCCCATGATGCGCGGCACGTCCATCGACAGCTTGCCGACGCCGGGACGTGGCCGGGATAGGCGATCGAGTGTCTGGGCGAGGAGGTCCTGGACCGGCTTGCCCTCGTTCTTCGCCCACGCGCGCAGCGCGTGGAGGGAAGCAGGGATTCGCCGCGCCACCCCGTTCATGTCGCGGGTGATGGCCTCACAAGCCGAGAACGCCAGCGTGCCTCCGGCCAGCGGCAAGGCGGCGCCTGCCTGTACCAGCATGATCGCCGCGCGCCCGCTCGACAGGGCGAGAGGGCGCAAGAGCAGCTTCTTAGAAACGCCAAAGCCTCGCGGCAGGGCCGCGAGGCTTTGATCGTCATTCAGTACCTCGTCCGCCACGGGCGTCTCCGCCCGTTCGGGTGCCTTAGGCGCCGGGCTGCGGCCGCGGCTCCAGGCCGCCGTGGTTGTCCTTGGGCCGTGCCTTGCGGGCGCCGGCGCCGGTCTGCGGCACGGCGCTCGAAGCGGGCTCGTCCGCCGTCGGCTCGGGCCGGCTCAGAGCCTCGCCGCGCAGCAGCGTGGAGATCTCGTCGCCGGTCAGCGTCTCGTACTCCAGCAGGCTCTTGGCCAGGATGTGCAGCTGGTCGAGCTTGGTCTCGAGAATCTTGCGCGCGCGCTGGTAGCCCTCGTCGATGATGCGGCGGATCTCGGAGTCGATCGTCTCCGCCGTCTTCTCCGACACGTTCTGCGTCCGCTGCACGGAGTGGCCGAGGAACACTTCTTCCTCGTTCTCCGAGTAGGAGAGGGGCCCGAGCATGTCCGACATGCCGAGCTTGGTCACCATGGTGCGCGCCATGCGCGTTGCCATCTCGATGTCCTGCGCGGCGCCGCTCGTCACCTTGTCGCGGCCAAAGATGAGCTCCTCGGCGATGCGGCCGCCCATGGCGACAGCGATGTCGCCTTCGAGCTTCTCGCGCGTCACCGACAAGCGATCGGTCTCCGGCAGTCGCATGACCATGCCCAGCGCACGGCCGCGCGGGATGATGGTCGCCTTGTGGATCGGGTCTGACGCCTCGACGTTTGCTGCAACCAGAGCATGGCCGGACTCGTGATACGCGGTCAGTCGCTTCTCGTTCTCGGTCATCACCATGGAGCGGCGCTCGGCGCCCATCATGACCTTGTCCTTGGCGGACTCGAACTCGGACATCGTCACCAGGCGGCGGCCCTTGCGTGCGGCCAGCAGCGCGGCTTCGTTGACCAGGTTGGCGAGGTCGGCGCCGGAGAATCCGGGCGTGCCGCGGGCGATGATCTTGGGCTCCACGTCCGGCGCCAGGGGCACCTTGCGCATATGGATCTTGAGGATCTTCTCGCGGCCGAGGATGTCGGGGTTCGGCACCACGACCTGGCGGTCGAAGCGGCCCGGGCGCAGTAGCGCCGGGTCCAGCACGTCCGGCCGGTTGGTGGCGGCGATCAGGATGACGCCGTCGTTGGCCTCGAAGCCGTCCATCTCGACCAGCAGCTGGTTGAGGGTCTGCTCGCGCTCGTCGTTGCCGCCGCCCAGGCCGGCGCCGCGATGGCGGCCGACCGCGTCGATCTCATCGATGAAGATGATGCAAGGCGCGTTCTTCTTGCCCTGCTCGAACATGTCGCGCACGCGGCTGGCGCCGACGCCGACGAACATTTCGACGAAGTCGGAGCCCGAAATGGTGAAGAACGGCACGTTGGCTTCGCCGGCGATGGCGCGGGCGAGCAGCGTCTTGCCGGTGCCCGGAGGCCCGACCAGGAGCGCGCCCTTCGGAATCTTGCCGCCGAGGCGCTGGAAGCGCTGGGGATCCTTGAGGAAGTCGACGATCTCCTCGAGCTCTTCCTTGGCCTCATCGATGCCGGCGACGTCGTCGAAGGTAATGCGGGTCTGGTTCTCGGTCAGCAGGCGCGCCTTGGACTTGCCGAAGCCCATGGCCTTGCCGCCGCCCGACTGCATCTGGCGCATGAAGAATATCCACACGCCGATCAGCAGCAGGAAGGGGAACCAGCCGAGCAGCACCGACAGGATCGACGGGCCATCCGCCGGCGGCGCGGCCGTGATCTTCACGCCACGCGCGTTCAGGCGCTCGATCAGGGTGGGGTCGTTCGGCGCGTATGTCTTGAACGCCATGCCGCCGACCAGCATGCCGGTGATGGCGTTGCCCTTGATGACGACTTCATTGACCTGCGCGGCCTGCAGCTCAGCGAGGAACTGCGAGTACGGCATGTTCTGTTCCGGACCCCGGCTCGTGCTCGGGCTGAACATCTGGAAGAGCGCGAGCACCAGCACGCCGATGATCACCCACAGCGCCAGATTCTTTCCGAAACTGCTCACGATTGGGACACTCCGAACCTAGGGCGGCAAAGCCGCCGGAAACTCGCGACCTGTCCTTCGCGAGCCGTACGCCGGTACCCCGGCTGAGAAGCTGAGTAACAGATAGGCTACCCCGGGCTGGAAACAACTGCAAAGGGCCTGAACGCAAGGGTTCGGCCCGGCAACGGCGATACCCTCAACGTGCTGGAGGGGTCCAAAAGACCGAGCTGCGGCGCGGCGAGAAGGCGTCCATCGCCATACAGCGCCGGCAGCGACAGGGCGGCGGCTCGATCCGCCGCTCCTCGGAATTGCCGCTTCAGGATGGGCCAATCCTCGCCGCGGAGGGGGCCAACCTCATAGTGCACCGCCGGCGCCGCGCCCTCGAGGCAAACCGCGTAGCGCCCGTCCCAAGGCACCTCGCGCCCCACCGACGCCGCGATTCGCGGCAATTCGCGCAGTTCGCGCCGCACCGCCGCCTCGCCCTTGCGCGAGGTCACCACGCAGCGGTGCAGGCTGCGCGCGCCCTCGCGTCCGGCAAGGAGCCAGTCGGCCAACCGCTGCAGGGCCGTTTGTTCCGGTGCGTAGTCGCGTCCGCCCACGATCCTGAGGACATGCGCCAGCGCCCGCGGCGCGCTCCGGGTGTCCGCCCGCAGGGCGTCCAGCGGCATCCGGCACACGCCCAGGGCATCGTGGGTCGCGGTTTGCAGGAGCATTGCGGCAGCGGCTTCCTCCTCCTGCCGCAGTAGGCCGAAGGCGCGCGCGCGCGTTGCCAGGCCGGTTGCCGCGTCGCCCCAGCCCCGCAGCGCGCTGCGAACGCGGGTGCGGCCAAAGCGCGGGTTGGCATTGGACGGATCCTCGATCCAAGGCTGGCCCCGCGCCACCAGGGTTGCCATCAGCCGCGCCTTGGGCACGCTGAGCAGCGGACGCAGCAGCCGAACACCCTCGCGTTCGCTGATGGCCGCCATTGCCGCGAGGCCAGTCGCGCCGCTGCCTCGGGCCAGCCGCAGCAGCATCGTTTCGGACTGGTCGTCGCGGTGGTGGGCGACGAGCACGTCACCAATTCCGTTCGCGCGGCACCACGCGCCGATCAGTCGATAGCGTGCGGCGCGCGCGGCCGCGTGGATGCCGCTCACGGGCTTCTCGCCCTCCCATCGCAGGACCGCGTGGCCGATCCCGGCGCCTGCGAGCCACGCGTGGACACGGCTTGCTTCGGCGGCCGACTCGGCGCGCAGCCCGTGGTCCACGGTCACCGCGGCGATGCGGCGGCCAATGCGTCTCGCCCACTCCGCCGCGAGGTGCGTGAGGGCCATCGAATCGGCGCCGCCGGAAACCGCCACGGCGATCGCTCCCCGCGGATCGAGGGGGGCGAGCAGTGCAGCGAACTCCTCCGTCCCAAGTGTCGTCTCAGCGGACACGTTTGCTTGATGCGTATGCGCGGGGCGGTCTGCCCGTTCAGAAAGCAAGCTTTGGGTCATGGGAGACTCTTGCAGGCACTTTCGGGCTGGCTTAGCCTTTGACTTGGTAGTCCGTTTCGTCCTGGAGGCGGAGTGGCAGCCAGCGGCATAGTATTAGCGGCCTGTTTGTTCGCCTGTCCCGCCGTCGTACCGGCCGAGCCCGGTGTTGCCCTCAGCATTGCCGGCGTGCAAGTGGCCGACCTACGGGTCAGCCCGCCAACGGTACGCCGCCGCGCGGCCGTCACCAACGTCCCTGGCATCGACAATCGCACCAGCGCCACGTTGCAGAGGACGCGCGGCGACTTCGAGCTGACGCGGGAGATGGCGCCGGACGGCTCAGGCGTCTGCCAGGTATGGGTCGCCGGCAAGACGTTCCGGGGCGACCATTACGGCGGCCTCGTCCAAGCGGCGTTCAACGCCACCGTCGCCCAACTCGCCGTGAGCTATGGCCCGCCCAACCAGCTGATCGACGACCTGCGCCCCGGCGCCTACTACTTCCGCCCCAACGAGTGGCTGCGGTCCATCTTCCGTGCCGAGCGGACCTTCCAGGCACAGTGGACGCCGCCCGCCTCTGCTCCGCTCGTTGACAACGTCACGGCCATCACCGTGACGGTGCGCACGCGCAGCGAGGCCGATTCCTACCTCACCGTGCAGTACAAGTTCGGCAATACGCCGGCCTGCCGCGCGGTCGCAGCTCTCTAACCGCTTACGTGCAAGCGAGCCGGCGGCGCTCGGCCGTCGCCTGATTGCGTATGTCCGCGCTGGCGTTGGGGAAACGCGTGCCGAGCTCGGCCAGCGTCGCGCACGCTTCCTGCTTCTGGTCCATGCGGCCGAGCGACATGCCGAGCTTCAGTAGGTTGTCCGCGGCCTTCGGTCCGCTCGGCGCCTTCTGGTAGCCGTCGACGAACGCGACCGCGGCCTGCTGGTATTGCGCCCGCGCGTAGTACGTCTCGCCCAGCCAATAGCGCGCGTTGTGCGACAGGTCATCGGCGGCGTGCTGCGCTAGGAACTCGGTGAATGCCCGCTCCGCTTCGGGGATGCGGAACTGCTGCAGCAATCCATACGCGAAGTCGTACTGCTGCTTGGGCGTGCCGCGCGGCAGGATCGTCGCGGCCTGCGCGGCGGCGGCTTGCGCTGTCGGCTGCGCGGCGGGCGCGGCGGCCGGCGCCGGCACGGGAGCGCGCGCCTGCTCCGGCGTCAGCACGCCTAGCACCTGGGCGCCGGCGGCGGGATTGGGCCGGCCCGGCGCGACCTCGACGGGCGATTGCGGCGGCGGCGGTGTGGGCTGGACGGTTGCGGGGCGCGGCGTTGCCGCGGCAACCGCAGGAGCCGGCGTCGGCGCGGGCACGGCGGCAGCAGCCGGCGGCGCGACGGCCGTGGTCTGGGTAGACAGCTGGCGTTCGATCGCGTTCAGGCGGAAATCGACATCCCCGACCAGCTTGTCGAGCCGGGCGCGGCTGTCGTTGATGCTACGCTCGATGCGCTCGATGTTCCCGACCAAGGAGCGCAACTCGTCTTCGAAGCCGGCGAGGCGCGTCTCGAACTGGTTGACGAACTGCGTGCCAAGCTGGGGGTTGGTGTTGAGGGTCGCGGCGGGCGGGGGCGTCGTTTGACGCCCCTGGTAGTAGTCGCGCTGCAGGAGCGTCAAATCGTCGCGCAGGCGCTGGATCTGCTGCACGAGGGTGTTGATCTGGTTGTCCTGGGCGAGGGCAGTGCCACCCGGCAGCGCCATCAGCAGCGCCAGCGCCAAAGTCATCGCACGGGCGGCGGCCCGAACAAGGGAGACGTTCATCGAGGGGCTCCTACGAGCAGCAGGCTGGAATCTCGAACCATAAAGCAGGCCTTTTTGGGGCCGGGGCGCGGGCAAGGGAGCTACCTTGCAACGCAGAAGGGCACCGGGTGGTTACCCGGTGCCCTTTCTGTATCTCCAAGTTCCGGCGCGCGCGGCGGCCGGGACCTTAGCCCTAGTTGAAGCGTGCGCCGGTCTGGATCGAGGTCACGCCGCGGCGGTTCAGCGCCCAGGCGGTCTCGTTCGAGCCGAGCGCCACCGGGCGCTCCTTGCCATAGGAAACCACCGTGAGGCGGTTGGCTGCCACGCCGAGCGCCGTCAGGTAGTTGCGCACCGAATTGGCGCGGCGCTCACCCAACGCGAGGTTGTACTCGCGGGTGCCGCGCTCGTCGGCATGGCCTTCGATCGTGACGCGGATGTCCGAATACTGGCGCAGCCACGCGGCCTGGCGATCCAGGGTCGCGCGCGCCTGCGGGGTCAGGTCGAACTTGTCGAAGTCGAAGAACACGCGGTCGCCGACCGTCAGGTTGAATTCCTCGGCCGTGCCCGGGCCACCCGGACGCGGCGGGGTTACCGCCGCAGTCTGCGCGCCGCCACCGCCGCCACCGCCCGCGACCGGAGCCGTGCCGATTCCTGCTCCTGCGCCGCCGCCGGCAGCACCGGCATTCACCGCGTCCGCGGTCTGATTGGGACGCGACTGGCAGGCAGTAAGAAGGAGCAAGGCCGCGATCGAGGCCAAGATTTGACGACGCATCAGGATTCCTTTCCGAGCCGATAGGGGCATAAGAGGCGAGTTAAGTGGGGAAGTTCACCCCCGGGCTAAAGAAAATGCCCGTGTTCGCGGCGCCACCATAATTTGGGGGGCAGGGGGCAATCAAGCCCAACATGTCACAAGTACCGCAATGCCGGGTGGCATAGCGGTGCTTGCGGTATGGTTCGCCGGGCGAACCATAGCACAAAGGTAAAGGACAATAAGTAGAACGTCTAAGGGGACAGGAGCGGCGACCAGGCCGGATCGGACCCCAAAGCCGGTGTAACAACAAGTCGTTCGTTATGCCCGGTGAGGTCGATCGACCACAGTTGCGCCTCGCCCCCGGTGCCATCGTTATTCTGGCGGCCCTGGCGGAAATACATCAAGACGCGCCCGTTGGGGGACCAGGTCGGACTCTCGACCAGGAAGCTCTCGGTCAGCAGGCGCTCGCCGCCGCCGTCCGGGCGCATGACGCCGATGTAGAAAACGCCCTGGTCGATCTTGGTGAAGGCGATCAGGTCGCCGCGCGGCGACCACACCGGCGTGCCATAGCGCGCGTTGTTGGCGGCGAAGCTGATGCGGCGCGCGTCGGAGCCGTCCGCCCGCATCACATACAACTGCTGGGTGCCGCCGCGATCCGAGTTGAAGGTGACCTGGGTGCCGTCCGGCGAGAACGACGGCGAGGTGTCGATCGACGGGCTGTTGGTCAGCTGCCGGACTTCGCGGGTCTGCAAGTGCATCGTGTAGATGTCCGAGTTGCCGCCCACGGCGAGACTCATCACGACGCGGCGGCCATCCGGCGAGAAGCGCGGCGCATACGTCATGCCGGGGAAGTCGCCCAGCACTTCCTGCTGTCCGGTGTCGATGTTGTAGATGTAGACGCGCGGCCGGTCGTTCACGTACGCGAGGTACGTGATCTCCTGCGCGGTCGGCGAGAAGCGCGGCGTCAGCACCAAGTACGAGCCGTCGGTCAGGAAGCGGTGGTTGGCGCCGTCCTGGTCCATGATCGCGAGGCGTTTGATGCGGTTGATCGCGCGTCCGCTTTCCGAGACGTAGACGACGCGCGTGTCGAAATATCCGGTCTCGCCGGTGATGCGCTCGTAGATCTCGTCGGCGATGAGGTGTGCGACGCGCCGCCAGGTGTCCGGCGCCGACGTGTAGGCGAGCCCCGCCATCTGCTGCTCGGCGAACACGTCCCACAAACGAAATTCAACGCGGAGGCGGCCATCGGTCTCCAAGGCGACGCGGCCCGTAACGAGGCCTTGCGCGTTGATGACGCGCCAGTCCGGGAAGCGCGGCCGCAGCGTCATGTCTTCCGGCCGCTGCAGGAAGCTCTGGGCGGGCAGGGGGCGGAACAGTCCCGAACGCTCGAGGTCGGCAGCGACGACGCGGGTGATGTTGGCGCCGACGGTGCGCCCGTCGGGCGAATCCGCGAACAGGTCGGTCACCGCGATCGGCAGCGGGTCGACGTTGCCGCGGGTGATGTCGAGGCGCAGCGGCGCGCGCTGGGCGATGCCCGGCGTCGCCGTTGCCAGCGTAGTGATGCCGGCGATGGCGCCGCCGATCATCTTGAAACCGTCGCGGCGCGTCAGCCCCAAGGCGGCGGTGCGCTCAATATTGTTCTTGTTCTTCATCCTGCGAGCACCTTGCTGGGGTCGAACGTCAGCTCAATCTCGCGCCAGGTATCGTACTTCTGAGCGGGAAGCATGCGGTAGGGCGCACACCGCTGTACGGCGCGCAAGGCGCTTTCTGCCGCGGCGCGGAAGGTTTCCTCGCCGGCCCGGTTCATGCGGGCTCCATCGACGACCTCGGGAGCGCGCAGCAGAGTGCCTTCCTGGGTCAGGAACAGGCGCAGGGTGACGCGCAGGTTCTGGGCGTCGCGGGCGCCGGCCGGGATCGACCAGCAGCGCTCTACGGCGGCCCGGAACGCATCGAGTTCCGATATCGCCAGGGGCACGTCGCGGGCCGGCTGCGGGGTCGGCGACATCACCGGCGCCGGCGCTGCCTGCGGTTGCGGCGGGGTCGGCGCCGCCTGCTTCGGCTGCACCTGCGGCGGCGTCGGCGTGGGAGGCGCCACTGGCTGGCGGGTGCGGTCGAGCAGCGCCGCAATGGCGGTCGGATCGAACACCTGCTGTTTGGGCGGCTCGGGCTTCGTCTTGGGCTTCGGCGTCGCCACCACCTTGGGCGGAGTCGGCTTCGCCTGAGGCTTCGGCGGCGCCTGCACCGTCGGCGCGGGCGGGGGTGGCGGCGTCGGCCGCGCTACGGGCGTCGGCGGGGGTTCGAGCGCAGCGACTTGCTGCGCAGGAGCAGCTTCGGCCGGCGGCGGTTCAGCGGGCGGTGGCGGAGGGGGCTCGGGAGCGGGCGGGGGTGGCGGCGGAGTCGCGGCGGCGACCGGCTGCGGTGCCGGCGCCGGCGGCACCTCGACCTTCGGCGGCTCGACCACGGGCATCATCGGCGCCGCAACCGTCGTCTCGGCGATGTCGACGAGCTCGACGATGATCGGCGTCTCCTCGATCTCTTCCGGTTCGAACCACTTCGGCAGTCCGAAATACACCACCGCCACGACGACAGCGTGGAAGGTGGCCGAAGCGAACACGGCACTACGCATGGCGGCGCCTTACCTCCGCACCGGATCATTGCCCGGCGGGCGAGCCACCAGGGCGACCTTGGTGAACCCGGCCGCCTGGATCGCGCCCATCACCTCGAGGACGCGGCCGTAGTTGATGGTCTGGTCGCCGCGCACGAAGATGCGGATGTCGGCATTTTGTCCCGACACTTCCTTCAACAGCGGCCCCAGCTGCGCGAGCTCGACTTGGCGCTCCTGCACCCACACCGCGCCCTGGGCATCGACGCTGACGGCGAGCGGCTCGTCTTGTCCCGCCAGCCGCTGTGCGGCAGTGCGCGGCAAGTCCACCGGCACGCCGACGGCGAGCAGCGGCGCAGTCACCATGAACACGACGAGCAGCACCAGCATGACATCGACGAACGGCGTCACGTTGATGTCGGACATCGGCTTGCGGCTGTAGGAGCCGCCGCCGCGCCGCTGGAAGCGAGAAGAGCCTGCGAGCTGCGCGCCCATCACGCCTCTCCTTCTTCGAGCTGCCGCGACAGGATGGCCGAGAACTCAGAAGCAAAGGCCTCCAGGCGTCCGGCGTAGCGGCCGATGTCGGCGGAAAACTTGTTGTAGGCGACCACCGCCGGAATGGCGGCGACGAGGCCGAGGGCGGTGGCGAACAACGCCTCGGCAATGCCGGGCGCCACCACGGCCAACGACGTGTTCTCGGTGGCGGCGATCGCCTGGAAGCTGTTCATGATGCCCCACACGGTGCCGAACAGGCCGACGAACGGCGCCGTCGAGCCGACCGTGGCGAGGAACCCCATGTAGCGTTCGACACGCTCCATCTCGCGGTTCATGGTGATCTGCATCACCTGGCCGATGCGCGACTGCAGGCCTGCGTGCATGCGGCTCTCCAAGACGCCACCGGCCTTGGTCGAGCGGCGCCACTCGCGCATCGCCGCGGCGAACAGCAGCGTCATGGGATCGCGTGGCGTCGTGCCGACGCGCTCATACAGCTCTTCGAGCGAGCCGCCGGACCAGAACGCATCCTCGAAGCGATCGGCCTCGCCGCCGAGGCGGCGCATGCGCACGAACTTGTCGACGATGATCGCCCAGCACCACACGGAGGCGCCCAGCAGCGCGATCAGCACGACCTTGACGATGAGGTCGGCGCGCCAGAACAGCCCGATCAGCGAAAGATCGTCGCTGACCGTGCCTGCCAGCTGCGCCGCGCCTACGAGGTCAGCGCCCATGCTTGCCACCGCTACTTACGTGCATTCGCTTCGGTTCCTTCACTGATGAGGTCGAGCTGGGCAATTGCCGGCCGCCGCGGCGGCAGCAGGCCCAGGTGTACGTATCCGGCCGGGGCTAGCACGCGGCCGCGCGGCGTGCGCTGCAGCAGCCCTTGCTGGATCAGGAACGGTTCGATGATCTCTTCGATCGAGTCGCGCGGCTCCGAGAGCGCGGCCGCCAGCGACTCGACTCCGACCGGGCCGCCGTCGAACGACTCGGCGATGGCGCGCATATAACGCCGGTCCATTGCGTCGAGACCAAGGCCGTCCACCTCGAGGCGGGTCAGCGCGCGATCGGCGATGGCCGCGTCGATGCGGCTCGATCCTTCGACCGCGGCGAAGTCGCGCACGCGGCGCAACAAGCGTCCCGCGACGCGCGGCGTGCCGCGGCTGCGGCGAGCGATCTCTGCCGCGCCCGCCGGCACGATCGGTGCCTTTAACAGCACCGCGGCGCGCTCGACGATCGAGATGAGGTCGCCGATCTCGTAGTAGTTCAGCCGCGCCGGAATGCCGAAGCGATCGCGCAGTGGCGTCGCCAGCAAGCCGGTGCGCGTCGTCGCGCCGATCAGGGTGAAGCGCGGCAGCTCGATGCGCACCGAGCGCGCCGAGGGGCCTTCGCCGATCACCAGGTCCAGCTCGAAGTCCTCCATCGCCGGATACAGGATTTCCTCGACCAGCGGATTGAGGCGGTGGATCTCGTCGATGAAGAGGACGTCGCGCTCCTGCAGGTTGGTCAGGATCGCCGCGAGGTCGCCGGCCTTGGCCAACACCGGCCCCGACGTCGCGCGGAAGTTGGCGCCGAGCTCGCGCGAGATGATCTGCGCCAGGGTCGTCTTGCCCAGTCCCGGAGGGCCTGCGAGCAGCACGTGGTCGAGCGGCTCCTGGCGCTCGCGTGCCGCCTCGATGAACACCTTCAGGTTGGCGACCAGCTTCGGCTGGCCGACGAACTCGGCGAGGGTGCGTGGCCGGATGCTGCCGTCGCTGACGTCGGCGTCTTGCGCCACCGTGGCGATGGCACGCGTCTCGGCGGCAGGGGTCTTCTTGGCCATCGCCTAGCGCCCCAGCTCCGACAGACCGCCGCGGATCAGTTCGGCGACGCCCATCTTCTGGTTGGGGGCCTCGCCGTCCTTGGCGCGCGCCGCGGTGGCAACCGCCGTGAATGCTTCCGTGCGACCGTAGCCGAGGTTGACGAGCGCCGAGACCGCGTCGCTCATGGTCGCGTCGGCGATCTCCGCCGGCGTCTGCGCAATCGCTTCGCTGAGCGTGGTGCGCGTCGCGTCGAGGGAAATGGTCGGCGCGCGATCCTTCATCTCGATGAGGATGCGCTTGGCGAGCTTGGGCCCGACGCCCGCCGCGGCGCGCAGGGGCGCGTCGTCCTGGGCCATGATCGCCTGCGCCAGCACGTTGGGCGACGAGGCCGACAGCAGCGACAGCGCCACCTTCGCCCCAACGCCCTGGACGTCCTGCAGCGCCTTGAACCAGCGCCGCTCGGAGTCGCTGGCGAAGCCGTAGAGATGGATATGGTCCTCGCGCACGTGCGTCTCGATCACCAGCGTGACGGTGCCGCCGGCGGGGGGGAGCGCGCGCAGCGTCATGCCGGAGCAGAACACCAGGTAACCGACGCCACCGACGTCGACGATCACGGAATCCGTGCCGACCGAATCGAGCCTGCCGTGCAGCTTGGCGATCAACTGACTCGCTTGCTCCTAGCGCGAACCCGCCACCGCCGCCCACCTGGCGTGGGTGTTGCGGTGGTGGGCATGGCAAATCGCGGTCGCCAAGGCGTCCGCTGCGTCCGCTCCCATGCCACGGAATCCGGGCAGCAACGTGGCGATCATTCCCTGAACCTGATCTTTTCCTGCGTGGCCGGAGCCGGTCACCGACTTCTTCACCTGGGTGGCCGAGTACTCGGCGACCGGGATTCCGGCCAGCGCCGGAGCCAGCATCACGGCTCCGCGCGCCTGGCCGAGCTTGAGCGTCGAGGCGGGATTCATGTTGACGAAGGTCTCCTCGACCGCCGCTTCGTCCGGCGCGAATTGCGCCATGACCGCGGCGACCGCGGAGTGCAGGGCGGCGAGGCGCTCGCCCAGCGTGGCGTCGTTGTCGCCGGCAATGCAGCCGGCATCGACGAAATGCAGGCGCGCGCCATCGCTCTCGATGACGCCCCATCCTGTGCGGCGCAGCCCGGGATCGAGCCCGAGCACGCGGACCTTCATCAAGCGGCCACGTCCCGCTTCATGCAGAAAGCCTGCTCATCAATTCGTCGGAAACCTCGTAGTTGCCGAACACGTTCTGCACGTCGTCGTCGTCGTCGAGGGCGGCGAGCAGCTTCATCAGCGTCTCCGCCTGGTCGTCCTTCACCAAAACGGTGTTCTCCGCTTGCCAGCCGACTTCGGCCGACTCCGGCGCGCCGAACTTGGCTTCCAGCGCGGCCTTCACCTGGTGGAACGTCTCGGGCGTGGTGACGATGTCGTGGCCCTTGCCGTCGCTGGTGCAATCCTCGGCTCCGGCTTCGATCGCCGCTTCGAGAACCTGGTCCGCCGAGCCCGCCTTGAGCGGGTAGTGGATGGTGCCGTTGCGGTTGAACAGGAACGACACCGAGTCGGTCGCGCCCATGGCGCCGCCGAACTTGGCGAACGCGGCGCGTACCGCCGAGGCCGTGCGGTTGCGATTGTCGGTCAGCGCCTCGACGATCAGCGCGACGCCGCCGGGGCCACGTCCCTCGTAGCGCACCGACTCATAGGACTCGCCGTCCTCGGCGCCGGAGCCCCGCTTGATGGCGCGCTCGATAGTGTCGCGCGGCATGTTGGCTTCGCGCGCGGCGATGATGGCGGAGCGCAGGCGCGGATTGGAGTCCGGGTCCGGCAATCCTTCGCGCGCGGCGACGGTGAGTTCGCGGATGATCTTGGTGAAGACCTTGGCGCGCTTCTTATCCTGCGCGCCCTTCCGGAACATGATGTTCTTGAATTGGCTATGGCCGGCCATGGATGTGTCTCGTCAGAAAGTGCTCAAGGTGGCGGCCGAATAGCAGCCGGAATTGTACGACGCAATATGGCGGTTTTTGGACGTCATCGTGCGGGAATGCTGGGTTTCAGCCGTCCGCCGATGCGGACCGGCTCGATGCGGGTGGCAAGGCCCGTGGCTGCCGTCTCGACCAGCACGCCGCACACCGTGCCCTCGCCCTCGGCGGGGGTGAATCGGCCCTTCGACAGCTTCTTGGTGAAGCGCTGCAGCGGCTCCGCGGGGTCCATGCCGATCACCGAGTTGTAGTCGCCGCACATGCCGAGGTCGGTCTGGTACGCCGTGCCCCTGGGCAGGATCTGCGCGTCTGCCGTCGGCACATGGCTGTGGGTGCCCGCCACCAGCGACGCGCGGCCGTCGGCGAAGTGTCCCATCGCCGCCTTCTCGCTGGTCGCCTCGGCGTGAATGTCGATCAGGATGAAATCGACGGTGGCGCCCAAGCGGAGCTTGGCGAGCTCGGCTTGCACGGTTGCAAACGGATCGTCGAGCGGATCCATGAAGACGCGCCCCATCACCTGGATGACCGCGACCTTCTTGCCGTTGGCGGCGGTGAATACGCCGGCGCCGCGTCCGGGCGTGCCTGCCGGGAAGTTCGCCGGGCGCAAAAGGCGCGGCTCGTTGGCGATGTGCGAGACCGTCTCGTTCTGGTCCCAGACATGATTGCCGGTGACCACCACGTCGACGCCGAGCGCAAAGAACTGCTCGCAGATCTTTTCGGTGATGCCGAACCCGCCCGCGGCGTTCTCGCCGTTCACGACGATGAAGTCCGGGCCGAGCTTGCCGCGCAATTCCGGCAAGTGACGGCTGAGTGCGTCCCGGCCCGATCGTCCGACGATGTCACCGAGGTACAGAACCCGCATCTCACCCAAACTTGGTCGCGCCGCGTTCGGTAATCACCCAGTCGAGGCGCTGGTCGTGCGCCTCGGTGGGAAGCGCGTCGACGCGCTGGCTCGAGAACGCGAGGCCGACCACCAGCAGCGGACCCGCCGCGCGCAGCTGCTCGACCGTGCGATCGTAATGTCCGCCGCCGTTGCCGAGGCGCTGCCCCTTTAGATCGAACGCAAGCAGCGGCACCAGCATCACCGTCGGGGTCGCAGCGCCCGCGGTCGCGGGCGGATGCAACGTGCCGGATGGGCCTGGCTGCATGGGTGCGCCCGGCTTCCACAGGCGGAACGTCAGCGGCGCGTCGCCCTCAACCACCGGCAGCACGATGCGGTGGCCTCGCTTGTGCAGGCTTTGCAGCAGCGGCACCGCGTCCATCTCGTTGCGCGTGGGCCAGTAGCCGGCCACCACCGAGCGGGGCGGCACCACGATGCTCTTGTCGAATTGCGCCACCACGGCATTGCCGGCGGTCTTGCCGAGCGAGGCGTTCGCCTCGGCGCGGCGCGCACGCGCTTGGCTTCGCAGCCGCTGCTTGTCTTCTGGGACCGTCATGGCGTCGGTAAGAAGCGGGACCGCACCGGCCGATGACGCGCCTGATCCACTGTGACCTGCACTCTGCAGGTGGGCGCCGTAATGCCGAAGCCACGGCTCCGGCAGGGACAGCTCCCGATGGACGTGAAAGGTCCCAGGGATACTTGCCGCCTGTCGGACCGGGCAGTACCCGCCTTCAAGGAAGTTAGGCGCTCCGGATACGGCCGGCAAGTTCCTCGATCCGCCGGGCCGCGCCGTCGATCAAGGCTTGGGCGGCGATACCGGCGCTTTCGCTCTTTGCCTGGCGCGTGCTGCTCTCCATCTCTTCGATGCGGTCGAGGGCCTCGGACAGCTCGTCGCCTACCATCAGGCCCGCCATCAGCAACAGCTGGGCGTCGCCGACCCGGGTGCCGCTCTTCGCCAGCGCCTTGGCATGGGTATTGATGTGCTCGACCAGCTGCAGAAGGTGCTCTTCCTCGCCGTCCTCGCACGCCAGGCGGTAGGCGCGTCCGTTCACTTGGACCTCGATCTCAGGCACCGCTTGGCTCTCCCTCGGCCAACAAGGCGCGGACGTCGGCGATTGCCTGGTCGACGCGCCCACCGGCACTTTCGGCCGCCTTGCGCAGCTCAGCGTTGGCCCGCTCGAGCTCACGCTTCTCCGACTTGAGCTTGGCGATTTCCGTCTCCAGGGCGCCGACACGGGCCGCAGCGTCCGCCTTGGCTTCCGCGCGCACCTGGGCGACGCGCGCCAAGGTTTCCTTCTCGAGCCGCGCGATCGCCTCCTCGAGGCGCCGCCGCGCGCTGTCCAACGCCGCCATATCGGGGGCGGCCGGGCTGGTGGCCTCCGATGCCGCCGACGGACGCGGGCTGGTTTTCAAAATTGTCTGATATTCAATAGGTTAGGAAAAGACGTGAAAGCATACCGGTAACCAAACGTGCCCGTCAACGGCGCGCCCCGGCGCCGGCTCGGGTAGAAAGGCGTCGTCGCGCCGAAGGCGCGCCAAGGAAGGCCATGACCGATCTCCCAACCCGACTCTATCTGCTGACCCCGCCGGCGCTCCCGCCGGACTTCGCGTCCGTGCTGGCGCGCACCCTCGATGCCGGAGACGTCGCCTCGGTGCAGTTGCGCCTCAAAGGAGTCGCGGACTCCGCCGTGCTGCGTGCCGCCGACCAGCTCCGCGACGTCTGCCGCCAGCGCAACGTCGCCTTCCTGGTCAACGACCGCCCTGATCTCGCGCTCGCCGCCGACGCCGACGGCGTCCACATCGGCCAGCAGGACGCGAGCTACGCCGAGGCACGGCGCACGCTCGGCGAGGACCGCATCGTCGGCGTCACCTGCCACGACTCGCGCGACCTTGGGCTCACGGCGGCGGAACTCGGCGCCGACTACGT
The DNA here is from genome assembly GCA_945947575.1 of Rhizobium sp. Q54. Lineage (GTDB taxonomy): Bacteria > Pseudomonadota > Alphaproteobacteria > UBA2966 > CAIVPW01 > CAIVPW01. Next base: position 47,398 of record CAMEYM010000022.1, read on the forward strand.
TGCGTTCGGCGCATTCTTCGCCACTACCACCAAAGCGCCGCCGGCGGCGGCGGCCATCGAGCTTCTCGAATGGTGGCACGAGCTGATCGAGGTTCCGTCCGTCGCCATCGGCGGCATCACCGTGGCGAACTGCGGCGAGCTGGTGCGGGCCGGCGCCGACTTCCTCGCGGTCTTGTCGGGGGTCTGGGACTACCCGGACGGGCCCGCCGCCGCCGTGCGCGCCTTCAACGCCGCTATCGCCACTGCCGCATCGTCGCTACAAGACGCGACTCCCCAAGGGACCTCCCAAGGGACCTCCAAGGATTGATCCTGTGGCTTTGCGCTCCCCGCTTCTGAACGTCATGGCCGACGCCGCCAAGAAGGCGGCGCGCGGTCTCCTGCGCGACTTTGGCGAGGTCGAGCAGCTGCAGGTTTCCGTCAAGGGCCCCGCCGACTTCGTCTCCAACGCCGACCGCAAGGCCGAGCAGGTCATCCTCGCCGAGCTGTCGAAGGCGCGCCCCAAGTACGGCTTCCTCATGGAAGAGAACGGCGTTCGCGTCGGCGAAGACACGTCGAACCGCTGGCTCATCGATCCGCTCGACGGCACCACCAACTTCCTGCACGGCATTCCGCAGTTCGCCATCTCGATCGCCTTGGAGCGCGACGCGCAGCCGTTCGCTGGCGTCATCTACGACCCGGTGCGCGACGAGATGTTCTTCGCCGAGAAGGGCGGTGGCGCGTTCATGAACGAGCGCCGCATCCGCGTCGGCGGGCGCCAGAAGCTCGACGACGCCGTCATCGCCACCGGCATCCCGCATCGTGGCCGTCCCGGTCGCGAAGGCTACGTGCCGGGCTTGTCGGCAATGATGGACGTCACCGCCGGCATCCGCCGCTTCGGCTCGGCGGCGCTCGACCTCGCCTGGGTCGGCGCCGGCCGCTTCGATGGCTTCTGGGAACGCGGCTTGAAAGCCTGGGACTTGGCGGCAGGCGTCGTCATCGTGCGCGAGGCGGGCGGCCACGTCACCGAGATCGAAGGCGGCGACGACATGCTCAAGTCGGGCAACGTCCTGGCCAGCAACCCGATCCTGCACACCGCCATGACCGACGTGCTCAAGCGGTTCCCTATCTAGGGTCCGAATGGCCGGGGAACCATGGCCATTCGATCGGCAGGCCGGTTGGCAGCGAAGGGGGCGTGGGCTAATGTGCACGGGCGCTTTGGGGGATTGTCGCGCTTGGAATCACAGCGCATGAAGGCCGGTTTGCCGCCCCACGTTGCCCCAGCGAGCCCTTTGTCGGCTGTTCGCCCGCTTCCGCGCCGCGCCCTGCTGTTGTGCGCGACCTGCGCCGCGGCGCTGACGGCTACCTCTGCGCTCGCGCAGGTCGTCGTCGGCGGTCCGGGTAAGCCCGCCGTCGAGGTCAATCTCGGCGCCATCGACCGCACGCGCGCCGCGGTACCGGCCATGCCGGCGGTGCCGGTTGCGCCGGTCGTGCGCGCCGCGCCCCCTGCACCGGTCGCCACGGCGCTCACCGGTCCGCAGCTGCCGGGCTCGCGCGCCAATCAGCCCGTGCAACTCAAGCCGCCTCCCGGCGTCGCCGCGTTCACGACGCCGGCGGCCCCGCCCGCATTCGTTCCACCGGCGGCCGCCGCCCCGGTGCTGACGCCGCCCCGTGTTGCCGCCGCTCCCCCGGCGATCACGCCGGCGCCGACCCCCGCGCCGGTTCCGGCGCCTCAGGTCGCCGCCCAGACGCCCACGATCGCGCCAGCTCCGCCGGCCGCGGCAACGGCCGCGCCGCGCCCGGTCGCCCCCCAGGCTGCCGCGCCCCAGGCCGCCGCCCCGCAGGC
>CAMEYM010000023.1 GCA_945947575.1 Rhizobium sp. Q54
TTCGAGGCGCACCTTGCCGAGCTGAAGAACGGCCGCTTCAACGTGGTGCCCCTGGCAGAGATCGCCGATGCCCTGCGCACCGGCCGCGCCTTGCCGGACCGCACGATCGCAATCTCCGTCGACGACGGCTACCTGTCGGCATTCACCGAGGCCTGGCCGCGCCTGAAGGCCGCGGGCTTCCCGCTGACCATCTTCATCAACACCGACAACATCGACACGCGCACGGCGCGCTATCTGAACTGGGACCAGATCCGCCAGATGCAGGCGGAGGGCGTGACCATCGGCGGGCATACCGCGAGTCACGGCCACATGCCCGAGATGACCCAGGAGCAGATGCGCGCCGACATCGAGAGGTCGCATCGCCGCTACCAGGCCGAGCTCGGCAAGGTGCCGACTCTGTTCGCCTACCCGTTCGGCGAGATGAGCCTGCAGGCGCGCGAAGCGGTCAAGGCTGCGGGCTACGTCGCCGCGTTCGGCCAGCACTCCGGCGTCGCCGAGCCAGGCCTCGACCTGTTCTTCCAGCCGCGCTTCTCGCTCAACGAAGACTTCGGTGCGCAGGCGCGCTTTGTGCTGGCCATCAATGCGCAGCCGCTGGGGGCGCGCGACATCACGCCGGCCGACCCGGTGCTGACGCGCGCCAACAATCCGCCGGCGTTCGGGTTCACGATCGCCGAAGGCGTGCGCAACATCGAGCAGATCAATTGCTTTGCCTCGCAAGAGTCGACGCCGGCGCGCATCGAGCGCCTCGGCCGCCGCGTCGAGGTTCGGGTCGAGACGCCCTTCCCCGCCGGACGCGGTCGCTTCAACTGCACCGTCCGCGGCGACGGCGACCGTTGGCGCTGGTTCGGGATGCAGTACATGGCGCCTGCCCGCTGACGCGGGCGGCGCTCGGCGCAGCCTAGTGCAGGCCGCGCAATTCCCGGCTGAGCCGGGCGTCGTCGAAGGCGGTGAGATCGTTGATCTCGATGATGTCGCGAATGCGCTTGGTGTAGTCGCGACGCCCCTCCGAATAATAGATCAGCGTCTGGGCGAGCGACGTCGCATCGAGGGCACCGATGTCGGTGCGCATCGCCTGCCGGCGGTTGCGGAACGCGTTGTAGGCATCGTGGGTATTGAGATTCAGCATGTAGCCCGCGACTGATCCGAGCAGCCCGTCATAGGTGCGCACGAGATGGTTGCGGCCCTCCTCGCGCGAGTTCGGCACCAGGCCCTTGTCGGGGTCGTAGGTCCACTGGCCGAACACCGCGTTGCCTGCGATCGCAAAGCGCGACGTGCCCCAGCCGGACTCTTCGGCCGCCTGGGCGATCGCCAGCGAGGTGGGGATGACGTCGACGCGGCGGGTCAGCTCGGCGAGGTCGAACTGGTCGGTGTTGTAGCGGAATGCCAGCTGGGCGACCCAGATGGAGTCCGCGTCGCTCCAGATGCCAGGCCGCGCCGCCAGCATGCGCAGGCGCTCGCGGTCGGCGGCGATCTGCTCGTTGGCGCGCAGGATGAGCGGCAGCACGGCCTGAATGAACATGGCCTTGCGCACTTCGACGAGCTTGATCTCCGGCATGTCGCCCGGAAGGTTGGCGAGCAACAAGCGCGGCACCTCGCCGGCGCCGCTGCGCACGTGGTCCAGGTGGTAGCCGAGCTGGAGGAAGCGCCGCGACAGGTCGGCGACATCGGCAATGCCGACGACCAACTCGCGCACCGGGACTTGCTTGAAGGCGGCGAGGGTGCCGTCGCCCTCGGAGTCGGCGCCCGGCGAGGCGGCGACGGTAGGCGCCACGAGGGCCAGCGCGAGGGTCATGGCGATCGCCCGCCGAGTCGCACTGCTCCGGCCGCCCGCACCCGGTCCGGTGCAGCCTGTCGAAGCGTAGATTCCTCCTGCGTTGGTTTTTCCTTCGAAAAACCGCAAATCGATCCTCCCGTTGCTCCCGATGAGCCCCTGCCCAGGGGGCGCCATCTCATCGGGAGCTAGGCTGTACGCTTAATAGAAATCGCGGGCGGCAGTGTCCATCGGCATTAACCTTACCGAGGACCATTTTTGGCCTGAGTGACCGCAGCGACACTGTGGACTTCCCGTCCAGGCCGAGCTTCGCCTGGGGATAAGTCCGTCGCACCGTCTCGAAGATCGGCGCTAGCGGCCGAAGAGATTGCGGATGCCTTCGTTGAGATTCTCGAGGGCGCGCTCAACCGCCGGAGGCGGCGTCAGCCCGCCTGGCGCGGCCGTGGGAGCGGCTGGAGCGTCCGCTCCCGGACGGGCGGCCTGGGTGTCAGCGCGCGCCAGGTCGACGCAGGCGTTCCTCGATGCACCCAAGGAAACCAGCCCAGCAACCGCCGCGGGCGGGAACACAAAGATGCCGGCAATGCCGATCAGGCGACGCGCCACCCCGGCCGCATCGGCACGGAAGGTCGGATTGAGCAACGTCCCGGTGATCCGCACGGGTGCAGAGATGTTGAGCGACACGGCCGCCTTCGATTTCGGCGTGATGAGGAGGTCGATTTCCTCGGTACCGAGGTTGATGGTGCCCTCGCCGCCCACCGTCGCGAAGCGCGAGTCGAAGAGGATCACCTCGCCGGTCGCGAGGCCGTCCTTGATGGCGAAGCGCAGCGCCGAGCAGTTGACGACGCTCCACTCGTTCGAGGTACCCGAGAACAAGGTGCCGAGGGCGGTGCCGACGCCGCCGATCAGGGTCTCGAGGCCGCGCACGTCGGCGCGGCCTTCGCCCATGAGGAGCTGCACGTGGCCGTCGAGGGTCGCGGCGATTTCGGCCGGCGAGCGGCCGACGCCGGCCAGCTCGGCATCCACCGAGACGAGGCCTTCGATGGCGTTGCCGTACTTGCCGCGGATGAAGAAGCCGATCGGGAAGTCGTTGCCGGCGATCTTGCCCTTCACCGTGGGGCGCGGGCCGGTGTCATCGACGTGGAGCGTGAAGTTGAACTCGCCGCCTGCGAGCCCGGCCTTGCTGACGGTGAGATCGACGATGCCGTTGGTGAGAGTGGCGGTCGCGGCGGCGTCCTTGAACTCGAACATCGGCACGCGCAGCGTGGCGGCGACGGCGCGCACCTCGGCATCGGCGAGATGCAGCGCCCTCAGGTCGATCGGCGTGTTGGGAATGACCCGCGTCGGCGCCGGGCCAGCAGCGGCGGGACGGGCGGGCATCGCGGGAGGCGGAGCGGTGGCGACGCCGAAGTCGGCGAGGTCGAAGCGCGTCGAGCGGATATCGGCGGTCACCTTGGGCCGCGGGCCGGACCGCACGAGGCGCAGCGTCCCGGAGAGGTCGCTGGTGCCCAGTCGCGCCGCGAGGTTCTCGACCGCGATGTCCGTGGCACCGGCGCGGACGTGCGCCGTGGCGGTGGCCGGCCCGTTGGGACCACCGAAACTCGAGCCCAGGCGGGCCTTTAGGGGCGCGAGGTCGCTGACGGCGACGCTGATGTTGGCGTCGAGGTTGCCGCCTACCACGCGGCCGTCCACGTCCACCGTGCCGCCATAGGCGGTGATGCGGCCCTTGAGCGGCAGGTTGCGCCAGTCGGCGAGCACCGCGGCGAGGGGGCCGGTCTCGGCGTCGACGCGGATGGTCTGGTCCGTCCACCGCACTTCGGTGCTGAAGCGCAGCGGATCGCTCGCCTCGCCACCGCGCAGCGTGGCGCGGCGCACCTGCACGGTGTGCTCGGCCGCGTCGTGCCGGCGATAGACGATTTCGCCGTTCTCGATAGCAATTTCGCCGATGGCGGCAAGCGGGCTGGCCGCCGGATTGGCGGGATCGGGCGCGGGCGCAGTGCCGGCTGCCGGGCCGAACTGCCAATTGGTGCGTCCCTGCGCGTCCGTGGTGACGACGATGCGCGGCTGCTGCACGACCAGGCGCGCCAGGCGCACTTCGCCGCGCAGCAGCGGCAAGAACTCGACTTGGGCCTCGATGCGGGCGGCGCGCGCCAGCTCCGCCTCGCCGTTGCCTTCGGCGTCGGTGAAGCGCACACGCTCGGCGACGACGGTCGGGCGCAGCGACGGAGCAATGCGCAGCGCGCCGTCGATGTGGACGACGTGCCCGCCGGTAGCGGCGGCTATGCGGCTGTTGGCGAGGCCCTGGTATCGGGCGAGGTCGACGCGCGACAGCGCGACATAGACGCCGGCGAGGGCGAGCGCAACGACGATGGCCAGTCCGACCGAGATCTTGATGAGGGTGCGCACGACGCTCCTGAGGACTCAGCCTAGACTTGGGCGACGAACCAACAGAAGCGAGCTTTTCACAGAGACAGGCAGCTTGGGGAGTCGGGCAATCCCCTAGAGCAACCTTACTTCTGCAGGATGTTGGTGATTTCGCGCAGCTGGGTGCGAGCGCGCAGCACGAAGAAGCCTTCGGCGGCCAAGTGACTCGGCTGGAATTGCGCGTCAGGCTTGCCGTTCACGATGATGAGCGGGCTCAAGCTGGCGGCGTGCGCCATGCTCTCGAGCAGCTGCAGGTACGCGCCCTGAACCTCTTTCTCCGCCACGACGTTGGCGAAGTCCTTCTGCAGCTCGCGCAGGATCAGGTAGTACGCGTACATCTGACCCTTGATGCCGTAGAAGATGTCGTCGGCGCGCGTGTCGAGCCAGCCGCGCGGGTTGGCGATCGCCTGATCGAGGGCGGCGGACGACGAGCCGATGTCGAGGGCGATGCGATCGAGAGTCGCCATCAGGTTGTCGACCCGGCGCTCGAACACCGCTTGGCCTTGGGACAGGCGCTGGTTGTAGTCGTTCAGCGCGCGCCAGGCGCGCGTGTACTGGGCCTCGGAGGTCGCGGTCGGCGCCAGCGAGGTCGAGAAATCGAAGATCCACTTGGTGCCGGAATACTGCAAAAGGCCGGCGGCCTCCTGCAGGTCGGGATCGGTGCGGCTGGAGCCGCGCACGCGGCCGATCTGGTCGGTGAGTTCGAAGCCGAAGCGCGCCAGCGCCTGGATGATGCCCTGCTGGAACGCCGGCATGTTGTCGAGGGCCGCGCCCGGCATGAAGAACGGATCGTTGGCGACCCAGGCGCCATCGACCACCTCGCGCTGGATGAGCGCGGCGGCGACCGCGACGGCGCGGCTGCCGTTGGGCGGCACGACGAGGTCGCGGGTGCCGAAGTCGAGGCTGTCATCGACGTGGTGCGTCAGCGCCATGCCGAGCGGGTACCACAGCAACAGGATTGCCGGGACGGTCCAGAACGCGATGCGCAGAAAGCGGCGCCTGCGTGGGGATACCGCAGCCTGGTCGGCGGCCGAGCCCGACGACGCGCTCGGGCCGCGACGGAAGGGGATGCGCACGCGGTCCCAGAACGGGAGGCGGCGCGGGTTCTCAGAAGTCTCGGCCATGTCCCCCTCCTTTCTCTGTAGATGGGGACGCGACGGCGGCTATCAAGGCGTCGCGCCTCAGGCGCGCAGGAAACCCACGATCTCCTTCACGTCGCGGACAATCGGGTCGGCCGCGGCGCGCGCCCGTTCCGCCCCATCGCGCAGGACGCTGTCGACATAGCCGGGGTCGGCCAGGAGGCGGCGCATCTCGGTCGTGATGGGACCGATCTTGGCCGTGGTGAGTTCGGCCAGGTCTTCCTTGAACTTGGAGAACTGGGCGCCGTCGTAGTCGCGCAGGACCTCGGCCGGCGTTCGGTCCGACAGCGCGGCGAAGATGCCCACCAGGTTCTTCGCCTCGGCGCGCGACTCGAGCCCCGCCGGCGAACCCGGCAGCGGCTCGGGATCGGTGCGCGCCTTGCGGATCTTCTGCGCGATCAGGTCGGGCGTGTCGGTGAGGTTGATGCGCGTGTAGTCGGACTCGTCCGACTTCGACATCTTCTTCGTGCCGTCGCGTAAGCTCATGACGCGCGTCGCCTCGCCGAGGATGAGCGCCTCGGGCAACGGGAAGTACTCGACGCCATACTGCGAGTTGAACGACTGGGCGATGTCGCGGGTCAGCTCCAAGTGCTGGCGCTGGTCGTCGCCGACCGGCACATGTGTGGCGAGATAGACAAGAATGTCGGCCGCCATCAGGGTCGGATAGACGTAGAGCCCGACCGTCGAGCGCTCCTTGTGCTTGCCGGCCTTCTCCTTGAACTGCGTCATCCGGTCGAGCCAGCCGAGCCGCGCGATGCAGTTGAAGATCCACCCGAGCTCGGCGTGCGCCGGCACGTTGCTTTGGACGAACACCGCCGACTTCTTCGGATCGACGCCCATGGCGAGCAGCGCCGCGGCGCCGTCGCGCGTGCTGGCGCGCAAGGCGGCAGGGTCCTGCTGCACCGTGATGGCGTGCAGGTCGACGAGGCAATAGAAGCACTCGTATTCCTGCTGCAGGCGCACCCAATTGCGCAACGCACCCAGGTAGTTGCCGAGGTGCAGGTTGCCGGTGGGCTGGACGCCCGAAAGGATGCGCTTGGTGGGCTTGGTCATGGCGCAGGCTTATCGCGCGGCGCCTGCCCCAGGGTCAACCGTGGGTCAGCCCTTGGGGCGGCGGGCCATCTGGCGCAGGTCGCCCAGGGTCGCGACGCCGAGAAGCTGCAGGGCCAGGCCGTAGACGCCGAGACCCAGGGCCACGATGACCGCGAGCCCCAGCCACTGGGAGACGCCGTCGCCGTCGAACACGTCGGGCGGCGCGTAGGCGACGGCGGCCCACACCGCCGCGCCCATGATCGCGACCGCTATGGCGCCGCGCCACGCGGACCGCACCAGGCGGGCATCGAAGGTGAGGTGGCCGCGGCGGCGCAGGATCAGCGCAAGGGCGATGGCGTTGACCCAGGCGGACAGGGCGGTCGCGAGCGCCAGGCCGACGTGCAGCAGGGGCCCCATCAGCGCCAAGTTGAGGACGACGTTGAGGGCGAGGGCAAACACAGCGACCTGGACCGGCGTGCGCGTGTCCTTGCGCGCGAAGAACGCCGGCGAGAGAGCCTTGATGAGGACGTAGGCGGGCAGGCCGACGGCGAACGCGACGACGGCGGCGGCGGTGGCGCTGGTCGAGGCGGCGGTGAACTGGTCGCGCTCGAACAGGACCTCGACAATCGGCTGGCCGGCGATCATCAACGCGACGGTGGCCGGCACGCACAGCAGCAGCACGAGCTCGATGGCGCGGTTGAGGCTGTGCATGGCGCCGCTCTGGTCGCCGGCGCTGAGCTGGCGCGCCAGCAGCGGCAGCAGCGCCGTGCCGACCGCGACGCCGACGGCGCCGAGGGGCAGCTGCACCAGGCGGTCGGCATAGAAGAGGTACGACACCGAGCCGGTCGGCAGCAGCGAAGCAATGATGATGTCGACCGCGATGTTGACCTGGGCCGCGCTCGATCCGATGACGCCGGGGACGAGCAGACGGCCGAGCTCGCGCACGGGCTGGGTGAGGCGCGGCCAACGCGGCCGCAAGACGAAGCCTGCGCGCCAACAGGCGAACAGCATGCCGCCGAGCTGCAGGACGCCGGCGGCGAACACGCCCCACGCCAGGGCATGGCCGTTGGCTGCGATGTGATCGCGGAAGATCAGCAGCACGCCGACCAGCGCGACGTTGAGCAGGATGGGGGCCGCAGCCTGGGCAGCGAAACGCCCAAGGCTGTTGAGCACGCCGCCCATCAGCGACACGAGGCTGACGAACACCAGGTACGGGAAGGTGATGCGCGTGAGCTCGACGGCGAGGTCGAATTTGGGCGGATCGGAGACGAAGCCGGGCGCCAGGCCCAGCATCAGCCACGGCATGAAGATCTCGAAGATCGCCAACAGCGCCAGCAGCACGAGCGCGAGCGCGGCGAGCGCTTCCTCGGCGAAGCGTCGTGCGGCTAGCACGCCTTCGGCGTGACGCGCGGCATCGCGACCATCGCGCCGCAGGAGCGACGAGAAGATCGGCACGAACGCCGAGCTGAACGCGCCCTCGGCGAATAGGCGGCGGAACAGGCTCGGCAGCCTGAAGGCGACGAAGAACGCGTCGGCCACCATGCCGGTGCCGAGGATCGACGCCATCAGCATGTCGCGCGCCAAGCCGGTGAGGCGGCTTAGGAACGTGAATGCGCCGATGGTGGCGCTGGCCTTGAACAGGTTCACGGCGCCGAGGGCGTGATGGGAGCGATGGCTATTCGGCCGCGGGCGCGCGCACCGGCGCCGGCACCGGTTCGTCGGCAAGCGCGGCGAGCAGCTTCTCGCGCAGGCGCGTGATGCGCGGCTCCGACGTGATCTTGTGGCCGATCAGGTCGCGCACATAGAAGACATCGACGGCGCGCTCGCCGTAGGTGCTGATGCGCGCGCTGGAGATCGTCACGCCGAAGTCCAGCAGCGCATGGGTGATGGTGAACAGCAGGCCGCGGCGGTCGCGGGCGTTCACCTCGATGATGGTGAACTTGTCGCTCGCCGCGTTGTCCACCAGCACCCGCGGCTGCACGGTGAAGACGCGCGTGCGGCCTAGGTCGGGGCGCTGGCGCAACACCTTGGCCGGCGAGACCTTGCCGGTGAGGACTTCCGTGAGTGTCTTCTTCAGCTGCGCGACTTCCTCCGGCCGCGTCATCGGACCGCCGTCCGGGCCCTGCACCCAGAAGCTTTCGAGCGCCATGCCGTCGTTCAACGTGACGACGCGCGCGTTGACGATGTTGGCGCTGGCCATCGCCATAGCGCCCGCGGCGCCCGCGAACAGGCCGGCGTAGTCCTGGGCGTACACGGTGACTTCGGATACGCCTTGCTCCGGCAGCGACTCGACGTTGACGACGAGGGAGCCTGCCTCGCGGCCGAGGCCGCGCAAGAAGCGCGCGTGGCGGAGCTGGATGTCGAGGTCGAAGGAACTCCAGTAGGGGCCGTAGAAGCGCTCCATGTGCGCCTCGCGCTCGGGCGCGGGCCAGTCGGCGGTGGCGGCGATGAACGCCTGGCGCGCTTCCTCGATGCGCTGCTTGCTGGCGCCGACGATCGACTCGCCCCCCGCCAGGGCGGCTTCGGTCGCGAAGTAGAGCTCGCGCAACAGCTGCCCCGACCAGCCGTTCCAGCGGCCGGGACCGACGGCGCGGATGTCCGCGACGGTCAGCACCAGCAGCAGGCGCAGGCGCTCGGGGCTCTGCACCAGGGCGGCGAAGTCGGCGATGGTCTTGGGATCGTGAACGTCGCGGCGGAACGCCGTCTTGCTCATGTCGAGGTGCTTCAGCACGAGCCAGGCGACCGTCTCCGTCTCCTGCTCCTCCAGCCCCAGCATGGGGCCGACCCGGCCGGCGACGTCAGCGCCGAGCGTCGAATGATCGCCGCCGCGGCCCTTGGCGATGTCGTGCAGCAGCACGGCGACGAACAGCGCTCGGCGTGAAAGCACCTTGTCGATGATGTCGGTGGCGAGCGGATTCTCCTCGCGCAGCTTGCCGGATTCCAACTTAGCCAGCATGCCGATAGCGCGGATGGTGTGCTCATCGACGGTGTACACATGGTACATGTCGTGCTGCATCTGCGCGACGACGCGGCCGAAGTCCGGCATGAAGCGTCCGAACACGCCGGCTTCGTTGAGCCGCCGCAGCGTCGTCTCGGGATCCTTGCGCGACGTCAGCATCTCGAGGAACAGTTGCGCGGCACGGCGGTCGGCGCGCAACGCAGCATCGACGTACTTGAGGTTCTGCGTCACAACGCGCAGCGCGTGAGGATGGATGTCGAGGCCGCGCTCTTGCGCTAGGTGGAACATGCGCAGCATCATCACCGGATCGCGCGCGAATACGCCGGGCTCGCCGACATCGACGCGGCCGCCGGACAGCACGAAGCCGTCCACCATCTCCGGCTTGTCGCGGCCGACCAGCGGCAGACGGAAGCGCGGACGCCGCTTGTGGCGCTCTTCCAGCACCGCGCAGAAGATGCGCGTGAGGTCGCCGACTTCCTTGGCGTAGAGATAGTAGTGCTTCATGAAGCGCTCGACCGAGCGCGCGCCGGTGCGCTGCTTGTAGCCGAGCCGCTGGGCGAGTTCGCCTTGGACGTCGAAGGTGATGCGCTCTTCGGCGCGATTGGTGATGTAGTGCAGCGTGAAGCGCACGCTCCACAGGAAGTCTTCGGCCTTGGTGAAGCGCAGCAACTCGCGCTCCGTGAACACGCCGCGTGCGACGAGCTCGGCGCGGTCTTCGACCTGGTAGAGGTACTTGCCGATCCAGAACAGCGTGTGCAGATCGCGCAAGCCGCCCTTGCCGTCCTTGACGTTCGGCTCCACGAGATAGCGCGAGTCGCCGAGCTTCTTGTGGCGCTCGTCGCGCTCGGCGAGCTTCGCCTCGACGAACGCCGGGCCGCTGTTGGCGATGATTTCGGCGCTGAAGCGCTTGCGCAACTCCTCGAACAGCTGCGCGTCGCCGCTCAGCAGGCGCGCTTCCAGGATCGAGGTGCGGATGGTGATGTCGATGCGGGAGAGGCGGATGCACTCGTCCACCGAGCGCGACGCGTGGCCGACCTTGAGGCCGAGGTCCCACAGCACGTAGAGCATGTACTCGACGACCTGCTCGCCCCACGGCGTCTGCTTGTAGGGAAGCAGGAAGAGCAGATCGACGTCGGACGACGGCGCCATCTCGCCGCGGCCGTAGCCGCCCACGGCGATGAACGCGAGCCGCTCGGCCTTGGTCGGGTTGGCGGCCGGGTAGACCGTCTCGGTGGCGTAGGAGAAGAGTGCGCGCGCAACATCGTCGGTCAGGCGGGCCATGGCGCGCGCGGCGCGCATGCCTCGCTCGCCGGCGTCGAAGCGCGCGCGGATGGCGGCGCGTCCTTCGGCCAAGTGACGCTTGAGTTCGGCGCGCACCGCTTGGGCCTGGGCCGGGTCGACGCCGCCGGCGGAGACCCCGGCAACGCTACGCAAGTGCTGCACCAGCGTAGGCGGGGCAGTTTGTTTGACCTCGGCAGGGGCGGGGCGCGGCATTCCGGGCCTTTTCTGCATCCGTTCAAGCACATGCTTGGGCGAAACGCCAGATGCTGGACACGGCAATTGCCGTCTTTCGGAGGGCGCGCGGCGTGCCGAAACACCCCTTTTGCACAGTGCCGACCGGCGCAGCGTCCGCCCATATCGGAATGGCTGCGCCTAGTGGATCGAATGGGACGCGAATCGCCGGGCGCGGCGCCTTCACGTTCGACTCCGGGGACGCGCGCGCGCAACGGCGCGACGCGCGTTCCTATTCTTTCTTGCTCAGGGTCTTGAGCCGGTAGAGCAGCTCTAACGCCTCCTTGGGCGAGAGATCGTCGGGGCGAACGTCTGCGAGCGCAGCCTCGACCGCAGACGGCTGCGACGCCCGCACGGCAGGCCGCGGCTGGGACGAGAACAGCGGCAGGTCGGCGGCGAGCCGCACCGCGGCGCTCACTGGTTCGTCCTTCTCCAACTGTCCGAGCACTTCGGTCGCGCGCGAGACGACGGCAGGCGGCAAGCCGGCGAGCTTGGCGACCTGGATGCCGTAGCTCGCTTCGGCGGCGCCGCGCACGACCTCGTGCAGGAAGACGACGTCGCCCTGCCACTCCTTCACCCGCACGGTGTAGTTGGCGAGCGCCGGCAGGCGGCCGGCGAGCGAGACGAGCTCGTGGTAGTGCGTGGCGAACAGGGCGCGGCAGCGATTGACCTCGTGCAGGTGCTCGATCACCGCCCAGGCGATCGATAGGCCGTCGTAGGTGGCGGTGCCGCGGCCGATCTCGTCGAGGATGACGAGGGCGCGCTCGCCGGATTGATTCAGGATCGCGGCGGTCTCGACCATCTCGACCATGAAGGTGGAGCGGCCGCGGGCGAGATCGTCGGCGGCGCCGACACGGCTGAACAGGCGATCGACGATACCGATGTGCGCCGACTCCGTCGGCACGAACGCGCCCATCTGCGCGAGCACCGCGATCAGGGCGTTCTGGCGCAGGAACGTGCTCTTGCCGGCCATGTTGGGGCCGGTCATCAGCCACAGACGCTGCTGGCCGAGATCGCAGTCGTTGGGCACGAACGCGGACTCGCGTCCCCGCGCAAGCGCCGCCTCGACCACCGGATGGCGGCCGCGCACGACGTTGAACGCGAGGCTCATGTCGACGAGCGGGCGGCACCAATTCCGCTCCTGCGCAAGCTCGGCGAGCGCGCTGGCAACATCGACCGCCGCCAATGCGCGCGCCGCGCGTGCGACATCGTCCGCAAGGAGGCGCAGTTCTTGAATAAAGTCCTCGAACAGGTTCAGTTCGAGCTTGAGCGCCTGGTCGGCGGCCTCGGAGATCTTGCGCTCGAGCCCGGTGAGCTCGACGGTCGAGAACCGCGCCGCGTTCGCCATGGTCTGGCGGTGGTGGAAGCGACCGCCCGATGCGGTCAGCTTGTCGGCGTTCGCGGTCCCGACCTCGACGAAATAGCCGAGCACATTGTTGTGGGCGATCTTCAGCCGCTGCACGCCTGTCTCCGCGGCGTAGCGCGCCTGCAGATCCAAGATCAGGCGACGGCTTTCGTCGCGCAGCGCGAGCAATTCATCGAGGCGCGGACTGTAGCCCTTGGCGATGAAGCCGCCGTCGCGCGTCAGCGCCGGCAGATCGGGCACCAGCGCGCTTCCCATCTTGTCGATGAACGTCTGGTGGTCGCCGAGGTCGCGGAGGGACTGCTGGATGCCCGCGGGCGCGTCCGTCGCGGCGGCAATCGTGTCGCGCAGGCGCGCCGCACGCGCGAGGCCCTGGGCGATCGCGGCGAGGTCGCGCGGGCCGCCGCGGCCGACGAGGCCGCGCATCAAGGAGCGCTCGATATCCGGGGCGCGCGCCAGGTGCTCGCGCACGCCCGCGCGCGCCGACGCTTGGCCCGCGAACCAAGCGACGTCGTCGAGACGCGCGTTGATGACGGCCGCGTCGGTAAGCGGCGACGACAGGCGGGCCGCCAGCAGGCGGGCACCGGCGCCGGTAAGCGTGCGATCAATGGTCTCGAGCAGGCTGCCCTTGCGCTCGTTGGTGAGGGTGCGCACGAGCTCAAGGTTGCGCCGGGTCGCGGCATCGATGGCCATGGCGGCGCCGGCAGCGATGCGGGTGGGTGGCGCGAGCCGCGGCGCTTGGCCGCGCTGGGTGCGCTCGACGTAGTCCACGAGCGCGCCGGCGGCGGCGAGCTCGGCGCGCGCGAACGCGCCGAACGCGTCCAAGGTGGCGACGCCGTAGACCCGTTTCAGGGTGCGCTCGCCGACGGCGCTGTCGAACGGCGCGGCCGGGAGCACGGTCAGTACCGGCTTCCAGTCGGCGAGCGCCTCGAACAACTCCGGCCGTTGAATGAGGGAATCGGCGACCAGGATCTCCCCGGCAGCGAGACGCGCAAGTTCGGCGGGCAGGCCGGCAAGCTGGATCGGCGCGACACAGAACTCGCCGGTGGAGATGTCGATCCACGCCAGCGCAAGTTCGCCGGCGGCATGGGCGAGCGCCGCCAGGTAGTTGTGGGCGCGCGCGTCGAGAAGCGTCTCTTCGGTCAGCGTGCCCGGCGTGACGACACGCACGACGGCTCGTGCCACCACCGCCTTCGAGCCACGCTTCTTGGTTTCTTCGGGGTCTTCGGTCTGCTCGCAGATGGCGACCTTGAAGCCCTTGCGGATCAGGCGTTGCAGGTACGACTCATAAGAGTGCACCGGCACGCCGCACATGGGGATGTCGTTGTCCTGATGCTTGCCGCGCTTGGTGAGCACGATGTCGAGCGCCGCCGAGGCGACGACGGCGTCCTCGAAGAACAGCTCGTAGAAGTCGCCCATCCGGTAGAACAACAAGTGATCCGGATGCTCGGCCTTGATGGCCAGGAATTGCGCGAGCAACGGCGAGGCTTCCGCCGCCTTGGTGGTGTCGCGCGCCTTCGGCTCCATGGGGCGCACGGTATCAGCCCGCGCGGAGACGAGCGACGGGTCAAGGCGACCGGAGCTACGCGCCCAGCAGCGCGCGGTAGACTTGCGCGGCTTCCGGTCCGAAGCAGACGAATGTCACTTCGGTCACGCCCGGATGACGCGCGAGCGACTGGCGCACGGAGGCGACCGCGATGGCCGCGGCGCGCTGCGGCGGGAACCGGTAAGCGCCCGTGCTGATCGCGGGAAACGCCACGCTGCGCAGATGGTTCTCCGCGGCGAGGGCGATGCACCGCCGATAGCAGCGCGCGAGCAACTCCTCCTCGCCATGATTGCCGCCGAGCCACACTGGGCCGACGGTGTGGAGGACGTGGCGCGCCGGCAGGTCGTAGCCCTGGGTGATCTTGGCATCGCCGGTGGCGCAGCCGCCCAGGGTGCGGCACTCATCGAGCAAACGCGGCCCGGCGGCGCGGTGGATCGCGCCATCGACGCCGCTGCCGCCCGATAGGGTCGAGTTGGCGGCGTTGACGATGGCATCGACGGCAAGCTTGGTGATGTCGCCTTCGATAACGCGCAGCATCGCGCTCATTCGGCCGAGCTTGACCGCCCGCCGCGAGCCCCGCAAGGTCCCGCCATGACGTTCGGAAGCGTTCCGGTGCAATGCCGCGCCGTTGGCGTGGTGGTCCTGGCGGGCAGTGGCGCCGGTACGCGCGTGCTTCTGGTCAAGCGCGGCACGGGGTCTTTCATCGGCGAGTGGGGCCTGATCACCGGCCGCATCGAGGCGGACGAGCCGGCGTGGCAGGCGGCCGTGCGCGAGGTCCAAGAAGAGGCGGGACTCGCGACGGTGCACCTCTACTCCGCGGGCTACTGCGAGAGCTTCTACGAGCCGGCCGGCAATACCCTGGAGATCGTGCCGATGTTCGTGGCCTCGGTCGCCGCGCCTGCCGCTGTCACCCTCAACGACGAGAATACGGACTTCCGTTGGGTGACGGCCCGCGAGGCGCTCGAGCTGGTGCCGTTCCACGGCCATCGCATCGCGCTGGGTGGTGTCATTCACGACTTCGTCGAGCGGCCGGTGCAGGAGTGGCGGCGCATTCGTCAGCACCAGCCGTGATGCCGCCCGCCTGCCAAGTGTGCGGCAACGCCGCGGTCGCGCCGTACCACGCGGACGCGCAAGGCGCGTTGTACCGGTGCGCGGCGTGCACGTTCGTCTTCCTGCATCCGATCCCGTCCGCCGACGTGCAGGCCGGCCTGTACGAAGCGGAGGGCATCGGCGCGCGCTATTTCCCCAAGGCCGAGCGCAAGCTGGCGCGGGCGCGCGGACGTATGCGCAAGCTGCAGCGATTCGCGCCGCGCGGTCACTTCCTCGACGCCGGCTGCAACGGCGGCTTCATGGTGGAGGCTGCGCGGCAGGCCGGCTTCGAGGCGGTGGGAGTCGAGCCCGATCCCGCGTCGGTCTCGTGGGCGATGGAGCACTTCCCCGCCAACCGCTTCGTGGTCGCCACCATCGAGCAGTTCGCGGACGGCGCGGATGAGGCATTCGACGCGGTGTACTGATCCGAGGTCATCGAGCACGCGCCGGACGCCAACCGGTTTGCCGCGGCGTTGGCCTCGTTGATGCGGCCAGGAGCGGCGCTGTTTCTGACGACGCCCGACGTCGGGCATTGGCGGCGGCCGCCGCTGGCGCGATGGGACGCCTACAAGCCGCCCGAGCACTGCCTGTACTTCACGCCGCGCAGTCTCACGCAGCTATTGCGCAAGCACGGCCTCGAGGTCGCCGAGCGGGCGTTCGCCTGGAAGCCCGGCATCAAGGTCATCGCGCGCCGCGTCTAGAACCGCATACCTGCGCGCAGGCACCCTGCGGAGTAGAGCAAAGACTAGAGGGGCTGGGCCTCGGTGACCGGGACATCGACGGTGTAGGCACGGCCGTCGCGGACCACCGACAAGCGTACCGCCTTCCCGCCGGGCCGGATCAACGAAACGCGGTTGTTGAGCTCGCGCGCGTTGCGAATCTGGGCACCGTTGACGGCGAGCACGACGTCGTTGACCGAAAGACCGGCGCGTTCGGCGGTCGAACCCGGCTCGACGCCCTTGATGAGGGCGCCGACCTTGCCGAAGCGCGCGAACTGCGCGGGCGCGAGGTCTGCGGCACTGACGCCGAGACGACCGCGCTTGATGTCGCCGTACGCCACCAGCTGGTCCATGACGGCGCGGGCGACATCGATGGGAACCGCAAAGCTGATGCCCATCGCCATGGCGCCGTTGGGCGGTCCGTAGATCGCGGCATTGATGCCGACCAGGCGGCCCTGGGTATCGATGAGCGCGCCGCCGGAGTTGCCGGGATTGATGGACGCATCGGTCTGGATGAACTCTTCGTGGCGCTCGGCATTGAGACCGCCGCGCCCCAGCGCGCTGACGATGCCGGATGTCACCGACTGGCCGAGCCCGAACGGATTGCCAATGGCAATGACGAAGTCGCCGACGCGCAGGGTGGATGGATCGCCGAGCGGAACGGCGGTGAGATCTGCCGGGGAGATGCGGAGCACGGCGATGTCGGTGGCCACGTCGCCGCCGATGACTTTCGCTTCGAGCGCACGGCCGTCGTGCAGGGTGACGGCGACCGATGTAGCGCCGTTGACGACATGATGGCTGGTCAGGATGTGACCCTTCGCGGCATCGACGATGACGCCGGAGCCTTCGCTTTGACCGCGCTTGGGCAGGCCGACGACGCGCACCGAGGAGCGCACGACGCCCGATGCCACGACGCTGACGATCGCCGGCGCGGCCGCCTCGAGAACCGGCGCCAGCGTGAAGACGCCGCGCGTCTCATCGAGCGGAATGCCGGCGCCCCAAGCCGGAGCGACCATACCGACCAAGAACCCAATGATTTGCAGCGCGCTACGCGCGATCGCCCCAACTGCGCACATGCATTCCCTACGATCCCCCACCTCCAAACGAGGTACCGCAAAGGATAGGGGCAATCTGCCGCGGGGCAATGTGCGCGAGGGGATAGATGTGCGCCTTCCAAGCGTCAGCTTGGCCGGGAATGCGCAGACAAAGAGAAAGCCGCCGCCGGGGAGGGGAATCCCGGCGGCGGCGTTGCGCGCGACGTAACTACAGTGTCGGCGCGGTCTCGGTGATCTTCGCCTCGACGGTCTGGCTCCTGCCGTTGCGCAGAACCGTCAGGTTCACGCTGTTGCCGACTCGCGTCATGGCGACCTTGTTGCGCAGGTCGTTGGCGCCGCGGATGTTCGCGCCGTTGAAGCCGACGACGATGTCGTTCGCGACAAGGCCGGCTTTCTCGGCGGCCGAACCGGCACGCACCATCTTGATGAGGGCGCCGGCCGAGCCGATCTTGGCGACCTGATCGACGGCGACGTCTTCGATATCGACGCCGAGCAAGCCGCGCTTCACGTCACCGTACTTGACGACCTGGTCCATCACCGCGCGGGCGATATCGACCGGCACGGCGAAGCCGATGCCGATGTTGCCGCCTGGCCCGAGGATGGCCGTGTTGATGCCGATGAGGCGGCCCGTCATATCGATGAGCGCGCCACCCGAGTTGCCGGGATTGATGGATGCATCGGTCTGGATGAAGTTCTCGTAGTTCTCGATGTTGAGGCCACCGCGGCCGAGCGCGCTGATGATGCCCGACGTCACCGTCTGGCCGATGCCGAACGGATTACCGATGGCGATGACGAAGTCACCGACCTTCAACTGGTCCGGCTCGCCGAACGGAACCGCCGTGAGACGCTCCGCCGCCACCTTCAGGACCGCAATGTCGGTCGCCTGGTCGCTGCCGACCAAGATTGCATCGAGAGTACGGCCGTCGCTCAGCGTCACGCGAATGGCGCTGGCGTTGTCGATGACGTGGTGATTGGTCAGCACGTAACCCTTGGCGGCATCGACGATGACGCCCGAGCCCGCGCCCTGCACCTGGCGCTGCTGCGTGGTGCCGTTGCGGGCACGCAGCTCGGCAGTGCCCGAGACCTGGATCTGCACGACGCCCGGCGCACGCTGCTCGAGAATGGGCGCCAAGGTCGGAATGCCACCGCGCGCTTCGTCGATCGGGATGCCGGCGGCACCGGCGACGAGCGGCGAGGCAAGCACGAACAGGATGCCGAGCGCGCCGGCCAGTCGGCCGCGGCCCAAGCTCCTGCCGGTCGGGATGTCGGTTGAATTGTTGCCCATGTGATCCTCTTTGAACCTCTGGCCCGGTGTGCCGGATATCCGGCTTCCTGAGGGCAACAGATAGGCGGTCGAGGTTGCGGCACAATGTCGGCGGGGCGCCGATTTGTAACGCGATGTTGCGTCCCGGACCCCTCGCAACCTGGCGTTACCAATAGGTTTCTGAGGCGGATCAGTGCCTTGCGGGTGCGGTCAGCGGACGGCAAGGATCAGCAGCATGACGCTGCCGACACCAATGCGGTACCACGCGAACGGGGCGAACCCGCGCTTGGACACGAACGCGATGAGCGTTCGCACCACCAGCATGGCGGTGACGAAGGCGCTAAAGAAACCGATTGCCAGGATGAGCGCGTCGTCAACGGTGAGCTCGCTCCAGTTCTGCAGGAGGTCGTAGCCGGTCGCCGCAACCATGGTCGGCACGGCTAGGAAGAACGAAAACTCGGTGGCGGCGGCGCGGCCGACGCCGAGCAGCATGGCGCCCATGATGGTGGCGCCCGAGCGTGACACGCCGGGGAACATCGCGACGACCTGACACAGGCCGATCTTGAAGGCGACGCCGAGACTGACTTGCTCGGTCGTGGTGATGCGCGGGGGCGGGTGATGGCGCTCGATCCACAGAATCGCAAAGCCGCCGACGATGAGTGCGAACGACACCGTCCAGGGCGAGAACAAATGCGCCTTGATGAAGTCGAGCGCGACCGCGCCGATCAGGATCGCGGGAATGACGGCGATCAGGATGTTGGCGGCGAAGCGCTGGGACTCGGGATCGCGCGCGAGGCCGAACAGCACGCGCAGGAACTTCTGGCGGTAGACCCAACAGATGGCGGCGATGGCGCCGAGCTGGATGAATATCTCGAACACGCGCCCCGGAGGTCCGCGAAACCCGAGCAGGTCCACCAACAGGATGAGGTGTCCGGTCGATGAGACGGGCAGGAACTCGGTGAGACCCTCGACGGCGCCGAGCAGCACCGCGACCAGCAGCACCGTCGTGCCGACGTCCGGGAGATCGTCCTGCATCTAGAGGGACGCGCGCTTAGAGATTGCGGATGTCCTTGTGCGCGCTCATTGCGTTGTAACGGACTCGACCGCCATGGCAGCTGCCGCAACAGGTCTTGGTCGCCATGCGCCCATTTATGCACGCGCCGGATGGCGCCGCCAGCCGCTGCATACTTTCAACGGGGACCAAGCCGAACCGAATGATACGTGTTCTGAACTCGCGACCGCTGCTGTGGGTGCTGCTCGCGTTGCCCGGCATCTGGTTGTTGTCACGGTGGGCGACGGGTGGCGCGACCTACGGCGAAGTGGTCAGCGACAGCGGCGTCTGGGCCACCCAGCTCCTGATCCTGACGCTGGCGATCACACCGGTGCGCCTGATGTTCCGCCGCGGCGCCTGGGTGAGCTGGCTGATGCGGCGGCGGCGCGACTTCGGCGTCGCGACGTTCGCGTACGCGGTCACCCACACCGGCATCTACCTGTTCCGGAAGTCCGACCTGCAGTTGATCCTCGCAGAGTCGGCGGAGGCCTGGCTGCTGGTGGGATGGATCGCCCTAGCGGTGTTTCTTCCGCTCGCCCTCACCAGCAACGACGCCTCGATGCGCCTTCTGCGGCACGCATGGAAGCGCTTACACCGGCTCGTCTATGTCGCGGCGATCCTGGTGTTCGTCCACTGGGTGCTGAGCGCCTTCGACCCGTTCGTCGCGTACATCCACATCGGCGTGCTCGCGAGCCTCGAGGCGGTGCGCATCGCCCTGCAGCTGCGTCAGAGGGTGATGTAGCTCCGCAGGCGGGCGACCTCGGCCTGGTTCACGTACTTGCCGATCTCCCGGTCGAACGTCGCCAGGTCGCGGTACGGGCGGTATTCGAGGAACTCGCGGATCATGCGCGTCGTCATGCCGGGAATGAGCGCGATCTGGGCGTTGGTCCCCGTATTGAGATTCACCGGGACGAACAGGGTCTCGTAGACGCCTGTCGCCTGCGCTTCCGACAAGGTCTGCCGCACCAGGGCATTGAACTCGACGATGGAGGCGAACGGCCGCTCCCGGACGATGGCGTCGGCGAGCGTCGCGTTGACACCGGGCACGCGGGTCATTTGCTCGGCGGTCGCGGTATTCGGATTCAGCCGCGCTGCTTCTTGGGCGAGAGCGGGAAACCCGGTCGCGGCGGCGGCCGTGGCAACGAGGATGAACGTTCTCCGACGCATTACGTGACTCCAGGGTGTGCGTGCGACCACAGAGCTAATCGTCCGCTGCATCCGCGTCAAAGACGCTTTGGTTACGGATTGATTTCGAAATCCGGCGGCCCGGCGCCTCAGGCAGGCAGAACCACCCGGCGATAGCTCAGCGCTTCGGCAATTTGCAGGCGTCGCACCGCCCCGCCGCCATCAAGATCGGCGAGCGTGCGCGCGACGCGCAGCACGCGGTGATAGCCGCGTGCGGTGAGGTTCATGTGCCTGGCGGCATCCGACAGCAGCTTGGCGCCATCGGCGTCGGGCGCGGCGACCTTGGTCAGCAGCTCCCCGTCCACTTCGGCGTTGATGCGCGCGGCATCGGTCGTCGCGTAGCGCTCGCTCTGAATCGAACGGGCGCGTGCGACGCGGGCCGCGACCTGGCGCGAACCCTCGGCCGGTGGCGGCAGGGCGAGGTCGGCGACGTCCACCGCCGGCACGTCGACGTGCAGATCGATGCGATCGAACAGCGGACCGGAGATCTTGGACTGGTACTCGCGGCCGCATTTCGGCGCGCGGCCACAGCCTTGGTTGGGGTCGGCGAGGTAGCCGCATTTGCACGGGTTCATCGCGGCCACGAACATAACCCGCGCCGGGTACGTGACGTGGCTGTTGGCGCGCGCCACCGAGACGCGCCCGGTTTCGAGCGGCTGGCGCAGCGCCTCCAACACCTGACGCGCGAACTCCGGCAGCTCATCCAGAAATAGAACGCCGCCGTGGGCGAGCGACACCTCGCCGGGCCGCGCGCGCATGCCGCCGCCAACCATCGCCGCCATCGATGCCGAGTGGTGCGGATCGCGGAACGGCCGCGCCTGCGTCAGCGCGCCGTCCGACAACAGGCCGGCGACCGAGTGGATCATGCTGACCTCTAGGGTCTCGCGCGCGTCCATCGGCGGCAGGATGCCCGGTAGACGCGCCGCCAACATCGACTTGCCCGAGCCGGGCGGTCCGATCATCAGGAGGTTGTGGCCGCCGGCCGCGGCGACTTCGAGCGCGCGCTTCGCCACTTCCTGGCCCTTGATGTCGGCTAGGTCGAGACGGCGCGCCGCCGCTTCGGCGACGCGCGGAGTCGGCGCCGACAATACCTGTGTGCCCTTGAAGTGATTCACCAGGGTGAGGACGCTGCGCGGCGCCAACACCTCGACGTTGCCGGCCCACGCGGCCTCACCGCCGCTGGCGCTCGGACAGATGATGCCCTTGCCGCTCGCCGCGGCGCTCACCGCCGACGGCAGCACGCCGGCCACCGGCGCAAGGGTGCCGTCGAGGCCGAGCTCGCCCAGCACGACGTAGCCACCGACGTCTTCCGCCGACAGCACGTCCATTGCCACCAGCAACCCGAGCGCGATGGGCAGATCGAAGTGGCTGCCTTCCTTCAGGACGTCGGCCGGTGAGAGATTGACCGTGATGCGCTTGGAGGGGAGCGCCAGGCCGATGGCGGAGAGGGCGGCGCGCACGCGCTCGCGGCTTTCGCCGACGGCTTTGTCCGGCAGGCCGACGATGGTGAAGGCCGGCAGGCCGGCGGCGATCTGCACCTGCACATCGACCGGCAGCACGTCGATGCCCTGGAACGCGACTGTGCTGACGCGCGCGACCATATGGAACTCGTGGTGACCCCGCCTGCGGATCGGGCGCGATATTACCGGAACGCGGAACGATTGCGTCAGCCTACGCCCCAAAGGAGCTTCGCCCATGCACATCGCCATGCTGGAGGCCGAGACGTGAGCCATACGGAAACAAGCGCCCTGCAGATCGCCGTGGCGATTGCGAGCATGGTTCCCATCATCGCTGGAGGGGCGGGCGTGGCCCTCGGCCCCGCGATGCTGGGCGCGGAAAGCGGGGCCGCGGCCGACCTGGACGGCCACTACCGCTACCTGTCCGGCCTGCTCCTCGGGATCGGCGTGGCCTTTGCCGCGACGGTCCCGCAGATCGCGGCGCATCAGCGACGGTTCGGCCTGCTGACTGTCCTCGTGGTGACAGGTGGGGTGGGACGCCTGATCTCGCTTGTGGAAGTCGGCGCGCCCTCGCCCGTCATGATGGCGGCACTGGCCATGGAGCTGGTCGTCGCGCCGGGCTTGGCGGTGTGGCAGCGCCGGGTTGCGCGCCTCGCCGTGCGGATACCCTGAGAATGGACCGCGGCCGATAACGGAAGGTCAGGTCAGGCGGCCGCTCGGCATCGGACCGTGTCGAAGGAGGGGAGAGGTCCGGCCCCCGATGGGAGGGAGACCGGACCTCGATCGGTCGAGCGACCGGGCGGGCCGCTCGGGTACGCGTACTAAGGCGCGCCGTACTAGATGGCGCGCGGATTGCCGGTCGGCGGGCGAGCGCCCGGAACAGCGGTCGGCTGCGCGCCCGGAGCGGCCGCCGGAGGCGTCATCTGCGGACGCGCCACGTCGGTCGCATCCACCTTGCCGTCGCCGTTGCGATCGTTGCGGCGCACCATCGTGGCGAAGTCTTCGTTGAATTCCAGGATGGTGATGGCGCCGTCGCCGTCATCATCGTGACGCTGGAACTGATCGACCATCTGGCGGCGATATGCATCGAGCCACAGCGCGGTGTACTCCTCGATGTTGAGCTTGCCGTCGTTGTTGCGGTCGAACTGCTTCAGGCGATCTCCGCGCATGGCGTCGATCTCGGCCTGGGTGGTGGCGCCATCCTTGTTGGTGTCGTACTGCTCGAGCGGGTTCACCGCCGGACGTTGCGGCATCATCTGCATGCGTGGGCCGCCGTCGGCCTGCGGACCGCGACCGTCACGGCCCTGTGGGCCCGGCATGTTCGGACGCGCCTGCATATTGCGGTCACCGCCGCGCGCCTGCGCCTGCGCCTGCATCTGCTCGATCATCTCGCGGACCTGCGGGCCCGGCTGCACGGTCATGCGGCCATCGGGACCGCGCATCATCTCGAACATGCGCTCCCTCATCTGCGCGTCCGGGCGCGCGATGGTCGGCCCGTTACCGGGCGCAGCTTCCTGAGAAGAGGCGGGCAGCGCCGACAGCGCCACCGGCACCGCGAGTGCTGCGGCCGCCGCACCTGCATAGACGTACTTGCGATTCATTGTGGTCTCCTTCGTCCCCGGGGCTGACGCGACACTCGCCGCGCTCCTGTATGCGCACAGCGTATTGCGCACGTATTTCCCGGCAAGGCGCGATTGGTTACCGGCCGTTACTGCGTCACTTCCAGAAATGATCCGTAACAATTCGCCTTGGGCGGGACCGTTCAACACTTTGAATCGGAACGGGGCGCGCCTGGTGGGCGCGCCCCGTCCGAGTAAACAGGAGGAGGGTACGCGTACTACTCGACGATCTCGTCCTCGACCTCGAGCGCCGTCGGCTCGATGGCGACGGTCTTCATGGCGACGAGAGTCAGGGTGACGTCGGCGCCCAGCTCTGCGTCGTTCAGCAGGGTCGGGGCGACCGCGTAGGCCTGGCCCTCGACGGTGACGGTGTTGCGGTCGGCGTCGATGGCGGTGATAACGCCCGACACGTAGGACGCGGGGACCACGGTGAACGCCTGGGCCATCGGAGCAACCAGGCCAACCATCGCGGCGGCGGAAAGGATGAGGGACATGCGGTTCATTGGGCTTCTCCATCTGGCCCTGGGAGGGGGCCTTTGTTCGCGGCATTGGCCGCTCACGTTCCGGTTGTACGGGTCGGGTGTTGCTCGCCCATTGCGCGGGTCTTGCGGGACGTTTCGGGAAAGGCCCTTTTCGTAACGGGCGGTTGCGGCCGGACCCGCCGCAACCTTCTGTCACCAAGAGACCGCGAAAGCGGGCCCAAGGCCGCTATATTTCAGGGGTTATGGAAACGAGCCCGCATATCCTTGTCGTCGACGACGACCGTGAGATTCGTGATCTTCTGTCGCGATTCCTGCGCAAACACGGGTTTCGCGTTGCCGCCGCGGCCGAGGGCCGCGAGATGCGCAAGATCCTGGAGTCGGGCCGCTTCGACCTGATCGTCCTGGATCTCATGCTGCCGGGCGAAGACGGGCTCGCGTTGTGCCGCTGGGTGCGCGCCACCAGCCAGGTGCCGGTGATCATGCTGACGGCAGTCGGCGAGGACACCGACCGGATCATCGGCCTCGAGATGGGTGCCGACGACTACATCGCCAAGCCGTTCAATCCGCGCGAGCTGCTCGCCCGCATCCGCGCCGTGCTGCGCCGCGCCGAGGGCCTGCCCACGGCCGAAGCACGCAAGGGCGTGCTCGAGTTCGAGGGTTGGAAGCTCGACACCGACCGGCGGGAGCTCTATCGACCGGACGGCGAACTGGTGCCCCTCACCTCCGGTGAGTACGACCTGCTGCTGGCGCTGGTGGAACGCGCACAACGCGTGCTGACGCGCGACCAGCTGCTCGATCTCACGCGCGGTCGCGACACCATTCCGTTCGATCGCAGCATCGACGTGCAGATCAGCCGCCTGCGCCGCAAGATCGAAGACGATCCGCGCGAGCCGGTGCGCATCAAGACGGTGCGCGGCGGCGGCTACGTCTTCGCCTCCGAGGTCTCCAAGCCGTGAGCGGCATCGATCCGAGCCTGGGCGGCGATCTGGTTCCGGCCGACCCCGCACGCGATGCAATGCCGGCGCACGAGCGCAGCGGCTGGCGCGAATGGATGCAGAGCTTCGCCGGCCGCATGATGCTGATCGTGCTGATCGGCCTCGCCGTCTTCGGCGCCATTCCGCTTGGCACATACATCTACGACCGCACCATCGGCGCCATTGCGCTGCAGGCGGAGTCGATCTCGCAACGCGTCATCAGTGTCGTCGAAACCTACGAGGCGCAGCCGCCCCAACGCCGGCGCGACGTGCCACGTCTGGTCAGCACGCGCTACTTCACGGTCAGCCTGCGGCCGCAGCCGCCGCCATTGGCGCCGCCGCCGCCCGAAGGCCTGATCGCCGAGTTGACGCCGCGCCTGGCGCCGTTCGGCGAGCGGCCTGTCCGCATGTGGCCGACGCGCGGCCCGGACGGCGACGGCATTCTCGTCGCCGTCGCCGTGACCGGCGGCTGGCTCATGTTCGATGCGCGCCCGGAGCCCAACGAGGGCGATCCGTGGGTGCGCGGCTGGGCCTGGGCCGCCCTCGCCTTTGCCGTGCTGTCCGTCGCGTTCCTTCTGGTGCGGCGTACGGCCGCTCCGGTCGGGCAGTTCGCCCTCGCCGCGGATCGCTTCGGCACCGACGTCAATGCGCCGCCGCTGCCGGAGACCGGTTCGCCCGAGGTGCGCCGCGCCATCCGTGCCTTCAACCGCATGCAGGAGCGCCTGCGCCGCTACGTGGATGATCGCACCATGATGATGGCGGCGATCTCTCACGACCTGCGCACGTCGCTGACGCGCCTCAAGCTGCGCGCCGAGTTCATCGACGACAACGAGCAGCGCGCCAAGGCGGTCAACGATCTCGACGAGATGCAGCAGATGATCGAGTCGACACTCGCGTTTGCCCGCAACGAGGCGGTGCAGGAGACGCGCTCGCGTGTCGATCTCGCCGCGTTGCTGCAGAGCCTGTGCGCCGACTATGCCGATTCCGGCCGCAACGTGCGCTACCAGGGACCGGACCGCGCCGTATTCGAAGGCCGCCCGGTGGCGCTGCGCCGCGCCTTCGCCAACCTGATCGACAACGCCGTCCGCTATGGCGAGGAGGCCCTGGTCACCCTCACCACCGAGAACGGCGCCTGCGTTGTACGCGTCGAGGATCGCGGACCCGGCATTCCGTTGGCGCTGCGCGAGCAGGTGTTCGCGCCGTTCTATCGCATCGAGAGTTCGCGCAGCCGCGAGACCGGCGGCATGGGCCTTGGCCTCGCCGTGGTGCGCTCGGTCGTGCGCGGCCACGGCGGCGACATCACCCTCGGCGACCGCGAGGGCGGTGGCCTCGTCGTACGCGTCGTGCTGCCTGGGCCGACCTGAAATCCACAGAAGGAGCGAAGCCAATGAAGATCGCCGTGTTGGGCACCGGCATGGTCGGTGCCGCCATCGCTTCCAGATTGGTGGAATGCGGGCACGACGTGACGATGGGCGCGCGCGACGCCGCGAACGAGAAGGCCAAGGCGTGGGTGCACAGCACCAAGAGCAACGCCCGCGCCGGCACCTTCAACGACGCCGCGACCGCAGGCGAGATCGTCTTCAACTGCACCCGCGGCACTGGCACCCTCGAGGCGCTGCAGCAGGCGGGCGCGGCGGCGTTGAAGGGCAAGGTGCTGATCGACATTTCCAATCCGCTCGATTTCTCGCGCGGCATGCCACCGAGCCTGACGGTCTCCAACACCGACTCCCTGGGCGAGAAGATTCAGCGCGCGTTCCCCGACGCGCGCGTGGTGAAGACACTGAACACGCTGACGGCAGCGCTGATGGTCAATCCGCGCCTGCTGCCCGGCGAGCACGTCAACTTCGTGAGCGGCAACGATGCCGCGGCCAAGGCGACGGCCAAGCAGATCTTGCGGCAGTTCGGCTGGAAGGACAGCGAGTTGGTCGACCTCGGTCCTATTCAGGCGGCGCGCGGCACCGAGGCGTGGCTGCTGTTGTGGGTGTCGCTGATGGGCGCGCTCGGCACGCCGATGTTCAACCTGAACCTGGTCGCCGCTCCCAAAGCCTGAGGTCGATCTCCAAACGAGAACCCGCGCCCCGCCGGACGAGCGGGGCGCGGGCTTCAGGCCGCAGAGAGAGTTGCGGCACTGGGGGGTCGAACGAACCGCCAGTCTGGCAGAGAGGCTGAGTCGGTCCGCGCAGGGTTGCTGCGGCGTTGAACCTACCACCTATGCGGGAGAATGTCAGCGGCCGGGTGCTCGCTTAAGTAGCACGTAAGGGTTGTGGCCCTGCGCGGCCGGGCGGCCAGAACGTGGCGGATTGCGTGGGTTGCGCGGCTGACGCCGCGCGCAACCGCAGCTTAAGGGGAGCGGCGAGCCGCGTCGATTTCGGCGAGGCGGGCGAAGGTGACGATGGACCAGAACTTGGTCTTGGTGCGCTCCTGGAACGCCGTCACCACCTGGGGCCCGTCGCTGCGGTCGACGCCGACCAGGGTGCCGACCGGGCGAACGTCGGCGTTGGCGGCGAGCAGGTCGATGGTCTCGACCTTGGTGCCGCCGTCGGTCAGCACGTCGTCGATGATGAGAAGGCGCGCGCCGTTCTCCAGACGCGCGCCGAGGAAGAGGCTGACCTCGCCGTATTCCTTCTTCTGCTTGCGGTTGAACGCGTAGCCCTTGGCGACGCCGAACTGGGCGTGGAGCGCGATCGAGGTCGCCACCGCAAGCGGGATCGCCTTGTAGGCCGGACCGAACAGGACGTCGAAACTGTCGACGCCGACGTCGCGCACGATCTTCTCGGCATAGCAGCGCCCCACCGCAGCCAGGGTCGGCCCGTCGGGGATGCGGCCGAAGTCGACGAAGTACGGCGACATCTTTCCGCTCTTGAGCTTGAACTCGCCGCGCAGGAGCGCGCCCGATTCTAGCAGCGCCGCAACGAATCGTTCTTCGAGCGAGCCGCTTGCCGCCGTCGCCATCACGCCGCCTCTCGCGCCGCGAGACGCTTGTCGATGGCGTCCCAAATGCGCGCTTCAAGCTTCACGCCGTCGAATCGATTCACTTCTTGCAGCCCTGTCGGTGAGGTCACGTTGATCTCGGTGAGGAAGCCGCCGATGACGTCGATGCCGGCAAACACCAATCCCATCTCGCGCAGGCGCGGACCGATGGCGGCGCAGATCTCGCGCTCGCGATGGTCGAGCGTGGTCGCCTGGGCGGTGCCGCCGACGTGCAGGTTGGAGCGCGCTTCGCCCGCCTTGGGAACGCGGAGAATCGCGCCGGCCGCCTCACCCTCGATGAGGATGATGCGCTTGTCGCCGACCCGCACCTTCGGGATGTAGCGCTGCACGACGATCGGCTCGCGGTAGAGGTTGGTGAACATCTCGAGCAGCGCCGCGAGGTTCTCGTCCTCGGGCGTGACGTGGAACACGCCGGCGCCGCCGTTGCCGTAGAGAGGCTTGACGATGATATCGCGGTGCTCGGCACGGAAGCTCAGGATCTCCTCGCGGTCGGAGGTGATGAGCGTCGGCGGCATGACGTCGTCGAAGTGCGTCACGAACAGCTTTTCGGGCGCGTTGCGCACGCTGACCGGGTCGTTCACCACCAGCGTACCCGGCTGGACATGCTCGAGGATGTGGGTCGCGGTGATGTAGGCCATGTCGAACGGCGGGTCCTGGCGCATCAGGACCACGTCGACCGTGGTGAGGTCGAGCACTTGCGGCGCGCCGAGCGTGAAGTGATTGCCCTTCTCGCGCCGCACGGTGAGCGGCCGGGCCCGCGCGCGCACGCGCCCCTGGTGCAGCACCAGGCTACGCGGATGGTAGTGGAACAATACATGCCCGCGCGCCTGCGCCTCGAGCGCGAGCACGAACGTCGAGTCGGCCCCGATATCGATGCTCTCGATCGGGTCCATCTGGATGGCGACGCGCAGGGCCATGGTCGTCTCGTCGAGCAGCGCGGCCTAGCGACGCGGGTCGTTGCGCAGCACCACGTGGCTGATCACCTGGCGCACGCCGTTGATGTTGCGTGCGTAGCCGATGACGCGATCGACCTCGACCTGATTCTGGGCGATGCCCATCAGGTAGACGATGCCGTTCACCGTATCGATTGAGTAGTTGATGTCGGTGATGGCGCGATCACCCATCAGCTGGAAGCGCAGCGTGGTCGTGATGCGCGCATCTACCAGCGAGTTGGCGATGCCGCCGCGCTCGCTGACCTGGATCTCGTTCAGCACTTCGCGCACGCCCGGAACGGTCCAGGTGATGCGCACCGCCTCGACGCGATCCTGCGGCGCCGTCACGCTGCCCGTCAGCAGCACGCGGCCTTCGAGCACTTCGGTGCTGACGCGCAGGAACAGGTTGCCCGACTGCTGCAGCAGCCGGTCCTTGACCCGCGCCTGGATGACCGTGTCGTCGATCGCATCCCCGATGGTGCGCTCTTGCGCGACCGCGACGCCGGCGGTGGCCGCGCCGCCGATGAGCACGGGCGCACAGCCGCCGAGCGCCAGGGTGCCGGCGAGGCCGAGGGAGACCAGAAACAGTGTCGAGCGGGATGGAGTCATGCGCAGGAACGCCTCGGGAAAGAGAGGGGTGGCCGCGAACTTAGCGCAGTATATGCCAGGCGTTCGGAATATGAACGGGTAGGCGCCAGGGCGCGACCAGCATCACATCGAAGCGCTGGTCGTGTGCCGCCAGGTGCGGTTGGCGCTGCAGGAATGCCGCGGCGGCGCGGGCAATGCGCTGCTGCTGGCGCGCCGCGATCGACTCGGCCGCGGCCGCGACGTCCCGGCGCGCCTTGACCTCGATGAAGGCGACCACTCCGCGCCGCATCGCGACGATGTCGATCTCGCCCACGGCGTGGCGCGAGCGGCGCGCCAGGATGCGCCAGCCGCGCAGCATCAGCCACCAGACGCACAGGGTCTCGGCGCTGCGGCCGGCACGCTCGGCGGCCTGCCTCCGCTGGTTCACGGCTTGCGGAGCGCCAGCGCTCGCGCGTAGACCTCGCGGCGCGTCCGCCCGGTACGCTGGGCGACGACTGCCGCCGCCTCGGCCGGACGCAGAGTCGTCAGCGCGTCGCGCAGGAGGGCGTCGGTGGCGTCGTCGCCCACCACGAGATCGGCCTCGTCCGGCGGGCCGACGACGATGACCACCTCCCCCTTGGGTGGAGCCGCGGCATAGCGCGCCGCAAGTTCGCCCAAGTCGCCGCGCACAGTCTCCTCGAAATGCTTGGTGAGCTCGCGCGCGATGACCGCCGGCCGCCCGCCCAGAACTGCGGCGAGGTCGGCAAGGCAGTCGCCGAGGCGTTGCGGCGCCTCGAGCACGACCAGGCTCGCACCCACCGCCCGCACCGCCTCGATGGCGCGGCGCCGCTGGCCGCTCTTGGCGGGCAGGAAGCCGAGAAAAAGGAATTTGTCGGTGGGCAGCCCCGCCACCGTCAGCGCCGCCAGCACCGAGGAGGCGCCGGGAATCGGGATGACGCGAATTCCCGCCGCGGTCGCCTCGCGCACCAGCTTGAAGCCGGGGTCGGAGATCAGCGGCGTGCCGGCATCCGACACCAGCGCGACCTTGGCGCCTTCGCGCAGGCGCGCGATCAGCTTCGGCCGCGCGCGCTCGGCGTTGGCATCATGATAGGGCGTGGTCGGCGCGTGGATGTCATAACGGCCAAGCAACTTGGCGGTGACGCGCGTATCCTCGC
Source organism: Rhizobium sp. Q54 (assembly GCA_945947575.1). GTDB lineage: Bacteria > Pseudomonadota > Alphaproteobacteria > UBA2966 > CAIVPW01 > CAIVPW01. The sequence goes on from CAMEYM010000023.1 coordinate 30,304, forward strand.
ACGCCACCAAGTCAGCACGGCGCAGCACGTTGAGCGCGCGCAAGGTGATGTCCTGCAAGTTGCCGATCGGCGTCGCGACGACATAGAGACCGGCGCCGAGAGGCTGATCGACCTCGAGATCCGCGGATGAATTCATTCTGGCCGACGTTTGCGCGGCGCTGGGCCGCACGGGTGGTCGGACCGACGGCCGTCGCGATGCTGCTCGCGCTGGGCCTGTCCGGGTGCTCCTCGGGGCCGAGCCTAGGCGAAATGGCCCGCGGCGCGCCAGCGCAGCTATTGGCGCTGATCAACCCGCAGACCGGACAGCCGGCCGCAACTGCGCCGGCCACGCCCCTCGCACCGGTGAACCCGGTCGGCCCCGCCGCCCAGGCCGCGGCTGTCGTGCCGCCGCCGGTTGACGCGGGGCGCGCGCTGGTGCCGCCGCCGGTGCTGCCGCTGCCCCAGATCATGACGCCGCAGCTGCAGCGCCCCACCAACGGCTCGGTGCGCGTCGCCCTGCTGCTGCCCCTGTCGGGGCCGGAACAAGCGCTCGGCCAGGCGCTCCTAAACGCGGCCCTGATGGCGCTGCATGAGGTCGGCAACGCGCGCCTGACGCTGCTGCCGCGCGACACCCAGGGAACCGCCGACGGCGCCCGGGCCGCTGCCACTCTCGCCCTGCAGGAAGGCGCCGAGCTGATCCTGGGACCGGTGTTCAGCGCCGAGGTTGCCGCGGTCGCGCCGCTGGCGCGTGCGCGCAACATCAACGTCGTGGCGTTCTCGACCGATACGACGGTCGCCGGCAACGGCGTGCACTTGATGGGATTCATTCCGCAGCAGCAGGTCGATCGCATCGCGGCGTTCGCCGCGTCGCGCGGCTTGCGCCGCTTCGCCGCTTTGGCGCCGGAGACGCCGTACGGCACGGCCGTGGTGCAGGAGTTGCGCTTCGCCGCCGCGCAGCTTGGCGGCGAGCTCACCGACGTCAGCTTCTACCCGGCCAACGCCCAGGACGTGATGGAGCAGGTGCGGACCCTGGCGCGCTACCAGGTGCGCCGCGATCGCCTGGTGGCGCGCCGCCGCGTGCTGGAAGCGCAGAACGATGCCGACGCGCGCGCCCAGCTGCAGCAACTCGCCGGCCTCGACACGTTGGGCGGGCCTGGCTACGACGCGATCCTGATCGCCGAAGGTGGTGCGGAACTGCGCCAGATCGCACCGCTGCTGCCGTTCTTCGATATCGATCCGCGCCAGGTGCGCTTCCTCGGCACCGGCCTGTGGGACGATCCGACCATCGGCCAGGAGCCGTCCTTGGTCGGCGGCTGGTACGCCGCACCGCCGCCCGAGGCGACCGCTGCGTTCATGGACCGCTTCCAAGGCCTCTACAATTATCGCCCGGTGCGTATCGCCAGCCTCGCGTACGACGCCGTGGCGCTGGCGGCTGCGTTGGCGCGCACCGAAGGCGCTGCTGACTACAGCCGGGCGGCGCTCGCCAATCCGAGCGGCTTCGCCGGCACCGACGGCATCTTCCGCTTCGGCCCCGACGGCGTCGCCGAGCGCGGGCTCGCGGTTCTGGAAGTCACGGCGCGCGGGCCGCGTGTCCTCGAGCCGGCCGCGACGACCTTCGTGCGTCTCACCAACTAGTCGAGCAGCGCCGCCAGCACCCGGTTGAGGACGAGACGTCCGCGCGGAGTCGCGCGCAGGGCACGGCCGTCCCAAACCAGGAACCCGTCGGCGATCAGCGGCGGCAGCGCACTGCCGAACGCCTCGTCGATGGCGCGGCCGGTAGTGCGCGCAAACGCTGCCGCGTCGATCCCTTCCGACAAGCGCAGGCCCATGAGCGTGCGCTCGCGCAAGGCGGCCTCTGCGTCGACGCGCTCGTCGGGCTCGGCGCCCGTGCCAAAACTCTCGACGGCGGCGAGCCATTGCTCGGGACTGCGGATGGCGCGCGTGGCGACGCGGGCCCGGCCGTCTTGCAGCCGGCCATGCGCCCCCGGCCCCAATCCGATCCATTCGCCGGAGCGCCAGTAGGCGAGGTTGTGGCGGCACTCGGCGCCGGCGCGGGCGTAGTTGGAAACCTCGTAGGCCTGCAGCCCCGCCGCATCGCACAGTTCGCCGGTCAGGTCGTAGAGGTCGGCCTGCAGGTCGTCGTCCGGCACGGTCAGGGCACCTTGCAGAGCACGCTCGTGGAAGCGCGTGCCCTCCTCGATGGTCAGCTGATAGAGCGACAGATGCTCGGTGCCGAAGGCGAGCGCTTCGGCGAGCTCTCGCCGCCACGCGGCGACGTCCTGGCCGGGACGCGCGTAGATGAGGTCGAAGGAGACACGCGGAAACACCGCGCGGCCGGTTGCCAACGCAGCGCGCGCCTGTGCGGCGCTGTGCTCGCGGCCGAGGAACTTGAGCGCCGCATCGTCGAGCGCTTGCATGCCGAGCGACAGGCGATTGACGCCGGCGGCGCGGTAGTCGCGGAAGCGCGCGGCTTCGACGGAGGTCGGATTCGCTTCGAGCGTGATCTCGATGTCCGGCGCCAAAGTGAACGACGCAGCGATGCCGTCAAGCACCGCCGCGACAGTCGCGCCTTCCATCAGAGACGGCGTGCCGCCCCCGAAGAAGATGCTCGTGACGACCGCGCCGGGAACACGCTCCGCGCCGCGCTCGATCTCGCGTGCGTACGCCGAGCGCCAACGATCCTGCTCAATGCGCTCGCGCACATGACTGTTGAAATCGCAGTACGGACACTTCGCCAGGCAGAACGGCCAGTGCACATAGATCGCAAGCTCGCGCGCTTCAGGCGCCGCGGGCAATACACTTTGCGACGAGTTGGCGGAATGCGTCTGCACGATGGCTGATGGAGTGCTTGTGAGCCGGGTCGAGTTCGCCGAACGTCTGCGAGTATCCGTCCGGCACGAACATCGGATCGTAGCCGAATCCGCGGGTGCCGCGCGGCGGCCACACCAGCATGCCATCGACGCGCCCGACGAAGGTCTCGAGATGGCCGTCGGGCCACCCCAAGGCAAGCGCGGCGACGAAATGGGCGCGCCGATCCTGCGCGCCCTTGGCCTGCAGCGCGTCTTCGACCTTACTCATGGCGAGGGCGAAGTCCTTCTTCGGTCCCGCCCAGCGCGCCGAATAGATACCGGGGTCGCCGCCCAGGGCATCGACGACAAGGCCCGAGTCGTCGGCGAGAGCCGGCTTGCCGCTCGCGGTCGCGGCGGCCAGCGCCTTGATGTGCGCGTTCGCCTCAAAGGTCGTGCCCGTCTCGTCCGGCTCAGGCAGGCCGAGCTCGCCGACCGACGTCACCGCCAGCTTGAATGGATCCAGCAGCTCCTGGATTTCGCGCACCTTGCCGGGATTGTGCGTCGCCAGGACGAGCGTCGTGCCCGTCAGGCGGCGCGCTTCACGCGCCGTTGCCGAGGGCACGGTTCTGCAGCTTGACCAACTCGGCGATGCCGTGGGCGGCAAGGTCGAGCAACTTGTTTAGTTCGTCGCGGCTGAACGGCGCCGCCTCGGCGGTGCCCTGCACCTCGACCAGCTTGCCGTCGCCGGTCATGACGAAGTTGGCGTCGGCATGGGCCCTCACGTCCTCGACGTAGTCGAGATCGAGCACCGGACCCTGGTCGGTGATGCCACACGAAATGGCGGCGACACTGCCGGCGATCGGGTTGGTGGACAGCTTGTGCTGCTTGACCACGCCCGCCATTGCCACCGAGAGCGCGACGAACGCGCCGGTGATCGCCGCGGTGCGGGTGCCGCCGTCGGCCTGCAGCACGTCGCAATCGATGCGCACCTGGCGCTCGCCGAGCGCGCTGAGGTCGGTGACGGCGCGCAAGGAGCGGCCGATGAGGCGCTGGATCTCCTGGGTACGCCCGCTCTGCTTGCCCTTCGCGGCCTCACGCTCGGTGCGTTCGGTCGTCGAGCGCGGCAGCATGCCGTACTCGGCAGTGATCCAGCCGCGGCCAGTGTTGCGCAAGAACGGCGGCACTTTCTCCTCGACCGTGGCGGTGCACAGGACGTGGGTGTCGCCGAAGCGCGCCAGGCACGAGCCTTCGGCGTACTTGGAGACGCCGGGCTCGAGGGTGACGGCGCGCATTTGATTGACCTGGCGGCCGGACGGTCGCATGAGGGCTCCTTGAGCTTGGCCTGAAAGAGGGATGGCGTCCTGAACGGAGGCACTCCATACCACGCGTGGCGGTCGCAGCGTCCATCAGGGCGTGCTATCGGGACAGCGGCGGCCGAGGTCGCGTTGACGTGGACCGCCCACCTACCTACATTTTTCGACCATGCTCCATGAGCTAAACGAGCGCAGCCGCGAGATTTTCCGCCGCATCGTCGAGGCCTACGTGGAAACCGGCGAGCCGATCGGCTCCCACACGCTGGCCAAGCGGCTGAATATTCGCCTCTCCCCCGCCTCCATCCGCAATGTCATGGCGGAGCTGGAGGGCGCCGGACTGCTGTTTGCGCCCCACACCTCGGCCGGCCGCTTGCCGACCGAGGCGGGCCTGCGCTTCTTCGTCGATGGCCTGCTCGAGGTCGGATCGCTCAACGGCGACGAGCGCGCCGCCATCGAGGCGCGCTGCAATGCCGACGGCCGCAGCCTGGGCGACGTCCTGCGCGACGCCTCCGAGATGCTGTCCGGTCTGTCGCGGTGCGCCGGCGTCGTCGTCGCCCCCAAGAAGGACGCGCGCATCAAGCACATCGAGTTCGTCGCGCTGTCGCCCGGCCGCGCCCTGGTCGTGCTGGTCACAGAGAACGGCCTGGTCGAGAACCGCATCGCCGAGGTCCCCCTCGGCATGCCACCGTCGAGCCTGATCGAGGCGTCCAACTATCTCGATTCGCGCCTGGCCGGGCGCACGTTCAGCGAGGCCCGCGAAGTCGTCCGCAAGGAGATCGGCGAGCGCCGCGCTGAGCTCGATGAAGCGACGACGCGCGTCGTCGAAGCCGGCCTTGCCACGTGGGCGGGCGGCACGGGGCCGCGCGCTCTGATCGTGCGCGGCCAAGCGCACCTGTTGGACGACGTCACCGCCATCGCCGACCTCGAGCGCATCCGGCGGCTGTTCGACGCGCTGGAATCGCAAGAAGACGTGCTGCGCCTGCTCGATTTGGCCGATGGCGCCGAAGGCGTGCGCATCTATATCGGTGCGGAAAACAAGCTGTTCGACATGGCGGGATGTTCGCTCGTGGTTGCGCCCTACGGCGAAGGCGACGATCGTGTGGTCGGCGCCATCGGCGTCATCGGACCGGCGCGCCTCAACTATGCGCGCATCATTCCGATGGTGGATTACACCGCCAAGATGGTCGGCCGGCTCATCGGCTAAACGAAAGCAAGTCCATGATGGAACGCAATCCGCACGACCCCGCGCGCGGCCAACAGGAGCTGCCGCGCGCCGACGACCTGGGCGCGCCCGGGCCCGACGCTGCCGCGCCGGAGCCGGCTGGCCCGTCGGTGGAGCAGCAGCTAGCCGAGATGCGCGACAAGGTGCTGCGCACGCTCGCGGAAGCAGAGAACGTGCGCAAGCGCGCCGAGCGCGAGCGCGACGAGGCGTCGAAGTTCGCCGTCACCGATTTCGCGCGCGACGTTGTCGGCGTCGCCGACAACTTGCGCCGCACGTTGGACAGCGCGAAGAACCCGTCCGAGTCGGACGGCACCAAGCTTGCGGCGCTGCTCGCCGGCGTCGAGCTCACCGAGCGCGCGCTCATCAGTATGCTCGAGAAGTACAACGTGAGGATCGTCGAGCCGCTGGGGCAGAAGTTCGACCCCAACCTGCATCAGGCGATGTTCGAGGTGCCGGACACCGGCAAGGATGCCGGCACGGTGGTGCAGGTCATCCAGGCCGGATTCACGATCTCAGGGCGCCTGTTGCGCCCGGCCATGGTCGGCATAGCCAAGGCGGCGCCGAGAGGCGACCCGCAACCCTAGGCCGGAAACGCAAACGGCCGGATCCGAAGACCCGGCCGTTGCCGTCCGCGCACAACCGCGCGCAGCTACTTGGTTACATGCCCTGGACGATGACGTGCCACGTGCCGGTGGGCTGGTTGCCCTTGATCTCCATCGGCGCGGTGTCCTGGACGTAGTAGTAGAGCGGCTTGCCCTTGTAGGCCCACACGCGCTCGTTGTCCGGGCGGGTGACGATGGTCCAATCGCCGCCCGGCGCATCCGTGGCAGCGGCCTTGAACAGCGGCCAGTTGGTCAGGCAGGTGCCGGTGCAGGTCGAGGCGCCGGGCGTGTCGCGGTCCCAGGTGTAGAGGACCATGCCCTTGGTGTCGGCCATGACCATGCCGGCCGGGGTGTTCACGAACTGAACGGCCGGCGCGGCAAATGCTGAGCCGGTCCACAGCAGCAGTGCTCCCACCGCCGCGACAATTGTCTTCTTCATCGATCGGATTCCTTTTTTCACGCGCCTGTCCGGCGCAGTTCCTTGTCGTTTCGCGGGGTCTACGGAGGCCTGCCAGGCCCTGCAAAACTGCGCGAACGGGACCACGCTTCGACACGCGGCGGGTGTAAACCTTTCGTGTGACCTTCGTGAAACGCGCGCCTCGCGCGGGCCACCGTGCGCGGCGGGTCCCTACCGGGTAGGGTGGACGCATCCATACGTGTTTTTCCGGGCAGGGACTGACGTTGCGGCCCGGCGGAGCGGTTCCTATATAAGGCTGAACCAAACGCATGGGGGCCCCACCGGCGCCAATCGGGCCGCGCGGGTCTGCCAAATAGTGAGGACGGAATGGGAAAGACGATCGGTATCGACCTCGGCACCACGAATTCGTGCGTCGCCGTGATGGAAGGCAAGACCCCGAAGGTCATCGAGAATTCCGAGGGCATGCGCACCACGCCCTCGATCGTGGCGTTCACAGCGGACGGCGAGGTTCTCGTCGGCCAGGCAGCCAAGCGCCAGGCAGTCACCAACCCCGAGAATACGATCTTCGCCGTCAAGCGCCTGATCGGGCGCAAGTTCGACGACCCCATCACCAAGAAGGACATGGCGATGGTGCCGTACAAGATCGTGCGCGCCGACAATGGCGACGCGTGGGTCGAGGTGGCGGGCAAGAAGTACTCCCCCAGCCAGATCAGCGCCTACGTCCTGACCAAGATGAAGGACACCGCCGAGGCATACCTCGGCGAGAAGGTCACCGAGGCCGTCATCACGGTCCCGGCGTACTTCAACGACGCGCAGCGCCAGGCGACCAAGGACGCCGGCCGCATCGCGGGTCTCGACGTGAAGCGCATCATCAACGAGCCGACCGCGGCGGCGCTCGCCTACGGCTTGGACAAGTCGAAGGCGCACACCATCGGCGTGTACGACTTGGGCGGCGGCACGTTCGACGTGTCGGTGCTCGAGCTCGGCGACGGCGTGTTCGAAGTGAAGTCGACGAACGGTGACACGTTCCTCGGCGGCGAAGACTTCGACATGCGCCTGGTCGATTACCTCGCCGACGAGTTCAAGAAGGAGAACACGATCGATCTGCGCAAGGACAAGCTTGCCTTGCAGCGCCTGAAAGAGGCCGCCGAGAAGGCGAAGATCGAGCTCTCCAGCGCGACGCAGACCGAGATCAACCTGCCGTTCATCACCGCCGATCAGTCGGGTCCGAAGCATCTGACGATGCGGCTGACGCGCGCCAAGATGGAAGCGCTGGTGGACGATTTCATCGAGCGCACCGTCGGCCCGTGCAAGGCGGCGTTGAAGGATGCCGGCCTCACCGCGGCCGAGATCCAGGAAGTGGTGCTCGTCGGCGGCATGACGCGCATGCCGAAGGTCATCGAGCGCGTGAAGACCTTCTTCGGCCGTGAGCCGCACAAGGGCGTCAACCCGGACGAGGTCGTGGCGATCGGCGCCGCGATCCAGGCGGGCGTGCTCAAGGGCGACGTCAAGGACGTGCTGCTCCTCGACGTGACGCCGCTATCGCTTGGCATCGAGACGCTGGGCGGCGTGTTTACGCGCCTGATCGAGCGCAACACCACCATCCCGACCAAGAAGAGCCAGGTCTTCTCGACCGCCGAGGACGGACAGAACGCGGTGACCATCCGCGTCTTCCAAGGCGAGCGCGAGATGGCCGCCGACAACAAGATGCTGGCGCAGTTCGACTTGATCGGCATTCCGCCGGCGCCGCGCGGTGTGCCGCAGGTCGAAGTCACCTTCGACATCGACGCCAACGGCATCGTCAACGTGTCGGCCAAGGACAAGGGCACCGGCAAGGAGCAGCAAGTCCGCATCCAGGCCTCGGGCGGCTTGTCCGACGCGGACATCAACCGGATGGTCAAGGAAGCCGAGAGCAACGCCGCGGAAGACAAGAAGCGCCGCGCGCTGGTCGAGGCGCGCAACCACGCCGAAGCGCTCGTCAATTCGACCGAGAAGAACGTCAAGGAGTACGGCGCCAACGTCTCCGAGGCCGATCGTGGGGCCATCGAGAAGGCCATCGAGGAGCTGAAGGCCGCGCTGGGCACCGAGGATGGCGACGCCATCAAGGCCAAGACCGAGGCACTGACCCAGGCCTCCATGAAGCTCGGCGAGGCGATGTACAAGCAGCAGCAGGCGGGCGGCGGCGGCGAGGCCGGCGGACCGGGTGCGGGCGCGGGCGCGGGCGGTGACGCTCCGGGCGCCAAGCCGGAAGAGAATGTCGTCGATGCCGACTTCGAAGAGGTCGACGAGAACCGGCGCAAGTCTGCTTCCTAAGCTCGAAACCACAATCACCCCGGCCGGCATTTGCCGGCCGGGGCTTTTCTTGCCATATCTCTGCCTTCACACTGCGCCGCGGGGCTCCTGTGACCGCGGCTGCGCACGCGATTTGACGGTCGATGGCGTCTAAGGACTTTTACGAGCTGTTGGGTGTCGAGCGCGGCGCGTCGGCTGACGACATCAAGAAGGCGTATCGCCGTCTTGCCAAGGAGCTCCACCCCGACCGCAATCACGAGAAGGACGCCGAGCAGCGCTTCAAGGAGGTCAACGAGGCCTACGACATCCTGTCGGACGAGCAGAAGCGCGCCGCCTACGACCGCTTCGGGCAGGCGGGACTCGACGGCCAGGCGGGCGGCCCCTTCGGCGGCGGTTTCGGCTTTGCCAACTTCGGCGCGTCGTTCGCCGACGTCTTCGACGATCTGTTCGGCGAGTTTCGTGGCCGCCAGCAGCGCCCCGGCGGCAGCGCGCGCACGCGCGGCGCCGACATGCGCTACAACCTCGAGATCAGCCTGGAAGACTCCTTCCATGGCCGCACCACGCAGATCCGCGTACCGACCTCGGCGGCATGCGACACGTGCCAGGGCAGCGGCGCCGCCGAGAACTCGAAGCCATCGACCTGCACAACGTGCAACGGCGTCGGACGCGTGCGCGCCCAGCAGGGCTTCTTTACCATCGAGCGCACCTGCCCCGGCTGCAACGGCGCCGGACAGGTCATCAAGAACCCGTGCAAGGCGTGCGCGGGGTCGGGACGCGTGCGCAAGGAGAAGAACCTTTCCGTCGCCATTCCGGCGGGCGTTGAGGACGGCACGCGCATCCGTCTCGCCGGCGAAGGCGAGTCGGGCGTGCGCGGCGGCCCGCCCGGCGACCTCTACATCTTCCTGAGCGTCTCGGCGCATCGCCTGTTCCAGCGCGACGGCAAGAACTTGTATGTGCGCGCCCACATCCCGATGGTGACCGCAGCGCTCGGCGGCCACATCGAGGTGCCGGGCGTCGACGGCAGCCGCAGCCGCGTCGCGGTGCCGGCCGGCACGCAGTCGGGCAAGCAGTTCCGCCTCAAGGGCAAAGGCATGCCCTCGATGCGCAACAACGACGCAGCCGGCGACCTCGTCGTGCAGGCGACCATCGAAACGCCGATGAACCTCAACAAGAAGCAGGAAGAGCTGCTGCGCCAGTTCGCCGCGGCCGGCGAGACGCGCACGACCAATCCCGAATCCGAAGGCTTCCTGGAGAAGCTCAAGGAATTCTGGGACGACCTGAAAGGCACCTAGCCGTGGCGACCTTGCGCATCGGAGTACTGGGCTGCGCCGGCCGCATGGGCCAGGCGTTGGTGCGCGCCGTGGGCGCCGCGCCCGACGCCGACATCGGCGGCGGCACCGAGATGGAAGGCAGCCAATGGCTCGGCCGCGACGTCGGCGAGCCTGCCGGGATCGGCACGACGGGTGTCACTATTACCGATGACGCAGAGGCGTTGTTCAAGGCGTGCGACGTGGTCCTCGATTTCACGGCACCGGCGGCGCTAGCCGAACACGCTAGGCTCGCCGGCAAGACGGGCACGGCCTATGTGGTCGGCACCACCGGCACCAGCCTTGCCGAGGACCGCGCCGTGCTGACGGCGGCCAAGCGTGCCGCCATCGTGCGTTCGGCCAACATGAGCGTCGGCGTCAACCTGCTCATCGCGCTGACGCGACGGGCGGCGGCGGCACTCAGCTTGAATTGGGACGCGGAGGTGCTGGAGATGCACCACCGCCACAAAGTCGATGCGCCGTCGGGCACCGCCAAGGCGCTCGGCCACGCCATCGCCGAAGCGCGCGACCAAGTCCACGATAAGGTCGCGGTGACGTCGCGCGAAGGCGTCACCGGCGAGCGCCGGCGCGGCGAGATCGGCTATGCCACCCTGCGCGGCGGCATGGTGGTCGGCGACCACACCGTCATCTTCGCCTCCGAGCGCGAGCGCATCGAGCTCACGCACCGGGCAGCGTCGCGCGACATCTTCGCCGAAGGCGCGGTCGCCGCGGCGCGTTGGGTGCGTGGTAAGTCGCCCGGCCTGTATGGCATGGCCGACGTGCTCGGTCTCAAGGACTAACCTTCCAGCGCGACAGCGCGGTGCGCAGCGCCAGCGCAACTTCGAGCCGCTCCTCGGGCGTGAGGAACGCGCCGATGGTCAGCGAGCGGCCGTGCGACGTGAGCACGAGCTGGCTCTCATGCTCGGGCGGGTTGTCCATCTGCACACGCAGCCAGTTGGGCTGGAAGGTCCATGACGCAGCGCGGCCATTGGGATCGACGCGGCGGACGAGCAGCTCTTCGGGGCCGAGCTGCACGATCTCGAACAGGCGACCGTCGCGGTAGTTCATGCGGAAGGCGACGTAGACCAGCGCCACCTCGAGGCCGAAAAAGCCCATCACCGGCCAGGCGCCCTGCAACAGGAACATCATGCCGGCGAAGAAGCTGACCACCGCCAGCACCCCCATCAGAATGAGGAAGCCCGACTTGGGCAGCGAGCGATGCGGCCGCAGCACGGCATCGAACGAGAGGTCCTCTTTGGCGGTCATGCGAGAATGCTAGTCGTCACCGCAGCGGCCTTCAATCGGGGGAGCGCCGGGGGTACAAGTCCGGCATGAATCCCAAGCAGGTGGACGAGTTCTTCGCGCGGCTCGCCGAGCGCAACCCCGCGCCCAAGACCGAGCTCGCGTTCACCAGCCCGTTCACGCTGCTGGCGGCGGTGGTGCTGTCGGCGCAGGCGACCGATGCCTCGGTCAACAAGGCCACCCCCGCGCTGTTCGCCGTGGCCGACACGCCGGCCAAGATGGCGGAGCTCGGGCCGGCGGGTATCCTGCCGTACATCAAGACCATCGGGCTATTCCGCACCAAGGCGAAGAACCTGGCGGCCCTCAGCGCGATGCTGGTCGAGAAGCACGGCGGCGAGGTGCCGGCCGATCGCGACGCGCTGCAGGAGCTGCCGGGCGTCGGGCGCAAGACGGCGAGCGTGGTGCTGAACGCGGTGTTCGATCAGCCGACCATCGCGGTGGACACGCATGTGTACCGCGTCGCCAACCGCACGGGTCTTGCGCCGGGCAAGGACACCGACGAGGTCGAGGACGCGTTGCTCAAGGTCGTGCCGGAGCAGTGGGCGATGGGCGCGCATCATTGGCTCATCCTGCATGGGCGCTACGTGTGCACGGCGCGGCTGCCCAAGTGTCCGATCTGCCCGGTCGCCGACTTGTGCGCCTACGCCGACAAGACGACGGAGATGCCGGCGACCGTGACGCCGCGCGCCAAGCCCGCGCCGAAGCCACGGCCGAAGAAGAAGGCGCGGCCTAGCCAGCAGCGGCGCGCCGCAAAAGCCCAGCTAGGCAAGCCGCGTCGCGGCTGAGGTCACGGCCGCGCGGGCCGACCTCGACGTGCTCGACGCGATGGGCGCCGCCGCCTTGCGGCTCGTACAAGAAGACGAACAGCGTGCAGCTGTCGCCCTGGTAGAGGATCACCTCGGCGCCCGCCTCGGTGCGGGCCTGGTCGGGACCGCCGAGCAACGCGAGGACGTCGGTACGCGGCTTGCCGACGAGTTCCGCGGGAACCAGCGTTGGCGGCGGCGGCGGCGGCGGTAGCGGCTGCGCCGGCGGCGGCAGCACGACGACCGCGG
>CAMEYM010000024.1 GCA_945947575.1 Rhizobium sp. Q54
CGATCGCGTCCTGGCCGTCGCCGGGCAGGACATCGGCAACGGCACGCGCGGCCAGACCGAGATGATGTCGGCATTCCGCACTGCCGCCGGCGCCGGTCCGGTCGCCATTACGGTGAAGCGCGGGACCGAAAAGCTGTCTTTTGCCGTGACGCCCGAGCCGGCCTGCGACTACGGCTTCGCCCTGCGCCGCTCGGAACGTATCAATGCGTTCGCCGACGGCTCCAGGGTCGAGGTCACGACCGGCCTGCTGCGCTTCGTCAAGACACCCGACGAACTGGCGCTCATCGTCGGCCACGAGCTTGCCCACAACGTCCTCGGCCATCGCGATTCCGCCACCCAGAATGCGGTGACCGGCGGCCTGATCGGGGCGAGCGGGGCGCTGCTTGCGGCCGGACCGCTGGGGGCAGTGGTCGGCCTCGGCCTTGCCGTTCAGGGCGCCACCTATGGCGCCCGCGCCAACAGCCAGGACTACGAATCGGAGGCGGACTATGTCGGCACGTACTACGCGGCCCGCGCCGGGTACAACGTCGAGAACGCTGCCGATGTGATCCGGCGCTTCGCTGTGCTCGACCCGGGTGCTATTCATCTCCGGGGCGGCACGCACCCCTCCACCGCACTGCGGTTCCTGGCCATCGAAGAGACGGCCCGGGAAATCCGCAACAAGCAGGTGGCAGGCAGTGCGGTCGTGCCCAACGTGAGGGACTAGGCGCACGAGCGGGGAGCATTAGGCGGATGGCGAACGCACCGATTCCACTGATCGCCGGCAACTGGAAGATGAACCTCTTCCACAACGATGGCCACTCGTTGGCCAACGACATTGCCGAGAAGATGTTGAACCGCGTCGGACCCTCGGTCGATATCGCCATCTGCCCGCCGCTATCGCTGACGGGCTCGATTTGTGCGTTCCTGTCGGCGACGCCGCTGCGCGTCGGCGCCCAGGACTGCAGCCCGCTGCACAACGGCGCGCACACCGGCGATGTCTCGGCTGAGATGATCGCGAACCTGGGGTGCGCCTGTTGCATCGTCGGACACTCCGAGCGGCGCCGCGACCATGGCGAGACCAACCAGGTCGTCCATGCCAAGGCCGAGGCGGTGCACCGAACTCGTATGACTGCGATCATCTGCATCGGCGAGACCGAAGCAGAGCGCAACGCCGGCAAGACCATCGAGGTCGTCACCAAGCAGCTGCAGGAGTCGGTGCCGGAAGGCAGCACCTCCGGCAACACGGTGATTGCTTATGAGCCGGTGTGGGCTATCGGCACCGGCCGGACGCCGACCGTTGCCGAGATCGCCGAGGTGCATCAGCACATCCGCGACCTGCTGTTCGAGATGTTGGACTACGACGGCTACGCCATTCGCATCCTCTACGGCGGCTCAGTGAACGAGAAGAACGCCAACGAAATCCTGCGCGTGCCGCACGTCAACGGCGCGCTGGTGGGCGGCGCCAGCCTGAAGATCGATAGCTTCTGGTCGATCGTCGAAGCGGTGCCCAAGCCCTCCGAGGTGAGCGCGCCGGTTCGGGTCAAGGCGTAAGCAGCGTGGCGCTGACCGCCGCGGAGTTTCGGCGCCGGTCTTTGGCGCCGTTCACCGACAAGGCGGGGACGTTCGCGCCGCTCAAGACCGCGACCTTCGCGCTGCTCGCGGCACCGGGCGTGTGGCTCGGCTGGGCCTACGCCACCGACAACCTCGGGGGTTTTCCGCTCAAGGCGCTGCTCAACGAGACGGGCCTGTGGGGCATCCGCTTCATCGTACTGACGCTGGCCGTGACACCGCTGCGGCGCATCCTGCAGTGGCCGAAGCTCGTCACCCTGCGCCGCATGATCGGCATCGCCGCGTTCGCCTATTCGGCAGTGCACCTGTGGATCTACGTGCCGTACATGGCCTACGACGTCGGCCGCATCGGGTCCGAGATCGTGCTGCGGTTCTACCTGCTGGTCGGCACGCTCGCTGTGCTGGCGATGGTGCCGCTCGCCGTGACCTCGACCGACACGATGGTGAAGCGCCTGGGCGGCGTACGCTGGCGCCGCCTGCATCAGCTGGTCTACGCGGTCGGCATCCTGGCGATGCTGCACTTCTATCTGCTGCTGGCGAAGTTGCAGACGCCGGAGGCACAAATCCTGGCCGGCCTGCTGATCTGGCTGCTGGCCTACCGGCTGCTCTACGCTTGGCGCGGCACCATGCCGACCCCGTGGCTTTTGATTCTCTCGATCGGCGCCGCCATCCTGACCATGGGCGCCGAGGCGGCGTTCTACGGCATCAGCTCCGGCGGCCGCATCCCTGTGTCCGCAGTGCTGGGCGCCAATTTCTCGCTCGAATCCGGCATCCGTCCGGCCTGGGTGATCCTCGGATTCGGCCTGGCCGTCACCTTGGCGGGCTGGGTGCGCGACCGCATGTCGCCCCCGCGCGAGCGGAGGCGGGGCCCGCAACTTGAAGCCGCCAGCTAGTCATCCCAACTTGCTGTGGTATAAGCCCGCGCGCGGCCCCAAGTGATCCGTAATCCGGGCCGCCTGTTTCCTCCCGTCAGCTGAGTCGCGATGCAAACGATCGTCCTGGTCATCCACGTCATGTTGGCGATCGCGCTGTGCGGCGTCGTGCTGTTGCAGCGCAGCGAAGGCGGCGGCCTCGGCATGGGTGGCGGCGGCGCCAGCGGCGGTCTCGGCCTGATGAGCGGCCGCACGACGGCCAACCTGCTCACCCGCACCACGGCGATCCTGGCCGGCTCGTTCATGGCCACCAGCATCCTGCTCGCGGTGCTCAGCGGCGGCAGCCAGCGCGGATCGGTCCTCGATCGCGCGCCGGAGTTGCCGCCGATCAACGTCCCGATGCAGGCGCCGACGCCCAACTTCGGCGCTCCGGCACCGGTAGTCCCGGGTCCCACGACCGTTCCAGGCGCTAATACGCCCGAGGGTCCGGCCGGGTTCCAGCCGGCGCCGCAGCAAGCGCCCGCCAACCAGAACCCGGTTGTTCCGTTTAATCCGGCTCCGGCCGCACCGGGCGCGCCCGCGGTTCCGTTCGGCAAGTAATCCCGCGCCCCGAGTTGGGTGTGCGGTTCCAACTAGCGCCTGCTTTCGGTATCGATTCCCGGCCCACATGTAGTAGGGTGCAGGTCCATGACGCGGTTCATCTTTGTTACCGGCGGCGTGGTCTCCTCCCTCGGCAAGGGTCTCGCATCGGCGGCGCTCGGCGCGCTGTTGCAGGCACGCGGCTATAAGGTCCGCCTGCGCAAGCTCGACCCCTACCTCAACGTCGATCCGGGCACGATGAGCCCGTACCAGCACGGCGAGGTGTACGTCACCGACGACGGCGCCGAGACCGACCTCGACCTCGGTCACTATGAGCGCTTCACCGGCGTGCCGGCGCGCCAGAGCGACAGCGTCACCACGGGCCGCATCTACAGCGACATCATCGCATCGGAGCGCCGGGGCGATTACCTCGGCGGCACCGTGCAGGTCATTCCGCACGTCACCGACGCCATCAAGCAGTTCGTTCTCAAGGACACCGAGGGCAACGACTTCGTGCTGTGCGAGATCGGCGGCACCGTCGGCGACATCGAGGGCCAGCCGTTCCTCGAAGCCATCCGCCAGCTGCGCAACGACCTCGGGGCCGAACGCACGGTCTACGTGCACCTGACGCTGCTGCCCTACATCCCGTCCGCCGGCGAGCTGAAGACCAAGCCGACGCAGCACTCGGTCAAAGAGCTGCGCAGCATCGGCATCCAGCCCGACATCTTGCTCTGCCGCTGCGACCGTCCGATCCCGGAAGGCGAGCGCCGCAAGATGGCGCTGTTCTGCAACGTCCGCGGCGACGCGGTCATCCAGGCGCTCGACGTGAAGAGCATCTACGAAGTGCCGCTGCGCTACCACGAGGAGGGGCTCGACGACGTCGTGCTGCGCGCCTTCGGAATCAAGGACGCGCCGCCGCCCGACCTCAGCAAGTGGCACGAGATCGTGGCGCGCGTCACCGCGCCCGAGGGCCGGGTCAACATTGCTATCGTCGGCAAGTACACGGGCCTCAAGGACGCGTACAAGTCGCTGCACGAAGCGCTCACCCACGGTGGCATCGCCAATCGCGTGACGCCCGAGCTGCAATGGCTGGACGCCGAGATCTTCGAAAACGAAGACCCGATCCATCGCCTGGAAGGCGTCGACGGCATCCTGGTGCCCGGCGGCTTCGGCGAGCGCGGCACCGAAGGCAAGATCGCTGCCGCCAAGCTCGCGCGCGAGCGCAACATTCCGTACTTCGGCATCTGCCTCGGCATGCAGATGGCCGTCATCGAGGCCGCGCGCAATCTGGCCGGCATCGAGGGCGCGGGGTCGTCCGAGTTCAACAACTACAAGGTCGCGGTCGTCGGCATGATGACCGAGTGGCAGCGTGGCAATCAGGTCGAGCGCCGCGAACGCGGCGGCAACCTCGGCGGCACCATGCGTCTGGGTGAGTATCCGTGCGACCTGCTGCCCGGTACCAAGGCGCGTGCCATCTACGGCAGCGATCGCATCAACGAACGCCACCGCCACCGCTACGAGATCAACATCGACTACAAGAAGCAGCTCGAGGACAAAGGCCTGGTGTTCTCCGGAATGTCGCCCGACCGCTCGCTGCCGGAGATCGTCGAGATTCCCGATCACCCGTGGTTCGTCGGTGTGCAGTTCCATCCGGAGCTGAAGTCGAAGCCGTTTGCGCCGCATCCGCTGTTCGCTTCCTTCGTCGAAGCGGCGGTCAAACAGTCGCGGCTCGTCTGATGGCGTCCGATCGTCGCGCCGGAGGCGCGCATCAAACAGAACGCAATCTTGGGGGCACACGTCCGCGCACCGTTCAGGTCGGCAACGTCTCGATCGCCAACGATCGTCCGCTCGCGCTCATCGCCGGCCCGTGCGCGATGGAGAGCCGCGCGCACGCGATGGAGATGGCGAGCGCGCTCAGCGAAATCACCAAGAAGCTCGGCATCGGCCTCATCTACAAGACGTCGTTCGACAAGGCCAACCGCACCAAGAGCGACGCCTTCCGCGGCGTCGGGCTCGACGCGGCTCTCGAGGTGTTCGCCGAGGTGAAGGCGAAGTTCGGCTGCCCGGTACTCACCGACGTTCACGACGCCGACCAGTGCGCGCCGGTCGCCAGGGTCGTCGACGTGCTGCAGATCCCGGCGTTCCTGTGCCGCCAGACGGACTTGCTGATCGCTGCCGGCAAGACCGGCGCTGTTATCAACGTCAAGAAGGGCCAGTTCCTGGCGCCCTGGGACATGAAGAACGTCGCCGCCAAGGTGGCGAGCACGGGGAACGACAAGATTCTGCTGACCGAGCGTGGCGCTTCGTTCGGCTACAACACGTTGGTTTCCGATTTCCGCGCGCTGCCGGCGATGGCCGAGACCGGGTATCCGGTCGTGTTCGACGCCACGCATTCGGTGCAGCAGCCGGGCGGGCTCGGGGATCGCACCGGCGGCGAGCGCAAGTACGTGCCGGTGCTGGCGCGCGCGGCCGCCGCGGTCGGCTGCGCGGCGATCTTCATGGAAACCCACCAGGATCCGGACAACGCGCCGAGTGACGGACCCAACATGGTGCGCTTGTCGGACTTGCCGGAATTGCTCGAAACCGTTATCGCACTCGACCGAGTCACCAAGGCCCGCACCGTCGCGTAGGCCGCCCTTTCTAACGTCACGAGACCCAAGAGGCCCATGAGCGCCATTGTCGATATTACGGCGCGCGAGATTCTCGATTCGCGCGGCAACCCGACCGTCGAGGTCGACGTCACCCTCGAAAGCGGAGTCATGGGACGCGCTGCCGTTCCGAGCGGCGCCTCCACCGGCGCTCACGAAGCGCACGAGCTGCGCGACGGCGGCAAGCGCTACGGCGGCAAGGGCGTGCTCAAAGCGGTCGAAGCGGTCAACAGCGAGATCTTCGATGCGCTGTCGGGCTTCGATGCGCGCGACCAGGTGCGGCTGGACCGCACCATGATCGAGCTCGACGGCACCGCCAACAAGAAGCGGCTCGGCGCCAATGCGCTGCTCGGCGTAAGCCTCGCCGCCGCGCGCGCCGCCGCGAACGACGCGGACATGCCGCTCTATGCGTATCTCGGCGGCGTCAACGCCAAGGTGCTGCCCGTGCCCATGATGAACGTCATCAACGGCGGCGCCCACGCGCCGAACGGCCTCGACTTCCAGGAGTTCATGATCCTGCCGACGGCCGCCAAGACCTTTACCCAGGCGGTGGAGATGGGTGCGGCGGTATTCCACGCGCTCAAGGCGCGCCTGACCAAGATGGGCCGCAA
This sequence comes from Rhizobium sp. Q54, assembly GCA_945947575.1. Taxonomy (GTDB): domain Bacteria; phylum Pseudomonadota; class Alphaproteobacteria; order UBA2966; family CAIVPW01; genus CAIVPW01. The sequence goes on from CAMEYM010000024.1 coordinate 6,262, forward strand.
CACCGCCGTCGGCGACGAAGGCGGATTCGCGCCGAAGAATCTCGGCGGCATCCGCGCCGCCATCGACGTGCTGCTCGAGGCGATCGGCGACGCTGGCCTCAAGGTCGGCAAGGACATGTTCCTCGGCCTCGACGCGGCGTCGACAGAGTTCTTCCGGGGCGGCAAGTACGAGCTCAACGGCGAGAAGAAGTCGCTAACTTCCAAGCAGATGGTCGCCTACTACGAGGAATTGGTGCGCGACTACCCGATCGTCTCGATCGAGGACGGCATGGCCGAGGACGACTGGGCCGGCTGGGACGCGCTGACCAAGTCGATCGGCGACAAAGTGCAACTCGTCGGCGATGACCTGTTCGTCACCAACACCAAGCGCATTGCACAGGGCATCGAGAAGGGCGTCGCCAATGCCGTGCTGGTGAAGGTGAACCAGATCGGCACGCTCACCGAGACGCTGGAGGCCGTCGAGATGGCGCAGCGCGCCGGCTATCGCGTCGTCATCTCGCACCGCTCGGGCGAGACGGAAGACTCGACCATCGCCGACCTCGCCGTCGCAACCAACGCCGGCCAGATCAAGACCGGCTCGCTCAGCCGCTCGGATCGCTTGGCGAAGTACAACCAGCTGCTGCGCATCGAAGAGATGCTCGGCGACAATGCTCGCTACGCGGGCGCGAGCGTGCTGCGGCGCAACCCTTGACCGCACCCTGCATGCGTGATTCGATCCGTTCGTGGGTCTGTTCGAGCTGAGACAGCGATCCCGGACGGCGCTGGCGACCCTGTTGGGCGCCTCGGCCATCGCGTATTTCGGCTACCATGCGGTGCAGGGCGATCGCGGCATCGAGGAGTGGTTCCGGCTCACCGGACAGCTCGAGGCGCTCGAGAAGCGGCAAGTCCTCAACGCGACGCGCATCGCCACGCTCGAGCGGCGCGTCGGCCTATTGCGCGAAGAAACTCTCGACCGCGACCTGCTTGATGAGCGCGCGCGTGCGGTGCTCGGCCTCGCCCGCCCGGACGAGGTCATCATTCTCGGGCGCTAGCTGCCTCAGCGATTCGTGTCCGCCAGACGGACTTCGCGGCAATTTCCTTGCGGGCTGCGACGCTTAGCACCCGTATGGGCCGCGCTTTTCGCCCGCCGTTGGCGGTATGATGCGGTCCTCCATGGTCACCAGGACCACCAAGAGCGCGAAATCCAACGGCGACAACGGCGGTGCCCAGCACAGCCGGGACGACTTGCTGCGCTACTACCGCGACATGCTGCTGATCCGCCGCTTCGAGGAGAAGGCGGGCCAGCTGTACGGCATGGGCCTGATCGGCGGATTCTGCCACCTGTACATCGGACAGGAAGCGGTCGTCGTCGGCATGCAGGCGGCGATCACGCCCGACGACATGGTCATCACCAGCTACCGCGACCATGGCCACATGCTGGCGACTGGCATGGACCCGAAGGGCGTAATGGCGGAGCTCACGGGGCGCACCGGCGGCTATAGCCGTGGCAAGGGTGGGTCGATGCACATGTTCTCGCGCGAGAAGAACTTCTTCGGCGGCCACGGCATCGTGGGCACGCCGGCGTCGCTCGGGCTAGGTCTCGCGTTCGCGCAGCGCTATCGCAACACCAAGAACATCGTGCTGGCGTACTTCGGCGACGGCGCCGCCAACCAGGGCCAGGTCGCCGAGTCGTTCAACATGGCGCAGCTCTGGAAGCTGCCCATCCTGTTCATCATCGAGAACAACCAGTACGCCATGGGCACGTCCGTCGCGCGCTCGTCCGCGCAGACGCAGCTGTCCAAACGCGGCGAGAGCTTCGGCATCCCGGGCCGCCAAGTAGACGGCATGGACGTGCTGACCGTGAAGTCGGTCGCCGACGAGGCCGTGGCGCACGCGCGCAGCGAAGGCCCGATGATCCTCGAGATGATGACCTATCGCTACCGCGGGCACTCGATGTCCGATCCGGCCAAGTACCGGACGCGCGAAGAGGTCGATAAGGTCAAGAACGAGCGCGATCCCATAGACAACGTGCGCGATCGCCTGCTCAAGGCAGGCGTCGACGAGGGTGAGCTCAAGGCCATCGACCGCGAGATCAAGGACCGCATCGCCGGCGCCGCGGAGTTCGCCCAGCAAAGCCCCGAACCTGATCCGGCGGAGCTGTACACCGACATCTTGGTCTCTCTTGAGGGCGCGCGCGAAGCGCGCGACGCGTAGGTGCCGACAGCCGTCCGCATGCCGGCGCTGTCGCCGACCATGACGCATGGGCGCATCGCCCGCTGGCGCAAGACCGTCGGCGAAAAGGTGGCCTCCGGCGATGTCATCGCCGAGATCGAGACAGACAAGGCGACCATGGAGCTGGAAGCGGCCGACGACGGCATCTTCGGCAGAGTCGTCGTACCGGAGGGGACCAACGACGTCCCGGTCAACGAAGTCATCGCGCTGCTGCTGAACGACGGCGAGGGCAAGGAAGCGCTCGACAAGGCACCGCCCAAGGGTCCCGCGCCGCAGCCGAAACCCGTGCAGGCGCCGCCCGCGCAGAAGCCGGTGCCGATCAAGGAACCGACCAAGCCGTCGGACCAGAGGCCCGGCTCCGGCGGCACGCCGCAGTCGGCGGAACCCGCGGCGAGCGGCGCCATGGTCACGCAGACCGTGCGTGAGGCGTTGCGCGACGCCATGGCCGAGGAGATGCGGCGCGATCCGGATGTCTTCCTGATGGGCGAAGAGGTCGCGCAGTACGAAGGGGCCTATAAAGTGAGCCAAGGGCTGCTCGCCGAATTCGGTCCGCGGCGCGTGGTGGACACGCCTATCACCGAGTACGGATTTGCCGGCGTCGGCGTCGGCGCGGCGTATGCGGGGCTCAAGCCGATCGTCGAGTTCATGACGTTCAACTTCGCCATGCAGGCGATGGATCACATCGTCAATTCGGCCGCCAAGACTCTCTACATGTCGGGTGGCCAGATGCCGGTGCCGATCGTGTTCCGCGGGCCGAACGGTCCCGCCTCACGCGTTGCCGCCCAACACTCGCAGGATTTCGCCGCGTGGTACGCGAGCGTGCCGGGCCTGAAGGTTGTCTCGCCGTACACGGCGGCCGACGCGAAGGGCTTACTCAAGGCGGCCATTCGCGATCCGAACCCGGTCGTGTTCCTGGAGAACGAGTTGCTCTACGGGCGCTCGTTCGAGGTGCCGACAGGCGACTACGTGATTCCGATCGGCAAGGCGCGCATCGCCCGCGAGGGCAAGCACGTCACCATCGTCGCGCACTCGCTCAGCGTCGCGCATTCGCTCGCTGCTGCCGACGAGCTCGCCAAGGAAGGCATCGAGGCGGAGGTCATCGACCTGCGCACACTGCGCCCGCTCGACCTCGACACGATCCTCGCGTCGGTGCGCAAGACCAACCGCATCGTCTCGGTCGAGGAAGGCTGGCCGACCGCCGGCATCGGCGCGGAGATCGCGGCGCTCGTTGTGCAGCACGCATTCGACGATCTCGATGCGCCGCCGACGCGCGTCACCGGCCAGGACGTGCCGCTCCCCTACGCCGCTAACCTCGAGAAGCTCGCGCTGCCGAAGCCGGAGCACGTCGTCGCGGCGGCGAAGGCCGTGCTGTACCGCCAGTGATCGTTTCGTAGATGCCGATCCCCGTCACCATGCCGGCGCTGTCGCCGACCATGACCGAAGGCCGCCTGGCGACCTGGCGCAAGCGGGAAGGCGACGCGGTCAAGGCGGGCGAGGTCATCGCCGAGATCGAGACCGACAAAGCGACCATGGAACTCGAGGCCGTCGATGACGGCACGCTCGGCCGCATCGTCGTGCCTGCTGGCGCCGCGGGCGTAAAGGTCAACAGCGTCATCGCCATGCTGCTCGAAGAGGGCGAAGACAAGTCGGCGCTGGATCGCGCACCCAAGGCGGCCGCGCCGGTAGCGGTAGCGAAGCCCGCCGCGTCAGTTGCGCCTGCGCCTGCACCTGCGCCGCCCGCTGCTCCCAAGCCGAACGGCTCTGCTCGTGTCCTTGCCAGCCCGCTCGCGCGTAAGCTCGCGAAGGAGCAGAGCATCGATCTCGCTTCGTTGAAAGGTTCCGGACCCGGCGGCCGCGTCGTGCAGCGCGACCTCGCCAGCGCGTCCAGTGCGCCTGTCGCCGCAAGACCTCCGGTGCTGCCTACGGAAGCGGGCACGCTGATCCCGCACAACAATATCCGTCGCATCACGGCCGAGCGCCTCACCGAGGCGTGGCGGACGATCCCGCACATCTATCTCAACGTCGATTGCACCGTCGATCGGCTGATGGAGGCGCGCGCCGAGCTCAACGCGCGGGCGGGCCTCCTGCCGAAGGCGGGCTCTTCGCCCGACGGTACCAAGCTCAGCGTCAACGACTTCGTCATCCGCGCCGTCGCGTTCGCCTTGCGCAAGGTGCCGGAGATGAACTCGCAGTGGACGTCGGCCGGCACGTTGCGCCTGGCGTCCATCGATGTCGCCATCGCGGTGGCGCTGCCCAACGGCCTCATCACCCCGATCATCCGCCGCGCCGACACAAAGGGCCTCGCCGAGATCTCCAGCGAGATGCGCTCGCTTGCCGAGAAGGCGCGCGCCGGCAAGCTGATGCCCGAGGAGTACCAGGGCGGCGGCTTCGCCATCTCCAACCTCGGCATGTACGGCATCAAGGACTTCGGCGCGATCGTCAATCCGCCCCAGGCCGGTATCCTCGCTGTCGGGGTCGCCGAGAAGCGGCCCATCGTCAAGAACGGCGCGCTCGCCATCGGCTCCGTCATGAGTTGCACGCTGTCGTGCGACCATCGCGTCGTCGACGGCGCCATCGGGGCGCAATTCCTGACCGCGGTCAAAGGCTTCCTCGAGGAGCCGATGACCATGCTGCTCTAGGGGGGCGAGAATGGGTGCGAAGTACGACAAGCCTACGCAGGCGCTCATGCGCGACTTTGCGAGCAAGCATCTGAGCGCGGGCCAAGTGTTCGGCAAAGAGCCGGCCGTTCGATGGTTCGCCGAGAACTATCCGAAAATCAATCCAACGACTGTGAAGATTCACATGGAGGCGATGTCCGTGAACTCACGGAATCGCATGCATTACCCGAACATCAAGCCCACCAGTGGACACGACCTCTTTCTTAAGATCGGAAAGGGCCAATATCGACTCTGGGATCCAACGACGGACCCAGCGCCAGTCTATGCGACGACGCTCGCGCAGGCGCCTTCTGTGGAGGTGTCTGAGGACCTTTCCGACGGCGATGCGACAGAAGCGGAGGAACGACGCGGTTCCGAGACGGAGTTCGCTTTGGAGGCGCACCTTCGCGACTACCTTGCACGCAATCTCGGGTTGCTGGAGCCGGGGCTGCATCTCTACGAGGAAGAAGGGATTACCGGCATTGAGTTTCCCGTGGGCGGTCGATTCATCGATATCCTCGCGGTTGATCGAGATGGTTCGCTTGTTGCAGTTGAACTGAAAGTGTCGCGTGGGTACGACCGCACCGTAGGCCAGTTGCTTCGTTACATGGGCTGGCTGGAGAACAACCTTGCGAACGGGAAGCAGATAAGGGGCATCATCGTCGCAAGCCAGATCACCGATGATCTGCGATTGGCGTGCTCGCGCATCGTCGGAGTGACGCTCGCTGAGTACGAACTCTCGATGAAGCTAAAGCCCGTAATGGTGCGTGCTTGACCAACACCAACGTCAATGTGGCGAAGCAGTATCTGCACGCCATCGCCAGCAACGTCAGCGGCGAAGATCTCGCCAAGTTCTCCAGTCCCGGCATGACCATCGAGGAGAGGCCGAACCGCGTCTATCCCAAGGGACAGACGCGCGCCGTGGCGGCGATGCTCCATGGCCTGGATCGCAGCAAGAAGATGCTGCGGTCCCATCGCTACGAGGTGCTGCGCGCCGCGTCGGAGGGCAGCCGCATCGCCCTTGAGGTGCTGTGGGAGGGCGTGCTCGCCATTCCGCGCAGCACGCTTGGGGCCGGAGCGACCATGCGCGCCCACTCCGGCATGTTCCTGGAATTCCGGGACGGCAAGATTATCTCTCAGCGCAATTACGACTACTGCGAACAGTTCTGAGCGCCCCTGCACATGGCTGACAAATTCGATCTCGTCGTCGTGGGCGGCGGGCCTGGCGGCTACGTCGCTGCGATCCGCGCCGCGCAACTTGGAATGAGCACCGCGCTGGTCGAGTCCGATCACCTCGGCGGCGTCTGCCTCAACTGGGGCTGCATTCCGACCAAGGCGCTCTTGCGCGCCTCCGAAATCCATCACCTGCTGCATCACCTCGACGAGTTCGGCTTCGCCGCCGACAACATCCGCTTCGACATGGCCAAAGTCGTCGCGCGCAGCCGCAAGGTAGCGCGCCGGCTGTCCATGGGCGTCAGCGGCCTGCTGAAGAAGAACAAGGTGAAGGTCATCGACGGCCGCGGCCGCCTGAGCGCACCCAACACCATCGCGGTCGAGAAGGACGGCAAGCCCGTTGCGGAGCTTTCCGCACCGCACATCATCCTCGCCACCGGCGCCCGTGCGCGCCAGCTGCGGGGGCTGGAAGCGGACGGCCAGCGCGTCTGGACCTACCGCGAGGCGATGGTCCCGGCGGCGATGCCCAAGTCGCTCTTGGTCGTCGGCTCCGGCGCCATCGGCATCGAGTTCGCCAGCTTCTATCGTCAGATGGGCGCCGAAGTGACTGTGGTTGAACTGCTCGATCGCATCCTGCCGGTCGAGGACGAGGAAATCTCCGACCTCGCTGCGAAGCAGTTCACGAAGCAGGGTATCGTCCTGCATACCAAGTCCAAGGTCGGAGTCCTCAAGAAGTCCGCCGACGGCGTCGTTGCGACCATCGAGACTCCGGCCGGCGAGCAGCGCATCGAGGTTGAGCGCGTTATCTCGGCGGTGGGCATCGTCGGCAACGTCGAGAACATCGGGCTCGAGGCCGCGGGTGTGAAGGTCGACAAGACGCACGTCGTGGTGAACCAGTGGGGCGAGACGGGCGTCAAAGGCGTCTACGCCATCGGCGACCTGGTCGGCCCGCCGTGGCTTGCCCACAAGGCGAGTCACGAGGGCGTCGTCTGCGTCGAGCGCATCGCCGGCAAGGACCCGCACCCGATTGACGTTTCATCCATCCCGGGCTGCACCTATTCGATGCCGCAGATCGCCAGCGTCGGCCTGACCGAAGCCAAGGCCAAGGCAGAGGGCAGGGAGGTCAAGGTCGGCCGCTTCCCGTACCTCGCCAACGGCAAGGCCATCGCCATGGGCGAGGCCGAAGGCCTGGTGAAGACCGTTTTCGACGCCAAGACCGGCGAGCTCCTGGGCGCCCACATGATCGGCGCCGAGGTCACCGAGCTCATCCAGGGGTACGTGGTGGCCAAGACCCACGAGACGACCGCCGCGGCCCTTGCCGAAACCATCTTCCCGCATCCGACGCTGTCCGAGATGATGCACGAGTCCGTGCTTGACGCCCTCGGGCGGCGGATACACTTGTGAGGCAATCGTGAGCGAAGCCGAAACCCTCGCTGCCCCTGCGGCCCCGGCACTGCGCAAGCCGGCCTGGATTCGCGTCAAGGCGCCGACCTCCGAGGGCTACCACCAGACGCGCCGCCTGATGCGCGAGGCCAACCTGCACACCGTGTGCGAGGAGGCCGCGTGCCCCAACATCGGCGAGTGCTGGTCCCATGGCCACGCCACTGTGATGATCCTCGGTGACGTCTGCACGCGCGCCTGCTCGTTCTGCAACGTCGCCACCGGCATGCCGAAGCACGTCGATCCGTTCGAGCCCGACAACGTCGCCATTTCGGTGAAGAAGCTCGGCCTGGCGCACGTCGTCGTCACGTCCGTCGATCGCGACGATCTCGAGGATGGCGGCTCCGGTCACTTCGTCAAAGTCATCCAGCGCCTGCGCGCAGAGGCGCCCGAGACCACCATCGAGGTGCTGACGCCCGACTTTCTGCGCAAAGAGGGCGCCATTGCAGCGGTCGCGCGCGCCAAGCCCGACGTCTACAACCACAACGTCGAGACGGTGCCGCGCCTCTATCCGACCATCCGCCCGGGCGCGCGCTATTTCCACTCGCTGCGCCTGCTGCAGGAGGTGAAGCAGCACGACCCGATGATCTTCACCAAGTCCGGCCTCATGGTCGGTCTCGGCGAGACCAAGGCCGAGGTGCTGCAGGTCATGGACGACATGCGCTCCGCCGGCGTCGACTTCCTCACCATCGGCCAGTACCTGCAGCCGACGCCGAAGCATGCGCCGGTCGATCGCTTCGTGACGCCCGACGAGTTCGCCGAACTGCAGCGCTACGCGATGGGGAAGGGCTTTCTCCTTGCCGCGTGCTCGCCGCTGACGCGCTCGTCCTATCACGCGGGAGACGACTTCGCGCGTCTGAAGGCGGCCCGAGCGGCGGCACTCGCCTGATGCACCACCACAGGGAATCCCGCGTACTGCCGTACACGCCCACCCAAGTCTTCGACATGGTGGCGGACATCGAGAAGTACCCCGACTTCCTGCCGTGGTGCACGAGCGCCAAGATCGTCGAGCGCAAGGAGGGGGAAGCCATCGCCGATCTCCAGATCGGCTACGGACCTCTGCACGAGACCTACACTTCGCGCGTGACGCTCGATCGGTCCCGCCGCATCGAGGTCGTCGGCATCAAAGGCCCGTTCAAGTTCCTCGACAATGTGTGGGAATTCTCGCGCGACAAGTCTGGTTGCAAGGTCGACTTCACCATCGATTTCGCCTTCAAGAGCTTCATGCTGCAGACGATGATGGGGGCGGTGTTTCACCGTGCCGTCCACCACATGGTGGCGTCGTTTGAGAACCGCGCCGCGGCGTTGTATCGAGACGCGAAGCTCAAGCGGACGGCCGTCGCCACGGCCGGGCGACGCAGCACTTCCTAGCGGCACGCTCAGGTCTGTCCGGCCCAAATGGCCAGGTAGATGAACGCGATGCCGACGGCGTTGTTGACGCCGTGCAGAACCATGCTCGGCCACAGCGAACCCGAGCGCTCGTAGAAGTACGCGAGCGCCAGACCGATCAGAAAGATCAGCGGCGCCGAGCCCGATGCCTGCGGGTGTACCAGCGCGAAGACCAGCGCGCTGACAAACGCACCTGCCGAGAAACCCCAGCGGTTGCGCAGCCAGCGAAACAGCAGGCCGCGGAAGAGGAACTCCTCCGCGATCGGCACGGTGATGGCGCCGAACACGAAGCTGCCGAGGAACCCCAGCACCGAGCGCGGAAACACATCCACGAGCGGGGGTGTGACGCCGAACCACGCGTCGCCGAGGACGGTCCGGGCGAGGGTGACAAGAGCGATCGCCGCCGCGTAGATCGCGAGGCTGGTGAGTCCGCCCGCTACCATCCAACCCGGCGAAACTGGGATCCAGCCGAGGTCGCGCCACGTCAGGCGTCCCGTGCGGACCAAGGCGAAGTAGATGCCGCCAAGGATCGCAACCGTTTCCAGCGCCAGCACGATCGGCAGCGACATCACCGACGCGCCCTCGTAGCCGAACACGACCATCACGCCGTAGGCGAACAGCAGCGTGACGCCGAGGCCGATGGTGAGGCCCGCGATCGACAGAATCGCGCGCAGCACGTCGCTGCCGCCCACGGCGTTCACGTTTTGGGAACTCTTCGGTCACGTCGCCTGCAGCAGGCTTTCGAGCATCGCCAGCGCCGCGGCGACCGACTCGGCGCGCACCTTGTCGCGGCCGATCGCGCCGAACTGGAATCTCTGCACGCTGGGTTGGCGGCCGCGCCGCACGGCGGCGATGTAGACCAGCCCCACAGGCTTCGACGTGTTGTCGCTGAGCGGTCCGGCGATGCCGGTGATGCCGGCCGCCAGGTGCGCGTCCCCCGCAGCGAGCGCTCCTTGCGCCATGGCGAGGGCGACCTGCGCGCTCACTGCGCCGTGCTCATCGAGGGCATGCCGCGGCACTTTGAGGATGCTTACCTTAGCCTCGTTGGAGTAGGTGACGACGCCGAGCTTCACCGCCGCCGACGCGCCCGGCACGTCGGTGAGGAGCGCGGACAACAGGCCGCCGGTGCAGGACTCGCCAACTGCCACGGTAAGCTTGGCGCGCGTGCACCCCGCGATGAACTCCGCAGCGCGCGCCACCAGCGCCGGCCCGGGCGCGATCATCCGCCGATCCAGCGCACGAAGGCCATTACGGCGAGCGCCGCCAGGCCGGCGACGACGTCGTCGAGCATGACGCCGAGCGGCCCCGGCCAGCGCCGTTCGATCCAGCGGATCGGCCAGGGCTTCACGATGTCGAAGGAACGGAACAGCACCACCGCGAGCAAGACTCCTTCGAGGGAGATGGGCGCAAGGATCAGCGCGATCCACTGGCCGACGACCTCGTCGATGACGATGTCCTGCGGATCGGTGCGTCCGGTCGCCTTGACGTAGCGCAAGCTGGCCCACAAGCCGACGAAGAAAAGAAGGAAAGCGGCGCCGGCGATCGCCCACGGCCCGCCCAGCCATTGCAGCCCCGCGGCGAACGGCACGGCCGCCAGCGAGCCCCACGTGCCCGGAGCGAACGGCAGGCGTCCGGCGCCGAACCACGTCGCCAGCAACGCCCAGGTGGTATTGAGGGGCGGGCCGGGGGGCGCGCGTTTCATCGGCCGCCGCGCCACGGCAGGCGCACCGTCGCAGTCGCGCTTGCCGCAATGCCCTCGCCGCGGCCGGTGAACCCCAGCCGCTCAGTCGTTGTCGCCTTGATGCTGACGCGCTCGGCGGCGACGCCCAGGATCTCGGCGATGCGCGCTGTCATCGCCGCGCGATGGGGCGCGACCTTCGGCGCTTCGCAGATCACTGTCACATCGACGTGCGCGATCATGCCGCCGCGCTCCCGTACCTGGGCCGCCGCGAAGGCGACGAACTGGCTCGAGTCGGCGTTGCGCCAGCGGGCGTCGCTGGGGCTGAAGTGTTGGCCGATGTCGCCGGCAGCGATGGTCGCCAGCAGTGCGTCGCACAGCGCGTGCAGTCCCACGTCGGCATCCGAGTGTCCTTCCAGTCCCGCATGGAAAGGGATGCACACGCCGCACAGCATGACGGCGTCGCCCGGCCCGAACCGGTGCACATCGAAGCCCGAGCCGACGCGCACGTCCGCGCTGGCGGCGGCCAGGATGCTCTCGGCGCGCATCAGATCCTCCGGCGTGGTGATCTTCAGATTGTCCTCCCTGTCGCGCACCAGAGTTACCGCAAGGCCGGCCTGCTCGGCGACCTGGGCGTCGTCGGTGCATTCGCGACCCACTGCCGAGCGGTGCGCCGCCAGGATCTCGGCATACCGGAATCCCTGGGGTGTCTGCGCACGCCACAAGTCGGCGCGATCGACGGTCGCCGCAATGGTGTCGCCGGCGCCGCGCTTGAGGGTGTCGCGCACCGGAATCGCGGCGATCGCGCCGGGACGGGTGGCTAGGCCATCGAGCACCGATCCGATTGTCGCCGCGCTGATCAGCGGGCGCGCGCCGTCGTGGATCAGCACGACGTCGGGTTTGTATTCCGCCAGGCTCTCCAGCCCGCGCAACACAGACTCCTGACGCTGCGCGCCACCGGTCACCGGCGCCAGCACGTTCATGCCGGCCGTGGCGGCGTCATACAACGCACGGTCGTCGGCGTGGATGACGGCCCGCGTCGCCGCGATGGCGGGATGGCGCTCGAACGCGCGCAGCGAACGGCGCAGCACCGCTTCGCCGGCCAAGGGCAGGTACTGCTTGGGAACGTCGCCCCCCACACGCGATCCGCGGCCGGCGGCGACGATGAGGGCGAAGGCGCGCATCGCTCGCGCACCCTATTCCGGGCTACCACCGAATTCCAGCCGGGCGGTCGCGCCGGGTCAGGTCTTTTCGAGGGCTCACCCGGGTTTCACGGGGGTTGGATGGGCCGCTGTCCGTACTTATCTCAAGGCGCCCATTTCCAACGCACAAGCCTAGGAGACGACATGCCGGTTCCCAATCTGGCCCTGGTCGGCAAGCACACCCTTGCCGCCGCCGGTGCCGCGGCACTCGCGGTGTTGCTTGCTACCTCTCCCGTGAGCGCGGCGGGTTTCCCTATCGATGAAGCGCGGGGCGGCATCCCGACCTTGGCGCCGCTCATCGAGAAGGTGACGCCGGGCGTGGTGAACATCTCCGTCGAGGGAACCGTCCGCCAGCAGCAACAGAACCCGCTGATGCAGGACCCGTTCTTCCGCCGCTTCTTTCCGGATGGCGCCCAGGGTCAACCGCAGACGCGCCAGCGCCCGTTCCAGTCGGCAGGTTCCGGCGTCGTCGTGGATGCGCGCAACGGCTATCTCCTGACCAACGCCCATGTCGTGGCGGACGCCGATCGCATCGGTGTCACGCTGACCGACGGCCGCCAGATCGACGCGAAGCTGGTCGGCACCGACCCGGAGACCGACATCGCTGTACTCAAGGTCGACGCCAATAACCTCACCGCGGTGCCACTCGGCACGTCGGGTAGCCTCAAGGTCGGTGACTTCGTCATCGCCGTGGGCAACCCGTTCGGCCTCGGCCAGACCGTGACGTCGGGCATCGTCAGCGCCCTCGGCCGCGGCGGCCTCAACATCGAAGGGTACGAAGACTTCATCCAGACGGACGCGTCGATCAACCCGGGCAACTCGGGCGGCGCGCTTCTGGACCTGAATGGCCGGCTGATCGGCATCAACACCGCCATCCTTGGGACGGGCGGCAACATCGGCATCGGCTTCGCCGTGTCCATCGACATGGCGCGCGCCGTGATGACCCAGATCATCGAGTTCGGCGAGGTCCAGCGCGGCCGCCTCGGCGTCGAAGTCGCCGACGTGACCGCGCCGGTAATCCGCGAGCTCAGCCTCGATCGCCCGCCGGGCCGCGGCTCCGTCGTGATGGGCGTCGAACCGGGCTCCAGCGCCGAGCGCGCCGGACTGAAGCGGGGTGACATCATCACCCGCCTCAACGGCACCGACGTGCGCGACACTCGCGACCTGCGCAACCGCTTGGCTTTGATCCGGCGGGGCGAGCAGGTCGAGGTCACCTACGCGCGAGGCGACCGCAGCCAGACGGCGCGCCTCCAGCTGGCTGCGGAACCAACCCCTCCGCGCACAACTCCCGCCGCCAACGGCCGCTAGACTGGCGCCGCTGGGGGCTGCGAACGGGCGGCCGGCCAAGCAACTGGCCGGCCGCTTCGCTTTGTCGCCCTCGCTCGTGGCATTCGAACAACAACGGATGCCCTTGTCCTCCCCGGCCGTCCCGCGTATGCTGCCCAAGGTTTGTCTAGTATCCGTCGAGCCGCCTAAATATTGATCAATGACCGGTTTGATGGTACGGGTTTTGGGGCGCGCGGTGCCTACGTGACCAGCGAAATCGAAGCTCAGGCAGGTAGTCTGCCCAGAACCACGGCGATCAGCGCCGACGTGATCCTTGCCGCGCTGCCGGACCCGGTCCTGGTGATCGACGCCGATGACTCGATTCATTGGGTCAACCCGGCGGCCGAGCAGTTCTTCGGCGCCGGCTCGTCCAGCCTGCGCGGTTCGTCGCTCGCTTCCCTCGTTACCGCTGACAGCCCTTTAGTCGCCCTGGTCGCCATGGTGCGCAAGCACGGCACTGGCCTCGCCGACCACGGCGTCGAAGTCGCGGGCCCGCGTCTCGGCTCGCATCGTGTCGATGTCCGCGTCTCGCCCGTGCTCGAAGCCCCTGGCAGCTTGGTCGTCTCCGTGCGGCCGCGGTCCATCGCCGAGAGCATGGACCGCCAACTCAGCTATCGCGGCGCTGCGCGCTCGGTCATGGGGATCGCCCGGCTGCTCGCCCACGAGGTGAAGAACCCGCTGTCCGGCATCTCCGGCGCGGCGCAGCTCCTCGAACAGAATTGCAGCGAGCCCGACCGCGAGCTGACGCGCCTCATCCGCCAGGAAACCGACCGCATCTGCGCCCTCATCGACCAGATGGATCAGTTCGGCGAGGAGGGCACCGTCCAGGTGCGCCCCGTCAACATCCACGAGGTGCTCGGTCACGTCCGCAAGCTGGCGCAAGGCGGCTTCGGACGTCACGTGCGCTTCACCGAGCGCTACGACCCATCGCTGCCGCCGGCCGCCGCCGACCGCAATGGCCTCATCCAGGTGTTCCTCAACCTAGTCAAGAACGCCTGCGAAGCGGCACCCGAGTCGGGCGGCGACGTCGTTCTCACTACTGCCTATCGCCACGGTGTGCGCGTCAACGTCCCCGGCACCCGCGAGCGCATGAGTCTGCCGCTCGAGATCAGCGTGGCCGACAACGGTCCGGGCGTGTCCGAGGAGATGCGCGCGCATCTGTTCGACGCCTTCGTCAGCAGCAAGCCGGGTGGCACCGGTCTTGGCCTGGCGCTCGTTGCCAAGGTTGTGCGCGACCTGCGCGGCGTCGTTGAATTCGAATCGGAGCCACGCCGGACGATCTTCCGCGTGCGCCTACCGATCTACACCCACGAAGAAGCGCGGCCGAGCCGCGCCAATGACGAAGCGCGCGCGTCCCGCGCGACGGACGACTCGCGCGCATACCGCGCGACCCAGGTAGGAGACAACCGTCATGGCTGACGCCACCATCCTTGTTGCTGACGACGACCGCGCCGTGCGCACGGTGGTCAGCCAGGCCTTGGGCCGGGCCGGGTACGATGTCCGTACCACCTCCAACGCCGCGACCTTGTGGACGTGGGTATCGGAAGGCGAGGGCGATCTCGTCATCACCGATGTCGTCATGCCCGACGGCGACGGGCTGGAACTCCTGCCGCGCATCAAGAAGACCCGGCCCGACCTGCCGGTCGTCGTCATGAGCGCCCGCAACACCATTGCGACGGCGGTGAAGGCGACCCAGAACGGCGCCTACGACTACCTGCCAAAGCCATTCGATATCAATGAGTTGAAGGCTATTGTTGACATGGCATTGAGCTCGCCGCGGAGGGCTCGCGCGGCCTCCCCGGCGCCCGCGGGCGAGGACGATGCGCTGCCGATCATCGGCCGCTCGCCGGCCATGCAGGAGATCTATCGCCTGGTGGCGCGGCTCACCGACACCGACCTCACGGTCCTCATCTCCGGCGAATCCGGCACCGGCAAGGAGCTCGCCGCCCGCGCGCTTCATGACTACGGCCAGCGCAAGGCTGGCCCGTTCGTCGCCATCAACATGGCGGCGGTGCCGCGCGATCTCATCGAGGCCGAGCTCTTCGGCCATGAGAAAGGGGCGTTCACCGGCGCCGTGCAGCGCGAAATCGGCCGCTTCGCCCAGGCCAAGGGCGGCACGCTGTTCCTCGACGAGATCGGCGACATGCCGCTCGAAGCCCAGACGCGCCTGCTGCGCGTACTGCAGGAGGGCGAGTTTACCACCGTCGGCGGCCGCACGCCGATCCGCGCCGACGTGCGCATCGTCGCGGCGACCAACCGCAACCTGCGCCACATGGTGCGTCAGGGCCTGTTCCGCGAAGACCTGTTCTACCGCCTCAACGTCGTCCCGATCCGCATGCCGCCGCTGCGCGAGCGAACAGAGGACATTCCGGCGCTGGTGCGCCACTTCCTGGCGCGCGCCGAGCGCGACGGTTTGGCGCCCAAGGTGCTCGACCAGGGCGCGCTGGAGCAGCTCAAGGCCTATCCGTGGCCGGGCAACGTGCGCGAACTCGAGAACCTGATCCTGCGGCTCACCGCGCTGCACGCCGAGGAGACGATCACCGCCGATGTGATCCGCTCTGACCTAGCCATGGCCGCCGCGACCCTCCCTGAGGAGGGACGGCCGGGGCAAGACTCCCTCGGCGCCGCCGTCGAGCGCCACTTGGCGCGCTACTTCGCTGCCCACGAGGACGGCCTGCCGCCCGAGGGGCTGCATGAGCGCATCGTCAGCGAGGTGGAGAGGCCGCTCATTGCCATGTGCCTCGCCGCGACCCACGGCAATCAAATTCGCGCGGCAAAGCTCCTCGGCCTCAATCGCAACACATTGCGCAAGAAGATCCGGGAGTTGAACGTCTCGGTACAGCGCGGCGTCCGCTAGGGCTTCTGCCTGTGGCGGGATAACCCTCCGCCACTGTTGCCGGACTGCAACAACGTGCGTAGAGTCGGCTTGTGACCCCTGAAAAGGGGCGGAACGCCTGACGACCGCCGCGGCTGCCCAAGGCGCAATGAAAGCAAGCTTCCAGGTAATCCCGCTGCCACCAATGGCGCTCGCCCTATCGTTGGAGTGCGCCGTTTTGGCGGCCGCCCAGGCCGGGCGCTGACCGATGTCCATCGACTCGCCGGCCCTCGAATCTCTCTCGTTGTCTTCGCGCTTCCTGCGTTGGGCGCGCGGCGCCGAACTCGCTCGCCGGCTCGCAGTCGCCTTGGCGCTGCTCGCGGTCGGCTCCGGCGTCGCAACCTACATTGCAGTGACGCGTGCAGGCCCGCTCGGGCCCGACCCCGACGCGGTGCTTTCCCTGATCATCGCGGACCTGATCGTCGTCCTGGCGCTCGGCGTCGTCGTGTCGCGCCGCCTTGTGCTGTTGTGGATCGAACGGCGGCGCGGCTCGGTCGGTTCTCGGCTACACAGCCGCCTGGTCGTCCTGTTCGGCCTCCTGGCGGTCGCACCCGCCATCATCGTGGCGATCTTTTCGGCGCTCTTCTTCAACCTCGGCCTGCAATCGTGGTTCGACGAGCGCGTCAGCACCGCGCTCACGTCATCCGTCGAGGTCGCCGAGGCGTACGTCGCGGAGCACAGCAACCGTATCCGCGCCGACGTGCTCGCCATGGCCGCCGAGATCAATCGCCAGGCCGCCATCATCCGCGATGACCCGGTGCGCTTCCGCCAGCTGCTCGACGCCGAGACGCGGGCGCGCAACCTGCCCGAAGCGATCGTCTTCGACAGCTACGGCCGCGTCTTGGCGCGCTCGGGACTCAGCTTCAGCATGCAGTTCGACCAGGCGCCGACCGCAGCATTCGACCGCGCCAAGGGCGGCGAAGTGGTGGTCGCCACGACCGAGGACGAGACGCGCGTGCGCGCCCTGGTGCGCATCGATCGCCTGGTGGACTCCTACCTGTACGTCGGCCGTTTCGTAGACACGACCTTGCTGCTGCGGGCGGACAATACGCGCAATGCCGTCGCGGAGTACGAGCGCCTCTACAGTGAGCGCTCCGACTTCCAGGTCCGCTTCGCCCTAGTGTTCATCCTGGTGGCGCTGTTGCTTCTGCTCGCTGCCGTTTGGCTGGCCCTGTTCTTCGCGTCGCGTCTGATCGCGCCGGTCTCGGCGCTGGTGCAAGCGGCGGAGCGCATCCGTACCGGCGACCTGTCGGCGCGGGTGACGGAAGGTCCCGCCGACGACGAGGTCGCAAGCCTGAGCCGCGCCTTCAACCGCATGACCAGCCAGCTGGAGAACCAGCGCGGCGAGCTCATCGACGCCAACCAGCAGCTCGACAATCGCCGCCGCTTCACCGAGGCGGTGCTGTCGGGAGTCTCGTCGGGCGTCGTCGGCCTCGACGCGGACGGCCGCATCAACCTGCCGAACCGCACCGCTGTACAATTGCTCGGCAGCAGCGCCGAGGTGCTCGCCGGCACCTCCTTTGTCGATGCAGTGCCCGAGCTTGCGGGACTGCTCGCCGAGGCGCGCGAGCGCCCGTGGCGGCTCGCCCAAGGCCAGGTCGCCATCGTGCGCGGCGGTGTCACCCACGCGCTGCTCGTGCGCATCGCGGCGGAAGGCTCGGCGGGCACCATTCTTGGCTTCGTCGTCACCTTCGACGACGTCACCGAGCTGTTGTCCGCTCAGCGCAATGCGGCTTGGGCCGACATCGCCCGGCGCATCGCCCATGAGATCAAGAACCCGCTCACACCGATCCAGCTTTCCGCCGAGCGCCTGAAGCGCAAGTACGCCCTGGAGGTCAAATCGGACCCTGAGGTCTTCAAGCAGTGCACCGACACGATCATCCGTCAGGTCGGCGACATCGGGCGGCTGATCGACGAGTTCTCGTCGTTCGCGCGCATGCCCGCGCCGGTGTTCCGCGAGGAAAACTTGAGCGAGCTCGCGCGGCAGGCCCTGTTCCTGCAGAAGGTCGCCAATCCGAACATCACCTACCGCGTCGAAGCGCCCGACCTGCCGGTCAACGTGCACTGCGACAGCCGGCAGATCGCGCAAGTGATGACCAACCTCTTGCTCAACGCCACCCAGGCGATCACCGAGCGGCCGGCCACCGACGGCCTGCCGCCCGGCGAGATCGTCGTGCGCGTGACGACCGAGGCGGACGGCGCCTTGCTCGAGGTGCTCGACAACGGCAAGGGCTTGCCGCACGGTGACCGCGCGCGTCTCACGGAGCCGTACTTCACGACGCGCGAGAAGGGCACCGGCCTCGGCCTCGCCATCGTCGCCAGGGTCTTGGACGACCACGGCGGCCGTCTCACTCTCGACGACCGGGCAGGGGGCGGCGCTTCCGTCGGCCTGCACCTCCCGGCCGATCCGCCGATGGCGGCAGCGCCCACGGTCACGCACTTGCCGCTGCGTTCTGCCGTCTAGCCGCACCCTTTAGGAAACGGGGCCCCGTCCGCCATGGCGCATGACATCCTGATCGTCGACGACGAAGCCGACATCTGCGACCTCGTGTCGGGCATCCTCCAAGATGAGGGCTACCAGGCGCGCTCGGCCGCCAGCGCCGAGGCCGGACTCGAAGGCATGCGGGCGCGCCTGCCGACGCTGCTGATTCTCGACATATGGCTGAATGGCAGCGCGATCGACGGATTCAAGGTGCTCGAGCGCGTGCTCGCCGACGATCCCGACCTGCCGGTGATCATGATTTCCGGCCACGGCAACATCGAGACCGCCGTCGCCGCCATCAAGGCCGGCGCCTACGACTACATCGAGAAGCCGTTCCAGGCCGATCGCCTCATCACCATGGTGCGGCGCGGCATCGAGGCGGCGCGCCTGCGCCGCGAGAATCGCGAGTTGCGTCTGCGGGGCGGACCCGAGACGGAGCTGATCGGCAATTCGCCGGCGGTGACCGCCCTGCACAACGCCGTCGATAAGGTCGCGCCGACCGGCAGCCGCGTGCTCATCTCCGGGCCGCCCGGTTCCGGCAAGGAAGTCGTGGCTCGTATGGTGCACTCCTTGTCGAAGCGCGCCGACGGCCCGTTCGTGGTCGTCAACGCGGCCGCGATGGCGCCGGAGCGCATGGAAGTCGAGCTGTTCGGCACCGAGGACCCGCAAGGCGGTCGCGCACGCAAGGTCGGCACCTTCGAGCAGGCCCACGGCGGCACGCTGTTCCTCGACCACGTCGCCGACATGCCGCTCGAGACCCAGGCCAAGATCCTGCGCGTCTTGCAGGACCAGACCTTTGAGCGCGTCGGCGGCACCACCAAGATCCAGGTCGATGTTCGTGTCATCAGTGCCTCGTCGCGCGACCTGCACGACGACATCGCCCTCGGGCGCTTCCGCGAAGACCTCTTTCACCGCCTCAACGTCGTGCCGATCCGCGTGCCCGCGTTGCGCGACCGCCGCGAGGATATTCCGATGTTGGCGCGCCACTTCATCCGCCGCACCGCGGAGAGCACCGGCCTGCCGGGCCGCGAGATCGACGAGGACGCGATGGCGATCCTCCAGGCCTACGAATGGCCCGGCAACGTGCGCGAGCTGCGCAATCTGATCGAGCGCCTGCTGATCATGGCGCCCTCGGACGCGCCGGTGATTCAGGCGTCCATGCTGCCCGCCGAGCTCGGCGCCGGCACGATCGCCACCGTGCTGCCGTCGGGCGCCGAGGACATCATGTCGCTGGCGCTGCGCGAGGCGCGCGAGGTATTCGAGCGCGAATACCTCACCGCGCAAATCACGCGCTTCGGCGGCAACGTCTCGCGCACCGCAAGCTTCGTCGGCATGGAACGCTCGGCCCTGCACCGCAAGCTCAAGGCGCTTGGAGTCGCCAACGAGCGCGGCGGCCAGGGACTTCCAGGCGCGCCGAACTGAAACAGCACCGAGGAGGACCCGCGTGGATGCGCGGGTCAAGCCCGCGCATGACGAGTATTGATGTCATGGCCAGGCTCGACCCGGCCATCCACGTCTAACCGATGTCCCGCATTTCCTACGTCAACGGCCAGTACATCCCTCACGGCGTCGCCGGCGTGCATATCGAAGACCGCGGCTATCAGTTCGCGGACGGCGTCTATGAGGTCATCGCGGTGCGGGAAGGCCAACTCGTCGATTTCGAGCCCCACCTCGACCGCCTCGACCGTTCGCTCGCGGGTCTGGAGATCGCAGCACCCATGGCGCGGCCCGCGTTGCGCGTGGTCGTGCGCGAGACGGTGCGGCGCAACCGCGTCACCACCGGCATCGTCTACATGCAGGTGACGCGCGGCGTCGCCAAGCGCGCCCACGCCTTCCCCAAGAACACCGACCCCGCCCTCGTCGTCACGTCCCGAACCATGGCGCCGCCGAGCGAGGCGGCCGTGCGCGACGGTGTGAAGGCGATCACGCTGCCGGACATCCGCTGGGGCCGTTGCGACATCAAGTCGATCGCGCTCTTGCCGAACATCCTGGCGCGCCAGCAAGCCACGGCCGCCGGCGCCTACGAGGCGTGGCTGATCGACGGCGCCGGCGACGTCACCGAGGGCAGCGCCAGCAATGCCTGGATCGTCGACAAGCAAGGCGACCTGGTCACCCGCCACCTCGGAACGGCGCTCCTGGGCGGCGTCACGCGCGCCGCGCTGCTCGACGCCTGCCGCGAAGCGGGGGTGCAGGTGGTCGAACGCGCCTTCGGCCGCGACGAGGCCCTGGCGGCCCGCGAAGCGATGGTCACCAGCACGACCTCCTACGTGCTGCCGGTGGTCGCCATCGACGGCCACGCCATCGGCCAGGGTGCGGGCAAAGGCAAACCCGGCCCAATCTACGCCCGTATCCGTCCGCTCTACGAAGCGAGGGTTGCTGCGGCGCTAGCGGGAGTGCCCGTTCGCCCCCTACAAAAACCAGCCAAGGTTGCGTAAGTTGATCCGACTGTGGGGTCTGAGAACCGGCCAAGCCGGCGGATACAGGCACCTGCACAATCAAGAATAAGGAGGGTGCCGCTATGGCCGAAAAATCGCAAAACCTCCAGGACGTGTTCCTCAATCATGTGCGCAAGAGCAAGCTCCCAGTGACCGTGTTCCTGGTCAACGGGGTCAAGCTCCAGGGCGTCATCACCTGGTTCGACAATTTCTCGCTGCTGTTGCGGCGGGAAGGGCACTCCCAGTTGGTCTACAAACACGCGGTATCGACAGTGATGCCGTCCCAGGCAGTGCAATTGTTTGAGACAGAAACAGATGGCGCGGAACGCGAAGAAAGCTGACGACGAGCAAGAGCCCGAACGCCGGCGCGAGAAGGAAGAACCTCCGCGCGTCGGTCCCCAGCACGCGTTCGTCGTTCATCCGCATCAGCGCAAGGGTGCCCACGATCTGCGCCGCACGCCCGAGGCGAGCCTCGCCGAGGCCGTCGGTCTCGCCGAGGCGATCGGCCTCGAGGTGCGCCACGCCGAGGTCGTGTCCGTGCAGCTGCCGAACCCCAGGACGTTCCTGGGTGAGGGCCGTGTCACGACCATGAAGGGCCTCGTCGCCGAGGAAGGCATCGACGTCCTCATCTTCGACGGTCCGCTCACCGGCGCGCAGCAGCGCAATCTCGAGAAGGAGCTCGAGTGCAAGGTCATCGACCGTACCGGTCTGATCTTGGAGATCTTCGGTGCGCGCGCGCGGTCGCGCGAAGGCGCGCTGCAGGTGGAGCTCGCGGCGCTGCAGTACCAGCGCGGGCGCCTGGTGCGGTCTTGGACGCACTTGGAGCGCCAGCGCGGCGGCTTCGGCTTCCTCGGCGGCCCCGGCGAGACGCAAATCGAGGCCGACCGGCGCCACATCGACGATCGCATCAAGGTCATCAAGCGCGATCTCGATCGTTCCAAGAAGACGCGCGGCATCCATCGCGACAACCGCGCCCGCGTACCGTGGCCGGTTATCGCCCTGGTCGGCTACACGAACGCCGGCAAATCGACCCTGTTCAATCGCCTGACCAAGGCCGACGTGCTCGCTGCCGACATGCTGTTCGCGACCCTCGATCCCACCATGCGAGCCTTGGAACTGCCGAGTGGGCGCAAAGCAATTCTGTCGGACACGGTCGGCTTCATCGCCGACCTGCCGACCGAACTCGTCGCCGCCTTCCGCGCCACCCTCGAAGAGGTGCTGCAGGCTGACCTGATTCTGCACGTGCGCGACGTCGCCCATCCGGACTCGGAAGCGCAGCGCGACGACGTGCTTGGCGTTCTCAACGACCTCGGCGTGACCGCGGAGACGCAAGCCCAAGCCCTCGAAGTGCTCAACAAGATCGACCTGCTCGACAGCGACCAGCGCCGGCACGTCGAGAACTCGGCTGCTCGTCGTGCCGGAGCCGCGCAATCTCACGACGCGCCGCAGCAGGTCGCCGTGTCTGCGACGACGGGGGAGGGCACCGATCGCCTGCTCGCGGCCATCGAGGAGAGACTCTCGGCTGGCCGCCAGATCGTCGACATCGACGTGCCGCTCAGCGACGGGCAGATGATGGCGTGGATCTATGCCAAAGGCGTCGTGCAGGAACGCACCGACGCCGCCGGCGTTGCGCACCTCAAGGTCGGCCTCAGCACTGCAGACCTCGGTCGCTTCCGGAAGCGTAAACTGGCGTAGCTAGCACCGCCCCCACGCGGGTCGATTGGCAGTGTTGCGCGGTGGCGCAACCAAAGGAGCGGATCATGTCGAAGCACCGCACGCGTCCTTGGATCGTCGCGCCGCACGACCCGATCGAGAAGCTCGACGACAACGTGTGGGCGGTGCAGGGTTCGGTGCCGGGCCTGCCGCACAAGCGGCGCATGACCATCGTCAAGCGCGCGGACGGAACGCTGCTGTTCTATCACGCGGTGCCGCTGCGCGACGATGCGCTGGCTGAGGTGCTGGCGTGGGGCAAGCCCGCGTATCTGGTCATAGCCCACGACAGTCACGGCATCGACGCGCAGCCGTTCCGGGACCGCCTTGGGCTGAAGCTGTTCGGGCCGAAGTCGCAGGTCGCCAAGATGCGCGCCAAGTTCGATACCGATGGCGCGCTGGAAGACATCCCGCCCGATCCCGCCGTCACGGTCGAGGAAGTCGCGGGCACCAAGAGCGACGAGCCGATCGTCATTGCGCGCAGCGGCAACGGCGCGCGCACCAGCCTCGCGTTCTGCGACGCCTTCCAGAACAACGATCCTGCCGTGACGCCGTGGATTCTCCGCATGATCGGCTTCACGGGGCCCAAGGTCCCGCCGGTCTTCAAGCTGTTCTTCATGCGCGACAAGGAAGCGCTCCGCGCAGAGTTTCAGACGTGGGCGGCCATCCCCGGCCTCGCGCGCCTCATCCCATGCCACGGCGCCATCGTCCACAGCGATGCGGCGGGGACGCTGCGCCGCGCAGCCCAGGCGCTCTGACATGACAAACACGGCGCTCTCTTTGGTCGCCCTGCTGATCGCCATCGCGACTCCCGCCGCCGCCGGCCCCTACGAAGACGCTCTCGCCGCCTATGATCGCGCCGACTACCCGGCAGCGATGCGGCTCTACCGGACGGCAGCCGAGCAGGGTCACGCGCTGGCGCAGGTGCAGCTCGGGATGATGTACGCCTTCGCCCGCGGCACGACGCGCAACTATCCGGAGGCGGTCCGGCTCTACCGGATGGCGGCAGAGCAGGGCGATGCGTTCGCGTTCACGTTGCTCGGCACCATGTACGACCGCGGTCTCGGCGTTGATGCCGATCCGGTGCGCGCTGGCATGTGGTTGACCCTAGCGGCCGAGCGCAGCCCCGCCCGCATCGTGGATCGCGACGAGGTCGAGGCCAGGCTGACCTTCGCCCAACGCGAAAAGGTGCGCGAAATGGCGCGCGCCTGCGAGCTGTCGAACTTCAAGGACTGTTTCTAAGCGCGGCGAACACCGCCGCGGCGAGCATCCGGTTCGGCGCGGCAGCGAAGCGCGCGGGGTCGAACCCGGCGGCGAGCGGATCGGCAACGGCGAGGCGATCGCCATACGTGCTCGCCGTTTGCGCGGCGAACGCCGCATAGGTCGCGGGTTTGCCCGCCGCATGCAGGCGCAGATCCTCGTCCCTCGGGATGAACAGTAGGACCGGCCGAAACCCGCGCACGCGCGCGAGCGACACCAGCTCATCGACGATCGCATCCATCGTCGCCACGGCGCGGGGCTCCTGCCACAGATCCTGCCAGCGCCGCGCACGGATCAGCAGGTAGTCGATGGTATCCGCCGCGGCCCACAGGTATGGGAACTCGGGCACCGGCCGCGAATCGTTGAAGAGCCGCCAGTAGTCGGGCTGGGTCGCCGCCGCTGCAACCGCCGCCGCGATCGAATCCCGATCGAGAGCGGCGAGGGGATTCGGCAGCCAGCGTCCGCCGCCCACCTCGAGCATCGGCTTGAACGCCAGCGGCTCCGTGCGGTCGTACAGGTAGCTCCACGCGTTGACGGCGCGCGCGATGCCGTCGCTGGAAATGCCGAGGATCGCCACGTTGGGCGAGCCTCGCGTCGCCACGTCCTGGCGCAGCCGAAGGAACGCCTGGTCGGGCCCGTAGCGCAGCACACCGAAGTTGGCTACGCCCTCGCCGAGCAACTCACCGAGCGCATGTGGCCAGGTCTCGTCGTCCGCCACATCCGCGCCGAACGTCCGCGAATCCCCGTAGGCGACGAAGCGGCCGGTCCATGGCCGCGAATCGCGCCGCGCGCCGCGCGCGTCGAATGCCGTGTAGGGAACCGCGGTTGTCGTCGCCTTGAACGTCCAGCCGAGTACCGGGTCGTGCAGTTGCTCCGCGAACGCCGTGATGTGCGCATCATCGACGGCGGCGACCACGGCGGCGCCGTCGATCTGCCACACGTTCTGCAGCTGATCGCGCAGAGTGAGGGCGAACGCCATCATCGCCATCAGCTCGGCGGCGACGAAAACGAGCACTAGGCGCGTAAGGCCGCGACCCAAGACGGCGGCGAAAGACAAGGTCGCTAGCGGTGCGGTGCGCGCATCATCGGCGCAGAGTGTAGGGTGGGCCCCGGAGCCACGTCGAGCAACGTCGAGCGAGCCTTCATGACAGCACAAACCTTCTGGCTGGCCTACGCCAGCCTCGCCATCGCAGGAGCGGTGCTGCTGGTCTACGCCAACGGCCTGGTGCGCGCGCGCGCCTGGGTGGGCGTCGCCGCCGTCCTGATGCTGGCCAGCATCGGCACCCTCGCCGGCGGCCTGATCGCGTCGCCGCCGCAACCCGAGGAGGCCGCGTTCGCCGCCGCCGCTCTGGCGCCCGCGCGCACACCGTTGCCGGCCAATCCCGTCGCCCAGGTCCTGCAGCCCGCGCTCCCGTATGTCGAAGGCGCGCGTTTCGAGGGGTCGGTGCCCGCCGACCTCCAGCCGCTCGCAGGTCCCGTGGTGCGCACGATCGCCCTGACGTTGTCAGCGCGCCTCGGCGACCTGTTGGGCGAGTACCTGACCGAGATTTCCGCCTCGCGCGAGCTCACGCCCGAGGACGCCACCAACCGCCGCGTCCAGCTCGACGCCGGTCTCGGTCGCGCCTATCGCGCGCGCTTCGACGACGAAGTCTTCCGCGTCGGCCGCGAGATGCAGCGCCGAATGGGCATCGCCAGCGAGATCCTCGAGGTCCACCCCGGCAAGCTCAACTGGGGCGACATCGCCGACGTGCAGCATCGCCTCGCGACGGCCGCGGGGTTGCTGCCGTAGCCTCCGCCCTTCCCACGCAACGTACGCGCCGGACCTCTCGTCGGCGCGCGAGCGCGAGCGGCACCGTGCGTGCTACCCTGCCGCGTCACCGATGCGCGGCGAGTCCGGGCAGGGAGGAGGGATGGCGACCTCGGCGCAGCAAAGCGGTTCCGCACCAGCCGAACAAGGGCGTGCGCCAACCTTCGGAGACGTGTTCGCCTTTCTGTCTACTGCGGAGGCGCATGCCCTCGACGACGAGGCGGATGAGGCACGTTTCGCCGCGGGCGAGATTCTGGTCGCGGAGGGTTCGCCGCCCCTCGGGATCTATCTGATCAAAGAGGGCGTCGTCCGAGTCACGAAGGACGTCGGCGGGCACTCGGTCCTGGTCGAGGATCTACAGGGCGGCGAGATTCTCGGCGAGATGTCATTCGTGTTGCACAAGCCGACCTCGGCGACGGCATCGGCGCAGACCCCGGTCGTCGCCGCCCGCCTGTCGCTCATGGGCCTCACGCGCTTGATGGCCGCAATGCCGGGACTCGGCGAAGGACTCTACCGATCGATCGCCGCCGTCATCGCCAGGCGCCTCAACGTCACCACGGCGCGGCTCGCTGCGGTGGTCGCGCCTGCCACCGTGGCGACCCCCGATCCGGCGCGGATCGCCGCCGCCCGCGCCGCGGCCAAGGACATCGAGGACGAAGCCCTGCGCCGCGTCGGACTCATCTGAAGCGATGCCCCCGGCGCGGTGATAGGCCGCCGCCACGCAGGCACGGGACTCGAGGATCTGTCGGAGCTCGATGAACGAGGATCGCCGACGAGCGTGCCGTCCAACGCATGCGCTCGCCAGCGAGTTCCCCGTGCTAGGCCACCTTGTCGGTGGCACGCGCCACAACTGCCGCAGGAATGGTCACGCCGATCGCCAGCGCGGTCTTGAGATTGACCCCGAGCGTCATGCCGTCCACCAATTCGACCGGAATGTCGGCGGGCTTGGCACTCTTGAGGATCTTGGCGACTTGGCCAGCTGCCCGGCCGAAGGCGACGTGCTGGGCAGCCCACTGGTCGACACCAAGCCGCCTGCGCTCATCCAGGCGACGCCTGGGTAAACGGAGACAATTCTGGCTGCGTTGACCGCCGGAACGATCTTGTCCTTGTTGACATCGAACGTCGCCGACGGGCTGAGCGCGAACCCCTGGACCCTATGCGCAACCAACGCTGCAACCGCAGCCTCGATGCGCGCGGCGGCGGGGCCTCGGCATAGACGAGCCGCACGCGCGCGAATGCCGACCCCGCCATCGGCCGCGCCGGTGTCGAGCAGCGCTGGGGCCGAGTTTTGCCAGCTCGCCGGCGAGCATCCCGTAGTTGGCCGTGACGCCGCCGGGGTCTGCGGATTCAGGAATCCGATGACGGGTCGCTGCGCCTGCGCTCGCGCGCTTCTTAGTGCTGTCGATGCGAGTGCTCCTGCAGCGCCCAGACCCGTGACAAAAGTCCGGCGGTCCACGCGGACCGGTCCTACTTGGTCTGCCGCCATGATTTCCTCCTTAGTTCCCCGGCCGCCACCCCCCGGCGACGGGCCCGAGCCCGGTTTCGATCCGGGAGCGTTGCACTGCGACACTCCCCTCGGAGGGGATCAATGTGAGGTTTCCCACGATGCGCTCCGCGGGTTGGTGCAGCCCCGCTCAAGCTAGGAAAACTGCGGTTCTTGTGATCCGCGTTAACGATTCGGCAACCCGGCCGATCAAGAGTCGGGTTCATGGAAAAGCACCCGATCGACCAACTCACTGCGTGGATCGTGCGTGATGCTTCGCGCCGATCCGACTTCCGCCAGTACGACATCTCCGAGGTCGCCCACCTCTGCCGCCGCTACCTGCAGCGTCCAGACCTCCTTGCCCAGGCCCCACGCGAACTCATCGTCGCGGCGGACCTGCACATGTGCGGTCTGATCCGCCGCGGCGCCGTCGCCTGGGCGCGCAAGGCTGCGGCCACCGCCCGCCGGCCGGGCAAGCGCACGACGATGCACGAGGCGCGACACGTCGTAGCGGCGGAGTAGGGGCCGCCAAAGCTTGAACTTGGGGCATCGCACCCCCAAGTCCTTGCTGGTGCGAGTGACTGGCGGTGTCGCACGGGTTTCGGGCGCCCAGGCTTCTCGGACACCGTAGATTGCCCGTGCCCCCGGTGGGGAGGCGTCGGCCCTCACCCCGCCGTGATCTGCATATCCGGCGCATATTAAATGCGGCTCGTTCTCTATTCGCCGCTGGTCAACCGGCCGCGTTGACAGGCCCGAGAGCCACCCCTATATCACTGGCACTCTCAACGAGGGAGTGCTAGCGCCCCGCTCGCGTCGTCTGCCGCATGCTTCCGCGGTGTTTCGCGCAGGTGCCGGGGTCATCAACGATCACCAGGCGAGGAGAGACCTCACGTGACCATGAAGATCAGGCCGTTGCACGACCGTGTGCTGGTGCGCCGCGTCGACGAAGAAGCCAAGACCGCTGGCGGCATCATCATTCCGGACACCGCCAAGGAGAAGCCGAGCCAGGGCAAGGTCCTCGCGGTCGGTCCCGGCGCTCGCGGCGAGGACGGCAAGCTGGTGCCGCTCGACGTCAAGAAGGGCGACAAGATTCTGTTCGGCAAGTGGTCGGGCTCCGAGGTTCGGGTCGACGGGGAAGACCTGTTGATCATGAAAGAGTCCGACATCATGGGCATCGTCGAGTAAGGAACAAATCCGCAATGGCAGCCAAAGACCTTAAGTTCAATCAGGACGCCCGCGAGCGCTTGCTGCGCGGCGTCGACGCACTCGCCAACGCGGTGCGCGTCACTCTCGGCCCCAAGGGCCGCAACGTCGTCATCGAGAAGTCCTTCGGTCCTCCGCGCATCACCAAGGACGGCGTCTCGGTCGCCAAGGAGATCGAGCTCTCGGACAAGTTCGAGAACATGGGCGCGCAGATGCTGCGCGAGGTCGCCTCGCGTACCTCTGACGAGGCCGGCGACGGCACCACCACCGCCACCGTGCTGGCCCAGGCCATTGTGCGCGAAGGCCTGAAGTCGGTTGCCGCCGGCATGAACCCGATGGACCTGAAGCGTGGCATCGACCTGGCCGTCACCGCGGCCATCGAAGACATCAAGAAGCGCTCCAAGGCGGTCAAGTCTTCGGACGAGATTGCCCAGGTCGGCACCATCTCCGCCAACGGCGAGACCCAGGTCGGCAAGTACATCGCCGACGCGATGGAGAAGGTCGGCAAGGAAGGCGTCATCACGGTCGAGGAAGCCAAGGGCATCGACACCGAACTCGACGTCGTCGAGGGCATGCAGTTCGACCGCGGCTATCTCTCGCCGTACTTCGTCACCAATGCTGAGAAGATGCTGGTCGACCTCGAGGATCCGTACATCCTCCTGCACGAGAAGAAGCTCTCGTCGCTGCAGGCGATGCTGCCGGTCTTGGAAGCCATCGTGCAGTCCGGCAAGCCGCTCGTGATCATCTCCGAGGACATCGAGGGCGAGGCGCTCGCCACCCTCGTCGTCAACAAGCTGCGCGGCGGCCTCAAGATCGCCGCCGCCAAGGCGCCGGGCTTCGGCGATCGCCGCAAGTCGATGCTCGAGGACATCGCCGTCCTGACCGGCGGCACGATGATCTCCGAGGATCTCGGCATCAAGCTCGAGAACGTCACCCTCGACATGCTCGGCCGCGCCAAGAAGGTCAGCATGACCAAGGAAGACACCACCATCGTCGGCGGTGGCGGCAAGAAGAAGGAAATCGACGGCCGCATCACCCAGCTGCGCACGGCCATCGAGGACGCGACCTCAGACTACGACAAGGAGAAGCTGCAGGAGCGCCTGGCGAAGCTCGCCGGCGGCGTTGCGGTTATCAAGGTCGGCGGCGCCACCGAGATGGAAGTGAAGGAGCGCAAGGATCGCGTCGAGGACGCGCTCCATGCCACCCGCGCTGCGGTCCAGGAAGGCATCGTGCCGGGCGGCGGCACCGCGCTGCTCTACGCCACGCGCGCGCTCAAGGCCCTCAAGGTCGAGAACGACGACCAGCAGGTCGGCATCGACATCGTGCGCAAGGCTCTCGAGGCTCCGCTGCGCCAGATCGCCGAGAACGCCGGCGTCGATGGCGCGGTGGTGGCCGGCAAGCTGCTCGAGCAGAAGGACCCGCGCTTCGGCTTCGACGCCCAGGCCGAGATCTACACGGACCTCGTCGCAGCGGGCATCATCGACCCGACCAAGGTCGTGCGCACGGCCCTCACCGACGCCGCGTCGGTCGCCGGCCTGCTCATCACCACCGAGGCGATGATCGCCGAGCGCCCCGAGAAGAAGTCTCCGATGCCCTCGGGCGGCGGCGGCATGGGCGGCATGGGCGGTATGGACGACTTCTAGGCCGTCCGGCGCACAACGAACGAAGAAAGGGCCGGTCGAAGGACCGGCCCTTTCTGATTCTATGGGGTGCGATTCACCGCGAACGGACCGAATGCCTGCTGGGTCGGCATCATCTCGATGAGGTTGATGTTCATGTGCGCGGGCAGGCTGGCGACCCAGAAGATGGTCTCCGCCACGTCCTCGGCGCTGATCGGCTTGACGCCGCGGTAGACCGCGTCCGCCTTGGCCTTGTCCTTCAGGCGCACGAGCGAGAACTCGGTCTCTGCCAATCCCGGCTCGATGCAGGTGACGCGCACGTTCTTGTCCACCAGGTCGGCACGCAGGTTGAGCGAGAACTGGTGCACGAACGCCTTGGTCGCCCCGTAGACGTTGCCGCCGGGGTAGGGGTAGGTCGCCGCGACCGAGCCGATGTTGACGACCAATCCATGCCGGCGCGCGACCATGCCGGGCAGCACCGCGCGTGTCAGCACCGCCAGGCCGCGCACGTTGGTCTCGATCATGCCGAGCCAATCGTCGAGCTTCGCCTCATGGGCCGGATCGAGCCCGAGCGCGCCGCCGGCGTTGTTGACCAGGATGCTGACCTCCGCGAACGGCTTCGGCAGACCTTGCGCCGCCGCGAGCAGCGCATCGGTGTCGCGCATGTCGAGCACGATCGGGTGCAGGCGATCGCCGAGCTCCTTGCCCAGCGCATCCAGGCGCTCCTTGCGCCGCCCGGTAACGATGACGCGCGCACCCGCCTGAATGAAGCGGCGCGCGGTCGCCCGGCCGAAGCCCGAGGTCGCGCCGGTGACGAGGACGACCTCGTTGTTCATCGGGCGCGGACCATGGGGTTCTGGGGTCGTGCGCGCTCCTCGGCCTTGGCCTGCTGCCACAGCGCCTCCATTTCGGCGAGGGTCGATTCCTGCGGGGTCTTGCCGCGCTCCTTCAACAGCGCCTCGATGCGGCGGAAGCGGCGCTCGAACTTCTGGTTGGTGCCGCGCAGCGCATCTTCCGAGTCGACCCCGTGCACGCGGGCCAGGTTCACCCAGGAGAACAAGACGTCGCCAAGCTCGTCGGTGATGCGCGACTTGTCGCCGCCGCGAACCTCCTCGCGCAGCTCGTCGAACTCCTCCTGCAGCTTGTCGAGAATCTGGTCCGCCTGCGGCCAGTCGAAGCCGACGCGGGCGGCGCGCTTGGTCAGCTTCTCGGCGCGGGTGAGCGCGGGCAGGGGAGTCGGCACGCCGTCGAGGGCCGAGGGCAACAGACCCTTGGCGGCGGCCTTCTCGGTGCGCTCGCGCTTCTTGGTCGCCTCCCAGGCCTCGACCTGGGCATCGGCGGACTCAACCGAGGCGTCCCCGAACACGTGGGGGTGGCGGCGGACCATCTTGTCGCTGATACCGCGGGCGATGTCGGCGAAGTTGAACCAGCCGCGCTCCGACGCCATCTGGGCGTAGAAGACGACCTGGAACAGCAGGTCGCCAAGCTCCTCGCGCAGCGCCTCACGATCGCCGGACCCGATCGCCTCCGCAACCTCATAGGCCTCCTCGATGGTGTACGGCGCGATGGTGGCGAAGGACTGTTCGCGATCCCAAGGACAGCCGGTCTCCGGATCGCGCAGCCGCGCCATGATGCCAAGCAGGCGCTCGGTTTCCTGGGCGGTCTCGGGCGGAGCGGGGGGTGTCGCTGCGGCGTCGTCCATGGTCGGTTCCCTTGAGGCTTCCTCCCGCCTGGGCGCCAACCTACCATCTCCACCGTGATCGGATTCCTGCTCGTTCTCGCGCTGCTGGCGGTGCTGTTCGCCCGGGTACCCGTGATCCGCCTGTACGAGGAGCGGATGGGCCGGCTCGGTTATCAGCTCGACAACGTGCGGCGCACGCCGGCGTACCGGAAGCACGTGCACGCGACGCTGCACGGCATCGGCCTCGTCTCCGTCACCGACGACGAGACCGAGCAATGATCGACCCGGCCGCAGCGCCATACGTCCTGGTGGCCTTCCTGGCCGCCATCCTGATCGTGCGAGATTTGCGCTCGATCAGGAACTTAGAGGCGTTTTTTAACGCTGCAGACAAGGTCATCGAGCAGGCGCCCAACGTCGCCCGCATCGTCGATGACGTGGGCGATATGAGCCGCAGCCTCCTGAGTGCGCGGCTGGCGCGGCAGATGGCGGTGATGGCGTTCCGCGGCACGCTGCGCCGCGAGCTGCGCCAACCAAGCCCACGTGCGCGCGCATTCATCGACCGTTGGCGGGTGCCCGCCAACGGTTCGGCTCGCGCACTGGAGGATCTGCCGCGCCGGTTCGTCTGGGAGCTGACCCGCACCAGCCTAGTCTTCGGATCGCTGTTCGGTCTTTGGCTGCTGTGGCGTGGCGCGCAGCACTGGGGGCACGAGAGCGCGGGCCAATGGACGGTGCTCGCAGCGGTCGCAGTGACTGTCCGCGCGTCGGAGCGAAGCTAATGCCGAGGTTCCGTAGATCGTATAAGATACATTATCGGAAATTTTTGAGCATCCCGGATATGCCGCGCGCCGCCTTGATCAGCGGCCCGGTTCAACTACATTGAGGATGCTTCGTGGCGAGGAGTTCTGAGCCCATGGGCCACTATCCTTGGGGACCTTGGTTGCCGTCGGTCCCGGCACGCAAACCACGCAACTAGCGCGATGCTGAAGATCACGCGCCGCCATTGGATCGCCGGTGCCGCCGCCGGTGTTACGGTGTCCACCGTGGCGCCGTCGCTCGCGCTTGCTGCCGGCCCGACCCTGAAGATGCCGGACCTCTACGCCGGAAACGGTGCCCTTTCCCAGACGGCGCTCGACCTGAAGGGCAAGGAAGTGACCTTCCAGGGTTTCATGGCGCCGCCGCTGAAACCGGACTCCAAGTTCTTCGTGCTGACCACCGAGCCGATGGCGGTTTGTCCGTTCTGCGCGGCCATAACCGAATGGCCGGAGGACATCGTCGTCATCTACACGAAGCGCTCGCCAAAATGATCGGGAAATCGGCGTTCGACGAGCGCGATCACCTCGCGCGTCGAGGCGTCGGGCAAAAACCGTCGCCTCGCAGGTGGAGCAGCACCTGCAGCAAGCCTCTTGCGGTTTTCCCGGTCATAGTTCCATTCGCCGCCG
>CAMEYM010000025.1 GCA_945947575.1 Rhizobium sp. Q54
GGGGGGGGGACGACCACGGCCGCAAGGCGCGTAGGCGCGACGACCTTGCCCGCCGGCTGATCCTGGTGCGCGACCGCGTGGCAGCCGACCTGGAACAGGCACCCGCCCTCGCCGCACTGGCCGAGGTCGGAGGTCTGTCGCCGTCGCACCTGCTGCGCGCCTTTCGCGCGCACTTTGGCGAGACGCCGCATGCCTTTGCGACGCGCCTGCGCATCGAACGCGCCAAGGCTCACCTGCGGGCGGGCCACAGTGTGACGGATACCTGCTTCGAGGTCGGGTTTTCGAGCCTTGGCTCGTTCAGTTCGCTCTTCAAGCTGCGCGTCGGCGTGTCGCCGCTTGCGTACCGAACCGAGCTTTACTGCTGGGTGCCCTCGATCGCACTGGTGCACGCCGCCGCTGCGCCGTTCTGCTTCGTTAGCGGCTGGCTGCCCGAGGCGCTCGGCATCGCAACTTCGGAGAAGCCGCCCGCCTTTCGCCCGTGATAGCGAAGGGGCAGCAGGAGGTTTCCCATGCAGATCAATTCGCTTAGCCATACACCCGTTTACGTCGTGGACCAGGAGCGCGCGCGCCAGTTCTATGTCGATAAACTCGGCTTCGAGGTGCGCTCCGACCTCAAGATGGGCGAGTTCCGCTGGCTCACCG
This sequence comes from Rhizobium sp. Q54, assembly GCA_945947575.1. Lineage (GTDB taxonomy): Bacteria > Pseudomonadota > Alphaproteobacteria > UBA2966 > CAIVPW01 > CAIVPW01. Next base: position 643 of record CAMEYM010000025.1, read on the forward strand.
TCGCTCCAAAGGCGCAGCGCCAGCCAGAGTTGATCCTGATGCCGCTTGTTGCCAGCCCGCTCATGGACGCGACGGTCGTCGCAGCGTTCCGCGCCCTGCAGGACAAAGGCGCGTTGGGCTGCGGCGTCCTGGAGACCGACGACTGTCAGGCGCTGTACGAGTCCCTGAAGAAGAAGGGCGTCGCCTTCCGCACCCCCCCCGGCACAACGGCCGTATGGCCTCGAGGCGGTGCTCCTAGACGATTCCGGCAACTGGTTCTCGCTGGTTCAACGGCCGGCATAGTCCCAACCGCGGGGTGTAGCGCACCGCGTCGGTGACAACTGCGGGGCGTTCGCTAAACTCGGCGGATGTCCCGTGACAACCGGCCCCTATCCCCGCATCTGTCGGTCTACAGCTTCCAGTGGACGATGGCGCTGTCCATCCTGCACCGCGTCACCGGCGTGGCGCTGGGGGGCGGACTGGTGCTGCTCGCCTGGTGGCTGGTGGCGGCGGCGGTCAGCCCGGCGGCGTTCGCGGTGGCGCGCGGGTTCACCGCCTCGATCCCCGGGCGCTTCTTGGTGCTCGGGTTCACGTTCGCGCTGTTCTATCACCTGTGCAACGGCATCCGGCATCTCGCCTGGGACTTCGGCGTCGGCTACGAGCTGAAGACCGCCCATGCGTCGGGATGGTTCGCGCTGATGGCGGCGATCGCCTTGACGATCGTGGCGTGGCTCGGCGGCTACGCGGCCAGAGGGACGCCATGAGGGGCAGCCTGTGACGGCGCGTTCGCCGCTGGGAAACGCGCGCGGCCTCGGCTCGGCGCGTACCGGAGTGCAGCACTGGTGGCTGCAACGCGTCACCGCGTTGGCGTTGGTGCCGCTGTGCCTGTGGCTCGGTGTGTCGTTGATCGGGTTGACCGGCGCTGACCACGCGCAATTCTCCGCCTGGGTAGCGAGCCCGCTGCACGCGATCGGATTGCTGCTGACCCTCGGCACGGCGTTCTATCACTTCAAGGTCGGCGTGGACGAAGTGATCGAGGACTACGTGCACGCGGAGGTGCTCAAGCTGGCGGCGCGGCTCGGCAACTCGTTCGGAGTCACCGTGGTCGCGGCTGCGTCGGCGTTCGCTGTCCTGAAGCTCGCGCTGTGAACTATAAGATTCAGGACCACGTCTACGACGCGGTCGTCGTGGGCGCCGGCGGCGCCGGCTTGCGGGCGACCATGGGGCTGGCCGAGGCGGGCCTGCACACGGCCAACATCACCAAGGTGTTCCCGACGCGCAGCCACACGGTGGCGGCGCAGGGCGGCATCTCGGCCGCCCTTGGCAACATGGGCGAGGACGATTGGCGCTGGCACATGTACGACACCGTCAAGGGGTCGGACTGGCTCGGCGACCAGGACGCCATCGAGTACATGTGCCGCGAGGGACCGGGCGCGGTCATCGAACTCGAGCACTACGGCGTGCCGTTCTCGCGCACCGACGACGGGCGCATCTACCAGCGCGCGTTCGGCGGCATGACCACCAACTTCGGCCAGGGCCAGGCACAGCGCACGTGCGCCGCCGCCGACCGCACCGGCCACGCCATCCTGCACGCGCTCTATCAGCAGAGCCTGAAGCACGACGCGAAGTTCTTCATCGAGCACTTCGCCATCGACCTGATCATGGACGACGAAGGCGCCTGCCGGGGCGTCATGGCATGGGGCCTGGAGGACGGCACGCTGCACCGCTTCCGCGCCCACGTGGTGGTGCTGGCGACCGGAGGCTACGGCCGCGTCTACCAATCGACGACCGCGGCGCACACGTGCACCGGCGACGGCGGCGGCATGGTCCTGCGCGCCGGACTGCCGATCCAGGACGCGGAGTTCGTGCAGTTCCACCCCACCGGGGTCTACGGATCGGGCGTGCTGATCTCGGAGGCAGCGCGCGGCGAAGGCGGCGTGCTGGTGAATTCCGAGGGCGAGCGCTTCATGGCGCGCTATGCGCCGACCGCCAAGGACCTGGCGTCGCGCGATGTGGTGAGCCGCGCCATCACCATGGAAATTCGCGAGGGCCGCGGCTGCGGGCCGAACAAGGACTACATCCACCTGGACGTGAGCCACTTGGGTCAGGTGCTGCAGGAACGCCTGCCCGGCGTCGTCGAGAACGGGCGCGTCTTCGGCGGCGTCGACGCGACCGAGCAGCCGCTGCCGGTGGTGCCGACCTGCCACTACAACATGGGCGGTATTCCGACCAACATCCACGGCGAGGTCGTGCGGCCGAAGGGCGACGACCTCGAGGCGGCCGTGCCGGGACTGATGGCGATCGGCGAAGGCGCGTGCGTGTCGGTGCATGGCGCCAACCGGCTCGGCTCCAACTCGCTGCTGGACCTGGTCGTGTTCGGGCGGGCCGCCGCCAAGCACGCCGCCGCGACGGTGCGCGCCGGCGCGCCGCACGCCGACCTTGGGCGCAACGCGGGCGAGGCAGCGATCGCGCGCTTCGACAAGCTGCGCCATGCCAATGGCGGCACGCCGACGGCGGAGCTGCGGCGGCGCATGCAGAAGGTCATGCAGACCCACTGCGCCGTGTTCCGCGAGACGGCGCACCTGGATCAGGGCATCGCCGAGCTGGGCCAGGTATGGCGCGACATGGCCGACATCCGCGTCTCGGACCGCTCCCTGATCTGGAATTCGGACCTGGTCGAGACGCTGGAGCTCGACAACCTGCTGCACCTGGCCGTCGCGACCATCCATTCGGCGCGCAACCGCACCGAGAGCCGCGGCGCGCACGCGCGCGAGGATTTTCCCAAGCGCAACGACGAGCAATGGCTGCGCCATTCGCTGGCGTGGGTGCGGCCGGATGCGAGCGTCGAGATCGGCTACCGGCCCGTGCACCTGCGCGCGCTCAGCGAGGACGTGCGGGCGTTCCCCCCGAAGGCGCGCATATACTGAGAGCGATGGTCGCGTTCACCCTGCCCAAGAATTCCAAGGTGGTGCGCGGGCGCACGCACAAGGCTGCCGCCGGAGCGCGGCGCATCAAGCGCTTCCGCGTCTACCGTTGGGACCCGGACGTGGGCGGCAACCCGGCTCTTGATACGTTCGAGGTGGACCTCACCGCGTGTGGGCCGATGGTGCTCGACGCTCTTAACAAGATCAAAGACGAGATCGACGCGACGCTGACGTTCCGGCGCTCGTGCCGCGAGGGCGTATGCGGCAGCTGCGCCATGAACGTGGACGGCACCAACACGCTGGCGTGCCTGAAGCCGATTGACGCGATCAACGGCGACGTTGCGATCTACCCCTTGCCGCACCTGCCGGTCATCAAGGACCTGGTCGGCGACATGACGCAGTTCTTTGCCCAGTACGCGTCGGTAGAGCCGTGGCTGAGCACCGATTCGGCGCCGCCGCCGTCGGCCGAGCGACGCCAGTTGCCGGCCGACCGCGCCAAGCTCGACGGGCTATGGGAGTGCATCCTGTGCGCGTGCTGCTCGACCAGCTGTCCGAGCTACTGGTGGAACGGTGACCGGTTCCTGGGGCCGGCGACGCTGCTGCAGGCGTACCGCTGGATCATCGATTCGCGCGATGAGCACACCGGCGACCGCCTCGACTACCTCGAGGACCCGCACCGGCTGTACCGCTGCCACACCATCCTGAACTGCGCGGCGACATGCCCGAAGGGGTTGAACCCCGCCAAGGCGATCGGCGAGATCAAGAAGCTGATGGTGGCGCGGCGCGGCTAGAACGATTCGGCGCGGCAGCCCATCAGGCGGTGCAGGGCCTCGGGCGTGATGACGGCGCCTTTGAGCTTGGCGCCGGAGACTTCGGCGCCGGCGGCGTCCGCGTTGCGGAGGTCGGCGAAGCGGAGGTCGGCGCCCGACAGGTCGGCGTCGCGCAGGCGGGCGCCCTTCAGGTTGGCGTTCTTGAGGTTGGCTTCGTCGAGCTTGGCGTCGGTGAAGTCGACCTCGCGCAGGTCGGCGCCTTCGAGATTGGCCTTGGACAGGACGGCGCGCTTCAAGACGGCGCCCTGCAGCTTGGCGCCGGAGAGGTCCTTGGCCGTTAGGCGGGCCTGCTCGCCGCCGTCGTCGGCAAGCCAGCGCTTGTGGTCGCGGAGGATTTGGTCGAGGTCGGATTGGTCCATGGCGAGCACCGTGTGCGTGGAGGCTATCCCCACCCTGCCCTCCCCCTGAAAGGGGGAGGGTGCTTAGGTTACCACTGGAATTCGGGGATCACGGCGGTGGGGCGCGCGCCCAGGCGCACAGCGGCGGCTTCGACGCGGGTGAGGTCGAGGGTGGCGCCGGGGCGGGCGCCGAACTCCTCGGCGTGCAGGCCGGCGAGCACCAGGAGGGAGTCGATGCCGGCGGCGTTGGCGCCGGCGATGTCGGTGGTGAGGCTGTCGCCGACGGCGAGCACGCGGCGCGGCTCGATGGCACGCATCTTGGCGAAGCAGGCGCGGTAGGCGGCCGGGTACGGCTTGCCGTGGTAGACGCAGTCGCCGCCGAGGGCGTGGTAGGCCTCGCCGATGGCGCCGGCGCACGGCAGGCGCTTCGACCCGCGGTATACGTAGCGGTCCGGGTTGGCGCACAGCATGGGCAGGTTCTTGCGCTTGGCGAGGTCGAGGAGACCGGCGTAGTCGGCGGCGGTCTCGGTCTCGTCGTCGAAGAGGCCGGTGTTCAGGAGGAAATGCGCACGATCGGGCGTCTGCACCTGCTCGTAGTCGAGGCCGGCGAGCAGGCCCCAGTCGCGCTCCGGACCCAGGTGATAGAAGCGGCGGCCGAGCTTGGCGTGCCAGGGGTCGGCGCGGTGCTCGAGCGCGGTGCGGGCGAGGTCGCCGGAGGTGACGACCTCGTCGTAGCTGTCGGGCGGGATGCCAAAGCCCGCGACCTGCTTGCGCACGGAGTCGAGCGAGCGTGGTGCGTTCGACAGCAGAACAAGGGGCCAGCCGTGGGCGCGCATCGCCCCCATGCAGCGGAGCGCGCCGGGCGTCGGCTTCTCGCCGTCGTGGATGACGCCCCACAGGTCGAGAATGACCGCGTCGTATTTGGCCGCGACCTCGGAGATGCCGTGGAGGACCGCGAACGTCATGCGCCCTCGCGGAGGGGGCGCGGCTCGCCGAACAGGTAGCCTTGCGCGAGGGTGACGTTGAGCTCCATCAGGCGGACGGCCTGGCGTTCCTCTTCGACCTTCTCTGCAATCAACTCGATGCCGCCGCGCTTGAGGCGCTCGGCCCAATCGGCGACGTGGAGCGCGGTGCGCGGCTTGGATTCTTGCGCGAGCATCTCGGCGGCGCCGATCTTGACGTAGCGGATGCCGTGGCGGACGAGCAGCGCGATGTCGGCGTCGGCGACCTCGGTGACGTTGTCCTCGGAGAAGGCGAAGCCGAGCTTGCGCAGGGCGGCGAGGTTGGACATGAGCGCGACGTCGTGGGCGTCCTGCTGCGGCAACTCGAAGATCAGACTCTCGGCGAGGTCCTTGTTGCGCTCGAGGAACTCGATGAACTGCGGAAAGAATTCGCCGTCGCCGAGCGCCTCGCGCGAGAGGTTGCAGAAGAAGCCGACTTCCAGCTTGTCCTTCCAGGCGCGGCGCACGGACTGGACGCAGCGGAACAGCAACAGGTTCTCGATGGTGGGCAGGAGGCCGCGCTCGATGGCGACGGTGCGGTACTGGTCCGGCAGCAGGATGGTACCCTTCTCGGTGCGGATGCGGCCGAAGGCCTCATAGAAGCGCACTTTGCGTTGCGGCAGCGTGACGATCGGCTGCAGGTAGAGGTCGACGCGGTTGCTCTCGATGGCACTGCGCACGATCTCGAGAATCTGGGCGTCGGACAGCTTGCCGGTGACGGCGTCAGCCGGGGCGGCGCGCGGCAGGGCGCCCTCGGCGCGCTCGCGCACGGCGGCGCTGCGGTCGGTCATCTTCTTCAAGAGACCTTTGATGGTGCGCATCTCGCCGATGAGGTCGGCGGCGCCTTCGTCGCCGTCGAGGCCGATGGCGCCGCGCAGCTCGGCGAGGCCGGCGCGGGTGCGCTCGGCCTGCTCGGCGGTGGCGGCGTGCGCCTTGCGCAGCGCCTGCAGGTCGCGGCCCGCGGCACGGCGGGCGCGCATCTCGAAGCCCAGCACCGCTGCGAGCGCGACGACAGCCAAGCCGAGGACGATGGTGAAGGCGTCGATCAGCGCCATGCGGCACCGACGGCGTCCGCGACCGAGGCGTGGCCATCGCGGGCCAGAAGCTCGGCGAGCTCCGACTGGATGCGGCCGACGAGGCCCGGACCTTCGTAGACGAGTGCCGAGTACAACTCGACGAGGGTCGCCCCGGCGCGGATCTTGGCGTAGGCGTCGGCGCCGGACGAGATGCCGCCGACGCCGACCAACGTCAGGCGCCCACCGGCGGCGCGATAGGCCTGGCCGAGCACCTCGGTGGAGCGGGCGAGCAGCGGCCGGCCGGAGAGGCCGCCCTTCTCGCCGCGATGGTCGCTGCGCAGATTGTCGCGCAAGGCGACGCTGGTGTTGCTGACGACGAGCCCGTCGGCGCCGCCGCTGACGGCGGCATCGACGATGGTGGAGACGTCGCCGTCGGTGAGGTCCGGCGCGATCTTGACGAGAATCGGGGGATTGGCGCGCGACTCATTGCGCGCCGCCGTTGCGGCGGCCAGCAACGTATCGAGGCGCGCGCCCATCTGCAGGTCGCGCAGGCCGGGCGTGTTGGGCGAGGAGATGTTCAGCACCAGCATGTCGGCGAGCGGCGCCAGCGCGCGGATGCAGGTGGCGTAGTCGGCGACCGGATCGGCGGAGTCCTTGTTGGCGCCGACGTTGACCGCGACGATGCCGCGAAAGGCGCGCCCCGTGAGACGGGCGCGCGCCGCCTCGAGACCCTGATTGTTGAAGCCGAGGCGATTGATGATGGCGCCGTCCTCCGGCAAGCGGAAGATGCGCGGGCGCGGGTTGCCGGCCTGCGGCTTGGGCGTGATGGTGCCCACCTCGACGAAGCCGAAGCCGAGACGCAGCATTTGCGCCGGCACCTCGGCGTTCTTGTCGAAGCCTGCCGAGAGGCCGATGGGCGACGGGAAGCGCAGGCCGAAGGCGCGCACCGCAAGGCGTTCGGGCGGCGTCGGCGCGGGAAAGAGTGCCAAGCCCGCGCGCACGGCGAGGATGGTGAGGCGGTGCGCGGTCTCGGCATCGAACCGCCGCAACAGCGACGTGCCGAAGGTGCCGAAGCGGTCGCCGAACGATCTAGAGGAGTCGGTCACGCGGGATGGAGGTCTCGGCCTCGGGGTCCGTTGGTGCCGGCTCGATGCACGCCGGGTCGTCGTTGACGTGAGAGTTTACGCGCTTCGAGACGATCGTGTCCGTGAAGGCTTCGTCGCCCCCGCGGCGCAAGAGCGCTAGCAGGGCGGCGTGGTCGGCCCTGGCCTCGCCGAGCCAGAAGGGCCAGGCCGCCGGTGGCAGCAGAACCGGCATGCGGTCGTGGATCGGCGCCACCAGGGCGCTGGCCTGGGTGGTGAGGATGGCGCAGGAACGCAGCGGCGTCGTGCCGTCAGCACGCCCTTGGCGTGACGCGCCGGGCCGCGCGGGATCGCTCCACTCCTCCCAGATGCCGGCGAACGCAAACAGGCTTTGGTCGGCGGGGCGGTACAGGTGCGGGGTCTTGTCCGCCTTGTCCCACTCGAAATAGCCGTTGGCCGGGACGAGACAGCGGCGCTCGCGGAAGGCGCGCTTGAAGGGCGCCGCCGTATCGACCGTCTCGCTGCGCGCGTTGATGAGGGGCGGCTTGCCCGGACGCGGCTTGCCACCACTGTCCGCTTCGGAGCCGGCCGGCACCAGGCCCCAGCGCAGCATGGCCAATGTGCGCTGGCCGTGTGAGAGGAGCACCGCGGGAACGTCTTGCGTGGGCGCGACGTTGTAGCGCGGCGGGAAGTTGGGAAGCGCGCCCTGGGTGTTGAACAACCGCCGCATCGCCTCGGGCGGCGTCGTCACCATGTAGCGGCCGCACACGACCGCTAGACCGCCTCGCCCACCAGCTCGCCGGCCAGCGCCCGCCGCACGAGGGCGATCGTCTCGGGCACGCCGTAGAGGGCGATGAAGGAGCCCATGCGCGGGCCGGCGCTCTGGCCGAACAGGGTCTCGTACATGGCCTTGAACCAGTCGCGCAGGCTGGTGAAGCCGTGGCGCTTGCCGACCTCGTAGACCTGATTCTGGATCGCTTCGGCGTCCGCGCCGGCGGGCAACGCCGCGAGGGTCTTCACGAGGTCTTCGAGGGCGGCGCGTTCCAGATCGGTCGGCGCGCGGTGCTTCTTGTCCGGCAGGACGAAGTCGAGGTAGTAGCGGATCGCGTACCCGACCATGCTGTCGAGGATCGGGTTGGCCTCGGGCGTCGCGTTCGGCGCGTAGCGCGACACGAACCCCCACAGCACCTTGGGATCGTCGGTGTTGGCGGCGGCGACAAGGTTCAGCAGCAGGCCGAAGGTGACGGGGACGTCTTCGGCCGGGGGCTTGCCCTGGTGGATGAACCACACCGGGTTCTGCTTGCGCGCGTTGGCATCCTGCTCGCGATACGCGGCGAGTTGGCCGAGGTAATCGTCGAAATTCTTCGGGATGACGTCGAAGTAGAGCTTCTTCGCCCGCTGCGGCGCGTGGAACATGAACATGCCGAGGCTCTCGGTCGAGGCGTACTTCAGCCACTCCTCGATGGTGAGGCCGTTGCCGCGCGACTTGGAGATCTTCTCGCCCTTCTCGTCGAGGAACAGCTCGACGATGGGCGCGATCGGTGGCTCGCCACCGAGCACGCGCACAATCTGAGAGCTGAGCTTGACCGAGTCGATGAGGTCCTTGCCGGACATCTCGAAGTCGACGTCGAACGCGGCCCAGCGCATCGCCCAGTCGCACTTCCACTGCATCTTGACGTGGCCGCCAGTGACGGGCACCTCCGTGAGCGTGCCGTCCTCGTCGCGGAACACGACAGTGCCGGCATCGACCTTGCGCTCGACCAGCGGCACCTGCAGCACACGCCCCGACTTGGGCGAGATCGGCAGGATCGGCGAATAGGTTTCCTTGCGCTCGGCACCGAGCGTCGGCAGCACCACGGCGGCGATCTCGTCGTGGCGCTCCAGCACCTTCAACAGCGTCGCGTCGAACACGCCGCGCTTGTACTGGTCGGTGGCCGAGCGGAACTCGTACTCGATGCCGAAGCGATCTAGGAAGTCGCGCAGCATCGCGTTGTTGTGGTGTCCGAAGCTCTCGTACTTGCCGAACGGATCAGGGATCGAGGTCAGCGGCTTGCCGAGGTGCTGGGCGACCATCGCCTGATTGGGGATGTTGCCGGGCACCTTGCGCAGGCCGTCCATGTCGTCGGAGAACGCGACCAGGCGCGTCGCAATTTCGGGGGCGAGATCGCGGAACGCCTGGCGCACCATGGAGACGCGCTGGACCTCGCCGAACGTGCCGATGTGCGGCAGGCCGGACGGGCCGTAGCCGGTCTCGAAGAAGACCTCTTTCTTCGGACGCCTCGCCAGGCGCGCGAGGATCTTGCGCGCCTCCTGAAAGGGCCAAGCTTCGCCGGCGGGTGCGCGGTCGGTGGCGTCGTTCATCGATCCTGAATTCCGGCTACAACCCTTGGGTTGGGAGGGGGAACCTAGGCGCTGGCCATGTGGCTGGCAAGGACCCGCCAAGGAGACCTTGGCGACCCATCCAACACATATACTTCGGCCGTGAACGCGCCCCCTTCCCCAAGCCACATTCCGCTGCCCAACGCCCCCACCGTGGTGGTGCGTGGCCGCCGTGCGGCATGGGTTTCGGCGGACGGCGAGATCGAGGAGATGACCGCGGCAGAGGCCGGTGTGCGCGCCGAGACGCGGCAGCCATTTCTCTGCCACGCGCCCGCGACGGCCGCGAAGCTCGGCCTGCGGAAACTGGTCGGGTTCGATGTGCTGGAGCTGTTCGCGTTCGTACGACCGGCGAAGTTCTGCGTGCCGACGCCGGGCGGACTCGCGGCGGCGGTGGGGCTGATGCCGCCGGCCGATCTGATCGGCGAGGCGATGGCGCTGCGCGATGCGGCGGCGGCGCTGCTGCGCGAGTTGCGCGGCGATGCCGGCAACGAGCAGACCATTGCGCTGGCGCAGTTCCTGGCTGCGGCCGGCTGGAACTGGGCGCCGATGGCCCTGCAGGCGCTCGGCGCGAGTGCCGCGAACGGCACACCCTTCCCGCGCCTCACCCTGTGGAGCCGCCTGCCGGAGTGGAGCGAGCAGGCGCCGATGCCGGCGCCAGGGCACAGCCCCGTCGAGGACTCCGAGGCGCTCGGGCGTCTCGACGCGTTGTTGTCGCGCGGTGCGGAGCCACGCGCGCCGCAGCGCACCTACGCCACCGAGGCGGCGCGCGCGTTCGCGCCGCGCGGCGCCGATGCCGAGCCGCAGCTGGTGCTGGCGGAAGCGGGCACCGGCGTCGGCAAGACGCTCGGCTACATCGCGCCGGCGAGCGTGTGGGCCGAGAAGAACGGTGGTGCCGTGTGGCTGTCCACCTATACGCGCAACCTGCAGCGCCAGATCGATACCGAACTCGACCGCCTGTACCCGGACCCGGCGCGCAAGCACCAGAAGGTAGTGGTGCGCAAAGGGCGCGAGAACTACCTGTGCCTGCTCAACCTCGAAGAGGAAGCCGCGCGTGCCTTCGGCGGGGGCGGGGTGGCGATCGGACTCGTGGCGCGTTGGGCTGCCGTGACACGCGACGGCGACATGGGCGGCGACTTTCCCGCGTGGCTGATCGGCGTGCTCGGCAGCGAGAACACGGTGGGCCTGACCGATCGGCGCGGCGAGTGCATCTACTCGGCGTGCAAGCACTACCGGCGCTGCTTCATCGAGCGCACCCAGCGGCGCGCGCGGCGCGCCGACCTGGTGATCGCCAACCACGCGCTGGTGCTCGCGACGGCTGCGCGTGCCGGGGAGGACCCGCGCGAAATGCCGACGCGCTTTGTCTTCGACGAAGGGCATCACGTGTTCGATGCGGCCGACGCGGCGTTCTCGGCGCACCTCACCGGGCAGGAGGCGGGCGAACTGCGGCGCTGGGTACGCGGGCCGGAAGCCGGAGGCCGCCACCGCCGCGCGCGCGGCCTGGAGTCGCGGGCGGGCGACCTCGCCTCGGAACACGAGGGCGCCCAGAACGCCCTGATGAGCGCGCTGCGGGCCGCTGCGGGATTGCCGGCGCCAGGCTGGCTCGGGCGACTGCGCGACTCCTTCGATGGGCGCGCTTTGCGGCGCGACGGCGACGGCATGGTCGCCAACCCGGCCGAGGCGTTCCTGGCACACGTGCGCGCCCAGGTGCTGGCACGCCAGTCGGCCCCCGATTCCGGATATGGGCTTGAATCGCCGGCGCAGCCGGCAACGCCGGAACTGTTGCGCGCCGCCGGGGAGCTGGAGCGCACGCTGCTGTCTCTCGCGGCGCCGCTCAAGGAGCTCGCCCGTATCCTGGCGCAGCGTCTGGACGACGAGAGTGAGACCATGGAGACCGAGACGCGCGCCCGCATCGAGGCGGTGTGCCGCGGGCTGTTGCGCCGGGCGAACATCGTCGACTCGTGGGCAGCGATGCTGCATGCGCTGGAGGACGGCACGCCGGCGGCGTTCGTCGACTGGCTGACGCTGGACCGCATCGACGGGCGCGAGATCGACGTCGGCATGCATCGGCATTGGATCGATCCGACCCAGCCGTTCGCGGAAGTCGTGCTGTCGCGGCTGCACGGAGCGCTCATCACGTCGGCCAGCCTGCGCGACCGCAGCATCGGCGCAGACGACGGCGGCGACGCGGAGGATTGGCGCACGGCCGAGGTGCGCACGGGCGCGCATCACCTGGCGGTGCCGCCGCGCCGGGTCAGCCTGGCGTCGCCGTTCGACTATCCGGCGCGCACGCGCATCCTGCTGGTGTCGGACGTGCGCCGCGACGAGCCCGACCTGATCGCCGCGGCATACCGCGAGCTGTTCCTGGCGGCGGGCGGAGGCGGGCTCGGTCTGTTCACCGCCATCTCGCGGCTGCGTATGGTCTACAAGCGCATCCTGGAGCCGCTCGAGCAGGCCGGCATCCCGCTGCTGGCCCAGCACGTCGACGCGATGGACACGGCGACGCTGGTCGATATCTTCCGCGCCGAGATGGACACGTGCCTGTTGGGTACCGACGCCGTGCGCGACGGCGTCGATGTGCCCGGCGATTCGTTGCGCCTGATCGTGTTCGACCGCGTACCGTGGCCGCGGCCCGACATCCTGCATCGGGCACGCAAGGAAGCCTTCGGCGGCGCCCGCTACGACGACATGATCGCGCGGCTGCGCCTGCGCCAGGCGTACGGACGATTGGTACGCAAGGCGACCGATCGCGGCGTGTTCGTGCTATTGGACCCGCGCACGCCCTCGCGGCTGTTCAGCGCCTTCCCTCCGGGCGTGACCTGCGAGCGCATGGGCCTGGCGGAGGCCGTGGCCGCCATTCGCTCTTTCTTACCCCGCCCTAGCCCCTTAGCGCTGACCGCCGGTCCTGGCTGAGCCCTTGCCGGGGGCGGGGCGTCCCCCTATGGTCCCGCGACCGAATCTTGGTTTCGCGCGCTTGCCGCGCGACCGACCCGCCCGCCGAGGATCCGATGGAACACACCGCGCTGATCTACACCATGGTGATCATGTCGGCCGCCGACTCCGACATGGCCGACGTCGAGCTCGGCATCATCGGCGAGATCGTGCGCACCCTGCCGGCGTTCAAAGACTTCGACGGGGACCTGCTGCCCAAGATCGCCGAGGACTGCGCCGAGCTCATCGGAAGCGACGGCGGCCTCGACACGGTCATCAAGCTGGTTAAGCAGTCGCTGCCGGCGCGCCTGCGCGAAACGGCGTACGCGCTGGCGTGCGACGTGGCGGCAGCCGACGGCAAGGTCAGCGACGAAGAAGTACGGCTGCTCGAGATGATCCGCGACGGGCTCGAGCTCGATCGCCTGGTTGCCGCCGCCATCGAGCGCGGCGCGCGGGCGCATTTTCAGAACATCTGACGGTCCGCTTGTCCGGTCGCGCCCACCGCGCGACACGTTCACGCGACCATACTTAGCGCCGCGGCTCACAGCCCGCGCGGGTTCTCGATCAAGTCGTCGATGAACGCGGCGACCGTAGCGATCGCTTCCTCGACGTTCTCTTTCTCGGTGCGGCCCGAGGTCTTCTTGCGCGGCTTGAAGCTGTGGTCGCCGTCGGCCAGCCAGTGGACGGTGACGGCGCGGGAGAGCGCATAGCCGGGCACTTCGTCTTCCGTCCCGAACTGATCGCGTGCGCCCTGCACGATGAGGGTGGGCGTGGTCAGGGTCGCCAGGTGGTTGAGGCGCACCGGCGTCGCCGGCTTGCCCGGCGGATGGAAGGGGTAGCCGAGGCAGACCAGGCCGAGCACGCCTTCGTCGTCGGCGACCATGCTGGCGATGCGGCCGCCCATCGACTTGCCGCCGATGACAATGGCGCGGCGCGAGACGCCGCGGGCATCGATGGCGGCGATGACCTGGCGCCAGGTGTCGAGCAGGACGGGCGCCGGATTGGGACCACCGCCCCGCTTTCCTTCGCGCCGCGCGTGCATGTAGGGGAACTCGAAGCGCGCGGCCGCGAACCCGGCCGCAGCCAGTCCGGCCGCAACGTCGTTCATGAAGCCGGAATCCATCGGCGCACCGGCGCCGTGAGCAAGCACCACGGTCGCCCGAGCGCGCTCGGGCGAGCCGTCCCACAGGAGCGGCGGCGACGCACTCATGCGACGCCCGCCGCGGTGGTTGTTAGCGAGCCGGGCCCGGCACCGGAACCGGAGTAGGCGCCATGGCGGGTTCGGCACCCATCGCGGTGCCGTCGAAGTTGAAACGCGTCACTTCGGCGCCGGCGACGAGATCCTCATAGAACTCGTCTACGAGACGGCGGCCGAGATCCTGGCGCAAGGTGTCCTGCACCTGTTCGAACGGCGGCGGCGGCGAGAAGCGGCGATCGGTCACCAAGATGACGTGGAATCCGAAATCGCTCCGCACCGGCGTGGTGGTGTACTCGCCCGGACGCATGCGGAATGCCGCCGCGGCGAACACATCGACGATCTCGTCGCGCTTGAAGTGCTCCATGGCGCCGCCGCGACCGATGCCCTGCTCGGTGACGCGAGCCAGGATCGCGTCGAAGTTGCCACCGGCGTCGAGCTCCTTGACCACGGCAATGGCCGCTTCCGGATTGTCGAACAGGATGTGCTTCACCGCGACCTCTTCCTGGCCGGCCTCTTGGGTGAGCAGATCGGCGTACGCCTTTTGCAGCGCTTCTGGCGACAATGCCCGTTCGACCGCTTCGTTGAGCATGGTTTCTTCGAGAACGCGCTCCTGCCAGAACTGGAAGCGCTTCTGGACGTCGGCGCGCTGATCCATCTTCACGACGCGCGCCTTTTGGGCGGCGATCTTGCGCTCGACCGCGCTCTGCAGGAGCTGCGGATAGAGCAGATCGAAGGACATCTGGCGAACGCTCTCGCCGAGGGTCTGGTAGAGGTAGATCACGTCGGACGCACGGACCTGCTCGCCGTTGACGATCGCCACAACCGGATCGGCGTCCACGGGCGCCGCAGCAGCCGGGCCGGCCGCGGGCGCCGCCGGCGCGGCGGGAGCGGCAGGCGGGGTCTGCGCCGAGGCACTGCCGATCGCGGCCGCCATGGCCAAGGCGGCAAGATAGCGTACGCGAATCATGACGTGTCCCTTTCCTCGAAACTGGTGATTTGCGCCGGATGCCGCGGGCGCCCTAGCGGCAGCCCCAAGTTCTGGCGTGCATCCTGGCGTACGGAAGGCGGCACCCTACCCTCGCCGCCCGGCCTCGGCAAGTTGGCGGAGGTAACGGTTCTTTGCGGCCCAGTCGCCGCTCCCGGCCAGGCCGCGCCTAGAACACCCAGGCCACGAAAAGGGTGAAAAAGATAAAGAACAGGAAAAACCCGGCGATCAGGTACTGAACCTCGCCCACCAGGCCATCTCCCGCCACCACGGCGAGGACCACCAGCAGCACCACCGAGGCGACCACGCCGGCGATGGCCGCGGTCTTCAGGCTGATGCCCTCGTTGAGGCCCGCGAACATCGATGCGGGCGCGCCGCCGCCGAAGGCGAGGAACGCCAGCGCCATCGCCGCAGCGACGACGATGCCGCCGGCGCCGACCCAGGCGAGGCCGTTCATGCCCGACGCGCGCTCCGCGCGCTGAGACCGCTAGGCATTCTGATCGACGAGGTCACGAATGCGCTGGGGATGCGGCAGACCTTTGACGACGAGCTCGGGCTGGTCGCCCGAGGTGAAGATCGACACGGTGCCGGTGTCGAAGATGCGCTGGGTCACCGACTGGTGCACGCGCACCGAACGGATGCCCGCCGTGTGCAGCTCGGTCGTGGTGCGCGCCAGAAGCCCGTGACGCCACACTACCTCGCCGCGAGTGATCGTCAGGCGGTCGGTCAGACACTTCAGCCACCACACCAACAGGATGATGACGCCGAGGCCAGCGAGCGGCACAAGGATCAACGCCCCGATGAACGCGATCGGCGCGTTGCGAAACATGCGCGGATGCTCGTCGTAGAGGACGTTCGAGCCCGCGCGGCGGCCGGCGTCGATACTGGTGCTTGCGGTGTTCATAGGCACGTATGTGGGCATCAAGCGGGGCCGTTGCCAGCCCGCAGCGAGGGGCCCCGCGCGGGATTGCCGCCACGAAAGGGGTAGGAGTAACCCCATTGGAATAGAGGCGCCTCGGACTCATGTAGACACGCATCACCGGTTGCGCCGAGCAGCGCGCCCTTTGGTCCCTCTGGTTAGGAGCACACGCGATGGCGAGACGGAACACCTTCCTTCGATCCACTACGGCACTTGCCCTGGGCGCGGCTCTGGCCGGGATGCCCCTCGGATTCGCAACCACGGGATGGCAACTGTTCGACAATCAGGCAGCCTACGCGCGAGACGGTGACGACTCAGGCGACAACCGGGGGCCGGGCGGCGGCGATCGTGACGATGACGGCGATCGCGGGCGCGGTGGCGACGATGGCGCGGACGATGACGACCGGGGTCGCGACAGGGGCGATGATGATGCCGATGACGACGATATCGGCGATGACCGTGGCCGCGGCCGTGGCGCGGACGACGGTCCCGGTGACGTCCGCGGACGCGAACCCGAGGCGGACCGTGGGCGCGGCATCGAACCTGGCGACGATCGGGGCGGTGATCGCAATCGGCCGGCCTTCGCCGACACCAACTTCGAGACGCAGGGCGAACGCATCCGCACGTTTGTTGCGATCGCCACGGCGCTTGGGCTCGACCCGAATGTCGGAGCACAGCAGGCCAATCTCGGCACCCCCCTTGAGCGCGTTGTGCCGCCGGCCGTCCGCCTACCGGACGGCGCTTGGCGAACGGCCAACCTGGACGTCAACCGCGACGGCACGGTGAACCAACTCGACCTAACGGCAGCGCGTCTGGGTGCGCGGCCCTAGCGAGCGAGCGAACCCAACCTGTCGGTGCCGCGGCCAGAATCGCCGCGGCACCACGGCCGCCAAGAATCGAGTCAGTGAAGGATCAGGTCTCGCGCCGCGTCGGCGTCGAGCTGAAGCTGCAGAGCCTTCGCGCAGGTTGGAGCGGGTGAAGGGAATCGAACCCTCGTCGTAAGCTTGGGAAGCTTCTGCTCTGCCATTCGGCTCCGCCGAGACTCACCCAACGGGACCAAGCGTTTGGGCCGAGACAATGTACCTCCGTTTCGTGCGCTGGCCACACCCTGGCCACAGTCAGGGGCGCTATGGCGAACATACGGAAGCATCGGAACAAGTGGCAGGTCCAGGTCCGGAGGCAAGGTCATCACCTAACCCGCTCGTTTGCGTCCAAGGGCGATGCCGAGGCGTGGGCGCGCCTCCAAGAGACAAAGATTGATCGGGCGGACCTACCCCCGGACCGGCGGACTCTGCGGGGGCAAACCCTCGGCGATCTCCTTCGACGCTACGCTGCGGAGGTTACACCCGGCAAACGGTCGGCCCGACATGAGCGGAACCGGATCGACCGACTGGCACGGGCAAGCATCGCCGCGACCCCGTTGGAACACCTAAGGCCATCGCACCTGTCGGACTTCCGCGACGAGCGGCTGAAGTCGGTAGGCCCCCAAGCCGTGTTGCACGACCTCAACCTCATTGGTCATGTCCTGCGGACCGCCATCCAGGAGTGGGGCGTGGCGCTCAAGGACAACCCCATGGCGCAGGTCAGGAAGCCACGCATGCCTCGGGCCCGGGATCGGCGCCTTGAGCGTGGCGAGCTTGAGAGGTTGCTTGCTTGCGCGAGCGGCGACCCCCATCCGCAGTACTTGCCGCGCTTGATCGCCCTGGCGGTGGAAACCGGCATGCGCAAATCCGAACTCCTGGCCCTCCAGTGGGACGACGTGGACTTCGAAGCCCGCTTGGCCCGCATTAGCGTTTCGAAGAACGGCCTCCCTCGCAGCGTTCCCCTTAGCACCAGGGCGGCAGACGCTATCAAGGCCCAGGCCCAGGGCGCCCGGCGCATCTTCCCCGTTTCGGTGGCCGCGCTTCGGTTTCACTGGGACCGGCTGCTCGCGCAGTTGGGGGTTCGGAACCTGCACTTCCACGACCTACGGCACGAGGCCGTCAGCCGCCTGTTCGAACGTGGGCTTTCGGTGCCCGAGGTTGCGCTGGTCAGCGGCCACAAGGACCCCCGGCAACTGTTCCGGTACACCCATCCCCGGGCGGAGGACATAGCGCGGCGGCTGCCCTAGCCACAGGGCGAGGTTGACGCTAGGAGGGGGGCATGCCTCGCCCCAAGTCAGTCATCGGTTGGGTCGCCGTCACCCCAGCCAACGTAATCCTCGACCCTGTGGATGAGGCGGCGATCGTTGTGGGCATCGAGACTGCGCGAGGTGCTGCCGTAGATTTGCGACAGCGGTCCGACCTACTCGACAGCGTGCGCACCGCCATCGCGGACTATCGTGCCGAAATCCGCAACTACGCGGAGGGGCCGACCCAAGGCCAAGTCCGGCAAAGCCTTGCCCGTATATCCGCTGCCCCCGCCAACCGCCAATACGCACAGCGATTGCGTGGCGTTGACGAGTTTACGCGGGTTCACTTGACGCGCCTCGGCATAGACGCCACCCACCTCGACGCATTGGCTCAGGAGACCGAGCAACTGGCGGACAGACAAGATCGCTTGACGGGCGCAGCCGCCCAGATCATCCGGGCTCTCGACGCAGGCCAGGGACCGTCCCTCGCTGACGTGCTCGCAACGCCGTTTGACCTCGTGGGGCAGGTCCCAGGTGAAAGCCGCCACCCTCGCCTCGGTTTCATCGCGCGCATGGCGGAGGTCTTTGTGGAGTTCACAGGAGCCGCGCCTTCTTGCAGCTACGACCGACTTGGCGACGGCGAGTATTCGGGCAACTTCCTGTCGTTCGCGGTGGCCTGCAACGTCGCAGCGACACGGGACCAGCCACAGTCTTTCGGGCAGCAGGTGAGCGAGGGGCTCACCGAATGGCGAAAAGGCGCCCGCGAGCGCGCGAAGGACGAGGCAACACTGCGGTAGGAGCGTCGAGGAACAGGCGATGTTCCGTGACGTTCCTGGGACCGGTTTCGCCCACGGGGATATTTGACACGACATCGGCGCCGTGGTGCGCCCGTACCAAGTGTGTAGTGTCCCATGAAAAACGACGATAATCGCTCAGACCATCCCGACCAGAACCAACATCCCGAACAGAAGCCAGACGCCAAACAGAACCGCTGGCAGGAACCCACCGGTCCAGAACCCTGGCCTCAAGCGGTGAACGGCTGTGAGGTCGCAGACGACATCGCTGCCTCGATTTCCCGCCACTTGATCTTGAAGTCCGGCGCTCCCGAGGTCGTCGCCCTCTGGGTGATGGCAGCGCACGCGTACAACTCGTTCGACGTCAGTCCGCGCTTGGCGTTCCTGTCGCCCATGCCGGAGTGCGGAAAGACCACAGCCCTCTCGATCGTTCGCCAACTAGTGCCGCGCGCACTCATGACGAGCAACGTGACCCCGGCAGTCATCTTCCGCATCATCGAGAAGTGTTGTCCTACCCTCCTAATCGATGAGGCAGACACGTTCTTCACCAACAACGAGGAACTGCGCGGCATCCTCAACTCCGGTCACACGCGGGCGGGAGCGATTGTCGTCCGGTGCGAGGGCGATGACTACAATCCGCGCGGGTACTCGACCTGGGCACCGATGGTGATCGCAAAGATTGGCTCGCTGCCGTCCACGCTTCATGGCCGCTCGTTCGTCATTCCCATGCAGCGCAAGCGCCGTGGTGAGCGGATCGAGCCCTTCCGCCCAGAACGCGACAACCGCGTAGCCGTGCTCGGGCGCAGATCGGCGCGTTGGGCAGTTGATCATGCTCGCGAACTCGCCAATGCGGAACCGTCGATCCCGTCGGCCCTCCGCAATCGCGCAGCGGACAATGCCTTCCCGCTGTTGGCAGTTGCGGACGCACTTGGTGGACATTGGCCGGAGACAGCGCGGCGATGGTTGCCGGAGTTCCTGAGCGACGATGCCGACGACGCGTTCTTGCCCGACGTGCGCGCAGCTTTGGCGACGCTGCCCGATGATGGCCAGGACTTCGTGCCCTCTAGCGCGCTCGCGGGCGCCCTCTCAAAGATGGAGGATCGGACCTGGGGTCAACTGACGGCGGCGGCGATAGCGTCGAAGCTCAGGCCGTATGGGATCGCGCCCAAAGCCCAGCGCAAGGGCGAGGATGTGTTGCGCGGTTACAAGCGCAGCGAGTTCGCTGACGTGTTCGCCCGGTATCTGTAAGAGGTCGCAACACCGCTACAGTCCAGTATTTCTGCGGGTTTCCGGACGATCCGGGTCGCAACATTGTTGCACCCTGGACTCATTAGAGAAGGGCAGCTTTCCTGGACTTGTAGCGTTGTTGCGGTCTCGCCCCCCTGGGCGCCGCAAAGTTGGCGAAGTCCGCGCTTAGCTTTCATCCAGGCGACACAATTCGACGGCGGATGTGAATGGAACGAATTCGATGTTCCTGCGGAACGATCAACCGAGTGCCGGTGGGCCGCGCGGGTCGGCCGCTTTGCGGTAAGTGCAAGCAGCTCCTTCCCAACCAGGTTCCGGCCGACCACGACGTCGGCGAGGAAATGGCCCGCATCATGGCCGAGGACCTAAGGCCACACGAGCCCAAGTTAGTGGATCGGATTGTGGGTGCCGCCTTTGCCCCCCCTGCGCAAAGTTGTTGGTTCTGCCGAGCAGGTCCTCGCTGCGACGAACCTTAGGCGCTGGATCGCCTACAAGAATGGTTCGCTGCCGGTCCAATTGATCGCTCAGCAGATCGAAATCGAAATCGGCGATAGTCGAGGCTATCGCCACAGCGAGTCGTTTCGCGGCACCTTATCTCTGACGCCATTTGGTGAAGCAGACGAGTTTTACAGGGACGAACGCGCACGACTTGAGCGAAGCATCGAACTTGATGATGCTCACCAAACGGCAACCATTCCCTTGAGCGTCCGACTCTGGTTGGGCACCGGCCAGGTTCTCACGTCCCGACGGTGGATGACCGTCCTCCGCGAGGGGCGGTACCCCACGACCCTCCCTCGTGACCTTTGGGACCTTGTTCTTGGCCCCTGGCTATTGCGCGCGGAAGGCAAAGACCCAAGCCACACTCCGGAAGGGCACGGCGGCCATGGAGTACCGGACGGCTGGGAACACAGGCAGGCCTGTGCGCTTATGCGCCAGCCACCATCATTCTACAGAAACGCGCTCGACTCAGTATCCGGAGGAACCAATTGGCACGACGCTACCTACATGATGGTCCGAGTTACCAATCCGCCTCCACTGCCGACCTGGAAGGACGAGGCGGACGAATGTCACTAAGAGCCGGATCGTGGTGAGGGGAGCGCGATCAACGGCCCCTGAGCCCCGCGATACGGGCCAACCGCTCTATGGAGCCCAGCACATCGTTGGGGTCAACGAATTGGTTGTTCATTCGCAAGTCGGTCTTTGTCTCGACTTTGTTTGTGTATGCGCCAATGGTGCGGCCCATTAGGTCGAGCGCACCCTTCACGGCCCCGTACGAGCCATTTGCGAAGGCCTCATCCCGTAAGCGGCGCAGGTCAGCTATCAACTCGTCCAACGAAATTTGGTTTCGCTCAGCCGCCGCGCGCTGCAACTGCGCCACCCTGGCTCGCACATCAGGTTTCCTCAGGTTCTCGTAGCCGATCTGGGCAGCGGTCCGTGCACTGTAGCCAGAGCGAATAGCCGCCTGTGTCGCGTTGAGATCGAGCAAGTACTCATCACAGAACTTGGCCTGTTTGTTCGTCATCTTCATTTGACAATCGCAATAAATGAAACTGCGTAATATTATATCACAGAGGAAATGGCCACTTGAGCCTCTTGCGGCCAGCGCTCCGTTCCTTGATTTCATGTTTTTCAAGCACCGCGCCATCGGGCGACAGCAACGTCTCTATGATCGCCACCCTGACCCGGAACCCACCAGAGTCTCTGGCCGTAAAGGTGCCTCCGCAGCCTTCGTGCTCGATGTCCAGGGAGTGCGGGGTGGCAGAAACCTCGCGGGGACGTACAAATCCGACAGTCTTCGGTGATCCGCAGGTAAGGCAGCGTGCATGTGACCCGATCGGGCGGTGCGTCGATACCTGGACCGCGCCCTCTAGCCGCTCAATTTCGGCCTGAAGGACCCGCACGTCCCACCAGTCAACTCCGGGAAGCGGGCGGCGCGATCCAAGTCCAAAAAACCCGCCCTTCAAGGTGAGGGACTTGAGGCGGCCCTTTAGCCCTTCGATCGTTCGGACCGCTTCCTCCCTAACTTCGATTGGGGGTGCCTCGATCACCTCGATACCCCGACAGTCGGAACACCACCCCATCCAAGGAAACGTTTGCACTCTGTCGCCGTTGGGGAGGACGTACCGCACCACGCCAATCCCCAAGTCCGACGCGCGAATGTCGCAGTTCGTGCACTCGATATTGCAGAAGGTGATCGACACGCCGATACCGGTCCGACTTTTCTATAGCGAAATTTTGGGGGCCGATTTCTGAACGCGTAGGCAAGGGTCTGTTTTCCCTCCCCGGGGGGACCCCACCCCGTACCTCACTTGGAGAGCGGGCAATCGTTCATTTGTGGTTGCCGTTCTCGGCCCACTGCTCTCCGGCCACAAACTGGCCACACTGAGCGGCCAAGGTTGCGCGTTCGGCGGCTCGACCGCCGTTACCGTGGTGGGGCTAACGCACTGATACGGAAAGGTTCGTTGTTCGGACGTTGGAGCGGGTGAAGGGAATCGAACCCTCGTCGTAAGCTTGGGAAGCTTCTGCTCTGCCATTGAGCTACACCCGCGCCCCGCGCCCATAATGGCCGCGCCGAACGGGCCGCGTAAAGGTGCGCCTATCCCGTCTGCCCGGGGGTCCCTAACCCGTTGGCCGGGTCCTCGGGCAATTCCTATCCCCATGTACGAACTCGAACGGATCGCTCGTCCCGCCGGTGCCGCCTGCCCCCTGGGCGAGCGCTGGCCAGCGTGGCATTGGGAGAGACGGCTAGTGCGCACGGCCGACATCGAACTCGCAACCAAGGGCGCCGCCGCCGGTGCGGTCCGCGGCACCATGACCGGCCTGTGGGACCGGCGCTGGAACGCCCTGCCGGTGCCGATGTGCGCGACCGACGTGATGGGCCACATCGTCGGCTTCAACCGGCGCGCGGCCGATCTGTGGGGACGCGAGCCTGCCCTCGGCGAGTCGGCGGAACCTTTTCTCGGCCGCAAGCTGTTCGGCGCCCGCAGCGGCGGGCGCGACGAGGCGCCGGTCGATTATGTCCTGCGCACCGGCATCTCGCTGCACGGCAAGGAATCCGTGATCTTGCGCGGCGACGGCAGCCGCGCCGTCTGCATCCTGCACATCGACGCGGTCGAGAGTGACGACGGCGTACGCATCGGCGCCATCGCGTGCTTTGTCGACGTCACCGAACGCAAGCGCGCCCAGGACAAGCTCGCCGAACGCGAACTCTGGTTCCGCGAGCTGCTCGAGGCGTTGCCGACGGCGATCTACACCACCGATGCCGATGGGCGCGTCACCTTCTACAACCAGGCGGCGGTCGACTTCGCCGGACGGCGACCGGAACTCGGCAAGGACGAGTGGTGCGTGACAGCGAAGCTGTTCCATCCCGATGGCCGCCCGATGCCGCACGACGAATGTCCGATGGCTGTGGCGCTGAAGACCGGGAAGGCCGTGCGCGGCGCGCAGGCGATCGCCGAACGGCCGGACGGCTCGCGCGTGCCGTTTCAGCCCTACCCGACGCCGCTGCACGACGACGAGGGCAACCTCCTCGGTGCGGTCAACATGTTGGTCGACCTGAGCGAGCGCAAGGCGTCCGAGGCACGCCTCGAGCTGATGGCGTCCGAGGTCGATCATCGCGCCAAGAACATCCTGGCGGTGGTGCAGGCGGTGATGCGCCTGACGCGCGGCAACGACGTGGGGGAGTTCCGCAGCGCGGTGTCAGGCCGCATCGATGCCCTGGCGCGGGCGCACGGCTCGCTCGCCAACAATCGTTGGTCGGGCGCCGATCTGCAGCAGCTGATCAACGAAGAACTCGCGGCGTTCGCCGCCGCCAGCGCGGGCCGCATTGTGGCGCGCGGGCCGCAGCTGATGCTGCTGCCTGCCGCGGCGCAGTCCGTTGGCATGGCGCTGCATGAACTTGGCACCAACGCCACCAAGTATGGCGCGCTGTCGAGTGCGCAGGGGCGGCTGCGCGTGGTCTGGTCGTTCGATGCAGGCGACGGGTTGAGCCTGCGCTGGACGGAAAGCGGCGGACCGGCGGTGCGCGCGCCCGAGCGCAGGGGCATCGGCAGCAACTTGATCGAGCGCATGATCCGCCAGCATGGCGGCACGACGCACTTCGACTGGCAACCGGACGGCCTCGTCTTCGCGATGACGCTGGCGGCAGATCAGGTGCGGGCCGGCGGCGCCGAGCCCATTCCGGCGGCGCTCGCCTGACGTCCTAGTGCGGCAGCACCGGATCGACGCCGAGCCCGTGCAGGAGCGGTACGAGTTCCTCGATCCGGTACGGCTTGCCGAGGAAGAGCACCTGCTCGTGCTGGCCGAAACAGGCGCGCAGCATGTCGTGCCGGTACGCGCTGACAATGACGACCGGCAGTTCAGGCAGGATCGTGCGCAGCTCGGCGGTGAGCGCGTCGCCTTTGCGATCCGGCAGGTTGTAGTCGATGATCGCGACCTGGATCACCCCAGCGGCGCGATCCAATTTCTGCAGGGCCTCGGTCGCCGAGCCGGCGTCTGCGACATCGAAGCCGAGGGCGGTGAGCTCCTCGCTCAACGCAATGCGCACCAGGGGCTCGTCCTCGACGAGCAGGATCCGCGGCAGCGCGGTCGCTTCAATCTGGGTGGCCTGCATGCAGTCGGTGCCGTTCCAAAACGCTCCGTCGCGTGATCCCATCTACAGGGGTCACCGTAGTCGGCGGCTTACTGCCAAGCCTACCGTGCATCTGTAGTACGCGAGGGCACCCAAGGCGGTAGGGCGGCGCTTGACGGGGTGTGCCCGTCGGACGTATGTGGGTAGCGAACCGGTGCTTCGGCCCCGGCTCCGTGGTCATTTGGGCCGGCCGCCTTGCAACCACGCTAAACTCCCAGGACGGGAGGCGCGCACCGCGCAAGTTGCTAAGAAGCCGGGCGCGTGACCCGGCTATTGGCCGGGTTTTTTGTTGGGAACTCGACATGGCGCGACACGAATCCGGCCGAGCCAAGCGCACGCTGAAGGCATGGCGGCCGCGCACCCAGATGGTGCACGGCGGCACCGTCCGCTCGGGCTTCGGCGAAACCAGCGAGGCGCTGTTCCTCACCTCAGGCTACGTCTATGACGCGCCCGAGCAGGCCGAGGCGCGCTTCAAGGGCGAAGACCCCGGCTACATCTACTCGCGCTTCGGCAACCCGACCGTAACGATGTTCGAGCAGCGCATGTGCGCGCTAGAGGGCGCCGAGGCGGCGTGGGGCACGGCGACCGGCATGGCGGCCGTCAATGCGGCGCTGATGTGCCAGCTCAAGAGCGGCGATCGCGTCGTTGCGGCGCGCGCGCTGTTCGGGTCGAACCGCTATCTGCTGGATGAGATCCTGCCGCGCTTCGGCATCAAGGTGACTCTGGTCGAGGGCACCGACCTAGATCATTGGAAGCGCGCGCTCAAGCAGAAGGCATTGCGCGGGACGCGCACTGGCGCGCCGGGGCGCGCCTCCGGCACGACGATCGTGTTCCTCGAGACGCCGTCCAATCCGGGGCTCGAGATCGTAGACCTCGCGGCTGTCGCCAAGCTCGCGCACGCGGCGGGCGCGCAGGTGATCGTCGACAACGTGTTCGCGACGCCGATCCTGCAACGGCCGATGGAGATGGGCGCAGATGTCGTCGTGTATTCGGCGACCAAGCACTTCGACGGGCACGGGCGCGTGCTCGGCGGCGTCGTGCTGGGGCCGAAGGAATTCTGCGACGCGAAGGTGATGCCGTTCATCCGCCACACGGGCCCCAGTCTCAGCCCGTTCAATGCGTGGATCCTGCTGAAGGGTCTGGAGACGTTGGACCTGCGCGTGCGCGCGGCATCCGAGACGGCGGCGGTGCTCGCCGAGTTCCTGGGGGAGCAGGACGCGGTCAAGCGCGTGCTGTATCCGGGCCGCAAGGATCATCCGCAGCATGCGCTGGCGATGCGCCAGATGGAGATGGGCGGCACGCTGATCAGCTTCGACGTCGGCAGCAAGGATGCGGCCTTTGCGCTGCTGCGCCGGCTGCGGCTGATCGTCATCTCGAACAACCTTGGCGACTCCAAGTCGATGGTCACGCATCCGGCGACGACGACGCACCAGCGCTTGGCGCCGGAAGAGCGCGCGCATCTCGGCATCGGCGATGGGATGGTGCGTCTGTCGGTCGGGCTCGAGGATGTCGAGGACCTGAAGGAAGACCTCGCCCACGCCCTTCTCGGCGCGAAATCCAAGGGCAAGGCGCGGGGGCGGGTCGCTTTACAGCCCCGGGGCCGGGCGCGATAGTTGTGCGTGTTCTCTGAGTTCCACCGGAAAATTGCAGAGAATTCAATGTATCGCCGCACGACGCGCTCGATCGAAATCACCGTGAAGCCGATGTACCTCGAGGAACAGTCGGAGCCCGCGAGCGACCACTATGTGTGGGCGTATTGGGTGCGGATCGAGAACCACGGCGCCGAGACGGTGCAGGTGCGGGCCCGCCACATGCGCGTCACCGACGCGACCGGCCGCCACCAGGAAGACCACGGCGAAGGCATCTCCGGCGAGCAACCGGTGCTGGAGCCCGGCAAGGCGTTCGAGTACACCTCGCTGCGGCCACTGAAGACGCCGTCGGGCATCATGGCGGGCAGCTACGAGATGGATACCGCGACCACCGGCGAGCGCTTCGCGGTGGAAATTCCGGCCTTCTCCCTCGACAGCCCCTACCAAGAACGGCGGCTGCACTAGGCCCTGGTTCCCCGGTAGAATTCCCCCGTGATGAGCGCGCGCCAATATCGCCGTACGACCCGTTCGATCCTCGTGGTCGTGACGCCGACCTATTTCGAGGAAGCGTCCGAGCCGGCGCGCAACGCCTACGTGTGGCAGTACCGCATCCGCATCGAGAACCTCGGCGCCGAGACCGTGTGCCTGCGCAGCCGCCACTGGCGCATCACCGACGGGGCCGGGCGCCAGCAGGAAGTGATCGGCGAGGGCGTGGTCGGCGAGCAGCCGGTGCTGGGCCCCGGCCAGTGGTTCGAGTACGAGTCGACTTCCGGATACCTGGCGACGCCTTCGGGCGGCATGGTCGGCATCTACGAGATGGAGACCGAGGGCGGCGAATGTTTCGACGTGCACATCCCCGGCTTCCTGCTTGAGAGCCCCCACGAAGCGCGGGAACTGCGTCCCAATTAGGCGTTGCCGGAGGGCATTGCCCTCGCGGCGTCACGACCTAGCTCACACGCTCGCATTAAGAAGGAGACACGGAATGGCAGCGCCGCGACGCAAGGCGAGCAAGGCCGCACCACCCAAACGTTCCGCGCCGGCGCCCCTGGCGAGGCCGGGCCGCGACGAGGTGCACGAAGCGATCCGCACGATGATCCGCTGGGCGGGCGATGACCCGCGCCGCGAGGGACTGCTGGAGACGCCGGACCGTGTCGCGCGTGCCTGGGAGGAGTTGTTCCAGGGCTACAACGAGGACCCGGTCGAGTTCCTGAAGGGCGGCTTCGAGGAGATCGAGGGCTACGACGAGATGGTGGTCCTGCGCGACATCCGCATGGAGTCGCACTGCGAGCACCACATGATGCCGTTCGTCGGCAGGGTGCACGTCGCCTACCTGCCGACGAAACGAGTGGTCGGCATCTCCAAGCTCGCGCGTCTCGTTGACGTGTACGCCAAGCGCCTGCAGATCCAGGAGAAGCTCACCGCGCAGATCGCCAACAGCCTCAACGAGGTGCTGAAGCCGCGTGGCGTCGGCGTGATCGTGCAGGCGGTGCATCACTGCATGACGACGCGCGGCGTGCACAAGTCGGGCGTGGAGATGGTGACCAGCCAGATGCTGGGCGCGTTCCGCGAGGACGCGCGTACGCGCCGCGAGTTCCTGTCGATCGTCAGCGGCCCTCAGGGACGCGCCAGCGAGTCGTGACGCCGCGCGCGATGCTGGAGCGGCTGGTGGCGTTCGACACGACGAGCGCCTACAGCAACCTGCCGCTCCTCGATTTCGTCATCGCGCACCTTGCCGACCACGGCATCGAGTCGGCGCTGGTCCACGACGAGACCGGCAAGAAGGCGAACCTGTGGGCGACCATCGGGCCGGAGCGCGACGGCGGCGTCGTGCTGTCCGGGCACACCGACGTCGTGCCCGTGGCTGACCAGGATTGGGCCACGGACCCGTTCAAACTCGCCGAGCGCGACGGCCGCCTGTACGGCCGCGGCACGGCGGACATGAAGTCCTTCCTGGCGGTGGCCCTGGCACTGGTGCCGGAGTTCCGCGCCGCACCTTTGAAGCGACCGGTGCACTTCGCGTTCTCCTATGACGAGGAGGTCGGCTGCATCGGCGTACGCCGCCTCATTCCGTTCCTGGGCGAGCGCGGTGTGCGCCCCGCGGCAGTGATCGTCGGCGAGCCGACGTCGATGCAGGTGGTGACGGCGCACAAGGGCATCCGCACCTTCAAGACGACGGTCACCGGCGTCGAGGCGCATTCGAGCCGCAGCGAGCTCGGCCTCAACGCCATCATGTACGCCGCCAAGCTGATCGCGTTTTTGCGCAAGGCAGCGAGCGAGTTCAAGCTGCACGGGGACCCGGCTTCCGGCTACGAGCCGCCCTACCCGACCGTCAACGTCGGCGTCATCGAGGGCGGCACAGCCCTCAACATCGTGCCGAAGACGTGCAGCTTCCTGTGGGAGGTGCGCACGCTGCCCGGCAGCGACGACGGCGAGTTGCTGCGCCGCTTCGAAACCTTCGCCCGGGACGAAGTGCTGCCGGCCATGCGCGCCGAGGCCGCGCAGGCCAGCATCGTCACGACGCCCTCCCACAGCGTGCCGGCGCTCGCCGACGAGCCCAACTCGGCCGCAACGACCCTGGCACTGGCACTGGCCGGCAAGAACGAGGCGCGGCGCGTCTCCTACGGCAGCGAGGCGGGCTTGTTCCGGGGCGCCGGACTATCGACCGTGTTGTGCGGTCCCGGCGACATCGCCGACGCGCACCGGCCGAACGAATCCGTCGCGATCGAGCAGGTCGATGCCTGCGTGCGTTTCCAGCGTGGATTGGTGCACCATCTGGCGTCATGAAGGACGGCGAGTTCACGACCGAGGCAGATGAGGCGGGCTCCTTCGCCGCCGTGCCGTGCTTGGCGGCTCTGATCGAGACCATCGTGCGCCTGTTGCCGTTTGATCCGGCGGCGACGTTCGCGGTCTTGGAGCTTGGCGGCGGCACCGGCATCCTGGCGGCGGCGCTCCTGGCGCGCTTCCCCAACGCACGCCTGACGATGCTCGAAGAGTCGAGCCCGCTGCGCACGGCCGCCGAGCGCCGCCTCGCAGCCGCCGGCGCGCGCGCCGACGTGGTGGGGCGTTCGTTTGCCCGCGAGGACCTGCCGCGCGGCTTCGACGTGGTGGTTTCGCTGCTGCGTCTGCATGCGCTGGAGGAAATCGCCCGGCGCAGCGTCTACCGCGGCATCTACGCCGCGCTAGTTCCCAACGGAGCGTTCCTGGTCGGCGACCACACGCGCCCGGCCAGCACTACTGTGCAGGAGATGTACGCGCGCGCCCTTCCGGCCGAAGGATCGCGCCGGGGGCTGTTGCTCAGCAACGAGCTGCCATGGCTAGGTACGGTCGGCTTCCGCGACATCGACATCCACTACAAGAACCTCGACTACGCCGTGTTCGGCGGGCGGCGCCCGACGGCGGTAGACTTCAAGCTCGTGGTCGAAGAGGTCGAAGAGCAGAAGCCGCCACCGCCACCGCGGAGGCGATAGGGGGGGGGAGGCGCTATTGCGCCAACGCCGACTGCATGTACTGGCGGACGGCGGCGCCGAGCTGCTGATCGAGATCGTCCATCATGCCGCGCAGCAGGTTGAAGTAGATCGTGCTGCGCTGGTTGAGGGTGGAGCTCTCAAGCATCGTCTGGGTGCGCACGGTGCGAGCACGCGCCTGGGACGGTCCGACGGTGACGCCGGCGCGCGGGATGAAGTCGATCGTCACCTCGATGGCGCCGTCGTAGCGGATGTTTTCTTCATTGAAGAACATGCCGCCGACGCCTTCGCGGGTCGGCAGGCGCACCTCGACGACGCTCGCTTCCACGACCGTCACACGCACGACGCCGGCGGCGCCTGCCGCCGCAATGCGGGCGCGCGTCCAGTCGCGGACGGCCGCTGCCGGCGTCTGCGGGTACTGGTGCTCGACGTTGGGCGGGGCGAGCGTCGGACGGTAGTTGTCGACGAACTGCACTTCGGTCGCGTTGAAGCGAATCGGCTGCAGGTGCGAGAAGGTGACGGCCGGATTGCCACCGGCCGGCGTGCCCGCGCACGCCGACAGCGCAAGCGCCAGGACCGCGAAGAGGGCCGGCAACCAAGTCGTGGGGGCGAAGGGGCGATCGACTGCCATCGGCACCATCCCTAGCAGGGACCGGACCTCCACTCAATCGGGTGGAAGGCGGATTGCGCTAGAGGTTCAGTTCCTTGGGCGAAAAGCGGTAGTGGCTGTTGCAGAACTCGCAGGTCACGGTGACCTCGCCGTCCACGACCATGTCGGCGATTTCGCTGGCCGGGAACGAGCGCAGCACCATGTCCACCCGGTCGCGGCTACAGCGGCAGCGCGCCTCGACCTGCAGCGGCTGGTAGGCGCGGAGGTCGTCTTCCGGGAACAGGTGGCGCAGCATGTCGCGCGCCGTCACCTTCGGATCGAGCAGATCGAGGCGTCCGGAGCTGCCCACCAAAGCGAGAACGCGCCGCCACTCTTCGTCGTCACGCTCAGGGTAGGCGCGCGAGGGCATGCGCTGGATAAGCACGCCGCCGGCACGCCAGGCGCTGTTGCTGCCGGTGCCATTGGAGATGCGGGCAACGCGGCCGACATCGACGCGGATGGCGGCATCGAGCTGGTCCGACTGGCGGAAATACGCGTGCACGCTTTCGACGAT
Organism: Rhizobium sp. Q54; assembly: GCA_945947575.1. GTDB lineage: Bacteria > Pseudomonadota > Alphaproteobacteria > UBA2966 > CAIVPW01 > CAIVPW01. Next base: position 31,217 of record CAMEYM010000025.1, read on the forward strand.
GGTTGGTCCGTCGAGCGCCGTGATGCCCTGGTAGCGATCGGCACCGGGCCCCGACTCGACCGTGAAGGCAAGCGAGCCTTTGCCGAGCAGGCGTTCCATGGCGCTCTGCTTCGGGTCGCCGTCGCGCAGGGCTGCAGCGACCTTGGCCGCGTCGTAGCGGGCGTAGCCGCGCAGGCGCGCCGGACCTTCGTTCTCGGGCGCGGCGCGATACTCGGCGATCATCAGAGGTACGGCGCCATCGGACGAAGTCTGGAGGCTGAGCATGCCTTGGAACTTGAAGGCTCCCGCCGTGGCCACGGCGACCACCACGAGCTCACCGAGCAGCGAAGCTACCGCGTCGGGATAGCCGTGGCCGGAGAGCACGCCGTCGAGGGCCGCACCGAGGCGCACCAGACGGCCGCGCACATCGGCACGGTCGATCTGAAACGGCTGGACGACGTCGTCCGCGGCGACGTGTGTGAGGGACTCACCCGGCATGCAACACCACCTGTAGTCACCTTACGCGAGGCACCACGCAAGGATCGCCTTTTGCGCATGCACCCGATTCTCCGCTTCGTCCCACACGGCCGACTGCGGTCCGTCGATGACCGCAGCCTCGACCTCCTCGCCGCGGTGGGCCGGCAAGCAGTGGAGAAAGATAGCGCTCGGATTCGCGGTTGCCAGCAGGGCAGCCGTCACTTGGTAGGCAGCCAGCAGCTTCTTGCGCCGCTCGCCGTCGTTGTCACTCATCGACACCCAGGTGTCGGTGGTGACGCAGTCGGCACCGCGCACGGCCACGGCCGCGTCGGTGGTGGCGGAGACTTTGCCGCCCTGCTCGCGCGCCCAGGCGATGGCGTGGGTTGGCGTAAGCTCTGCGGGACACGCGAGGCGCAGCTCGAAGCCGAAGCGAACGGCGGCGTGAATCCACGAGTGGGCGACGTTGTTGCCGGCGCCGCACCAGGCGACGACCTTGCCCCGGATGGAGCCCAGGCGCTCCTCGACCGTCAGGATGTCGGCCATGACTTGGCAGGGGTGGCTGCGGTCGGTGAGGCCGTTGACCACCGGTACCGACGCATACGTCGCCATCTCGGTGAGGTGCGCGTGGTTGGAGGCGCGCACCATGACCGCGTCGACATAGCGCGACAGCACGCGTGCGGTATCCGAAACCGTCTCGCCGCGACCAAGCTGCAACTCCTCGCCGCGCAACAGGATCGTCTCGCCACCAAGTTGAGCCATCGCAACCTGGAACGAGACACGCGTGCGCGTCGAGGGGCGCTCGAACAGCATAGCGAGAACGCGCCCCGACAGCGGCGCCGACGCATCCGGCGCCATCCGTCCGGCGATACCGGCGCGGCCGCGCTTCATGGCGCGCGCGTGATCCAAGATCGCGCGCAGCGTCGCGCCATCGAGCTGGTCGATGTCGAGGAAGTGGCGCGGCGCGTTGCCTTGCTCGCGCACCCTGGCGGTGGCGGCGGCCTTCATGACGCCAGCCGCTTGCAGACGCGCTCGAGGATGACGCCGGCTTCCTCGATGTGACTGTCGTCGATGGTGAGCGGCGGCACTAGGCGCACGACGTTGTCGCCGGCGGGAGCCACCAGCAGCCCGTCCTTGCGCAAGCCTTCGATCAGCGCAGCCTGGGCGGACGCGGCACCCTGGGCGCGCAATCCAAGAAGCAACCCGGAGCCGCGCAACTCGGCGATGACGCTCGGATACTCGGCGGCAAGCGGCGCCAAGCGCTGGTTGAGCGTGCCCGCTGTGCGGCGGACCTGCTCCAGGAACCCTTCGCCCAGCACGACATCGAGCACGGCGTTGCCGACGGCAACGGCAAGCGGATTACCGCCGAAGGTCGAGCCGTGCGAGCCGGCCGTCATCACCGCGGCGAGCGGCTCGATGGCGAGACACGCGCCGATCGGAAAGCCGCCGCCCAAGCCCTTGGCAACCGCCATGAGGTCGGGCCGGACGTTCTCCCACTCATGGGCGAACAGGCGGCCGGTGCGGCCGATGCCGGTCTGCACCTCGTCGAGGAACAGAACGAGATTGTGCTCGTCGCACAGCTTGCGTAGGGCCCGCAGGAACCCCGGCGGCGGCACACGCGCGCCGGCTTCGCCCTGCAGAGGCTCGACGAGGATCGCGGCGGTCTCGTCGGTGATGGCGCGACGCGTCGCGTCGAGGTCACCGTACGGGACCTGGTCGAATCCTTCGACGCGCGGGTCGTAGCCGGCGAGGTGCTTCTCCTGTCCGCCCGCGGCGAGGGTCGCCAGCGTGCGGCCATGGAAGGCGCCCGCGAACGTGATGACGCGGTAGCGGTGCGGGCGGCCGACGTGATCCTGGTAGCGGCGCACCATCTTCAGTCCGCACTCGACCGCCTCGGCGCCCGAGTTGCAGAAGAACACCTGGTCGGCGAACGAATGCTCGACGAGGCGCGTCGCCAGGCGCTCTTGCGCCGGAATGCGATACAGATTCGAGGTGTGCCAGAGCGTCTCGGCCTGCTTGGTCAGCACGGCAACGAGGTGCGGGTGGCAGTGCCCGAGCGAAACGACCGCGACGCCCGCCGCGAAGTCGAGGTAGCGCTTCCCGTTGGTGTCGAACAGATACGCGCCCTCGCCCCGCTCGAAGGCGACCGGGGCCCGCGCATAGGTGGGCATCAACGCTGGGTACACGTGTGCTGACGACACGGGGGCCTCGCCTCGGCGGCCTGTGGAAAAGTTGTACGGACGACGTCCCTAGGCTTGGCCGCCATCGGGAAGCGGCGAAGTATGGGTAGCGCCCCTCGCCCTGTCAACGGCGGGAGGCCTTGAGTTTCCTTGCTTTTCTCCGCCCGCCGGACACTGCGCGGCCGCGGCTGGGAACGATGTCCGGCTTGATTCGCAGTGGCGGCGACCCAGATTCGGCCTGGGCCAAGCTCATGGACGTGACGATTTACCATAATCCGCGCTGTACTAGGCGGTGATCGGGGGCAATGGCAGCCCATATCCCATCCTGATCGGTTGGCCGGTAACAAGGCTGTAGCTGGCGGCTACCGGATCGACAAGGTCTCGGAGCCATCGAGGTCGGTCAGCGCCGCGTCGATGTCGAGGGCAATGGCGGCGTCCTCGTTTCCGGCAGCATCGGCGGCCGCAAGCGTCGGGGACTCGGCGGTGACGTCCTGGCCGTCGAGGGACACGGAGACGCTGGTCGTCTCGCTGTCACCGTCGTTCTCGGTCGATGTCGACGAGACCTGCAGCGCGAACTGCTCGGTCACCGTCGCGGGGACGAACATCGTCAGGCCCGAGAGCTGGCCCGCCGTCAGGGTGTAGGTACCGTCGCCGTTGTCGGTGCCGGCCGAGAGCGTCACGCCCTCGGGCAAGCCGCCGACAGTGATCGACAGCGTCTCGGAGCCGTCGGCGTCGGTCGCGGCGGTGGTGATGGTAAGCGGGAACTCCGTTCCGGCGACCGCGCTGGACGGCTCACCGAGGATGTCCTCGTCGAGCGTGAAGGACAACTCCGCGCCACCCTTGAGGCTGACGTACGCGTTGGTGCCCAGGTTGCCCAGAATGCCGCTAATCAGGTTGAGGAAGCCACCGCCACCGCCCGTCACCTGGCCGTCGGTCTCGGCCTGCATCACGCTGCCTTCAACCGTAATGCTGTTGACCAGGATGCCGGCGTTGTTGCCGACTGGCTTGATCGAAACGATCGGGTCAGAGCCCGGCTCGAGCTCGAGCCCGTCGACCGTGATCGTCTGCCAGTTGCCCTGGGCGCCGTGCGAGACGTTCGTGGTGTACACGCCCGCGGACACGCCGTTGACGAACACCTCGAACTGGCCGGTGTTGCCGTTGCCCTGCTTGGCAACGCTGAGCGTGATCGACTCGACGACGTCGCTGGCTACCGCATCAACCGTTTCGCCTACGCCGAGCGTGGCAGTGAGCGTGGGTGCGTCGGCGACGCCGCGTAGATCGACGTGGATGTTCTCGGTCGTCCCGACCGTCTGACCGTTCTCGGTCGAGCGGGCGGTGACCGTTAGGTCGAAGTCGACGTTGGAGTTCACGACCGGCGTCACCGTCAGACCGGTGAGCTGGCCCGGCGTCAGCGTCCAGGTGCCGTCACCGTTGTTGGTGCCGGCCGAGAGCACGGCGCCGGTCGGCACGCCGCCGATGACGATCGAATGGGTCTCGGAGCCGTCCATGTCGGGGAATACCGCGCCGACGTTGAGCGGGACGGCATGGTCCTCGAGGCCGACCACGTCGCTCACCGTCACGGTCGCCGCATCGGCGACGCCGGTGATGTTGACGTCGAAGCTCGCGACCGTGGAGGCCGTGCTGCCGTTCTCACCCTCGGTCGCCGTCGCAGTGACGGTGAGAGAGAAGTCGTCCGCCGAGTTCGCGACGGGGAGGACCTTGAGGTTGGCGAGGTCCGCCGGGGTCAGCACGGCGACGCCGTTGACGATCGGGATGGCGTGGTTGTCGGTGCCGGCCGTCAAGATCGCGCCCGCCGGGAAGCCGGCGATGCTGATCGACTGCGACTCGGAGCCGTCGGCGTCCGGGAACAGCGCGGTGATGTTGAGCGCGATCGGGCCGGCGTCCTCGGCAACGGTGATGTTGCCGACGGTGACCGTCGGCTCATCGGCAACGCCGGTGATGGCGACCGTGAAGGTCTCGGTGTCGGAGGCGGTCGTGCCGTCCTCAGACGAGGTCGCAGTGACCGTCAGGTTGAGGTCGGTGGCGTTGTTCAGGCCCGGCGTCAGGGTCAGGCCGGTCAGCTGGGCGGGCGTCAGAGTCCACGTGCCGTCGCCGTTGTTGGTGCCGGCCGACAGCGTCGCGCCGCCGGCCACGCCCGAGATGGTGATGACCTGGTTCTCGGAGCCGTCGGTGTCGGTGAACGTCGCGCCGATGTTCAGCGGGATGGCGGCCGTGTCTTCGGCGGCCGTGATGTTGCCGACCGTGACCGTCGGCTCATCGGCAACGCCAGTGACGGCGACGTCGAGGGTCGCGACCGTGGTCGCGGTATCGCCGTCGGCCTCGGTCGAGGTCGCGCTGACGGTCAGCGTGAAGTCGTCAGAAGAATCCGCGGGCGGCGTGACCTTCAGGCCGCTGAGCTGGGCGGGAGTGAGCGTCCAGGTGCCGTCGCCGTTGTCGGTACCAGCCGACAGCGAAGCACCTTCCGGCACGCCGGAGATGGTGATGTCGGTGATCGTCTCGGAGCCGTCGAGGTCATCGAGCGCGGCGGTGATCGCCAGCGGGATCGCCGAGTCCTCGGCGCCGGAAGCATTGGCGACCGTAACCTTCGGCTCATCGGCAACGCCGGTCACCGATACGGTCAGAACGACCGGCTCGGACGCAGCGGTCGTGCCATCCTCGGCCGTGATCGCCGTCACCGTCAGGTCGAAGTCGTCGGACGAGTCGGCCGGGGGCGTGATGGTCAGGCCAGCGAGGTCCGCCGCCGCGACGGTCCACGTGCCGTCGCCATTGTCGGTGCCGGCCGAGAGCACCGCACCCTCGGGCACGCCGGCGATCGAGACGGTCATCGTCTCGGAGCCGTCCATGTCCGCGAAGTGCGGCGCGATGGCGAGCGAGATCTCGCTGTCCTCGGCGCCCGCGGCGGCTTCCACCGTCACGGTTGGCACGTCGGCGACGCCCGTCACCGTGACGGTGAGCAGCACGTCGTCGGAGAACGCGATCGTGCCGTCCTCGGCCGTAACCGCGGTCACCGTCAGCGCGAAGTCTTCCGAGGAATTGGCCGGGGGCTTGATCGCCAGACCGGCCAACTCGGTCGTCGGCACGAGCCACACGCCGCCGCCAGAGTCAGTGCCAGCCGACAACACGGCGCCTTCCGGAACACCGCTGACGGCGACCACGGACATCTCGGAGCCGTCCATGTCGGGCAGGTGCACGCCCACGTCGAGCGGAATGAAGGCATCTTCCGCGCCGGTCGTGTCGGTCACCGTCACCGTCGCCTGATCGGCAACGCCGGTGACGACGACGTCGAGCGTCGCAAGGGTGGTCGCGCTGTCGCCGTCGGTCTCGCTCGAAGTCGCGCTGACCGTTAGCTCCATGTCGTCGGAGGAATTGGCCGGCGGCGTGATCGTCAGGCCTTCGAGCTGGGCCAGCGTCAGCGACCAGGTGCCGTCGCCGTTGTCGGTGCCCGCCGAGAGCGCAGCTCCAACCGGAACACCGGAAATGGTGATGTCGGTGATGGTCTCGGAGCCGTCGAGGTCGGCGAGCTGCACGTCGATGTTGAGCGGGATCGCGCTGTCTTCCTCGCCACCAATGCTGGAAGCGACGACCTGCGGGCCGCCGGCAACGCCGCTGACGGTCACGTCGAAGGTGGCGATCGTGGCAGCCGTGCCACCCGCGCCTTCGGCCGCGACCGCGGTCACCGTAAGTGTGAAGTCGTCGTCCGAGCCGGGCGGAGGCGTGATCTGCAGGCCGGCCAGCTGGGACGGCGTCAGCGTCCAGGTGCCGTCGCCGTTGTCGGTGCCGGCGGACAGGAGCGCGCCCGAGGGCACTCCGCTGATCAGGATGTTGGCGATCTGCTCGGAACCATCGACGTCATCGAGCGCAACGGCGAGGTCGAGGGCAATCGGCTCGCCTTCGGAACCAGTGACGTCGTCTACCTCGACGCGCGGCGCGTCGGCGACGCCCGTGACGGTGACGGCAAGCGTCCTGAACGCAGACGCACCCGCACCACCCGCGGCCTCACCGCTCATCGCGGTGACGGTCAGGGTGAAGTCGGCGTCCGAATCGTCGGGCGGCGTGATGGTCAGACCGGTGAGCTGCTCCGGCGTCAGCGACCAGGTGCCGTCGCCGTTGTCGGTACCCGCCGACAGCGCGGCACCGGCGGGCACGCCGGCCACAGTGATGCCGGTGATGGACTCGGAGCCGTCCGTGTCATTCAGCGCGACGGCGATGTTGAGGGAGATCGAGTTGTCTTCCAG
>CAMEYM010000026.1 GCA_945947575.1 Rhizobium sp. Q54
GGCGACGATGCCGGCGTTGCCGTCGCGGCCGTCGGCGGCGAGTTTCCCATCGACGTCGCGCAGGAGCAACGCGCGCCCGGCGTTGGGGCTTTCGGCAACCAGATCCGGACCGACCACCAGCACGACTCGCTCTGCGAACTCGCGCACCGCGGTCGGCACTCCGGCGAGAGCGGCGACGACGAGGCCGATGGCGGCCGCCCGCAAGCCGAGCTGCGCACGCCGGCGTCCGGCGAGAGCGCGGCCGTAAGCGAGAGCGCGGAGGGTCAGGAACTGCTCGCTGCCCCGCCCGGCGATCCACGTCTCAGCGATCAACGCAACCAAGGCCGTGACCAGCAACCACCGCCAGAGCGGCGGCAGAGTTTGGTCCGGCGGCGACACTGGATTGCCGTCACCCAGTGGCGCCAATGCGGTCTCCGTCGCGCCGGCACGATTGACGGCGACCCACCGCCGGCTCTCTCCGGATTGGAGCGCGTAGAGCCCAGCACGCGCCGGCACGAAGGCGGCGTCGGCGCCCGAGAGGAGAAACTCGGCGTCCGCGCGCCCCCGCGAAACCGTCGTGCCATCGGGTGCGATAATCTGCGCCGAACTCCGGCGCGCTTCGATCGAGCACGCAACGCCGACGACGCAGGGTTGCGTGGCGGGCCCAAGCCAGCGCATCACGTTGTTCAGGAATAAGGGGAGTCCGGCGCTGTCGGCCCACCCGGAGCCGGCGAGATCGAACGCGACCTGGATCTCCCGCCCAGCCGGGGTCGTGCGCGCCTGCACCAGGGGTCCGTGTGTGGCCTCCGCGAGCACCGTGGCGCCCGGCAGCCGTTCGACGCGATAAGCGCGCGGCGGCGCGATCGACGTCCAGTCGAGCTGATCGGACAGGGGATGGGTTGTGTCCCAGCCGGTGATGTACGGAGCGCCGAGCGGCGCCGGTGGTGGCTGACCGCCGGCGTGCGCCGCGCCGAGCCAAAGCACGTTGGTAGCGGGGCGGCGCGCTACCGCGACCCCGTCGACCACGACGAGGTCGAAGGTGTGGTCGTCCGCCGGCAAACGGTCGGCGCTGAGAAGCTCGACGGCGTCCATCGCCTGCAGGGCGATCAGCAGCGGGCCGTCCGCGGCACCGACATAGAGAACGCGGGCGCGCACGGGGCCGGGGTCCACAACGAAATACATGGCGTTGTCGTGTGGCCCTGCGTCGTCGGGCAGGCGCAACTCGACGGCGCCGGGGCCGGGAAGCTCCAGCATCAGATCGAAGGCAACGCTCGGCGGTCCGCCTCGGCGCGCAACACGCGTGGAGGCGAGCGGCGTGAAGGCGCCGCCGCCGCTTGGCTGGAACAAGGCCTCCAGCACGACGTCCGGCGGCGTGGCCCCGCCGAATTGCACCGTGCCGGTGACACGCCAGGTTCCGGGCAAGTCGGCGGCCGGCGCGAGGGCGGCCATCAGGCCGACGTTCGCGGCGTCGGCACCCGCAAAGACCCGGGCCGCAGCGATGTCAGCAAACGCATTCTGAAAATCGGCCGCCGCCGGGTCGGCGCCATCGGTCAGCACGACGATGCGCGTCGCCTCGCCGTCGCGGCGGATGGTCGCCACCAAGGCGACGGCCGCTTCCCAATCGGCGGCTCCGTCGCCCGCTTGCAGGTCCTCGGCGAGCGGGAGTATCCCGGCCGCTTCGCGCTGGCGGGCGACGTGGATGCGCGGCGCGGCGTCCACGTGAACGACGGAAATGCGCGTGCGGGAGTCTGCCGCCTCTGCGGCGATGGCCGCGAGCAGATGTTGGCGCGCGGCGGTGAAGCGACTGGGGGCGAGATCGGTCGCGCGCATGCTGCCCGATGCGTCCAGCACAAAGATCGTGTGCGCGGGAGCGTCGCGGCCGCCGAGTTGCGGCTGCGCCAAGGCGAGCGTCGCCAGGACGACGACGAGCAATTGCAGCGCGAGCAGGAGGCTGGGCGGCGGAGCGCGCAGCGAACGGCGCGCCACGGCGGTGTTCTGCAGCATCTGCCAGATCAATACGCTGGGAACTTCGCGGCGGCGGCGGTTGCGCATATGCAGCACCAGCACCAGTGCCGTCAGTCCCCCGAGGAGCAACCAACCGGGGGCGAGGAACGTCATTGGCCGCGTTCCGCTGTCATGGCCTGGAAGTAGCGGCCGACCAGGTCGCGAGCAGTGACGGGTAGGGCCGTACGCGTCACCTCGTGTTCGGCCGCCGCGCGCCACGCGGTGCCAGCCGCCGGCGCACCGGTGACGACCGCTTCGGCCGGCTGACCGGCGAGATTGAGCCGCGTGCGGCGGCCGCCTTCGCCGAGCGGATTGTCGAGCAGGAGGTCGCCGGTCGCGGTGAGGCCTAGGCGAGCGGTGGGAGCGCCGGTCAGCGCGCGGGTCCCGAAGCCTGCGTAATCGCCCGGCGCACCGCCGCCGGCGCCGCCGAACACCTGGCCGGCGCCACCCTCCTCGGCGGGCTCGCCGCCCAGGTCGCGATAATCCTGTTCCGCATCAACCGTCGCGGCCGCGAGGGCTGCATCTGTGAGTGCGTCGAGGGCGCCTCCGGGCGGACGCGCACCGGCGATGGTGCGCTCGGGCGCCGGCAAGAGGGGAGCGGCGCCGCCGGGGCCATTGCGCTGGCCCGGTGGGCGTGGGGCAGCGGCGGCGTCCTGGGCCGCACCGGCCGTAGCGGCCTGGCCGGACCCGGCGGCCCGTGGCATCGCAGCGCCGCGACGCGCGGAATCCAAAGCGCGCGGGTGGCTGAGCGCGACCGGCGGCGATTCCCCGGCGCGGGCATAGGCGTCGTTGGCGGCGGCCAAGAGTCGCTCCATTCCGTCGGCTAGGCCCGCGCGGTCCATTGCCGGAGTCTCGGCAAAGCGCTGGGCGAGAGCGCCCAACTCCTGGGCCACCGCCTGCAGCTGCGGGTCGGCACGCTCCCGCCCGTCCCGGCGCACGATCGCGGCCAGCGCTGCCACGGTTGCAACGTCCTCGGCGCGCTCCGCGGCGTGTTGAACCGACTGAGGCCCACTGGCGGGACGCAGCGCCGCCAGCGCCTCATGCAGGACCGGAGGCGGCACGGCAGTCAGCAGTGCTGCAACGAGCAGCAGCGCCGGCACAGCCAGCGCCGTGCGCGGCAGCCGCAGCGGCACCAGGCGGCGGACATCGATACGATCGGCATGCGCGGCGGCGCTTTGCACCAGCGCTTCGCCGATGACGCCGAAGCGGCCCGGCTCCTTCGCCGCGACCTCGAGTGCCGTGGCGACGCACTCGTGGAGCGCGAAGGTGCGGTCGGCGGTGCGCGCCATGGCGCCGATCGAGGGGTGGCGTCGCGCGGCAACGATCGCCGCGGCGGCGACGGCAAGCGCGCCGGCGCCGAGCGCAACCAACCCGTAAAGTGCGAGGGGAGCCGGACCGGATCCCGGGAGAAGATGCCGGATCTGCAACACGCAGTAGAGCGCGAGAACGAAGAGCGCGCACCCCGGCAGCATCTCGGCCAGCGAGCGCCACACTTGGCGGCGGCCGCCGTCGTGCAACCGCGCGACGAGTCCGGCGAGACGTGGGTCGCCCAAAGACGGACGTCGGGAGGCGTTCACCCCCCGGGTACTAACGCACGTGTGTTCCCGCTGTGTGACGCCGCCTGCGTCGCGCTGTCGCGCTTACGGTGCGAGGCCGGACGCGGCCCAGCAGCGGTGCAGCACCTGCAGCGGCTCGGTCGCGAAGCGCGCGCGCAACAAGGTCTGCAACTCCGCGTCGAAGGTGGCGACTTCCTCGGTGGACAAGGAGCCCTGGATCGGCGCGCTAGCGCGGACGCGGCCCTGCCATTGGACGTGCGTGAACGGCACGTCGAGGTCGAAGGAGAACGTCTCGATGGCGGCGAAACCGGCTTCGGCGAGGTCGCGCAGCCAGGTGGGGTAGACACCGTTGCCGCCGGCAAGCGGCCAGCGCGGATTGTGCTTGAGGATCAGGGCTTCGGTGGCGGCAGCCACGGTGCCGGGCAGCGGGATCCAATCGAAGTGGGCGATGACGACGCGGCCGCCCGGGCGCAAGAGGCGCCGCACTTCGGCGGCGGCGCGCGGGCGGTCGAACCAGTGCCAGGCTTGGCCGACGGTGACGAGATCGAAGCTCGCCGCGGGCAGACCGGTGTCCTCGGCGGGAGCGCGCACATAGCGCACTTTCACGTCGGCCGCGTCGTCCAGCGCGTCGGCGACATGCATGAGCTCGCCGGCGATGTCGGCGGCGGTGACGGTGGCGCCGGCGCGCGCCAGGCCGCGAGCGACGGCGCCGGTGCCGGTGGCGAGGTCGAGGGCGGCCTGGCCGGAGCGCAGCCAGCCGCGCGCCGCGAGGCTATCGAAGAATGCTTGCGGGAAGCCGGGACGGTAGCGGCGGTAGTCACCGGTGGTGCGCCCGAAATCCAGGGTCGCACCGAACTCGCGCGCGCGTTCGACGTCGGAGGGCATGGCGCGCGACTTAGGTCGTCACTCCGGCGATGACGCGGTCGGGCGGCGGGTTGCCGTCGACGAAGCTCTTGATGTTGATGATGACTTTCTCGCCCATGGCGATGCGGCCGGCGACGGTGGCCGAGCCGAGGTGCGGCGTGAGGACCACGTTGTCGAGCTTGAGCAAGCGCGGATTGACGTGCGGCGCGTTCTGATGGACGTCGAGGCCGGCGCCGCCGATCAGGCGCTTCTCCAAGAGGTCGCAGAGCGCGTCCTCGTCGATGATCTCGCCGCGCGCGGTGTTGACGATCACCGCGTGGCGCTGCAGGCGGGCGAGGCGCGCGGCCGAGAGCATGCCGCGCGTCGCGTCGGTGAGCGGACAGTTGACCGAGATGATGTCCATGTGGGCGAGCATCTGGTCGAGGTCTTCCCAGTAGGCGGCCTCGAGCTCGGCCTCGGTCGCTTCGGGCACGCGCTTGCGGTTGTGGTAGTGCACCGACAGGCCGAAGCCACGGGCGCGGCGAGCTACAGCCTGGCCGATGCGGCCCATGCCGACGATGCCGAGGCGCTGGCCGGTGATGCGATGGCCGAGCAGGAAGGTCGGGCCCCACCCTTCCCACTTGCCGGCGCGCACGAGGCGCTCGCCTTCGGTGATACGGCGGGGCGTGGCGAGGATGAGCGCCATGGTGAGGTCGGCAGTATCCTCGGTGAGCACGCCCGGCGTGTTGGTGACGGTGATGCCGCGCTCGGCGGCCGCCTTCAGGTCGATGTGGTTGATGCCGGTGCCGAAGTTGGCGATCAGCTTGAGCTTGGGGCCGGCGTTGGCCAGGACGGCGGCGTCGACGCGGTCGGTGACGGTCGGCACCAGCACGTCGGCGGTCTTGACGGCCTCGATGAGCTCGGCCGGGGAGAAGCGGTGGTCGTCGATGTTCAGGCGCGCGCGGAACAGCTCCATCATGCGCACCTCGACCGCCTCGGGCAGCTTGCGCGTGACGATGACGTCGGGCTTCTTGGTGCTCAAGGGTATCCGGGGAGTGGGGCGGCGGCCCTCTCTAGCATGCGCCGTGGCAGGCCGACAAACCGCAGAAACGGCCGCCGCGGGCGTTGTCAGAGCGCCCGGAGGCATGATTCACTACGCCCATGAAGCCAGAGGAAGCTGCGGTCTTTGAGGGCTTTGAGGCGGTCGTGCGCGCCACGTACGATGCCGTCATGCGGGCCGTGCTCAAGTTCGGCCCCGTTGAGGTCGACGCCAAGAAGAACTCGATCCATCTGATCGCCGGAACCGCGTTCGCCATCGTGCATCCGCGCAAGAGCGCCCTGTCGCTTTCCATCCGCACCGACAAGCCGATGGTCAGCACGCGCGTTGCCAAGGTGAACGCGATTTCGCGCAACGTCGTGCACAACGAGATCCTGCTGGCAGCACCCGGCGCGGTGGACCGGGAACTGACGGCGTGGCTGAAGGCGGCGTACGCACTCGGTGCGGAGAAGACCGCCTGACCCATCGCATGCGTGTGGTGTGGTCGTGCATCGTGACGCTTGCGGTGTGCGCGGTTGCTGCCGCTGCGGTTGCCCAAGCGCTGGCCATCCCGCGCTTCGTGTCGCTGCGCTCCGGCGAGGTCAACGTGCGCACGGGCCCGGGCATGCAGTACCCGGTGGTGTGGGTGTTCGTGCGCGCCGGCATGCCGGTCGAGATCGTCGCGACCTTCGACGTGTGGCGCAAGGTGCGCGACATCGACGGCGTCGAAGGCTGGGTGCACCAGAACCTTCTGTCGGGCGAACGCCGCGCCATCATCCTGGGCGAGGTGCGCACCCTGACGCGCACTCCCACCAACGTGCAACCGGTGGCGATGGCGGAACCCGGTGTCATCGCGCGGGTGCTGGAGTGCGCGGGGCCGTTCTGCAGGCTCGACATCGAGGGCCACAAAGGATGGCTGCCGCGCGAGCAGATCTGGGGCGTGTATCCGAACGAGATGCTCGACTAGGCTCCTAGTGCACCACCGCTGAATCGAAGTCCGTAGCCAGAGCCGCGCGCATCTCATTGGACAGCCCGGCGGCGTGGCGGTAGGCGGGGTGCTTGATCTCCAAGGTCACCTCGGCGTTCTCGGCGCGGAAGGCGGCGATCTGGTCGCCGGCAAACGGGAAGTGCAGGAAGTGCACCGAGGACGTCTTGCCGGTCTCGGGATCGGTGCGCTCGACGTCTTGCTCCGGCACGGCCTTGACGACGTGGTCGCCGAAGCGGAGCTGGACCTGTTCCTCGATGTTGCCGAGCTTGACCAGCTCGCGGGCGCGGGCGACCGGGCTGTCGATCTCCAGCATCATGGTCGCGACCAGCTCGCGGCCGTTCGGAATGAGCGGGTTGTAGGCGGCGAGCTCGTCTTCCAACTGGGCGTCGCCGCCCTTTTCGGTGCGCAGCATCTCGTGCACCTGCACCCACATCGAGTCGTAGGACTCGAAGGTGAAGTGGGCGTAGGGCCCGACCTCGATCTGGCGGTGCTTCTTCTGGGCACGGATCTCGGCGCGCTTGGCGGACCGCACGGCTTCGTAGGCGTCGAGCGGCAGGATGTCCTCGCGTGTGATCGAGCGGCGTCTGGTGCGGACCGTCATTTCGAGACTCCAACTTCGATGCCGTAGGCGCGGGCGAACAACAGGATCGGGTGGACCGACTCTTTGATGTCGGCGCCCGGTTCGAGTTCGCGCGCGCCCTGGACGATGTGATCGCCGGCCAGAGGGCACTCGGACGAGACGTGCGCCGGTTTCAAGTCAAGCACACGGCGGAAGACCGGCTTGCCGACCTTCAGCGCTACGTCGAAGTTGGGCTTCTCTGCCCCCCACGCGCCGCCGTGACCCGAGCAGCGCTCGATGATCGTGACGTTGGCCTCGGGGATGAGCCGCAGCATGTCGGCAGCCTTGGCGCCCATGTTCTGGGCCCGGGAGTGGCAGGCGATGTGGAGCGCGACCGGCTCGGGCATCGGCGCCAGCGTGCCGGCGAGGCCGTCCTTCTTGGCGACCTCGACGATGTACTCGGAGACGTCCCGCGTCGCCTTGGCGAGGCGGGCGACGTTCGCGTCCTTGGGCACGATCAGCGGCCACTCGAACTTCAGCATGAGCGCGCACGACGGGGTGAGCGCGACGATGTCGTAGCCCTTATCGACCCAGGCAATCAGATCAGCCGCAACTTTTCTGGCGCTGGTCGCGACGGCAGCGAGATCGCCGATCTCCAGCTGCGGCATGCCGCAGCAGCCGGGATGGACGACGACCGTCTCGATGCCGTTGCGGGCGAGGACGGCGCGGGTGGCGAGGCCGATCTCCGGCTTGTTGAAGTTGCCGGCACAGGTTGCGTAGAGCACGACCTTGCGCTGAGTCTTGGTCCCTTGGGCGGCAGGCGTCACCGGCAGCGGCTCGCGCGCCGCGCGCGTCGTCAGCACGTCCTTGGCGGGCACGAAATCCGGCAGCCAGGCGCGCGGATGGATGTTGGCGGCGGCGGACAGGACCGAGCGGCCGAGCGTGTTGGTGACGCTGCTCGCCCAATTGGCGAGGCCGGCCATGTGCGAGGCGAGCGCGCCGTTGCGATCGGTCTTGCGGATCTCGCGTTGGGCGAACGTGACCTTGCCCTGGCGCTCCTCCATGACGCGGTGGCGCAGCATCAGGTGCGGGAAGTCGATGTTGAAGGCGTGCGGCGGCACGTATGGGCACTTCGTCATGAAGCACATGTCGCACAGCGTGCAGGCGTCCACGACCGGCTCGAAGTCCTTGGATTCGACGGTGTCGAGCTCGCCCGACTTGGCTGCGTCGATGAGATCGAACAGGCGCGGGAAGGAGTCGCACAGGTTGAAGCAGCGCCGGCAACCGTGACAGACGTCGAACTGGCGGCGCTCCTCGGCGTCGAGGGCGGCGGGGTCGGTGTAGGACGGGTCGTCCCACGCGATGACGTGGCGAGTCGGTGCGCCGGTGCCTTCGGAGTGCATCGTTTCTTCTTTTCGTTCGAGCGGCGGGCGCTGTCGCACCGGTTTTCTTGCCCCTCACCCTGCCCTCCCCGTCGCGCCGGAGGCGCGCTACACGCGCGACGCGGGGGGAGGGTTGAGGGGAGAGTGCGGCGGCGATTAGCCGAGGGTGTCGAGGGCCTTTTGGAAGCGGCCGGCGTGGGAGCGCTCGGCTTTGGCGAGGGTCTCGAACCAGTCGGCGATCTCCTCGAAGCCTTCCTGGCGCGCGGTCTTGGCCATGCCCGGGTACATGTCGGTGTACTCGTGCGTCTCGCCGGCGATGGAGGCGGCGAGATTGAGCTTGGTCGCACCGATCGGCTTGCCGGTGGCGGGGTCGCCCGAGGCTTCCAGGTACTCGAGGTGGCCGTGGGCGTGGCCGGTCTCGCCTTCCGCGGTGGAGCGGAATACGGCGGAGACGTCGTTGTAGCCCTCGACGTCGGCCTTCTGCGCGAAATACAGGTAGCGGCGGTTCGCCTGGGACTCGCCCGCGAACGCGGCCTTCAGGTTGTCTTCGGTCTTGCTGCCCTTCAACGCCTTCATGGTCTTTCTCCTGTTCGTTAGCCGGAGGCTCGCGCGAACGAAGCGGCGGCACTATCCGTGCCACTACCTACGCTTGCGACTGTTCGCTCTATGTATGACGGCGCACGATTGCCGTCAATAGATTAGAATTATTCTAACTAAAGAAACTAGCGGCGGCGCAGGCGCACGATGACGTCGATGCTCGCCACCTCGGTGCCGCGCGGAGTCGGCGGCAGGCCCTTGATGGCGATGCCACCGGCGTCCACGTCGCGCAGCTCGCCCGAATCCTCGAAGTAGAGGTGATGGTGATCGCCCATGTTGGTGTCGAAGTGCGAGGTGCCGGGATCGACGACGAGCTCGCGCAACAGGCCCGCCTCGGTGAACTGGTGCAGGGTGTTGTAGACGGTGGCGAGCGAGACGCGCGCGCCGCGCCTGCGCGCCTCGTCGAACAGCATCTCGGCGGTGACGTGGCGGCCGTGCGGGTGGCCGTCGAACAGCAGCGCGGCGAGCGCAACGCGCTGGCGCGTCGGGCGCAGGCCGGCGTCGCGCAGGCGATCGAGCGCCCCCGGCTTTCCGGGCTGCGCGCGGGCGGTCTTGCGGGTCTTGGATGCGGGCTTGACCATGTTTGGAATGATTCCAAGATAGGGCGGCGGGCCGAAGATTGCCAGCCCCCCGCTATTTGACGCTGGCCTCGAGGATGAGGATGCGGCGCTCAAGCTCGGCGGTCTCGATGGCGCGGCGCTGGGTTTCGATGACGCTCGCGATCTTCTGGGCTTCGGACGGGGTCAGACGGCCCTCGCTGACCATGGCGGTGACGGTGCCCGCGGCGCGGACCGCGTCCTGGGCGGTGACGATCGCCGGGAGCTCGATGTCCACCGGCAGATCGCGGCGGGCCGGCAGGAGGCGCGTGCTGCAGATGCGCAACGCCGGGAGGTCGCCGGCGAGGGCGAGCGCCACGAGGCTGCGCGCGAAGGTCTCGGCCTGTTCATCCAAGAGGTTGCGGGCGATGAGGGTCGCCTTGTTGAGCGAGCCCTTGGGGCGGCCCGACCAGCCTTCGGTGAAGCGGCCGGTTTCCGGGTCGCGGCCGACAGGCGGGGCGGGCTCCGCATCCAAAAGAATGGGCGATCTATGGTCCCGCTGCTCCCGCTCTTCGCGCTCGCGCTCCAGATTGTCTTGGATGGCGCGGTGGACGCGGCCTTCGGCCTCGGCCTCAATTTGGTCCAGGGAAAGGCCGGAAAGGCTTGGTTTTCTGGGGATCATGGGTCGCTCCAAACGGGCGGGTTTGGAGGAAACAATACACTATGTGACTATTCGTGGCAATACATTATGTGATAACGCCGCCTCGTCAGCCGCCCGCCGCAAGAGCATGCCAACGCCCGCGGTCCGGGACCTGGGCGTCGATCACCGCGAAATCGGCGACGAAGCGAGCGTCGGGAACGGTCTTCGCGCGGGATATCCGATCCATGCGGAACATGCGCGGCTCTCCTTTGTCGATGTCGCGGGCAAGGACGTACCAGACCGGCGGCTCGACCAGCAGCCCATGCGGCTCGATGTGCCGGTGACTGCGGCGGCCATTCTGATCGGTGTAGTCGAAGCGGAGTCCGCACCGCTCCGAGAAAGCGCGCTCGAAGATGCCGAGGAACTCCCGTTCCGGTGCGGCTGACCGCGCGCGAACGCTCTCGCTGGCGGGCGGGCCGACAATGACCCGGCGGCAGAGCGCGTGGAGCTCGGCGGCGCGGGGTCGGGCCAGCGAGCCGAGCAGCTTGGCAAGGCCGGTGCGCGCGGCACCGCTCCACGGCAGGTCGGTAGCGCCTTGGGAAAGCCGGGCAGCCAGCCAAAGCGAGACGACCTCGGCGAGGGTAAGGAGAACCCGGTGCGGGCTGCGACCGCGATCGAGGCGAATGCCGCCACCCGGCCCGGAATCGGCGGCGATCACCAGGCCGCGCTCGCGCAGCAAGGCGAGGTCGCGAAAGACCGTGCGCTCACTGACCGAGAGCGCCGCAGCCACATCCGCCACCGTCGTCTCGCCACGCCCGCGCAGGAGGTGCTCCAGCTCATCCAATCGATCCAAGCGCGACATACGATGACAGTTTCTGTCATGGATTCAGGATACGCAAGCGGCACCAAACCGAGGAGGAAACATTATGCCGAAGGAGGATGTCGTCATCGAGTGGGCGCCGTTCCGCGTTCGGGCCGGAGTCACGGTGGAAGCACTGATCGCCGCGTCGGATCAGCTGCAGGCGGATTTTCTTGCCCGGCAGCCCGGATTCGTGTCGCGCGAATTGCTGCGCGGACCCGACCGGCAGTGGACGGACTTGGTATTTTGGGAGAGCCGCGCCGCAGTCGATACCGCGATGCAGAAGGTGGCCGACAGCCCCGCGTGCGGCCGCTACTTCGCGCTGATGGAGGTGGCAGACCACGCCGATGCCGGCGCGGGCGTCCTGTTGCTCGGACGCGTCAAACGCTACGACTGAGCCGAGATCAATCGCCCGTCATGATCCGCTCGACCAGCTCTCTGACCGTCGGGATGAACTTGTTCGAGTAGAACGGATCGCTCGCGAAGCGGTAGGCGCCGTGGCCGGCGAACATCAGTTCGTGCTCGACGTCGGACGTGTGCGAGACATTCTGCAGGGTCTTCTGGATGCAGAAGCTGCGCGGGTCGGCCTTCTTGCCGGTGGTGCCTTCGGGGCCCTGATCCCAGTTCGAGAAGCGGCACTGGGACAGGCAGCCCATGCATTCGATCTGGTCGATGCGGATCTTGCGGGCGCGGTCGGGCGTGACGAAGACGAGGGTCGAGTCAGGAGTCTTGAGGGCTTCGGTGTAGCCCTGGGCGACCCATTCCTGGGCGCGCACGCGGTCGCCGGCAGTGAGGTACACGAGGCGGCCGCGCGGACCCATGGGGAACTCGGCCTGGTGCTCGCCGACGACTTCCATGGTGTAGGCGATCTGGCGCGCCTCGCGGCCCTTGAGCTCGCGCAGGAACTCGTTCTCGACCGCGGACGACCAGAAGCCGGTCGGCGAGAATCGGTTGAGATAGATGTCGCCTTCCTTGAGCGTCAGCAGCTTCTCCTTCCACTCGGTGGAGATCGGGCTTTCCTTGGTGAGCAAGGGGCGCGTGCCGAACTGGAAGGCGATGGGGCCGATCTCGGGATTGTCGAGGTAGTCGTCCCAGTCGCGCAGGTACCAAACGCCGCCCGCCATGACGATGGGCGTGCTCTGCAGACCGAACTCGTTCATCTGCTTGCGCAACTCGACGAGGCGCGGATACGGGTCCTCGGGCTTGGTGGGGTCTTCGGAGTTGGAGAGGCCATTGTGGCCGCCGGCGAGCCAGGGGTCTTCGTAGACCACCGCGCCGAGGAACTCGGCGGTCTTGTGGTAGGCGCGCTTCCACAACGCGCGGAAGGCGCGCGCCGAGGAGACGATCGGGTAGTAGTAGACGCCGTACTTGGCGGTGATCTCGGCCAGGCGATACGGCATGCCGGCGCCGCAGGTGACGCCGTGGATCAGGCCCTTGGCGCCCTCCAAGATTCCGGTCAGCACCGGCTCGGCGCCGCCCATCTCCCACAGGATGTTCATGTGGATCCGGCCCGCGCCGGCGCGGAGGTTGTGGGCGATCTTGGCCTGGGCGATGCCGCCCAGGATGCCGAACGCGACGAGTTCGTCGTGGCGCTCGCGGCGCGTCTTGCCCTTGTAGATCTGCGGCACGAGGGCGCCGTTCTCGTCGTAGAAGTCGGCATTGACGCCGGAGAACGTGCCGATGCCGCCGGCGGCCGCCCAGGGGCCGGAGGACTGGCCGGTGGTGATGGAGACGCCCTTGCCGCCCTCGACCAAGGGCAGCACCTCGGCCCCCGACATGCGGATGGCGTTCAGCGCCTTCATTGGCCCCAGCCTCCCCCGAAGCGGCCCAACAGCAACCCGAGCATAGCGAACCCCCGCGCATACCGCACGGGACCGTGCAAAGGGCAGTTCGGTTCAGCGCGCCCCGCAACTCCGCTGGCGCGCTGAACCGATTTCCGTTCCCCCGGCAGCGTCTTAGCCAGCGTGGCCCTCGGCGGGCTCGCGCTGGTCCTTCTTCTCTTGCGGCAGTTCCTTGCCGGTGGCCTGGTCGACCACCTTCATGGACAGGCGCACCTTGCCGCGATCATCGACGCCCAGGACCTTCACGTAGACTTCCTGGCCCTCGCTGACCACGTCCGAGACCTTGGCGACGCGGCGCTGCGCCATCTCGGAGATGTGGACGAGGCCGTCCTTGCTGCCGATGAAGTTGACGAAGGCGCCGAAGTCGACGGCCTTCACGACCTTGCCCTTGTAGATCATGCCGATCTCGGGCTCGGCGACGATGCCCTTGATCCAATCGACGGCGGCCTTGGATGCGGCCGGATCGGAGGCGGCAACCTTGACGGTGCCGTCGTCCTCGATGTCGATCTTGGCGCCGGTGGTCTCGGTGATCTCGCGGATGACCTTGCCGCCGGTGCCGATGATCTCGCGGATCTTGTCCTTCGGCACGGTGAAGGTGGTGATGCGCGGCGCGGTCGCGGCGACGTCGGAACGCGCCGAGGTGAGCGCCTTGGCCATCTCCTTCAGGATATGGAGGCGGCCGTCCTTCGCCTGGGCGAGCGCCTTCTCCATGATCTCGGCGGTGATGCCGGCGACCTTGATGTCCATCTGCAGCGAGGTGACGCCGACTTCCGTACCGGCGACCTTGAAGTCCATGTCGCCGAGGTGATCCTCGTCACCGAGGATGTCGGAGAGAATGGCGAACTTGCCGCTCTTCTCGAGGATCAGGCCCATGGCGATGCCGGCGACGGGACGCTTCAAGGGCACGCCCGCGTCCATCATGGACAGGGACGAGCCGCACACCGAGGCCATCGACGAGGAGCCGTTCGATTCGGTGATCTCGGAGACCACGCGGATCGTGTACGGGAACTCTTCTGGCTTGGGCAGCAGCGGATGCACGGCACGCCACGCGAGCTTGCCGTGGCCGATCTCGCGGCGGCCGGGGCTCTTCATCATCGAAGCCTCGCCGACCGAGTACGGCGGGAAGTTGTAGTGCAGCAGGAACGTCTCGCGGTACTCGCCTGCGAGTGCGTCGATGATCTGCTCATCGCGGCCGGTACCGAGGGTGGTGACGACCAGCGCCTGGGTCTCGCCGCGCGTGAACAGCGCCGAGCCGTGCGCACGCGGCAGCACGCCGACTTCGGCAACGATCTGACGCACGGTCTTGAGGTCGCGTCCGTCGATGCGCGGCTTGCCCTCGATGATGGCACCGCGCACGATCTCGCTCTCGATCTCCTTGAACTGCTTGGCGACGACGACCGCGTCGACATCCGCCTGATCGGCGAAGCCGGCGATCGCCTTGGCACGCGCCGCTTCGATCTTCTCGTGGCGGGCCTGCTTGACGCGCTCGCCGTAGGCGGCGCGCAGGTCGGCGGCGACCAGCGAGCGGACCTTGTCGGCGATGGGAGTGACATCGCCCTTCACGGGGAGCGCCATCGGCTCCTTCGCCGCGAGCTCGGCGAGAGCAATGATGGCGTCGATGACTGGGCGGAAGCCCTTGTGGCCGAAGACGACGGCCTCGAGCATCTTTGCCTCGGTCAGCTCGTGCGCCTCGGATTCGACCATCAGAACGTGGTCGACGGTGCCGGCGACGACGAGATCGAGCGTGGTCTTTTCGTCCTGCTCCAGCGTCGGGTTGAGGACGAGCTCGCCGTCAACCATGCCGACGCGGGCGCCGCCGATCGGGCCCATGAACGGAATGCCGGACAGGGTGAGCGCGGCCGACGCGCCGACCATGGCGACGATGTCGGGATCGTTCTGCAGGTCGTGCGCGAGCACGGTGCAGATGACCTGCGTCTCGTTGTGGAAGCCCTTGGCGAACAGCGGGCGGATGGGACGGTCGATGAGGCGCGAGGTCAGCGTCTCCTTCTCGGCGGGGCGACCTTCACGCTTGAAGAAGCCGCCCGGGATCTTGCCGGCGGCGAACGTCTTCTCCTGGTAGTTGACCGTGAGCGGGAAAAAGTCGATGCCGGGGCGCGGCTGCTTCGCGGCGACAGCGGTGCACAGCACCGTGGTCTCGCCGTACGTCGCGAGTACCGCGCCGTCGGCCTGACGCGCCAGGCGTCCCGTCTCGAGGGTGAGCTTGCGGCCCGCCCACATGATTTCCTTCTTATGGATTTGGAACATTTCTTTCTCTTCCTTCCTGGACGCCGCCGTATGCGGTCGCCCCCTTCGTGCCTGCGGACCCGCGCCTATCGCGAGCCCAAGGCAATGCCTCGCGCTGCCTTACCCGGCAGCGAGGCGCGCGCGACCCGACGCAGCAACTGCGAATGCAAATGCTGGCGCCCGGGAGTTCCGACCCGGAGGTGGCGCGGTACAACGCGCGTCCGGCGAGCGTGCAGGCGAATCAGTTCGCCGCACGCGCGGACGCGCGAGATTCGTAGGTGACAACGCGTGAATCGAGTACGTGCCTGCTGGCAACGTTACTTCCGCAATCCGAGGGTCTTGATGATCGCCTCGTAGCGGCCCGTGTCGCGCTTGCGCAGGTAGTCGAGCAAGCTGCGGCGCGTGTTGATGAGCTTGATCAAGCCGCGGCGGGAATGCGTGTCCTTGGCGTGGGTCTTGAAGTGCTCGGTGAGATTGTTGATGCGCTCGGACAGGATCGCGACTTGGACTTCCGGCGATCCGGTGTCGCCCTTGGTGCGGGCGAACTGCGTCATCACTTCGGCTTTGCGTTCGGTGGTGATCGACATCTGCTCCTCGGGTCTGAATGGCAGCTACAAATTGAATACCCGGACGACGCGCACCTCTCCGTCCTGCATCTGCGCCACGGCGACGGGGACACCGTCGTTCATCGCGCAGATAGCTCCGTGCGCCGCAGAGGACGCCCCGGGTGAGGAAGGTCGGATTGCCTGTCCGGCTTTCAATCGTTGGGCTTCGTCGCCGGTTACCGCGATTGCCGGGATGTCGGCCAGCGCAGCGGTAACGGGCAGAAGGAACGCCAACGGCGGGGGACTTAGCACGAGTTCGCCAAGGGTTGCCAGGGAAAATGCCTGGGATTCGTGGAACGGGCCGACCCGGGTGCGCCGCAAAGCCGAGACGTAGCCGAGGGTTCCGAGCGCCAGGGCGAGGTCCTGGGCGAGGACTCGAACGTACGTGCCTTTCCCGCAGACAACCTGGAGCGTGGCCTCGTCCGGGGTGGCCGAGACCAGCTCGAGGGCATCGACCTGCACCGTGCGGGCGGCCAGGACGGGCGGGGCACCGGCGCGGGCGAGGTCGTAGGCACGCTGGCCGTCCACCTTGAGGGCCGAATAGGCCGGCGGCGTCTGCTGGATGCGGCCGACGAAGCGGGCCAAGACGGCGCGGAGCGCGGCCTCGGCGGGGCGGACGGAGCTGGTGCCGGTGACGGCCCCGGCGGCGTCGAGGGTGTCGCGGGACTCGCCCCAGCGGACGGTGAAGGCGTAGCCCTTGGTACCGTCCTGGACGTAGGGGACGGTCTTGGTCGCCTCGCCCAGCGCGATGGGCAAGACACCGGTGGCAAGCGGATCGAGGGTGCCGGCGTGGCCGGCCTTGGCGGCGTCGAGGAGGCGGCGGACCTGGCCGACCGCCCAGGCGGAGGTCTTCCCCAGCGGCTTGTCGAGGATGACCCAGCCGTGGACCGGAAGACCCTGGCGGCCTCGGCTCACTCTTCCTCGTCCGGCTTCTTGGCGAGGTCGCGCGCGACCTCGGGCGCGCGCAGCACTTCTTCGATGCGGCGCGCGGCGTCGAACGAGGTGTCGATGGCGAAGAACAGCTTCGGCGTGTAGCGCAGCGGCACCATCTCGGCCATGCGCGCGCGCAGGAACGGTGCGGTGCGCGCCAGCGCCGCGAGGAAGGCCTGGTCTGCACCACCGCCGAGCGGTGTGACGTAGGCGGTGACGTTGCGCAGATCGGGCGAGGCGCGCACCTCGGTGACGGTGAGGGAGCGGCCCATCAGATCGGGATCGCGCAGCTCGCCGCGCGCGAAGATTTCCGAAAGCGCGTGGCGCAGCTCCTCGCCGACGCGCAGCTGACGCTGGCTCGGCGGACGCGCGGTGCCGCGCGCTTCGGGGGCGCGGTCGCGCGACTTGTGGGACGCGTGGCCGCCGCGCGATTTGCCGGACGCGGAATCGCCGTGACGAGAGGAGCGACGGTCCATGGCGGACCCCTAAAGCGCGACTAGAGGGTGCGCGCGATCGAGGTGACCTCGAAGGCTTCGATGACGTCGCCGACCTTGAGGTCCTGGTACTTCTCGAAGGCCATGCCGCACTCCAGGCCCTGCTTGACCTCGTCCATGTCGTCCTTGAAGCGCTTGAGCTGCGAGAGCTTGCCCTCGTGGATGACGACGTTGTCGCGCAGCAGGCGCACGGGGGCACCGCGGCGCATGACGCCTTCGGTGACGCGGCAGCCGGCGATCTTGCCGACCTTGGAGATGTTGAAGACCTCGAGAATTGTCGCGTTGCCGAGCAGCGTCTGCTTGATGGTCGGCGCGAGCTTGCCGGTCAGCAGCGTGCGCAGGTCATCGGTCACGTCGTAGATGATCGAGTAGTAGCGGATCTCGACGCCCTCGCGGGTCGAGAGATCGCGCGCCTGCGCGTTGGCGCGCACGTTGAAGCCGATGACGAGCGCGCCGGATGCCTTGGCGAACTGCACGTCGGACTCGTTGATGGCGCCGACGCCGCCGTGGATGACGCGCACCGCGACCTCATCGGTCGACAGCTTGCGGGCGGCGCCGATGAGCGCTTCGAGCGAGCCTTGGACGTCGGTCTTGACGACGACCGGCACCTCGGCGATCTCGCCGGCCTTGATCTTGGCGAACAACTGCTCGACCGTGGTGCGCTCGCCGCCGATGCGGACGGAGCGGCCGCGGCGCTGACGGTACGCCGCAACCTCGCGGGCGCGCGCTTCGTTCTCGACGACCAGGAAGGTGTCGCCGGCTTCGGGCGCGCTGGTGAGGCCGAGCACCTCGACCGGCACCGACGGCCCCGCGGACTCCAGCTTCTGGCCACGGTCGCCGACGAGGGCGCGGACGCGGCCGACGACGCCGCCGGCGACGAAGTTGTCACCGACGCGCAGCGTGCCGCGCTGCACCAGGACGGTGGCGACGGGGCCACGGCCGACATCGACCTTGGCTTCGACCACGGCGCCTTCGGCCATACGATCCGGGTTGGCCTTGAGCTCGAGGATTTCCGCAGTGAGCAGGATGGTCTCCTCGAGCTTGTCGAGGCCGGCGCGGGTCTTGGCCGAGACATCGACCGCGATGGTGTCGCCGCCGAGCTCTTCGACGACGATCTCGTGCTGCAGCAACGCCTCGCGCACCTTGCGCGGATTGGCGGTGTGCAGGTCGATCTTGTTGACCGCGACGATCATCGGGACCTTCGCCGCCTTGGCGTGGCGGATGGCTTCGATGGTCTGCGGCATGATGCCGTCGTCGGCGGCAACGACCAGCACGACGATGTCGGTGACGTTGGCGCCGCGCGCACGCATGGCGGTGAACGCCTCGTGGCCCGGCGTGTCGAGGAAGGTGATCTTGGCGCCCGAGCTCATCTCGACCTGATAGGCGCCGATGTGCTGGGTAATGCCACCGGCTTCGCCGGCGGCGACGGACGTCTTGCGCAGCGCGTCGAGCAGCGACGTCTTGCCGTGGTCGACGTGGCCCATGACGGTGACGACCGGAGCGCGCGGCTGCAGCGTCTCGGCGGCATCCACTTCGCCGGTCAGGCCGACTTCGACGTCCGCTTCGGCGACGCGCTTCACGCGGTGGCCGAACTCGGCGACAAGCAACTCGGCGGTGTCGGCGTCGATGGTGGCGGTGACCGTGACCATCATGCCCATCTTCATGAGCGACTTGACGACGTCGACGGCGCGCTCGGCCATACGATTGGCGAGCTCCTGGACGGTGATCGCCTCGGGAACGACAACATCACGCACGATCTTCTTCGGCTCTTCCTGTTCGGTGCCCTGGCGCTTCTCACGCTCGCGGGCACGGCGTACGGAGGCGAGCGAGCGTGTGCGCTCGCTTTCCTCCAACTCGTTGAGGGTCAGGCGGCCGGTGCGGACGCGCGGCTCGGCCTTGCGGCCGGGCATGCGGCGCGCAACCTCGGGCGGCCGCGGGCGGCGCACGACGGCGGCGGCGCGCTGCTCTTCGGTCTGCGGCACTGCGGGATCGGCGAGCTTGCGCGCGGCGGTTTCTTCGCCCTTGCGCTTGGCTTCTTCCTCTTCCTTCTTGCGCGACTCTTCTTCGGTCTTGCGCCGTTCGGCCTCGTCGCGCTCGCGGGCGAGACGCGCGTCTTCTTCGGCCTTCTTGCGCGCATCGTCGTCGGCGCGGCGACGCAGTTCCTCGTCGCGGCTGCGCGCGCCATCGACGGCGCGGGCGCGCGCGGCCTTCTCGTCGTCGGTCAACGACTTGAGAACGACACGGCCGCGCTGCGAAGACTGGGACTGGGACTGGGTCAGCGACTGCTGCGCCGCCGTCTGCACAGGCGCCGCCGGGGCCTTCGCCTCGACTTGCAGCGGCTGCGGAGCGGGAGCCTCGACGGGCGCTTCCTTGCGCTCGCCCGGATCGCTGAACAGGGCGTCGCCGGGTCCGCGCCCGACGGTGCGGGTCTTTTTGACCTCGACCTGGACTGCCTTGGTGCGGCCGCGACTGAAACTCTGACGGACTTGGCCTGAGCCCACCGTCTTCTTGATCTCGAGTCGGCGCGGCGCCTTCAACGTCAGCGGAGCGTCGTCGGAATCCTTGGTGTCACTCATGTCAGTCCTTTGGGCAAACCTACTGCGTGCATATCAACGGGTGCGAGCACCCGAACTCTCAGCTGAGCGTTGGTGGTCTCCACCGGAGGGGACCACGGCCGAACCGCCGCGGAGGCCCCGCAAACACTGCGCATGGCGCAGGTACTGCTCGATCAACGAGCTCGGGGCAGGGCCAGCGTGTACCACATTTCGGCGGCTCCCGGCCAAACTCATTTCGGACAAGGCCAAGGCGGCGACGCCCACCGCCTCCGAGGCACGCGCCGGCGCACCCTTGGCGATCACGGCGCTCACGGCGCCGTCATCGGCAGCGGCCAAACCGTTGCGCCGCAAGCGTTCCCGCAGCGCGCTCACGTGCTGGGCGACCGCTCGTTCGGTGCGCAACGCGAGATCGTCCGGCACCGTCACCGAGCGCCGCGCCGAGCGCGCAAACAGGTTGCGCGCGACCGCGCGCTCGATGGCGTCACGATCGGCGGTCACCCACATACCGCGCCCCGGCATGCGGCCGGCCGCGTCCGGAATAACCGTGCCGCCGGCGTCCACCGCGAAGCGAATCAGCTCCGCCGGCGGGCGCGTGGCACCGGTCGCAATGCAGCGCCGCTCGCGCTGGCGCGGATGCGCCGGAGGCGCAATGCAGCGCCGGGCTCGGGCCGTCAGGCCGCGCCCTCCGGTTCGGCTTCAGCCTTGCCCTCTTCCTCGGGGAACCAATGGGCGCGCGCCTTCATGATGATGGCGTTGGCGTCCTCGGCCGACAGCTCCGCGTCGGAAAGGATTTCGAGCAGCTCGTCGCCCGCAAGGTCGCCGAGGTCGTCGAGGGTCTTGATGCCCTTCTCGCCGAGGGTAACCAGCATGGCGGGCGTCAGGCCGTCGATGGCGGCGACATCGTCCTGCACGCCGAGCTTGCGGCGCGTCGCTTCGAACTCGGCGTTGCGCGCCTCGAGGTACGTCAGCGCGCGCTTGCGCAGCTCGCCGGCGACACCTTCGTCGAGGCCTTCGATGGAACCGAGCTCGTCCTCCGGCACGAATGCGATGTCTTCCACGGTTGAGAATCCTTCGGTGACCAGGAGCTGTGCCAGGAACTCGTCGACGTCGAGGGTCGAGACGAACAACTGCGTGCGCTGCCGGAACTCTTCCTGACGGCGCTCGGACTCTTCCTTTTCGGTGAGGATGTCGATGTCCCAACCGGTCAGCTGCGAGGCGAGGCGCACGTTCTGGCCGCGGCGGCCGATGGCGAGCGACAGCTGATCGTCGGGAACGACGACCTCGATCCGCCGCGCTTCCTCGTCGAGCACGACCTTGGCGACTTCCGCCGGCGCCAGCGCGTTGACGATGAAGGTGGCCGCATCCGGCGACCACTGGATGATGTCGATCTTCTCGCCCTGCAGCTCGTTGACGACGGCCTGGACGCGGCTGCCGCGCATACCGACGCACGCGCCGACCGGATCGATGGACGTGTCGTTGGACAGCACGGCGATCTTGGCGCGGCTGCCCGGATCGCGAGCCACCGCCTTGATCTCGATGATGCCGTCGTAGAGCTCCGGCACTTCCTGCTTGAAGAGCTGGATCATGAATTGCGGGTGCGTGCGCGACAGGAAGATCTGCGGGCCACGCGGCTCGCGGCGCACGTCGTAGATGTAGGCGCGGATGCGGTCGCCCTGGCGGAACGACTCGCGCGGCAGCAGATCGTCGCGGCGCACGATGGCTTCGGCGCGCCCCAAATCCACGATGACGTTGCCGTAGTCGACGCGCTTGACCAGGCCGTTGGCGATCTCGCCGATGCGGTCCTTGTATTCCTCGTACTGACGCTCGCGCTCAGCCTCGCGCACCTTCTGCACGATGACTTGCTTGGCGGTCTGCGCGGCGATGCGGCCGAAATCGACCGGCGGCAGGGGCTCGGCGAGGATGTCGCCGACCTGGGCGTCGGGGTTGTGGCTGGACGCTTCTTTCAGGGTGATCTGAGTCGACTCGTTCTCGACCTCGGCGACGACCTCGAGACAACGGAAGATGCGGATCTCGCCGTTCTTCGGATCGATCTCTGCGCGGATGTCGTTCTCGTGCCCGTACTTGGAACGGGCGGCCTTCTGGATCGCCTCTTCCATCGCGGCGATCACCGTCTCGCGCTCGATGCTCTTCTCGCGCGCGACTGCGTCCGCGATCTGGAGCAGCTCCATGCGGTTCCAGCTGGTCGTCGGGGCGTCTTGTTCGACCTCTGCAGCCATCTTCTTCATCGGAGTCTGGTCCTAACTAAGCCGAGGCCTTCGCCGCCGGCGTCTGTACCGCGTCCGCGACGACCAGTTGTTCTTTGCCGCGTGCGCGGCGCTGGGCGTCCCGGGCGATGAGTGCGTCGGTGAGCACAAGCTTGGCCGACACGATTTGGTCGAGCGGAATGGCGTAGCTGGTGTGGTCGGCGCCGTCTTCCACTCGAATGTGGACGGTGCCGTCGGTGATTCCTTCGAGCGCGCCGCGCCAGCGCTTGCGGCCGGCTATCAACTCGCCCGTCTCGATCTTGGCTTCCTCGCCCTTGAAGCGTTCGTAATCGGCCGCCTTGACCAGCGGCCGATCGATGCCGGGGCTGCCGACCTCGAGGTTGTAGGCGCCGGCGATCGGATCTTCGACGTCGAGCACTGCGGAGATATGACGGCTCACCAGGCTGCAGGCGTCGAGGTTCATGGAGCCGCCGCCGGCGGGCTCTATCAGCACCTGCAGGGTCGGGCGGCCGCTCGGCATCAGGCGCAGCTGCACCAGCTCATAGCCCAGGGAGGCGAGCGACGGCGCCAACAACTCGTGCAATTCCTTGGCCTTGGTCGAATTCAATGCGCTGCTCGAAGTGCCCGACAGACAATAGGGTTCGCGCTCCGGCCTGCCGCCCGGCCCGCAACCTTGGGTCTTTTTGGGGGTGCCGTACTGACAGCGAAGCGTCAGGCCGACCGATGGGTCCGATATAGGGCGGCGGCCGGGCGGGGGCAACAGCAAAGTGGCCGTCTCCGGCCTGCGCCGGATGCGGCGCGGATTGATGCCCGATCCGGCGTCAGCCGCGCGGCAGGCGGCAAAACGTGAGGAAAACCGGGGCTCTCCCGGCGGCGCGCCCCCGCTCCTCGTAGCGCGTCGGCGGCCAGTCGGCGGGGCGTTCGCGCCAGTCGCGGGCCGATTCCGCCGTCCAGGCGAAGGCGCCGTGGCGCAGCACCCGCGCCAAGGCCCAGGTGCAGTATTCGGCGTGGTCCGTGGCAAAGCGGAACTCGGCGCCGTCGCTCAGCACCTTGGCCAGGAGATCGAGGACGTCCGGGCGCACGAAGCGGCGGCGGTGATGGCGCGCCTTGGGCCACGGATCGGGGAACAGGAGAAACGCGCGATCGATCGAGGCGGGCGGCAGCGCGCTGAGCACGCGGAACGAGTCGGTGTCGGCGATGCGGACGTGGGCGAGGCCCTGGTCGCGCACATGGCGCAGCAGGCTGGCGACGCCGTTGATGAACAGCTCGCAGCCGAGGATGCCGACGTCGGGATTTGCGGCGGCCTGCCAGGCGAGGTGCTCGCCGCCGCCGAAGCCAAGTTCCAGCCAGACGGCGCGGACGCCTGGGAACAGCGCCGCTACATCGAGGCGTTGCCCTTCGTCCACGACCACACGGAGGTCGGGCAGGAGCGTGTCGATCAGCTCCGCCCTAACCTTGCGCAGCGGCCGTCCGATGCGGCGGCCGTAGACCCGGGTGTTGCGCTTCCCTGTGGGTGCGGTCGTCAGAATCTCTGGCGTCAGAATCGCTGGCGTCAGCGGCCTAGGCGAGCGCGGACTTGAGGGCGCCGGTGAGATCGGTGCGCTCCCAGGAGAAGCCGCCGTCCTTTTCCGCGTCGCGTCCGAAGTGCCCGTATGCCGCCGTGCGCGCGTAGATCGGACGATTGAGTCCGAGCTTCTCGCGAATGCCGCGCGGGCTGAGGTCCATGACCTGCTGCAGCGCCTTGCCGAGCTTGCCTTCGTCCACCGTGCCTGTGCCGTGGGTGTCCACATAGAGAGCGAGCGGCTTGGACACGCCGATGGCGTAGGCGACCTGGATGGTGCAGCGGTCAGCGAAGCCGGCCGCGACCACGTTCTTCGCCAAGTAGCGCGCGGCGTACGCCGCGGAACGGTCCACCTTCGTCGGGTCCTTGCCCGAGAACGCGCCGCCGCCATGCGGCGCGGCGCCGCCGTACGTGTCGACGATGATCTTGCGGCCGGTCAGGCCGGTGTCGCCGTCCGGTCCGCCGATCTCGAACTTGCCGGTCGGGTTCACGTAGAAGTCCTCTTCGCCGCACATCCAGCCCTTCGGCAGGACCTTCTCGACGTACGGGCGCACGATGGCGCGCATGCGATCCTGGTCCATACCCGCCTTGTGCTGGGTAGAGACGACGACGCAGGTCGCCTTCACGGGCTTGCCGTTCTCGTACAGAAGCGTCACCTGGCTCTTGGCATCGGGCTCGAAGGCCTTCTCCTTGCCGGAGTGGCGCGCTTCGGCCATCAGCTTGAGAATCTGGTGGGCGTAGTAGATTGGAGCCGGCATCAGGACCGGGGTCTCGCGGCAGGCGTAGCCGAACATGATGCCCTGGTCGCCGGCGCCCTCGTCCTTGTTGCCCGCGGCGTCAACGCCCTGGGCGATGTCGGCGGACTGAGCGTGGATGTAGTCCTCGATGTCGACGTGCTTCCAGTGGAAGCCTTCCTGCTCGTAGCCGACGCTCTTGATCGCATCGCGCACGATCTTGTCGCGCTGCTCCTTGGACGGAGCGCCCTTGCCGCGCACTTCGCCGGCGATGACGACCTTGTTGGTGGTGGCGAGAGTCTCGCAGGCGACGCGCGCCGAGGGATCGGCACCGATGTATGCGTCGACGATGGCGTCGGAAATGCGATCGCAGAGCTTGTCGGGGTGACCTTCTGATACCGACTCGCTCGTAAATACGTACTCGGATTTCCGCACGCTTCAGCCTCCCTCAGGTTTGCGCAGGGCTTTCCCCACACGCAGCGCCGCACGCATTGCCCAACGCACGCGAGCGCGGCCTCTTCGTGAAGGGTTTGGCCGGGACGGTCAAGAGGTTCTGGGGTCGCCGGGACCAGGTGTGACGGCAGGCGTTCAAATAGGGACGCTATGGGCGCTTGGCGCGACGCTCCTCGGAACGCGACAGAGTCTTGGTGAGCTCGAAGATGCGCCGCCGCACGGTCGGGTCGGCGATGCGGTAGTAGGCGCGGACGAGTTCCAGGGTCTCGCGGCGCGCCAGCTGGTCCTGCTCGAAGGGCTCGGGCGCGCCGTCGACGGGAGTCGCCGTCTTGGTCTCGTCGGTGCCGTCCGGCATCTCGTCGTAGAAGAACGACACCGGTACATCGAGCACGTGGGCGAACTGGAACAGCCGGCTGGCGCCGATGCGGTTCGAGCCACGCTCGTACTTCTGGATCTGCTGGAAGGTCAGGCTGACGGCCTTGGCCAGTTTCTCCTGGCTCATGCCGAGCAAAGTCCGGCGCAGGCGTACCCGGCCACCGACGTGAACGTCGATCGGGTTGGGGCCTCCCTTGCCCCCGCGCTTTTTGCGCGTCGCAGTGCCTGCGTTAGTTGCCACGCGAGAACCCCCCTAGGTTTTTGGATTGGTACTCGCCGGAGTTTTCGTCCGGATCACTACGCGGGAAATACAAACGCACGCAAGGACATACGGGAACAAATCGCATACGTCCGTATGCTAGATAGGAGCATGCGTGCAGAGTGGTCAACGAAAAAATCCGGCCCGGTTTCCACTATTGAATTTGCCGGAAGGTAGTTAGCGCATCCGCCGCACATGTTTTATCTATCGCCGCTCTTGGCTTTCCTGTTTGCAATTGCAGCAACCACAAGTACCGCGCCCAGCAACAGGAGCGCGGTGAGCAGCGGCAGGTCGCGCCAGCGCGCATAGAACGTGGGCGATAACGCTTTCGGCAGAGGCGCATCGATGATGCCTTGCTCGAGCAGCCCGAGCGAGGCGCGCACGCGGCCATAGCTGTCGACCATTGCGGAGATGCCGGTATTGGCGGCACGCGCCAGTGGCAGGCCTTCTTCAACGGCGCGGACCCGCGCCATGGCGAAGTGCTGATAGGGGCCGGCCGAGCGGCCATACCATCCGTCGTTGGTGACGTTGAGCAGCCAGGCGGGCCGGTCGCTGGCGGTGACCGCGCCGGGGAAGATGACTTCGTAGCAAATCAGCGGGCTGAGGGCGGGCAAGCCGGGCACCGTGAGGGTGCGCGGGCCGGGACCGGCTGTGTGATCGAGGAAGCCGGTGACCGCCTGCACGCCGACCGCGGACAGCAGCGGCCGGAACGGCACGTACTCGCCGAACGGCACCAGATGGGCCTTGTCGTAGAAGCCGGCGATGGCGCCAGTGGAATCGATCAGGGCGATGCTGTTCCAGATGCGCGCCAGGGAGCGCCCGGACGCGTCCAGCTCGTAGCGCGGCACGCCGGTGGCGAGCACGGCGCCCGGCGCGATCAGGCCACCGAGCGCGCCACGCAGCGCCGCGTCCCGCTCGACGTCGTACGGCAGGGCGGTCTCCGGCCACACGACGACGCGCACGCTTTCGATACCGGGGCGGCGCGTCAGCTCGAGGTGGCGCTCGACATTGGAGCGCAGCTGGTCCGGCTCCCACTTGAACGTCTGGGCGATGTTCGCCTGCACGATGCGCACCGTGACGTCCGCCACTGTGCTGCCGTCGGCGGATGCGAGGCGCAGGAATCCGAACACGAAGCCAGCCGCGAGCAACACGCTCGCCAGCGCCGCCAGCGGCCAGCCGCGTGCATTGGCGCGGCCGCCGGATGACGTGAGCGCGGCCGGCGCCGCCGCGACGAGAACCGTGAGGAAGCTCAGGCCATAGATGCCGAGCACCGAGGTGACCTGCAGCATCGCCTCGGACCACGTCCAGGTGTAGCCGGCGAGGTTCCATGGGAAGCCGGTGAAGGCGTGGCCGCGCACCCATTCGGCCGCGCTCCACGCTACCGCCAGGACGAGCACACGCGTGGCGCCCGGCTGCCACAGCAGGTACGCGAGCAGCGCCGCAGCGGCGGTGAATAGCGCCAGCAGCGCAGGCACGCCCGCCACCGCGAAGGGAATGAGCCAGGCGAACTGCGTCGCGTCGGTGAGCAGGGCGTAGGCGATCCAGTACAGGCCGGCGACGAAGAAGCCGAAGCCGAACCACCAGCCGTCGAGGGCGGCGCGCCACGCGCGGCCACTGCCGTCCAGAAGCCAAACCAGCCCGGGGAACGCGATGAGCAGTGCCGGGGTGAACGAGACCGGCGGCATCGCCGCCGTGGCGACCACGCCGAGCACGAACGCCAGGACGGCACGGCGCCAGCCGCGGACGGCGGCAAGACGCGCGGCCAATGCGTTCATGCGCCGGAAGCGTCTTCCGCCGGAGGCGACTGCTCTTCCGCGGCCTTGGTGAGACGACCGACGCCAGCGATGCGCACGCGCTTGACGCGGCGCGGGTCGGAATCGAGCACCTCGAATTCGAGGCCGGTCGGATGGGCGATCAACTCGCCGCGCATCGGCACGCGACCGGCGAGCGAGACCAGCAGCCCGCCGACCGATTCGATTTCCTCTTCGTGCTCCTCGGGCACCAAGGCGACGCCGAGGCGCTCTTCGAGGTCGCTGACGGGTGCGCGCCCCTGGGCGAGGATGCTGCCGTCGGCTTTGACGGTGAACATCGGGCCCTGGACGCGCGCGTGCTCGCCTTCGATCTCGCCGACGATCTCCTCGACCAGGTCTTCGATCGAAACGAGTCCGTCGCTGCCGCCATACTCGTCGACGACGATGGCGAGGTGGACGCGCGTCAGGCGCATCTTCAGCAACAAGTCGACGACCAGCATCGAGGCCGGCACGAACAGAATCTCGCGCACGATACGGCGCAAGTTGAAGGTCTTGGCGCGATCCCAGAACTCGAGCAAGTCCTTGATGTGGACGAAGCCAAGGACGTCATCGAGGCTGGCGCGATACACGGGCAGCCGCGAGTGCACGCCGTCGCGGAACAACTTGATCAGCTCCGGCAAGCGGATGTCCTCGCCAACGGCGACGATGTCGGCGCGTGGCACCATGACGTCGCCGACGCGCACCTCGCCGAGCTTGAGCACATTGAGAAGGATGAGCTTCTCGCCGGGCGTCAGGTTGTCGAACGCCCTCGCGTCTTCGCCGAGACGGTCGGCGAGAGTTTCGTCTGCGTCGTCGCCGCGACCGGCGAGATTGCGCAGCCAGTCGCCGAACGTCTGGGCGACGGACGGCTGCTGCTCGGCCGCGGCCTCGGCGGCGCGCGCCGCCTCTTCGAGTTCCGCGGGATCGTCGGGGCGGCGACTCATCGCTTGGATCGGCGCGCCGGCTTGGATTTGCTCGCGGCGGGCCGGCGGGGGGGCGCCTTCTTCTTCGGCGCTGCCTTGCGGGGTGCGGGCTTGCGGGCAGGCGCCTTCTTTGCGACCGGCTTCTTGGCCGCAGCGCGCTTCGCCGGGGCTTTCTTGGCAGCCAGCTTCTTCGGAGCCACCTTCTTGGCAGCGGCCTTCTTGAGGGCAGGTTTCTTAGGAGCGGCTTGGGCCTTCGGCGCTGCGGCGGGTGCCGCGACGGGCGGCGGGACCGGCTCGGGCGCGGCCTCTTCCTTCGGCGGCAACTCGGCGTACGGATCGCCGATGCCCATGGCCTTCAGGACGCGGCGCTCGAGATTCTCCATGCTCTCGGCATCCTCGTTGCGCTCATGGTCGTAGCGGCACAGGTGCAGGGTGCCGTGCACGAGCAGGTGCGCAAGGTGATGGTCGAAGGTCTTGCCCTGGTCTTCGGCCTCAGCCACGACGCGCTCGTACGAGAGGACGATGTCGCCGAGGATAAGTGGACGGGCGCGCACGGTATAGGCACCGCCCTCGTCGTCGAGCGGCTCGCCTGGGAACGCCAGCACGTTGGTCGCCTTGTCGATGCCACGATGCTCGTTGTTGAGAAGGCGCAGCTCGCGATCGTCGCTGAGCACCAGCGACACTTCGGAATCGGAGTGGACGCGGCCGCTCGCCTCGACGGCGCGCTGCACAACCTCCGTGACGAACTTCGGCACGTCGGGCTTGTTGGCCTGCCACAATTCTGAGGGGGCCATGATTCGGACGAGGCAATTCTCGGTCATGATCGATCGTCGATGCCGCTTTCGGCTTCCCTGGTTTCGTAAGCTTTGACGATGCGGGTTACGAGCGGGTGACGCAACACGTCGGCCTGCCCGAACTGCAGGAAGGCGACGCCTTCCATACCGGCAAGCACGGACACCGCCTCTTTCAGGCCGGATTTCATGCCCTTGGGCAGGTCGATCTGAGAGAGGTCGCCGGTCACCACCATGCGCGAGTTTTCGCCCATGCGGGTCAGCGCCATCTTCATCTGCGCGGGCGTGGTGTTCTGCGCCTCGTCGAGAATGATGAACGAGTCCCCCAGCGTGCGGCCGCGCATGAAGGCGAGCGGCGCGATCTCGATCTCGCCGGATTCCAGCAGCCGCGCCACGCGGTCGGCCGGCATGGTGTGATAGAGCGCGTCGTAGAGCGGACGCATGTACGGGTCGACCTTCTCGCGCAGGTCACCGGGCAGGAAGCCGAGACGCTCGCCGGCTTCCACCGCCGGGCGCGACAGAATGATGCGCTCGACGCGCCCCTCCAGCAGCATCGACACGCCGACAGCGACGGCGAGGAATGTCTTGCCGGTGCCGGCGGGGCCCAAGCCGAACACCAATTCCTTGGCGCGCAGCTCGCGGATGTATTCGGCCTGGTTGGGCGAGCGCGCCGCGATGGGCTTGCGGCCGCGAGTCTGGATGACGGTGTCGTCGGCCTCCCAGCCCGCCTCGCCGGCCTTGGCGTGCGCCGGCGCGCCACGCTCGGCCATGCGGATGGCGCTGGAGACGGCGGCGTCGCCGACATCGAGGCCGCGGCGCGCCTGGTCATAGAGGGTCGTGAGGACGATCTTGGCCCCCTGCTGCGCGGCGGCCGGGCCGGAGATCGACACGCGATTGCCGCGCGAGGAGACAACGACGCCGAGATCCTTCTCTATGCGCGCGAGGTGGCGATCGTGTTCGCCGAAGAGCTGGCTGAGCAGGCGGTTGTCGTCGAAGTTCAGCAGCAGCGGCGGGCGTGCTGCGACCTTGGCCGCGGGCCTGCGCGGGGCGGAGGCTTTCAAAGCGCGAGCCGGCCGGTGAGGCTGTTCGGATTGGCGGCGACCACATCGACCGCGGCGACCGAGCCGAGCAGGCCCGCCGGCGCATCGACGTGGACCGCGTGCATGTAGGGGCTGCGGCCGGCGAGCTGTCCCGCCTTGCGGCCGCCGCGCTCTAGCAGGACGTCGAGGGTGCGGCCGACCATCGTCTTGTCGAAGGCGATGCGTTGCGCCTCGAGTTTCGCAAGGAGCGCGGCGAGCCGCTCTTCCTTCACCGAGTCGGCCATCTGGTCGCCGTGATCCGCGGCGGGCGTGCCCGGGCGCGCGCTGTACTTGAACGAGTACGCGTGTGCGTAGCCGACGTCATCGACCAGGCGCAGGGTGTCGGCGAAGTCCGCGTCGGTCTCGCCCGGAAAGCCGACGATGAAGTCGCCCGACAGGGCGATGTCGGCGCGCGCATCGCGCAGCGCATCGACGACGCGACGGTAGTCGTCGGCGCGATGGCGGCGATTCATTGCCGCCAGGATGCGGTCGGAGCCGGACTGCACCGGCAGGTGCACGAAGGGCATCAGCGCCGGCACCTCGGCGTGGGCGCGAATGAGATCGGCGTCCATGTCGAGAGGATGCGAGGTGGTGTAGCGGATGCGCTGCAAGAGCGGGATCTCAGCGAGACGGCGCACCAGCTCGCCGAGCGAGCAGCGGCCGCCGTCGGCGCGCTCGCCGTGGTAGGCGTTGACATTCTGGCCCAAGAGCGTGATCTCGCGCGCGCCGAGCTCGACCAAGCGCTCGGCTTCGGCCTGCACGTCGGCGAACGGGCGCGAGTATTCGGCGCCGCGCGTGTAGGGCACGACGCAGAACGTGCAGAACTTGTCGCAGCCTTCCTGCACTGTGAGGAACGCAGCGGCCGCGGACGAGGTCTGCGCGGGGAGCGCGTCGAACTTCGAGACGACGGGGAACTCCGTATCGACCGCCTGGGTCTTGCTTGCCTCGAGGGCGGCGACGAGGTCGCCGAGGCGATGGTAAGCCTGCGGTCCGACGACGAGATCGACGAACGGCGCGCGGCGCTGCATCTCGCCGCCTTCGGCTTGCGCGACGCAGCCCGTCACCGCGATGCGGAGGTCACGCCCCTCGCTGCGCCGGAAGCGGCGCAAGGCGTTGAGGCGGCCGAGTTCGGAGTAGACCTTCTCGGCGGCCTTCTCGCGAATGTGGCAGGTGTTGATGACGACGAGGTCAGCCTCTTCGGGAGTCGCGCACGCAGCGTAGCCTTGGCCGCAGAGCACATCCGTCATGCGCGCGGAATCGTAGACGTTCATCTGGCAGCCGTAGGTCTTGATGAACAGCTTCTTGGTCAACGGTTCCAGCTCCGGCTGGGGCACAGGCAATGGCAGCAGCCGGTATCCCGGGCCGCAGCGCGCGTCTTGGATGGATGCACGACGTTAGCATCCAAGGGTCCGCAGTCAAGCCGGGGGCGGCGGGGCGGCTACCGCGGGTTGGGGCACCGCAACCACCTGTTGCGGGCGGCCGTTGATGGCGCGCGCGTGACCCTCCGTCACCCGCGCCTGGCAGAACTGCGCAAGCTCCTTGCGCGACGGGAACTCGTTGGGGCGCACCGGCGCGTGAAACTGCACCACCACCCGCGCGTAGCCATGACCCAGCACCTGCCACAGATGCGACGGCAACGACATCTTGCCGTACCAAGTCAGGCGATGGCGCTGTCGCCGCCCGAGCGGAAACCCATCGAGATGCGTGTATGCGATCGACACCGGCTGCACGGTCGGCAGCCGGCCACCGCCGACGTCGGTCTCGGCCGCCGAGAAC
Source organism: Rhizobium sp. Q54 (assembly GCA_945947575.1). Taxonomy (GTDB): domain Bacteria; phylum Pseudomonadota; class Alphaproteobacteria; order UBA2966; family CAIVPW01; genus CAIVPW01. The sequence goes on from CAMEYM010000026.1 coordinate 31,615, forward strand.
ATCGCCGACTTGAACGGCCGCACGCTGTTGCCGTCGCCGTTGGTGCCTTCGGCAAACAAGACGATGTTGTCGCCGGAGCGCAGGCGCGTCTGGATGTCGTTGACGCCCTCTTTGGTCTTGCCGCGACGCCGCTCGATGAACACCGAGCGCTGCAACTTGGCGAGGATCGAGAATCCGGGCCAGCGCGCGATCTCGCTCTTGGCGACGAAGGACAGCGGCGCCGTCGTGCTGAGCACCACGATGTCGAGCCACGACGAGTGGTTGGCGATGAACAGTACCGGCCCGTCCGCCGAAGGCGACCCGAACACCTCGATCCGAATGCGCAGCGTGCGCACCACGAAGCGATGGAACATGACGGGCAACGCGCGCTGAAGGCGGGAGCCCGTCAGGACGAAGGCGAACTGGACGGGGATGAGGACGAACGTCCAGGCCAGCAGGACGGTCAGTCGCCATACGCGGAGGATGTTCAGCATGTTCGGGCCGGCCGCGCCGGCGGACGCCGGCAACCCGCGACGGGGCGCAGGCTAGTCCTTCTTGTCGGCGTCGAGCGGCACACCGTAGAGCTCGAGGCGATGGTCAACCAGCCGAAAGCCGAGACGCTCGGCGACCTCGCGCTGCAGCTTCTCGATGCGATCGTCGGTGAACTCGATCACCTTGCCGGTGCGCACGTCGATGAGGTGATCGTGGTGCTGCTCGGGCGCCATCTCGTAGCGCGCCCGGCCATCGCCGAAGTCGTGGCGCGCCAGAATGCCGGCATCCCCGAACAGGCGCACGGTGCGATAGACCGTGGCGATGCTGATCTTGGGATCGACCGCGCTCGAGCGGCGATGCAGCTCCTCGACGTCAGGATGATCGGCCGATTCGGACAGCACGCGAGCAATGATGCGGCGTTGCTCCGTCATGCGGATGCCGCGCTCGCTGCACAACTCGTCGATCCGGCGCGAGTCCGGCGTGTTTCCGTGTTCCGAAACCTTGGCGCCGGACGGCACAGCAGGCATCCTTCTTGGCTACCGCTTGACTCGCTTGCGGCGGCGCGTGGTGCCGAGGCCGATCTTCTTGGCGAGGTCGCTGCGCTGCGCGGCGTAGTTCGGCGCGACCATCGGATAGTCAGCCGGCAGTCCCCAGCGCTCGCGGTACTCGTCGGGCGTCAGGTTGTAGCGAGTCTTCAGATGCCGCTTGAGCATCTTCAGCTTCTTGCCGTCTTCCAAACAGACGATGTAGTCCGGCGTGATCGAACGCTTCAACGACACTGCCGGCGTCGGACGCTCCTTCGCCGCGAGCGCAGTGCCGACGCCGGCGAGCGCCGTGTAGACCTGCTGGATGAGCTGCGGCAAGTCCTGTATGGCAACGGTGTTGTTGGCGACGTGCGACGACACGATGTCCGTCGTGAACGCCAGAAGGTCGCTACTTGTTTCCGTTTTCTCGGTCATTACTCTCAATCCTGAGGATCGAAGTCTGCTTTGTATATATTGGCGGCCCGTGTCTCCGGCAACACGGAAATTCTTGCGCGGCCCGGATTGTCTTTGGGAATGGCGAGAATTCGCCGCTAAATACTGCAACTACTTGCAGTTAGGAGCTTGGGCAGTTAGCGCCTGGCCTCTTCGAGGGTCCGCGCATGCGGCTTGCGCACGTACAGCGGACGCGGCGCGCCCGGATCGCGAAACTCCGGCAGCGCGGCGCGCGCCTCGGCGAGCGCCGCGATCGTGCCGGCATCGGCGGCGCCAAAGCCGGTCAGAACGCGCACGGGCCGCGCGACGTACGGCGCGACGAGCGCGGCGGCGCTGCCAAGCAGAACAGCGTCGGCGGGCAGGGCACGCGAGGCATCGCGCAGCGGCAGCAGAACGGCATCTGCGTGCGGTGTTGCGCTGGCGCTGAAGGCCTGTGCGTAGACTTCGTCGTTGCGAGCATCGTTGACGACATAGAGCGATTCGCCGGCACGTAGGTCCGCGATCGCGCGTACCGCCACGGCGTGCAGCGTGCCGATGCCGATTGCCGGCACCTTCAGGACGAGTCGCAGTCCCCGTACCGCCGCGATACCAACCCGTACGCCGGTGAACAGGCCGGGCCCAATTCCCACCGCCAGCAGACCGATATCCGCGTAGCGGAGCCCCGCCTCGGCCAGCGTCGCGGCAATGACCGGCAGCAATTGCTCCGCCTGGGTCTTGCCGTCGGCCAGCGTGCGGCCCGCAGCCACGCGGCCGCCGTTGCGCACGGCCACCGAGCCGCCGGCTTGGGCTGTTTCCACGGCCAGGACGATCATTCGGGGTAGCCGCTCCACAGGCAGCTCGGGCCGAAATCCTGGTGTATCCTTGGCCGCATATGCGTGACCTTGGCCTTGCCCTGAGAACCCTGCGCGCTGCCGCCGCGTGCATCGCGGCGGCCGTGCTGCTGAGCGCGCCGCACAGCGTGCATGGCCAGGCGGCGCAGTCGCCGGCAGCCCCGACGGGCGCGGTCATCGTGAACTACCACCGCTTCGGCGAGAATGACATTCCCAGCACCAACATCCGGATCGAGCAGTTCGAGGCGCATATCGCCGAACTGAAGAACGGCCGGTTCAATGTGGTGCCGTTGACGGAGATCGCCGAC
>CAMEYM010000027.1 GCA_945947575.1 Rhizobium sp. Q54
GCACAGCTATCGCCGCCAAGGAAGGGGTACCTGCTCGGCAGTCGTTGTGGTCACGGTTTAGGCGGTGTGCGGAACGCGACCGGTATCCTTTCGCGGGGTAAGGGGCCGCTTCCAGAGAGCGTTGGACCCCAGACCCACCCCCTCCGCCAAGGCCTTCAGGAGGGCGCGCGCCTAGGCCTCCTGCCACTTCGCCAAGAACTCACCGGTGAGTGAGCCCTTGGCCTTGAGGAGGGCGGCCGGCGGTCCCTCGAAGACCACCTTGCCGCCTTCGTGGCCGGCGCCGGGACCAAGGTCGATGACCCAGTCGGCGCGCGAGATGACGTCACGGTTGTGCTCGATGACGATCACCGTCGAGCCCTCGTCGCTGATCGACTTGCCGCGCAGTGTGTGCCGCAGCACCTCGTCGGTGAAGCGCAGCCTTGTTCCAGGGTGCGCTTCGTCCAAGGGGAGGAACTCCACAACCATGACTATGCATTCATCTCGGCTTCAGCTGGCCATGCTCGCCGGAGTCGCCACGCTGGCATTTGCCCTGCCTGCACTCGCGGGCGGCGCCGCCGGTCCCGTCCCGAACACCTTTCCGCCCGCCCGCTACACGCTGTCGGTTTCCAACGAGCGCCTGCTCAATGCCGACAACGAGCCACAGAACTGGCTGACGTCGAACCAGAACCTCAAGTCCTGGCGCTACTCCGGCCTGGCGCAGATCAACCGCAGCAACGTCTCCAACCTCAAGCTGGTATGGGCGATGTCGCTGGGGGGTGCCAATGACGTCGTCGGCAACAACGGCCCGAACGTCATGTCGAACCCGCTGGTCGACAACGGCTTCCTGTTCGCCAACTCCGAGTGGGGCCGCACTTTCAAGATCGACGTGCGCAACCCGAAGCGCGGCGACCTGCTGTGGGTCCACGATCCGGCGATCATCCACCAGGGCAACGGCTCGCTGACGCGCGGCATTGCCATGTACGACAACGCCATCATCAACGCGACGCAGGATGGCCGCGTTCTTTCCATCAATCGCGACACGGGCGAACTCTTCTGGGACCAGCAGGTCGCCGTGGTCAACGAGTGGGGCAGCCGCGAGCGCTTCAACAGCCAGCCGCTGACCGTTGAAGGCCTGGCGATCGTCCAGAACGGCGCCGGCGACGGTGGTGCCAACGGCTGGGTCGCCGGCATCGACCTGAAGGACGGCAAGGAAAAGTGGCGCTGGGAAGTCATTCCGCGTCCGGGCCAGCCTGGCCACGAGACCTGGAAGGACATCGGCAACAACGCCTGGCAGCACGGCGGCGGCGGTCTGTGGACCGTGGGTTCCTATGACGCCCTGACCCGCAGCTACGTGACCGGCACGGGCAACCCGGTGCCGCAGTACGACGTCGAGTTCCGTCCGGGCGACAACCTCTACACCGACGCCGCGGTGGCTCTCGACATCGATACCGGCAAGCTGAAGTGGTACTTCCAGTACACGCCGCAAGACGGCTGGGACTACGACGAGAACGGCATCCACCTGATCTACGACATCCCCGTGGACGGCGCGATGCGCCACATCGTCGGTCACTTTGGCCGCAACGGCTTCTACTACAACCTCGACGGCCGCTCCGGCGCGTTCATCAACGCCGGCCAGTACGCCAACGAGCTGAACTGGACGAAGGGTATCGACCCGAAGACCGGCAAGCCCGTTGAGTACCAGCCCGGCCTCGCCGTGCAGACGTACATCCCGGCCACCCGCACCCTGCGCGGTGACCCGGCCGAGCGCGTCTGCCCGACCTGGCACGGTGGCCTCGCCCACCAGCCGCCCGCCTACAACCCGGTGAAGCGTATCGTCTACGCCGTGGGTACCGAGGGCTGCTACACGCAGAACGGCGGCACCGGCATCAACCCGAACACCGGCGGCATGGCCGGCCGCGCCTTCAACTCCGACCTGTACTACGGCGGCATCACTGCGCACGATGTCGTCACCAACAAGGTCATCGCCAAGGTGGCTGTCCCGATCGAGATTCGTTCGGGCGTGCTGGCCACGGCCGGCGGCTTGATCTTCACGACCCTGACCGAGGGCGAGTTCGTCGCCTATAACGACGAGACGCTGGAAGAAGTGTTCAGCTTCAACGTCGGCACCCCGCTCAAGGCGCCGCCGATGACGTTCTCGATCAACAACAAGCAGTACATCGCGTTCCAGACCAGCGGCTTGCACGTGCACCCGGTTCGCTTCGTCGACCTGATGCACTCGAGCTACCTGTTCGTCTTCAGCCTCTAATCACGATCGGCTGAACGGAGACAACCTCGGTGGGGGGCGGCCGGAGCGATCCGGCCGCCCTCCTCATTCCGCAACCCGCGCTGGCTAGACTCGCTGCATGAAGGTTCTCACATTCGCCGCTGCGCTGCTCGCCGCGTGCGTGGCCCTGCCCGCCTCGGCGGCGCGCCTGACCGTCTGGGACTTGAAGCTCGGCACCCCCATCGACCAGATGCCGGCGTGGATCGAGTTCAAGGGCTATGCCTGCGGCAGCAACGGCGGCCCGGTGCTGATGCCGCTCAAGGGCTGGGAGGAGTTCAAGCGCTGCCGCCCCGACGAGAAGGGCCTCTACGAGGTCTACTTCGAGTACGACGACGAAGAAGAGTTCATCGCCCGCGCCCTCGACGATGGGCGCTTGGCGCGCAATGCCGGAACCATCGACAAGCAGTTTCCGGTGGTGACGTCCGCCCTGTTCGACGCCAACGGAATCCTGCAGGGCGTCCGCCTCATCACCGACCCACGGCCGGACTACAAGGCGGACAACTTCCTCGCCTTCCTGCGACCGCGCGAGGAACATCACCTCTTTGGCGCATTCATCACCGCGCAGTTCGGCATCGTCGCCAACCGTGACTGCCAGCGTCTGGAGCTCGGTCCGGGCGAAACCGACATCGGCGGCCAGTTCACCAAGCTCAATTGCGCGCGCGTCGATGAAGGCCAGGGCAAGCGCTTCGTCGTACAGGTCCGGTACTTCCGCAAGCCCGGCCAGTACGAGCGCGACCCGGTCAACGGCACGCTCACCGAAGGTCAGTTCGAAAGCTCGACCCGCGCCGAAGTCTATCTCGCGCGTTAGCGCGGCGAGCTACGGCAGAACCGTTCCGTCCGGCATCATGGTGCCGGTAAACACAGCGCGCTCGACGGTCGTCTCCGTCATGTCGGCCTGCCGCAGCACCGATCGGCTGAAGTCCGTACCGGTTGCGGTGGCGCCGCGGATGCTGGCTTTGCGCAGATCGACGTCGACCACGCGGGCGTTGGTCAGGTTGGCCTGGTTGAGGTCGGTAAGAGCGAGTCCTGCGCCGGTCAGGTCGGCGCCAGTCAGGTTGACCCCGCGCATTTGCGACTCTTCGAGCCACGCGCGAACCAGGATGGCTCCGCTGAGGTCCGCCAAGGGCATGCGCACCTGGCGGAAGTCCGACTGAGTCAGGTTGGCGCCTACCAGCTTCACCCGTGACAGGTCGGCGGTGCGGCCGATGGCCTTGGTGAGATTGGCGTTGCTCATGTCGGCCTGGGTCAGCCGTGCCGCGTACAACATGGCGTCGGTAAGGTCGGCGCCCATCAGCTTGGCGTTGCGGAGATCCGCCTTGTTGAGGTTGGCACCCACCAGCACTGCGCCCGTCAGGTTGGCGCCCATGAGCTTGGCGTCGTGGAAGTTGGCCTCGGTGAGGTTGGCGCCGGCCAGGTTGGCGTTGGTCAGGTCGCCGCGCTTGCGGTTGACGCGCGTCAGATCGCAGTTCGGGCAATCGTTGGTGCGGCCTGCTAGGAACTCATCGCGCTGATCCGCGAACGCAGGCGAGGCGGAGCTGGCCAGCGCCAGCGCGGCTACGACCGCGACCCAGACCGAAGAGCGCATGCCCTGCCTCGGTCCTACTTCGGGATGATCTGGTCGCCCGGCGGCGGGCCATCGAGGACCTTGTCGCCCGGCGGCACCTTGTTGAAGCCCAGGATGAACGCGAGGATGTCCGCGTACGTCTGGGGCGCCAGCTTGCCGGGCTCGTCCTGCGGCATGTACTCGACCATGAAGTCGTACAGGTTCTTCACCGGCTTGCCGCGCCAAGCGTCGAAGGGCCGCCCGGTCAGCGCGGGCGCCTCCAACAGACCCTGCAGCGTGTCGCCGTGGCACGACGAGCAGCGCAACAGGTAGGGCGCCTCGCCCCCGGCAGCCTGGCCGGCCGTGAACGAAACGGCGGTCTGTGCGGCGGCAGGGACAGCGAAGCCACACAGCGCGGCGGCGCCTGCGGCTAGGACGAGCTGGATCGAACTACGCATCGGACTCCCTCGAGTTGGGTCGCGGTATCTAGCGGCGGCCGGCGCACGGGGTCAATCGGGCGTCTGCCGCGGAATTCCACGCTCGCCGGCGCATCCGCTATGATCGGACGGCGCCATGCCCAACCCCCTGCCCGTCATCGCCGCCGACTTCAAGCAGGCCAAGGCCGGCATCGTTGCGGTCGTCGCCCTGATCGCCCTGGCGGTCGGCTTGGGCGTCGGTGTTTCGGCTCAGGAACGCGCCTTCCGCGAGGGCAGTACGCGCGCCGCCGACCCGTTCGATCTGTTGATCGGCGCGCGCGGCAGCGAGACGCAGCTCGTGCTGTCGAGCATCTACCTGCAGACGAGTCCGCTCGACCTCGTCGATGGCGGCGTCCTGCAGGACCTCATCGAGGACCGGCGCGTTCGCTTCGCCTCGCCGATCGGGTTCGGCGACAACTACCGCGGCTATCCGGTTGTCGGCGTCACGCCGGCGTTCGTCACGGAAAACACCGGCAAGGTCGTCGAAGGCACGGTATTCCGCGCCATCAACCAGGTCGTGGTCGGCTTCGACGTGCGACTCGAGGTCGGCGAGACCTTCACGCCGACTCATGGCCGCGTTACCCAGGTCGGCGACGAGGGCGGCCACGGACACCTGGCGTACAAGGTTGCCGGCCGTCTCAGCCGTCTCGGCAATCCGTGGGACCGCGCCATTCTCGCGCCGATCGAAGCGGTGTGGTGGGTACATGGCCTGCCAGCCGGGCATCCTGAGTACGCGGCGATCTTCGATCTCGGCGCCGACCACGGTGACGCCACGGTGAACCTCGAGGCGCTGCCCCTCGGCCCGCCCTTCGACCGGGCGCACCTCCCCGGCGTGCCGGCGATCGTCGTCGAGCCGACTACGTTCGCCGCGGCATACCAGCTGCGCCAGCAGTATCGGACCGATGAGCGCACCATGGCGCTGTTCCCCGCCGAGGTGCTGCTCCAAATCTACTCCATGGTCGGAGATGTGCGTGACCTGCTGGCGGTGATCTCGGTGATCACCCAGGTGTTGGTCGTGGGCGCCATCCTCCTTGCAGTGCTCGCCGCCCTCGCCTTGCGGCGCAAGACGATCGCCGTGCTGCGCGCCATGGGCGCGTCGCAGGGCTACATCTTCCTGACGGTGTGGCTGAACGTGACCCTGATGATCGCCGTCGGCGCCGTGCTCGGCCTGTTCGTCGGCTGGGGCACAGCGGAAGTCTTGTCCGCGGTGTTCGCCGGACGCACGGGGCTGCTGCTGCCGGTGTCGTTGTCGTTCCAGGAGTACGCGCTGGTCGCGACCATCGTCGCGATCGGCGTGGTGCTCGCGGCGATCCCGTCGCTCCTCACCTACCGCCAGTCGGTGTCGGCCGCACTGCGCCAATAGCGCTGTTCAGCGATCCGGAATGAGGAGCGCGCGCGGAATCCCGGGAGCAAGCGGCTCCGGGCCAGACGGGACGCCGTTCGACTTCAGGATGAACGCCAGGATCGCCACGTAGTCCCACGGGTTCAACGTGCCCGGGAAGTCCGCGGGCATATTGGTGCGGATGAAGCCGAACAACTCCATCACGCGCCCGCCCCGCCAATGCACGTCGAACGGCGGGCCGACCAACGGCGGACCGAAATCACCTTGCAGGCGGAGCCCATGACAGCGGGCGCAGTTCTCGAGGAAAAGGACAGCGCCCTCCGCCGCCTGCGTTTCCGTATATGGACCGGGAACCTGCGCGCCGGCGCTTCCGGCGACGAGAGCCAACGCCAGCAGGACGGCGCGCCTCATGCTTCGAGTACGAGGCCGTCGTAGGCGGGCTCGATCCAGGGCGGCAATTCCGCGGCGAGGCTGCGGTAGTCGAAGCTGGTCGTCATGTGCGTGAGGATGCCGCGCCCCGGCCGCACCTTTTCGAGAAGCTCCAGCGCGATGGTCAGGCTGGCGTGGGTCGGGTGGTACTCGCGCTTCAGGCAATCGACGATCCACACCTTCACGCCGCGCAGAATCTCGATCGACTCGTCCGGCAGGCCGACGAAGTCGGTCGAGTACGCGATCGGACCGAAGCGGAAACCGAGCGACGTCACGTTGCCGTGGCTCTGCGGGAACGGAATCACGGGGATGCTGCCGACCGTGAACGCGCCGGCTATCTCGTGCGCCACGGCGAATGGCCGATAGCTTGGATCATCCGGGGCGAACGCATAGGCGAAGCGCCCGCGCACCGAGGCCAGCGTCTCGCGATCGGCGAACACACGGATGGGCGTGCGCGACAGGTAGTGCAGGCGGCGCAGCTCGTCGATGCCGTGGGTGTGGTCGGCATGGTCGTGGGTGTAGAGCACCGCGTCGATGCGGCCGACACCGAACTGCAGGCACTGGGCGCGCAAGTCCGGCGAGGTATCGACGAGAACGCGGGTGTCGCCGTCCGCGACCAGCACCGAGGCGCGCATGCGCCGGTTGCGCGGCTCGGTCGGGTCGCACTGGCCCCAGTCTCCCTCACCGTCGCGGCCACCAAGCGCGGGCACGCCCCCCCCCGAAGCACCACAGCCGAGAATGGTGACTTTCATGCGAGCTCGGCGCGATCGGCGCGGCGGAACAGACGGAAGAAGTTGTCGGTGGTGGCGCGACTGAACTCCTCGGCGGTGACGCCCTTGAGGGCCGCAATCTGCGCGGCAGTGTGCGTCAGGTACGACGGCTCGTTGGTCTTGCCGCGATTGGGCATCGGCGCGAGGTACGGCGAGTCCGTCTCGACCAGGAGGCGATCGAGGGGCACATCGGCCACGATCGCGCGCAGCTCGTCCGCTTTGCGGAACGTGATGATGCCGGCGACCGAAACGTAGAAGCCGAGCGCGACCGCCTGCTCCGCCAAGGCGCGGCCGGTGCTGAAGCAATGGATCAGGCCTGTGAACGGCCCCTCCCCCATCTCATCGGCCAGGATGGCGATGGTCTCCGGGTCGGCCGCGCGCGTGTGCACGATGACCGGCAGATCAAGCTCGCGGGCGGCAGTGATGTGGGCGCGGAACAGCCGCTCCTGATCGGCGCGCGGGCTGTGCTCGTAGTGGAAGTCGAGACCGGTCTCGCCCAGGCCGATGACGCGCGGAGTCTCCTGCGCCGTCTCGCGCAGGCTCGCGGCGGTGACGGCCGCGTGGCCTTGCGCCTCGTGGGGATGCACGCCGACCGTGCACCACACGCCGGCGAAGCGCGCGGCGATGGCGCCGAGGGAGGGCGCGCGGTCGAGGTGCGTGGAAATGGTGACCATGCCGGCGACACCGGCGGCACGAGCGCGCGCGACGACGCCGTCGAGGTCGGCGGCGAACTCCGGGAAGTCGAGGTGGCAGTGACTATCGACCAGCATGCCGCTAGGCCGCGCCCTTCTCCTCGACGACATAGCGTGGGAAGATTCCCTCCGGTTTGGGCAGCTGCACGCCGGACACCAGCTGGCCGCGCACGCCGCAGTACGCGAACGTGCGCGCGTCCGCCGGAACCGCCAGCTGGTCGAGCATGCGACTCGCCGAGTCGGGCATGAACGGCTGCAGCAGCAGCGCGATGTGGCGCACGGTCTCGGCGAGCACGTACAGGACCGTGCCGGCGCGCACCGGGTCGGTCTTGCGCACGGTCCAAGGCCTCTCGTTGTCGACGTAGCGGTTGGCGTCGCCGACGATCCGCCATACCTCCCCAAGGGCCTCGTGCAGCGCCTGACGGCCGATCGCCGCGCCGACTGCCTGGTGCAACTTCGTCGCCTGCTCGATCAACGACCGATCCGCGTCGCTCAGGTGCGCGGGCTTGGGCAGCAGGCCGGCGAAGTAGCTCTGGATCATGCTCAGCGAGCGCTGAAACAGGTTTCCGAGGTCGTTGGCGAGGTCGCTGTTGATGCGCTGGATCAACGCCGCCTGCGAGAAGTCGCCGTCGTTTCCGAACGGCACCTCGCGCAGCAGGAAGTAGCGGAACGGGTCGAGGCCGTAGCGTTCGATCATCTCGTGCGGATCGACGACGTTGCCTAGCGACTTCGACATCTTCTCGCCTTCCACGGTCCACCAGCCGTGGGCGAACACGCGGCGCGGCGGCTCGAGGCCGGCGGCCATCAGGAAGGCGGGCCAGTACACGGCGTGAAAGCGCAGGATGTCCTTGCCGACGACATGCACGTCGGCGGGCCAGAAGCGGTTGAACTTATCGCCGTTCGGATAATCGATCTCGGTCAGGTAGTTGGCGAGCGCATCGAGCCACACGTACATGATGTGATCGGGCGCGCCCGGCACCGGAATGCCCCATGAGAAGCTGGTGCGCGAGATGGACAGGTCGCGCAGGCCGCCGGCGACGAAGCTGATCACCTCGTTGCGGCGCGACTCGGGCTGAACTGCCTGCGGGTTCTTCTCGTAGAACTCGAGCAGGCGATCCTGCCAGGCCGAGAGCTTGAAGAAGTAACTCGGCTCCTTGACCCACTCGACGTCGGCGCCGGTCGGCGCGCGTTTCTTGCCGCCCGGACCGGCGACGAGCTCGTCCTCGGCATAGAACGCCTCATCGCGCACCGAGTACCAGCCCTCGTATCCGCCGAGGTAAATGTTTCCCGATGCCTCGATCGCCTTCCAAAAGGCCTGGCTCGCCTGGATGTGGCGCGGCTCGGTGGTACGGATGAAGTCGTCGTTCGAATACTTCATCGCCTTCGCCAGATTGCGAAAGTTCTGCGAGACCCCATCGACGAACGTCTGGGGCGGCTGGCCGGCCGCTGCTGCTGCCTTCTCGACCTTTTGTCCGTGCTCGTCGGTACCGGTGAGGAACAACACTTCGTCCCCGTTGAGCCGGTGGAAGCGCGCCATCACGTCGCACGCCAGCGTCGTGTACGCGTGCCCGATGTGGGGCATATCGTTCACGTAGTAGATCGGCGTCGTGATGTAGAAGCGCTCGGCCATCGCAATGAACTCCGTTGCGCCTTCCGGGCGCACGCTGAACTCCGTTGCGCCCCTTGGGCGCACACTGAACCCCATGGCGCCCGCCGCCAAAGGTCTAGACCCGCGCCGCGCGCCCCAACGCCGAAAGCACGTTCAGCGCCAGCGCCTTGCGATCGAGGTTGAGGTCGGTTCCCTGAGCGAGGAGAAGCGAAACCTTTTCCCACACCGCCACCCAGTGATCAAGGTTGCGGCGGCCAAGAACACGGCTGAATACCGCAATTTCCCCGGGCAGGACCTCGGCGCGCGGCTGCATGCCCGCGCCGGCACGAATGGCGCGGACCAGCGCCCACTCGGGCAGGGCCGCAAGGGTGCGGAATCCGCGACCGAGGTCGCGCCGCGTCAGGCGGTCGGCGATCTTGTGCATGAGCGGGACGTCGATGGCGGGCAGCTTGCCCATCCAGGCGACCAGGTCGCTGTAGAAGCCGACGCCGTCCGCCTGGGCCAGCGCGATGGCGCGGCCGGGGCTGCCCTCGGCCATGCCGAGCAGCGAGCCGCCGTCGTCGACGGCAAGTTCGGGCCATTGCTGCGCCAGCACCTGCGTGACCACCGCGTCATCGAGCGGCTTCATGCGCAGCACGCGGCACCGCGAGCGGATGGTGGGTAGGACGAATCCCGGCCGGTGCGCGACGACGAGAATCAGGCCGCGCTCGGGCGGCTCCTCGACGATCTTGAGAAGCGCGTTGGCGGACTCTTCATTCAGTTCGTCGGCGGCGTCGATGATAGCGACGCGCCAGCCGCCGTCGGCCGACGTGTGGGCGAAGAACTCGACGGCCGTGCGCGCGTCCTTGACGATGATTTCCTCGCGCTGCTTGTCGGTCTTGGGATCGACGCCAATCTCGATGACGCAAAGGTCAGGATGCGCCTGCCCCGCGACGCGCCGGAAGACCGGATGCTCGGGCGCGACCTCGCCGAGTGTCGCGGGCCCAGCATCGCCGAACAAAGCACCACCCCCGCCGCCGTGCGCCAAGACCTGGCGCGCGAACCGGTAGGCGAGCGTCGCCTTGCCGATACCGCGCGGTCCGGCGAGCAGCCAGGCATGCGGCATGCGCCCGCTCGCCCAAGCCTGGGCCAGCTCCGCCTGCGCCTCAGTGTGACCAATCAGGGTCGCGGTCTTGCGCGGATGGAAATCGAGGCTGTCATCGACCGCTGGATTAGCCATGCAGAGCGGTCTCGTGGGAACGCATATTTGCCATGTCTTGTGGCCACCATAGCGCAATCATGGCCCGGTTTCCCGCCTGCGCCGTCGCCCTGAGCGGTGCCAACCAGCTGCACGGCATCTCCTTCAGCATGCGCGACTCGCGCCCGTTGGCGGAGAATGTCTCGGTGACGGTGACGTACGCCATCGAGTGAGGGAGACTGCGGCCCCGACCTTCGGAGCCGCCCATGCCCCTCGCCGTCCTCGCTCACGACGTTCCCGCCGATCCGATCCGCTCGCGCACCCCCGAGCCGTTCTTCTCCCGCCTCCAGGGTCGCGAGAAGCGCCGCCTCGGCGATGCGTTCGGGCTGCACAACTTCGGCGTCAACCTGACGGTGCTGGACCCCGGAGGGATGTCCGCCCTCCTGCATCGCCACAAGAGCCAGGACGAGTTTATTTATGTCCTGGAGGGCGAACCGACGCTGGTCACGGATCGCGGCGAGGTGCCGCTGCGGCCCGGCATGTGCGCGGGATTTCCCGCCGGCGGCGTTGCACACCAGTTGGTCAACCGGACCGATACGCCGGTGACGTACCTGGAAATCGGCGACCGCACCGCCGGCGACGAGGCGACCTATCCGAACGACGACCTGAAGGCGGTGCAGGAAGCGGGCGGCCGCTGGGTGTTCACCCACAAAGACGGCCGCCCGTACTGAGTTGCGCTAGCGCGCCGCGGCGGCTTCCGCCTTCATGCGCATGGTGACGATGGCGTCCGGATTGACGACGGCGCCGTTGTCGTTCGCGTCGCCCTTCTTGATGTTGTCGACGAACTCCATGCCGCTGATGACACGGCCCCACACCGTGTAGTTGCGGTCGAGGAAGCGCGAGTCCTTCGTCACGATGAAGAACTGGCTGTCGGCGCTGTTCGGGCTCTGGGCGCGTGCCATCGACACGATGCCGCGCACGTGCGGCTCGGCCGAGAACTCGGCGTTCAGATTCTTGCCGGAGCCGCCGGTGCCGTTGCCGCGCGGATCGCCGGTCTGCACCATGAAGCCCTCGATGACGCGGTGGAACTTCAGGCCGTCGTAGAACTTCTCGCGCACCAATTCCTTGATGCGGGCGACGTGGAGCGGCGCGAGGTTCGGGAGCATCTCGATCTCGACAACGCCGTCCTTGAGCTGAAGCCGGACGATGTTGTCGTCGGTGCCGGTGGCTGGGCGTTGCGCCGGAGCACGTGCGGCCTGCTGTTGCTGCGCGGCCGCGGGGATCTCAGGAGCCGGAGGAGGAGGTGTCATGATCAACGCAAGAACGACCGCCGCGACCACCGCGAGGCCTACAAGGAGAATTGTGTATCGCACTGGAAGCTCCTGTTTGGCTAGCTGGCAACCGCCCGATTGACGGCCGCAAACGAAACCGTTGGCTGATCCCCGGCCCGGCCCCACCATTCCGTCAGCGCACGCTCTACGGCGCCGGGGCTCGGCAGCTGGCACATGGCCGACTTGGCCGCGCGCCGCGCCTCGGCCGTCACGGGCCAGGGGGCACTTTCGATGTACCAGCCGAGGTGCTTGCGGAAGGTCTTCAGGCCGAGCGAGTCCCCATAGAACCGGAGAGTGTCCCGGAAGTGATCTAGCGCAATGCCGAGCCGGTCGCCAAGACCCGGCTCGACGACGTCGGCGCCTGTAGTGAGGGCGCGATCCAGGGCCGGGGTGAACCATGGGCGGCCATAGGCACCGCGCCCGATCATGATGGCGTCGGCGCCGGACAACTCGAGAGCGCTGCGAGCGCTCGCCGCATCGACGATGTCGCCATTGACGACGACCGGCAGCCGCGTCGCGGCCTTCACTGCGGCGACCGCTTTCCAGTCGGCGGCGCCGCGGTAGAACTGCTGGCGCGTCCGGCCGTGCACCGTGATGGCGCGTATGCCGGCCGCCTCGGCGCGGGCGGCAAGCTCGGGAGCGTTGCGCGACGCGTCGTCCCAGCCGAGGCGCATCTTGAGGGTCACCGGCACGTCCGTAGCGTCAACCGCCGCGCGGATGAGTCGCTCGGCCTGGTCGAGGTCGCGCATGAGCGCCGAGCCGGACAATCCGCCGGTTACCTCCTTGCACGGGCATCCCATGTTGAGATCGATCACGTCGGCGCCGGCGGCAGTAGCCAGGCGCGAGCCTTCGGCCAGCCATTTCGCCTCGCGCCCGACGAGCTGGATGACCATCAAGGGCAATCCCTCGCCCACCGCGGCGCGGCGCACGACGTCCGGCCGACTCCGGGCAAACAGGTCGCACGCCACCATCTCGGTCGCGACGTAGCACGCGCCGAGACGCGCGGTGGCGCGCCGGAACGGTAGGTCCGATACGCCGGTCATCGGCGCATTCAAAACCCTGCCGCCAATTGGAATGTTGCCAATGTGGAAGGTCATCGCCCGGTTCAGTGCAGGGTCTGGGTCAGTTCCCGCTTGGCAAGTTCCGCGCTAAATGCGCGGGATTACGCGGCGTGTCGATGCTGTGCGGCCCGGGAAGCCAATCGAATGTAGGCTGCTGCTCCTCTGAGGAGAAGAGTTTCGCACTATAATACGTAACGTATCTATTGTCAATACTAGTTGTGGTTTCCTTCCTCCCCAGCAAATGCCGGGGAGGAAGCATCTTGCCGAGCTAGCGCGCTGCCGGTGCGGCCGGTTGCGTGGCAGGAGGGGCGCCCTGGGGCGCCAACTCGATGCGGGAAACCTTGCGGAGGTTCTGCTCACCGCGGTCGATCTCGTAGGTCAGCTTCACGCGAACGCCCGGCTCCAACTTGGTGGCCGGCAGCGCAACGGTCAGCGCGATCTCGTAGCGCTCGCCGTTGCCGAGAAGGAGCACGCGCTCCTGCTCGTTCCACATGCGCACGTCGCCGATGGTCTCTTCCGCAAGGGCCGAGCCCGCGAACAGCAGCGCAAATGCCGATGCGGCCGCCAAGGTCAGCTTGGTCATGACAACGCCTCCGATGTGGTTGGCGGCGGGCCGCGACGCGACCCGCACATGCCACACGTTATGCCGGTGCGGCCTGAAGGCCGCGTGACCTCGCCGTGGCAAGGGATGCCGCAGGCTTGGCGATTGTTCTAGCGAGCGGCGGCACGCGCCGGGAGCAGGCGCTGATCGACGATGTGGAACACGTCCGCGGCCACGACGTCCACGCTCCGCGTCGAATCGACCACGGCGCAGCGCTTCGGCTCGCGCTTGGCGATATCGAGGAACGCTTCGCGGACCTTGCGGTGGAACTCAATGCCGAAGCGGGCGTAGCGGTCCTTGCCGCCGGCGGCGTGCTCGCGATGCAGGCCGGCCTCGACGGGCAGATCGAGGACGATGGTCAGGGCCGGGCGCAGGTCGCCCAGGACGGTTTGCTCCAGACGCTCAATCGTCTCGCGGCCGACCCCCTGGGCGTAGCCCTGGTACGCCATCGTCGAATCGGTGAAGCGATCGCAGATTACCCAGGTGCCCTTGTCGAGGGCGGGGCGAATGGTGCTGGCGACGTGCTCGCGCCGTGCGGCGAAGTGCAGCAACGCCTCGGCGAGGGGATCCCAGCGGCCGGGCGCGCCGCTGACGAGGAGACCGCGAATCTCCTCGGCGCCGAGGGAGCCGCCCGGCTCACGCGTCGACAGCGCGGCGATACCGCGCGCCAGCAACGCTTTGCGCAGCCGCTCGGCGTGGGTGGTCTTGCCGCCCCCCTCGCCGCCTTCGAGCGTGATGAACTTGCCGGGGCCGCTACTCAGCAGGGGCGCCCCAGACCAGGTAGTTGACCGCGGCGCCGAGGCGGCCGAACAGGCCAAGGCGATCGACGTTGGCCCCCGCTACGAGCGGCAGCTGGATCGGTTCCATGTCCGGCGCCTCGATGCGCAGAGTCGCGACCTGCTGCCCTTGGCGGATCGCTGCCGGGATGGGCCCGTCGAAGATGGTCTTGACGGTCATCTGGCGGCGCGCGGTGCGGCTCATGGTGATGGTCAGTCCGTTGGCGACGACCAGCGGCACGGTCGGTTTGTTGCCGAGCCACACGGGTGCCTGGGCGACGATCTCACCGGCCTTGAAGAACTCGTAGTTGCCGAACTCGCGGAAACCCCAGTCCATCAGGCGCTCGGTCTCGCGGGCGCGGGCATCCTCGCTCGCCATTCCCGTCGCCACCAAGATCAGGCGGCGGCCATTGCGCACCGCCGAGGCGACGAGGCCGTAGCCGGCTTGCTCGGTGTGGCCGGTCTTGAGGCCATCGGTGCCCGGGTAGCGGAACAGCAGCGGATTGCGGTTGGGCTGCGGGATGTTGGCGTAGGTGAACGAGCGCTCGCCGAAGATCCCGTAGTACTGCGGGAAGTCCTGGATGATGCGCGTCGCCAGGGTGGCGAGGTCACGCGCCGACATGACGTGGCCGTCTTCGGGCCAACCGGTCGAATTCAGGAACACGCTGTTGGTCAGGCCGAGTTCGCGGCCACGCTCGGTCATGCGCTCGGCGAAGGCGGCCTCGCTGCCGCCGAGCGCCTCGGCGACCACGATGCAGGCGTCATTTCCCGACTGCACGATGATGCCGCGCAGGAGGTCGTGCACCGACACGCGCGAGTTGACCAGCACGAACATCTTGGAGCCGCCCATGCGCCAGGCCTTCTCGCTGACCGGGAAGGTGTCTTCCATGGTCAGCTTGCCCTCGGCGAGCTGCTCGAACAGCATGTAGAGCAGCATCATCTTGCTCATCGAGGCCGGCGGCACCGCTTCGTCGGCGTTCTTCGCCAACAGCACCTGGCCGGTGGCGTGCTCGATCAGGATCGCGCGCTGCGCGAGGGTGTCGGTCGTCTGCGCCGCGACCGGTGCGCCGCCAACGGCCACGAGGCCTGCGACTAGGGCGGCGGCGAGCATGCGATGAACCAATGTGCGCGCGGAACGAACGGATTCGAACACGGCTGCAATTCCTCTGCGCCTGCCGGCGCGGTTGTGGCCCGGATACGCCCGCCGCAGCTTGGGCTGGGCGTCAGGCGGACCGAATCAATCGACTATGATTCGGGCTTCCGTGTGGCCGCGAGCAATTACCATGGCGAGGGTCGTCTCGGCGCGCGGGACCGAATCGACCGGCCCCAGCCGCACCCGGTATAGAGGCCGACCCGCAACGTCCACCGTGGTGATGGCTACCGGTCCCAAGGACGCGAGCGACGTGCGTACGCTATTTGCGCTTTCGTAGGATGCGAAGGCGCCTGCCTGCACGAAGATGCGGTTGGCGGCGGGAACACCTACCACCGTCACCTCGGGAGGGACGGCGCCCACGTTGAAGCGGGGCGCCACGGCAGCAAACGGAGCCGCGACCTGAACTCCTTGCACGGGGCCAAGGTTCTCGACCGCTACCACGGGCCGCGGCGCCGCAGCCACCTGCACCAGCGGCGGATTCTGAACCGCGCCGCGCGTGGCAATCATGTTCTCGGTGGGTGCGCCGACCACCTCGACGCGCGTCAGGGCGGTGCCCTTCTCCGCGAACCCGAGGAGCTGCGCGGCGCGGTGGGAGACGTCGATGATGCGACCCTGCACGAACGGGCCGCGGTCGTTGACGGTGAGAATCACCGAGCGCCCGTTCTCGAGGTTGGTAACGCGCACGAAACTCGGCATCGGCAGCGTCTTATGCGCCGCCGTCATGGCGTTCATGTCGTAGACGTCGCCGTTGGCGGTGCGCTGGCCGTGGAACGGATGGCCGTACCACGAGGCGATGCCCGTGCTGTTGTAGGCGGGATCTTCTTTGGGCTCGTAGCGGACGCCGTTGATGACGTACGGCGTGCCGACCTTATAGGTGCCGCCGGTGGGCGCCGGCGCCGGTTCCGGCTGCGAGCGTTTGATGGCGTGGCTTGCGAGCTGGGTCTGAGCGCAGCCTGCGAAGGCCAGACAGGCCCCCAGCAGCCACGCGACGCGCATCCCCCTGAACTGCATCTAGTACCTAAACCCCTACTGTGGGGGCATATCTGGTGATTCTAGTCTTCACCGATGCGGTCAGCAAGCGTCCCGACCGCGACGGCAAACAGGGCCGCGTTGTTCCAGCGCAGCAAAGAGCGGTAGTTATTGTAGACGAGGTACGCCGGAGACTTGGCCCCGGCTTGCGGCAAGACGATCGACGATTGCAGCTGCCGAGTCGGGAGCGCGCCCCCGTCGGGCAGTCGCACGCCGAGCTCCTGCCACTCGCCGATCGGCTTCTGGGTGTTGAGTCCGGCGAGCGACGGATTGAAGTTGTCGGGCACCTTCACCGGCCGCCCCCACGTCTGATCGCCCTGCCAGCCGTTGCGCGCCAGGAGCTGCGCCGCCGAGGCAAAGACGTCCGCCTTGTTGGTCCAAATGTCGCGCTTGCCGTCGCCGTCGAAGTCTGCGGCTGCGGTCAGGAATGTCGAGGGCATGAACTGTGCCTGGCCCATCGCGCCGGCCCAGGAGCCGCGCATGGCGGCGGCGGTGATGTGGCCCTGGTCGATGATGGTTAGCGCGCTCAGGAGTTCGCGACGGAAGTAGGCGGCGCGGCGATCGTCATAGGCGAGCGTCGCCAGCGCTTGGACAACAGAGAAGGTGCCGGTGACCCGGCCGAAATCGGACTCAAGGCCCCACAGCGCCACGATGAAGCGCGGCTGCACGCCGTACTTGGCCTCGATCTGCGCCAGCAGCTCGCGGTTCTCCGCGAGCATCTGCTTGCCGCGAGCGATGCGGGACGCGGTGACGCGGCCATTCAGGTACTGCTCGAAGGTGAGCGTGAACTCGGGCTGGGCGCGGTCGAGTTCGATGACGCGGGCGAGCGGCGTGACATCTGCCAGCGCCACGTCCAAGGTCTGGGCGCGGATGCCGCGGCCGAGCGCCTCGGTACGGACGTCCGCGAGGAACGCGTCGAACGTGCGCGTCTCCTGCGCGTGCACCGCACACGGCAGCAGCGTCGCCGTCAACGCGGCGAGCATCAGCCTACGAATCGGCTTTGATTCCCCGGGGGACAGTGCGTTCACAGATACGCGCGAACTCGCTTGGCAAAAGTTTCGCGCGAGAAGTTCGCGCGAGAGCGCCGACCGACCGTTTGACTGTTAGCGCAACGACTCTTGCGACGCAATGCTCTGAGTTCGTTTCGTCTGCCCAGTCGGGTTTGCCGCTTCTTCTAATCTTGTCGGCTGCATCGTGCGCCGGTGTCCAACGACGTCACGAAACCACGCTCGGTCGGCACTCTCGCGCAAAGGGATCGGTCTCTGCGTTTCTCCTTGCCCCGAGCAGCATGGTGCGCGCACGGCAGTGGCGGGTGCATCGGGTGACTGCCCGGCACCCCCGGCGGCAACACCTGTGACGGAGACAGCACAAACACCTCGCGAGAGACACAAGAACCGCGCATAAGCCCTTGTGGCGCAAAGGCTTCACCCATAGAAGTCAGACGATGCAGACCGAGCTTGGCCGCGGCCGCAGCGGACGTGAGCTGCCGCTCCTCTTGAGCGCGGCCGTGGTCGCGCTGGCGTTGCTGTCACTGTCCGTCGGTCCCGCCGACATCGCTCTGTGGCCGGCCATCGCCGGATTGCTCGATGACGAGCGCCCGGTGACGACGCTGATCCTCGCCGAGCTGCGCGTGCCGCGCACGGTGCTTGGCATCACGGTCGGAGCGACGCTGGGCCTCGCCGGCGCGGCGCTGCAAGGACTCCTGCGCAACCCGCTCGCTGAGCCGGGACTCATCGGCGTGTCGGCGACCGCCGGACTTGGCGCCGTGATCGTCTTCTACTTCGGCCTGTCGGCGACCTACGCGATGGCGCTGCCGGCCGGCGGCATCCTCGGCGCGCTGGTGGCGATTGCGCTGCTGTACGCGCTGGCTGGGCGCGAGGCGGGTGTGCTGACGCTCATCCTGTCCGGAGTCGCCGTCTCGAGCTTGGCGGCGGCGATGACGTCCCTCGCCCTCAACCTCGCGCCGAGTCCGTATGCCGCCCTCGAGATCGTGCAGTGGCTGCTCGGGTCGCTCGCCGACCGCTCCCTGGATCACGTCTGGATGACGCTGCCGCTGATGGTCGCCGGCTGGGCCCTTCTGTTCGCCTCTGGGCGCGCGCTGGACGCCCTCACGCTGGGCGAAGACGCCGCGCGCACTATGGGATTTTCCTTAAGAAATGCACAGTTGCAGGTAATTCTTGGTACGGCACTTTCGGTCGGTGCGGCGGTTTCCGTGTCCGGCGGCATCGCCTTTGTGGGACTCGTGGTGCCGCACCTGCTGCGCCCCTGGGTCGGCTACGAGCCACGCCGCTTGCTGTTGAGCAGTGCGCTCGGCGGCGCCGTCCTACTGCTCACCGCGGACATCCTCGTGCGCGTCAGCTCGGGTCCGATCGAGCTCAAGCTCGGCGTGGTCACCGCCCTCGTCGGCGCACCGTTCTTTCTCTATCTGATCTTCCGCACTCGCCGCGAGCAGCCCCTGTGACCTTGCTCGTCGCCAGCGACGTTCACGTCCGCCTCGGTGGCGCCGTAGTGCTACACGGCGTCAGCCTGTCGGTGGCGCCGGGCGAGTTCGTCGGGCTGGCCGGGCCGAATGGGGCCGGCAAGACAACCTTCCTGCGCACGGCAGCCAACCTCATCACGCCCGCCGTTGGCAGCGTGCGCATCGATGGCAAGAGTCACGCGGAGCTCGGTCCCCAGGGGATGGCGCGCACCCTCGCCTATCTGCCGCACGGTGCGCCGTGCCATTGGCCGATGCCGGTGCGGAGCGTCGTGGCCCTTGGGCGCCTGCCGCACCGGCCGGCCTGGCAACGGCTGTCAGGGCAAGACGAGGCCGCCGCCGATGCCGCGATGGAGCGCGCCGGTGTCGCCGCCTTTGCCACCCGCCGCGTCGATGAGTTGTCGGCCGGTGAGCGCGCCCGCGTCATGATCGCCCGGGCGCTCGCCCAGGAGCCGAAGCTCTTGTTGGCCGACGAACCGACCGTCGCCCTGGACCCGTACCACCAGCTGCGCGTGCTGGAGCTGCTGCGCGCGATTGCCGACGCAGGCGGCGCCGTCCTCGCGGTGTTCCATGACCTCGCTTTGGCCAACCGGTTCTGCACCCGGCTGGCGCTGATTCGCGCCGGGCGCCTGCTGGCCGATGGCGAGCCCGCGGCGGTGCTGTCCGCCGACAACGTCCGCGCCGCCTACGGCGTTGAGATCGCCGCGACGCCGGCGACCGCCTTCACCCTACCGGCGCAGCCGCCCCGTCACTGACGCAGGGTGAGCGTATCGCGGGTGATCTCGTAGCCGGACAGGCGGCCGAGAAAACTCATGCCGAGCAGCGACTGCGCCATGGGCGCCGGGTTCACCGACGCCTCGACGTTCTCGAGGACGATGTCGCCGATGGTGATGCTTTCCAGCCGCACCGATGCTCCCATGACCACACCATTGGCGGTGCGGTACGGCTGCGTGAACCGCAGCGTCGCCGGATCGAGGCCGATGCGCTCGGCGTCGCGCATGGTCAGGACCACGTCGCTGGCGCCGGTATCGACGAGGAACCGCACGACGACCCCTTCGACCTCGGCCTGCAAGGCGAAGTGACCGCTGCGGTCGGCGCGTACGACGGCGTCGCCGCCGCCCGCCCGCATTGGCAGCGACGGAATCAACTCGGCCAACATGCGCCGTCCGAGCGTTTCGGCCTCGTACCGGAAAGTGTAGCCGAGCAGCAGCGCGGCGCCGATGCCGATCCAAATTGCGGCGGCGCTGAACACCGCCTGCGGCCGCCGGCGCAGCATGACGACCAGGGCCGAGAGCGGCAGCAGCGCCCACACCATCGCCGCGATGAGGCTGTCGCGATCCTGGGGGTCGGCGACCGCGTCCGGGAATTGCCGGACCAGAAGCAGCACGATCACGCCCAGAACGAGGGCGGGCAGCAGGAAGGAGAGCCAAGTGCGGTTCACGGCGAAGCCTCCTGCAAGAATGTGGCCCTTGTCAGCGCCGTGAGCAATCCGGCTCGGCGCGCTACTATTCGCGCCGATGTCTCCTGAGCCCAGCGCCCGGCGCGCCCGCATCATCCTCAACGCTGACGACTTTGGACTGTCGGCCGGGGTGAACGCCGGCATCCTCGCCCTCCTCGCTCGGCGCCGCCTTTCGGCTCTGAGCGTGATGAGCGGCGCGCCGTTGTGGCGCAGCGACGGGCCGCGGCTGGCGCCGTTCCGGGACGCCGCCGATATCGGGCTGCATTTCAGCCTGACCGAAGTCCGGCCCCTGGGTAGCGACGGCTTGCACCGGCGCGACGGGACGCCTTTCTCGTTCGGCGACGTGCAAGCGGCAGCCTGGCGCCGTCGCCTGGACGCGCGCGTTATCGCCGAGGAATTGCGCCTGCAGTGGGGTGCGTTCGTGGACGTGCTCGGCCAACCGCCCGCCCACCTCGACTCGCACCAGCACGTGCACCAGCTGCCGGTGGTGCGGGAAGCCGTGCTGGCGTTCGTCGAGAGCCTGCCCGCCGGAGAGCGGCCCTACGTGCGCACCGCGGTCGAGCGCACCTCGATGATCGTGCGGCGCGGGGTCAATTCGGTCCGCGCCGTCGCCTTCGCGATTGGCGGCAGGAAGCTGCGGCGCGAGCTCGTGGCCCGCCGCTGGCGCACCAACGACGGCTTCTCAGGCGTCTACGATTTCCGGGCGAGCGGCTA
The DNA here is from genome assembly GCA_945947575.1 of Rhizobium sp. Q54. GTDB lineage: Bacteria > Pseudomonadota > Alphaproteobacteria > UBA2966 > CAIVPW01 > CAIVPW01. The sequence continues at coordinate 20,902 of CAMEYM010000027.1, forward strand.
CCGGCCATTGTTCCAGCGATTCCTGCGCGGCGTCCGCAACACAACCATAGTGCTGTGCCACCCGGCGAGCGGTGCGGCGCAGCCCGGCGACCCGATCGGCGCGGCGCGCCTGAGCGAGTTCGCCTATTTCAGCAGCGACGCAATGACGGAGGATCTCGCCGCGGCGCGAGTCGAGATCGGGCGGTTCGCCTAGGCGATCGCGCGCAGGATGCGTTCGGAGGCCTGGGCGGCACCGTCCTGGGCGAGCGGCAGGCGCGCGTAGGCGTCGCGGTAGGAATCGAGATTGGCGAGCGCCGCGTCGATGGCGTCCTCGATCTGCTCCTCGCGCGCCATCATGCCGACGCCGAGGTCACAGATGGTGCGGGCGTTGACCCACTGCTCCGCGTGGTTGGGCACGGGGATGACGATGAGCGGCTTGCGCATCACGAAGCCTTCGCTCACCGCGCTGAAGCCGCCGTTGACGACCAGAACATCGGCGTCCGCGGCAAGCTCCGGGGTGTTCAACACCCGCCCCAGGTAGCGGCAACCCGGCGGCACGTTGTTGTTGGCGGGCTCCGAACGGCCGACGATGTCGACGCGGCAGCCGGCCGGCGCGCGGCGCAGGTGCACGGGCGAGCCGAACTTGGAGCCGCTCAGCATGACGAGGATGCGCGACGGCCGCCCGCTCATGGCGGCGGGCTTGCACGCCGGCCGCACGATCGGACCGATGCGATAGTACGGCGCCGGTGCCGCTTTGGGCGGCTCGGTGAGGCACGGGCTGAGGGCCACGTCCGGCACGAAGCGGTGGTAGAGGAAGTCCATCTCCTCGACCGCGTGGAACTGCAGCCGGATCGAGCGCGGGCGATCCGCATAACTCTGATAGAGCGTGTGCACGACGTCGGCGTTGTTGACCGCGAACAGCGGCACGTCGCGGGCGCGGCCGCGGCGCCGCACGTACGTCGAATCGGTGACGACCACATCCGGCCGCAACGTCTCCACCAATTCGTCGATGATGCGCGCGTTGGCGCGCAGGGTGGCGAGGTAGTCAGGTACCGACAGAATGGTGCGCATGCCGGAGATGCGGCCTGCGCTGTCGGTGCCGTAGTGCAGCGCGCCGAGCTCGACCGGAGCGTCGATGTCGCTCTGCTGGCGGAAGTACCACAGGCCGTTGCCGGAGGTGGCGACCGAGCTGCGCACCCCCGCTTCGGCCAGCTTCTGCATGATGGCGTGGCAACGCGTGGAGTTGCCGAGCCCCAGGCCATTGACGAGAAAGAGGACCCGCTTCATGCCGCCGCCAGCGCTTGCGGCTTGCGATAGCGCGCGGCGACGCAGAACAGGCCGCAATTCGCCGCTGCCTCGACTCGCCAGCCGGCACGCGCCGCGGCCGCGTCGAATTGGTCGCGGCGATAGAGATGAATGTCGAGACCGTTGCGCGCGTGGAAGGCGCGGAACGCGGTGCCCCACAGGCTCGGCCGCGAATAGAGGACGGTGAGCCAGGCGCCGTCGCGGGCGTGGCGCGCGGCATTGGCGAGAACGTCTTGCGCCGAAGGCACGAATTCGAACACGCCAGCGGCGAGGATCGCGTCGAAACTGCGCCCGACCTTGACGTCGGTGACGTCGCCCAGCACCGGGGTGATCCCGGGCGAGCGGATCTGCTGCAGCATCTCGGCCGAGCGATCCACGGCCCACACGTGGCGGGCGCCCTGCGCCAACACGGCACGCGTGTAGAAGCCGGCGCCGGCGCCGAGCTCGAGGACCTCGGCGCCGACGAGCGGCCCCATCACCCCGAACACGGCGGCGCTCTCCTTGCTGCGCAACCAGGACCAAGGAAAACGGTCACTGGCGGCGAGATAGCCGGGCGCCTGGCGGTCGAAGTACTCGGTGGCTCGATCCAACTGCGGCTGCAGGGCCCCTCGCCCCCTCCCGCAGCCATGCTACCGGCGCTTGCGTGTCTCCGATAGGCTTGCGCTCACGAAGCAGATGAGCGCACATCCACGCCCTTCCGGATGGGTGGCCGAGCGGTTGAAGGCACCAGTCTTGAAAACTGGCAGGCTCGCAAGGGCCTCGTGGGTTCGAATCCCACCCCATCCGCCACTTCCGGTTCCCCCTCGTTCGACGTCGTTCGGTAGCACACGGAATTTGCGCGGATTTCCGCCATTAGATGTCGGTGATCGTTCGGCGCGGTGCTGCTTGATCCGCATCCTGGACGTGGGTACAAACGTAGGATGCGGCGGACAGCTCGAGGAGTCGGCAGTGGCGCGCAAGGTCGATCGGCTGAACGACAGAGCGGTGAAGGCCGCGAAGAAGGGGCTGCTCGCCGACGGCGGCGGCCTCTACCTCCAGGCCACCAACGAGCACGCCAAGTCGTGGCTGTACCGCTTCGCCAAAGACGGCAAGGAACGCTGGATGGGACTCGGCGCGTATCCCGCCACCGGCCTCGCGGATGCGCGGCGCAAGGGGCAGGAGTGCCGCAAGCTGCTCGATACCGGCATTGACCCGCTGCAACACCGGCGCGACGCAGAGGCGGATGCGCGGACGGCAGCACGGCTCCGGGCAGCGGCGACGAGGACATTCAAAGAGGGCGCCGAGGTGTACATCGAGGCGCACAAGGCTGGCTGGCGCAACCCGAAACACGCCAAGCAGTGGATGGCCACGCTAGAGACCTACGCCTTCCCCTTCATCGGCAGCATGCCCATCGGCGACGTGGACACCGCGGCCGTGCTCAAGGTCCTCCAGCCGATCTGGACGGTGAAGCCGGTCACGGCGAGCCGCGTTCGTCAGCGCATCGAGAAGGTGCTCCAGGCAGCGAAGGCGCGCGGCGATCGCTCTGGCGAGAACCCGGCGCAGTGGCGCGGCCACCTCGATGCCATCTTGGCACGGCCGAGCAAGGTCCACGTCGTGCAGCACCATGAGGAGGTGCCCTATACCGGGCTTCCGGCCCTCTACGCCGAACTGCGCGCCAAGAAGGCGACCTCGGCACACGCCCTCCTCTTCACGATCCTCACGGCTGCGCGCAGCAACGAGGTTCGCGGGGCCATGTGGTCAGAGTTCGACCTCGACCGCCGCATCTGGTCCGTGCCGGCGTCGCGCAAGAAGTCGGGCATCGCCTTCCGTGTGCCGCTCGCCCAGGAGGCGGTCGCCATCCTCCGCGAGTTGGCCAAGGAGCGCGTCGAGGGCGTTGAACTCGTCTTCCCCGGCGACAAGGCCAATAAGCCCATGAGCGAGAACACCATGCGCAAGTTCTTGCAGGAGGACATGGGCCGCGCGGGCAAGACGGTCCACGGCTTCCGGGCTTCCTTCCGCGACTGGGCAGCGGAGCGCACTAACGTGCCGCGCGAGGTCGCCGAGCGCGCCCTGTCGCACGCCATCAAGGACGAGACCGAGGAAGCCTACCTGCGCGGCGACATGCTCGACCGGCGCCGGAAGTTGATGGAGACGTGGGCCAAGTACTGCGCCGCAACGCCCGGCAACGTGGTCGTGCCGACAAGGAAGAAGGCGGCACGCACGTAGGCACTACTAGCCTGCATCGTTGCGAGGCCCACCCTCCTGTGCCGCCGCACGCGCTGCCTGTTCCACGAAGATGAACCCGCTGCGCCGGGCGGTGTTGATGTCGAAGGTGATGTGCGCCAACTCGTCGGCGAGCGCCTTCAAGTCCGCAACGGAGGGGGGCGGGCCGAACGCTCCATCCGCGCGGCGTACCACCGTTTCACCGTCGTCGAGGCCCGCACCCCAGACGCCGTGGAGGAGTGCATTGCGGTGCTGGGTGGCCACCTTAGCCCTCGTGAGAAGCGCGCACAGCTTCAAGTATGGTTCGCCCTTTCCGATCGCCTTGCGAGCGACGACCTTCACGTGGTCGCGTAGTTCGGCTGATCCCATGCCCTCGGTGGCGGCGTCGGTCTCCTGGATATCCATGCTCGTCAGGGTATGAACCAATCGGCGGAGCACGAGGTCGAGTTGGCCGTGGCGTACCGCTACCTCCCCAATCGCAGCCAAGACGTCGGGACGCGACGGCAAGTCCATCGTGTACATCTGCATGGATCGTTATCCCCTCGTGCCGCGCTGTGCCCTGTTCAGGCTCGCATGCGTTCACCACCACGGCCGCCGACCTTCATCATCAAGCACCGCGACGCGGTCCGGTCGAGAGCCCACCATGCAACCGACAACGGCCGTTGCGCGGCACGTCATGCACCATGTCCCACACCGCATGTGCGCGACATGGCGTGCCGATGCGCGTCATGGCGCCACACATGGGCCTCATGGCGTGTTCGGCCTAGGCGACTAGTACGCGCGCGCGAGGGCAGGCGCGTCATGGAGTGTGAGCCATGAGCCTCCTACCTGACCACGCGACAACCCTCAACGGGCTCCTCCCGAGTGTGGCGCTCGCACACGACGAGGCACGCCATGCACGGTGGTCCAAGCACCGGCGCACGTACCCCGAAGGACGTGCTCGTGCCTTGATGGCGCTCCGGCGTGGCCATGCAGCGTGGGTGTCACGCATGGTCGCACTGCTAACCCATCGTGCCATTCCATGGGCCGCCCCATCGCGCCCATGAATTTTCTCATGGCGGCCAATTCTGAAAACGACCCCCCATAGGCCCCAAAATGGGTTCCCATAACTGTGGGGTGGGGTGATGGCACCGGCGAAGTGTTACTTCCTGATGCCGCTGGGCGGAGAGGGTCCGCGGGCAATGGACCGTGCAAGGCGACATGGCCGTCAATGTCCGCACCGGCGTTCGCAGCGAGAGCGTCCCACGAGATTCTCGGACAGAGGCTGCTGTCGGTTGCGGATCGCCGCCGAGCGTCATCTGTGGCTCCGCCTTGGGCGGAACCTTGATCCTCGGTCCAGGCGTCGCGGTTAGCTCGAAGGTTTCGCCGCCCTCTCCTTGGCCCGAATCTTCGCCCCGGCCTGGATGAACCGCCGAGCCTTCATCGCCTGCTCGCGCAGGGTCTTCGGCACCTTCGGATCGTTGGCGATCATGAGGAGTTTCCTCAAATGGGATGTCGAATTCGGGCTCATTGATGCATCGCGTAGCTCCGGCGACGCGGCCGCATCGATCTCCGCAGCCGACGTCATGCCGGTGGTAGTCAGGTCGGGGTTGTAGCGCGCACCTTCGTAGGCCATGCGCAGGTACGGCCGCGCCTTCTCACCGACGTCGTCGATGATGGCCTTGGAGTAGGCGGCGAACGTGCGAGTGCCTCTCTCGATGTGGTAGACGGCGAGCGTCATGACAGCGAGCAGGATTTCTGGATCGATGTCGAGGCTCGGTGGCGAACGTTCGGGCCGCATTGCCAGTGCCGCGCGAGGGCTTGGCAAGGAGGTCCGTTCGACCCGACTCTCGGCCATATCGGCGCGGCTCTCAATGTCCGCCGGCACATCAAGAGTGTGCAGCATCAATTGTAAGCTTAGGACCACACCCCGCTGGTCGTCGCAGAGCCCAATTGTGCCGGACAGTAGCTCGTCCTCCAGTTCTCCCACCGGCCCGCAAGTCGCGGCGTAGGCGTGTTCTTCCCACATGCTCTGCCACCAGACCAACTGGTTCCCAAAGTTCGGGTGTTGGGCGATGTCGCCAAGCAGTTTTCTTAATTTCTGGGTCGTCGCATCCCTTGCCGCCACCGCATTTACAGTGAGCACCCCAGGCGACGAGACGGAACGGATCGAAATGTGGAGCAGTTCTTCGGACAGGGCCTGGAGCCCCAACGAGACTCGCCCGAATTCCGATTCGCCCTGCAACCGGTCAACCATGCACACGAGGTCGACCAACTGGGTTTCATGGTCCTCATGTCCTATGTAAAGGCGAATCTCGGCGCCCCCGACCAGTACGACAAAGGACAGCGAACCCGAACGAATGTCCTCGAGCCGGAAGTCTATGTCGGCCGGTCGGTTCGTGCTGGCGAACGCATTGCTCGGTGGCGAACCTTCTGGCTGCATTGCCGGTGCCTCGCGGGGGATCCGCGAGGAGGTCGGTTTGACCCGATTCTCGGCCATATCGGCGCTGCTCTCAATGCCGGACGGCACCTTAAGAGTGCGCAGCATCCGCTGATACCTCTGGACGTCAGCTTGCTGGCTCTCGGTGAGTCGCAGTGATCGCGAGATTGCGCGGACTATTTGCGCGTCCAAGACTTGGTACTCATCGTTGTCGTACTCACCTGTTGCCATACGGTCCCAAGCTTCCGGGGCTTCTTGGGCGGCTGCGGCGTAGGCGCCGTCAGACAGGCTCGCGCCGTCATACACGCTCGCGTAGCACACTAGGTGGTGCCCAAGGTTCGGGTGCTCGGCGATGTCCTCGAACAGACCTCTCGCACACCGAATCAGCGCGTCTCGTCGTACCGCTGCATCGACAGCGAGCAACCCGGGCGACGAGACAGAACGGATCGAAACGCGGACCAAGTCGTCGGGCAAGGTCCGGACCTCCAACGAGATGCGCTCGCTTTTGATGCCGAACTCAGAACCACCGTCATGGCCAAAACGAACCCTGTCAACCGCGCTTACAAAACTGACCAACTGGGTTTGATAATCGTCGTAGTCCACACAAAGCCAGATCGACGCTTCCCCGACAGACAGACTAAAGGACAGCCGACCCCAACTGATATCGAGATCATCGAGACTCAAGCCGACGTAGGTCGGTTCGCCTTGGAACGCAGGTTCTCCTTCGATCGGCTCTGGACTCATGTCCCGCCAGCTACCGGGAATGGACCATCGCTCGACATAGAAGCGGCCGCCGTCGAAGCGCAGGTTCAGCGGATCGCCCCCAGGCAAGCGCTTCCGCACGCCCGCCAGCATGCGCAGGGAGACGATGGCGGTGCCTTGCCAGTTCCCGCTGGCTTCCGCGAAAACCTCTGCGCCGGATGTGGTGAACTTGAGCCGGTTCCCATCGAAGTCGATGCGAACGTCCATGTCCCAGTGCCGCGGCAGCGCTATGGCGGCCTGGGTCAGGGCATCCTCCAACTCGCTACGCCGTATTGATAGTTGCCGCGCGCTCATACGGAGGAGACCTTCGGCAATGAGTTGGATGCCATGCGGCCGACGACTCGCGAATTCCAGTATCGACAGAACCTTTCTATTCTAAGGCGCCTTAAGCTGGACCGGCATCGGCCGATCCGCAACGAACCATGCGGCGATCTGAACCAACGGTCGACTGCCAGCAGACTCGCGGCCCGGGCCACTCTTCGGAACCAGCCGTGATAGGGTTCGCTCAACCCTGAGGGGGGCTCCGTGGCAGGGCGAGGTGCGGTCGTACGTCACGCTGACGCAGTTGGGGCCGGCAGGGCAGTTGTGCCCCGCAATAGGGAAATGCTGAGCTCCCGCGAGTATCCGACATGACCCTCGAGGACCTGAGGCCGGACGCCACCGTCCGCGGCATCCTCCCCGACGCGCTGGTAACGGTGGTCCGTGTGGAATGGCACGGCTCAGAGGCGCTGACGCTTGTCTATCGCGGGCCGGACGGCCGCGTGGCCGATCAAATCCTGTACCGAGACGACGAACCGCGCCTTGAGGTCGCGGAAGCGGGTCGTCCGTGGAGCTTTGACGGTGACGGTGCGCTGTTCCGTCTCGTCGCCGAGGCGCACCGCATTCGCCTGGCGCATCTGTTCGACCCAGTGCTTGCGGTTCACACGTCGCTAGTGGAGCCACTCCCCCACCAGATCACCGCGGTCTACGAGGAAATGCTCCCGCGGCAGCCGCTGCGCTTCCTGCTGGCCGATGATCCTGGCGCCGGCAAGACCATCATGGCCGGGTTGCTCATCAAAGAGCTCATCGTGCGCGGCGATCTGCGCCGTTGCATGATTGTTTGCCCCGGCAGCCTCGCCGAGCAGTGGCAGGACGAACTCGGCCGCCGCTTTCAACTGCCGTTCGAGATCCTCACCAACGACAAATTCGAGTCGGCCCGCGGCAACTGGTTTCTCGAAAACGACCTCGTCATCGCGCGGTTGGACAAACTCTCGCGCAACGAAGACGTGCAGCAAAAGCTGACCGCCCCGGATTGCCGCTACGACCTCATCGTCTGCGACGAAGCCCACAAGCTGTCGGCGACGTTCTTCGGCGGCGAGGTCAAGTACACCAAACGGTACCGGCTGGGGCAGATGCTCTCCGGCCTCACGCGCCACTTCCTGCTGATGACCGCGACACCGCACAACGGCAAGGAAGAAGACTTCCAGCTCTTCATGGCGCTGCTCGACGGCGACCGCTTTGAGGGAAAGTTCCGCGACGGCGTGCACCAGGTCGAGGTGTCGGACCTGATGCGCCGGATGGTGAAAGAGAACCTGCTCAAGTTCGATGGCCGGCCGCTGTTCCCCGAGCGCATCGCCTACACGGTGCCCTACAAGCTCTCCGACCCCGAGGCCCGCCTCTACAAGGAGGTCACCGACTACGTCCGCCAGGAGTTCAATCGCGCCGAGGCCCTGGAAAACGGCAAACGCGCCGGCACAGTCGGCTTCGCCCTTACGATTCTGCAGCGGCGCCTGGCTTCGTCTCCGGAGGCCATCTTCCAGTCGCTCCGCCGGCGCCGCGAGCGTCTGGAAAAGCGGCTGCGCGAGCTTGAGCTTTTGCAGCGCGGCGCGGCGCTTGCCCCTGCGGCACTGTCCGGGCCGGTCCTCGATGCCGACGACGTCGAGGACCTCGAAGAGGCCCCTGAGAACGAGGTGGAGACCGCCGAGGAAGAGATTCTCGATCAGGCCACCGCTGCCGAAACCCTCGCCGAATTGAAGATCGAGATCGCGACCCTCGCGCGCCTCGAGTCCCTCGCCGCCGAGGTTCGCCGCAGCGGCCAGGACACCAAGTGGCGCGAGCTCTCGCGCCTACTGGG
>CAMEYM010000028.1 GCA_945947575.1 Rhizobium sp. Q54
GTCGTTGCGCTCGTGTCCGTGCAGCGTCGTCGAGTGGGGGCGTTGCGCGGCCTTGGGCGGGTGCATGAGTCTCACGGTTGTTGTTCTGGGAAGGACACGTACAGGTCCTATGGGGCCCGGCCGGGTGTCAACTCATCGCGCCGACGGCGGGGCGCGGCACGGGCTTTTCTTGCGCGATGTACGGTGGGTACGGGGAAAATACGGACTTCGGGGACGAAGCAAGCACTCCGGGGGCTCTCGATTCTTGGCTGGATTGGCTCGCCCATCTGCGACTATATACATATCGTGTTGGACACGCCAATACGTTTTGTGATTGGGGGCCCCGCAGGGGTTGGCGCTGGGCCTCCCTATCGCCCCAGTCAAGCGGGAGGGCGACCGCACGGCATAAGCCATAGGACTGTGGCTAAGCCGTGGCACAGGAAAACAGGTGGGGCGTGGAATCCACTACGGGTCCATCCCCTCCGCCACCGCGGCGATCGCTTCGGCGAGCTGGCGGTACTGCTTGGCCTGCTCGGCGTTGCCGGCCTCTTCCTCCCGCTCGGCGAGCAACTCGACGCGCTGCTGCTCCTGCTTGGCGGCCATGTCGAGCAGCTTGCGCCTGGTGATGCCCGGGGCGTGGCGCGCGTGCCGCTTGCGCTGCTCCTCAGCGAGGGCGCGCAGTCGGTTCTGCAGGGCGAGGACGAAGTCGTCGGTCATCTGAGGATGGCAGCACCAAGGTGCGCGCTGAGCGCGCGAGTCGTACGCCCTCGCCCAATTACCTCGGAGACTCGAACAGCGATTCTCCGCCCCTCACCCTGCTCCCTCCCGTCGTGCTGAAGGCGCGCCCCGCGCGCCTGGCGCGCGTTCCGCGCGACGCGCGGAGAGGAGACTCCGCGCTATTCCGCGGCCTGGGCAAACCACTTTTCGTAGAGGCGGGCGTAGGTGCCGTCTTCGCGCATCTGCAAGAGGGCGTTGTTGACCTGCTTGCGCAGCGGGCTGCCCAAGGGGAAGACGATGCCGTAGTCCTCGGGGTTGAAGAGGTCGCCGACAAGGGCGACCTTGTTGCGGCCGCCGTTGGCGGCGAAGTGGCGCAATACCGGCGAGTCGAACACCACCGCCTCGACCTCGCCGTCCAGCAACCTCTGGAAGGCGACCTCGATGCGGGTAACCTCCAGGACATCGGCGCGGAGGCCGCGCAGCGCCGCGGCCGAAGTGCTGCCGACGGTGGTAGCGACCAGCTTGCCACGCAGGTCGCCGGGCGCCTGGATGCCCATCGGTTCCTGCGCGGTCAGGCTGGCGGTGAGGTGCGCGGTGTAGAACGCGACGAGGTTCACACCGGCAAAGACCCACACCACCGCAAGGACGCGGGCGAGCCGGCGGTGCGGCATCTCGCGCGCCGGGACGAGGGTGCCGAGCGACCACAACATGGCCTGGAAGATGCCGGGAAAGTACTCAGGCGACATCGAACTTTCGGGATCTCGACGTGCGACGAACCACTGGATGTGCGCCGGGATGAAGGCAACAAGGAGACCAGCGGCAACCCACATCAGTCCGGTCCACGAGAAGACTTCGTTCACCAGCTGCCACAACGCCGCGCCACGCGACGCCGGTCCGGCAGCGCTGCGCACCATGATCTCCAGCCCGGCGTTCAGCATGGGCAGCGAGAAGTCGAATTCGGCCTCGCGCGCCGCGGTGATCGAGATGGCCGAGATGCCGACGTCCGCCTGGCCCGACCGGATCAGCTCGAGCAGCGCGCGCACGTCCGACGCAATGACGTACGAGCTGCGCAACTGCAGCCGCGCCGCAAGGTCGCTCCACAGGTCGATGCTGAAGCCGGAGAGCTGGTCCTTGTCCTGCTCCACCATGGGCGGCAGGACGCGCGTGGCGACGCGCAGCTCGGCGGGCGCCGGCTGCGCCACCGCGGGCCCAGCAAGCAGGACGGCGAGAACGAACATGAAGCCCGCCCGCCAAAGCGACTGAAGCACGGCCCCAACCCCCTGCGGCACCGCCGCACCGCCCTTTCAACCACATTTGCAGGCGGAGCGGAACCTAAGGCCGAGGCCTACGCTCTAGCGCAGCTCCGCGATCGACTGGGCGAAGACCCCGAGGTACTCGAGGTTGCGCTGGCACACGAACTGGTTGACCGCCGCGTCGAGGCGCTTCACCAAGCGCGCCGACTTCTCGTCCTGGGTCAGCAGGTCGTACTTGAGCAGGCCCTTGCCGACGACGGAGCGGAAGTCGCCGGCGTTGCGCAGCAAGGTCCCCGCCGTATGCGGGAAGACGAAGGCCGGCACGAAGCCCTGCAGCTCGCGCGCATCGGCGCCGCTGAGGCCGCCGTTGCCCGTGAGGTACTGACAGACGGCGGCGCTGAATGCGGCGGCGGCGGCGAGATCGTCGCGCGTCTTGAGCTTGCCCTGGCGCTGGGCCTGGGTGATCGCCTCCTCCAGGATGAAGCGGGCGACCGCTTCGACCTGGGCATAGCGGGGCGTCTTGCCGGCGCGATGCACCGGGGCGATCTTGAACGTCAGCAGAACCTTGGGAAGCTCCACCTCGAACTGAGATGAAGCCAAGTCCTGCCGCAGGTTCTTCTCCTGCTTACTTTTGCCGAACAGTCCGAACATGGCGGCCCCTTACCCCCCCAGGCAGGTATCCACGGGGCATACCATAGCAGGCTGCCGAGAAAAGCGGCACCTCGGCAGTAGGGGGCGGCGGAAAGAATTTTTTCCGCGGGCCGGACTAGGCGGCGGCGACGCGGTTGCCGCCGATCTCCTTGGCGAGGCGGAGCGCCTGCTTGGCGCGGCGCAGGGCCGACTCGATGGTGTCGTTGGCAGTGTCGAAGGCCGTTAGGCCGAAGCTAACGCTCGGGCCGGGCGCACCGGCGCCGACTTCGCCGACGGCGCGGCGCAGGTACTCGCAGATGGCCTGCGCCTCGCGCAAGCCGGTCTTCGGCAACAGCAGCGTGAACTCCTCATGGCCGAGGTGCGCGAGCACATCGCGGCGGCGCAGCTGCGGCACGATGACGGCGGCCATGTTGCGGCCCATGGCGGCGGCGCCCGCCTGCGACTCCTCCAGGGTGGCGCCCGGAGCCAGATCGAGATCGAACACCGTGAGCGTCAGCGGCTGGGCCCGCTGCTTGGCCTGCTCCGCTTCCTGCCGGGCACGATCGAAGAACGAAATGCGGCTGGCGGCGCCGGTCAGCGCGTGCGCGCCCGCCAGCATCATGGCGACGCGACGCTCGTCGGCTATGGCAGAAACCAGCAGGACGTTGGCCATGCACGCCACCACGGTGATCCCAAGGATCAGCGCGTTGGAATCAATGCCGGTGCCGACCGCCGCCACCATCATCGCCACGGAGAACAGGAGGAATCCCTCGCGCTGGGTGAAGCGCATCGACAGCCACGTGCAGACGAAGAGCACGACGAACGGCATGGACGGATGCAGGTCCAGCGGCGTCCACATGCGCGCCGCCGACAGCAGGATCACGGCCGTGGCGATCGCCGCCATCTCCGGCCAACGGTCGCGCGAGAACGGCCGCCGATCGATCCACAGCAGCATCACCGCCGGAACGAACATCATGATCTTGGCAAGGCTTGTCACGAAACCGTCGGAGACCACGACCGTCGCGCTGCCGGCCGCACGCCCCATCGCCAGGTCAACGGCGTAGTGGCCCGCGGCGGCGGCCGCGGCATGCAGCACCAGGCCAAAGGCCAGGAACTTCAGCACTTCCTCGAGGGTGAGGGCCGGGCGGCGGGCGCGGCTGCGGAACCGCATCAAGGCCGCTGCACCGCCAGCCGCCAACACGGTGACGTTCGCGTGCAGAAGCGCCACCTCCGCCGGGAAGTCGAAGATCGCAACGTTCACGATGGCCGCGCCGAGCAGCACACCCGGCCACACGCCGATGCCGCCGATCAGCAGCGCCAGCAACGCCACTGCCGGGGCACCGACGAAGGGCGGCACCACGTCTTCGACGCGGAAGAAGCCTTCCGTCGCCATGGCGATCACGGCGTATGCCAGCACGGTGAATAGGTTGGCGCGCAGAATCCGGGCGAGGTCACGTTCGGGCGCGCGCGCGGGCGCGGCAGTGGCGACGGACGCAGCGGGCACTACGCCATCGAGGGACGCCAAGCGAACGCGCGGTCCGCCGACATCGTTCAGCTGCTGGCATTCCGCACAAATGTGCTTGTCGCCGGTGCCGCTGAGGGCGTAGCGCAGCACGTCCCCAGACGTGCCGACCGGGCAGTCGGTGTTGTTGTGATAACTCGCGGCGCCGTTCAGGTGCCAGGGCAAGGCGCGGGTCACGCGCGGCCCCCCGACGCCGTCCGGACCGCGGGGAAGCTGCCGGTGTTGGACAGATAGATGACGCCGCCTTCGGAGCGGATCTGGCCGGCCTTCTCGAAGCTGCTCATGACGCGGCTGACCATCTCGCGCGAGGCACCGACCATGCGCGCGATCTCGGCGCGCGACAGGCGCCGCGGCACCTGGGTGCGGCCGTCGACCTCGCGGCTCTCGTCGAGCAGCAGGCGGGCGACGCGGCCCTTCACATCGATGACGGCGAGGCTTTCGATCTTGTTGTTCGCGTCGCGCAACCGGGCGATGAGGCCGCCCATCAGCGTCATGGCGACCTCGTGGTGGCGCGCCAGCAACGTGAGGAATTCCCTCTTGCCGAGACGGAGCAGCCGGCAATCCTCGAGGGCCTGGACCGTCGCCGAGCGCGGCGAACTGTCGAACAGGCTCATCTCGCCGAAGAAGTCGCCTTCGCCGAGCACCGAGAGGATCACCTCGCGGCCGGCGCGGTGGTAGAGCGTGACCTTGGCGCGGCCGGAGGCGATGACGTACATCGCCTCGGCGACGTCGCCCTCGCAGACGATGACCTGGTTGGCCGGCGCCGAAACGGGCGTGAGGGAGTCGGCCAGTGCGTCCAACGACGCCGGCGGCAAGCCCGCGAACAGGGGAATCGAGCGGAGCGCACGCGGCCTGACGCCGCCCGCGCGCGGCAGGCTTTCCGGAGCATCGACCGCGGCGACCCCGCGGATGCGATTGCTTGCGCGCCCCTCGCGATTCATCTGCCAACCCTTCGCGGCCGCCAGCGCCGCAGCGTCGCTCAACAACGCCAGCGCTGACGCTAGACGGTACCACCCGGGTTCTCGGCCCGTCCGTGAACTATTCACGGTCATGGCAGCGATTGGTATTGCTGAGGCTGTCCCCTAACGATCTGAAATCGTTATGTCTTCGGCCGCCTCAGCGAAAGGGTGTGCCGGGCGGGAAGCCCATCTGGTCCATCCGCAGCATTTCTTCGCCGATCGTGCAGGTGGGGCCGTACTTGCGCGGGCGCGGGGCGCCGAGCATCTGGACGGGGATCACGGTCGCGGGACCGAAGCGCTCGATGGCGGGAGGGCTCGCGTCGGCGATCTCGAGGATGAGCTTGCGCAGGATGGCTTCGGCGAAGGATGCAAAGCCGTCCACCGCCACGACGAAGGCGCCCGGGCCGCCGACCACGCATTCCTCGTAGTAGACGTCGAGATCGCGGAGCGAGAACCAGGTGATGTCGCGGTCGTTGATGGCGACGCCGTTGATGACGATGCCGGCGGCGACCGCTTGGTCGCGCGCCAGGGTGACGTTGCGGCCGTTGCTGTTGGGGCCGTCGCCGGTGACGTCGATGACGCGGCGCCTTGCCTCGAAGCCGTTCTGCTCGAACAGCTCGGAGGCGATGGCGATGGCGCCCGAGATGGACGTGCCGACGCCGCTGGTGATGACGGAGTTGTCGAGTTCGCGCGCGTAGGCGGCCGCGTCGGCGGCGCTGGCGATGACGCGCCAGGGCGTCACGTTGTACCAGAGGCCGAAGCGCGACCACTCGAGGTACGTGACGGCGATGCGGCCATGCTGGCCGTTCTTGATGGCGTCGGCGATGCGCGGATCGGCGAAGGCGCGCACGTAGCCGCCGCGCTGCAGCAGGCTCTCGCGCTGATCGACGCTGCTGGAGACGTCCACGGCGAGGACGAGTTCGAGATCGACGAGCAGGCTTTGAGTCTGGGGCTGCGCCGCAGTGGACAGCAGCAGCAGCGCGGCCGAAGCGAGGAGCGCGCGCATCAGCGGGGCAGCGGCAGCATCGGCGGCAGCTGGCCGCCGCCGCCTTGGGGTGGGCCGTTGCAGGTGGGAGCGTAGCGGAGTGGGCCTGCGGCAGGGGCGATCGGGCGCGGGTTCAAGAACTGGGCGCGCTGCACCGCGGGCGCGGCGAAGCGTTCGATGCCAAGGGGTTGCAGGCCGGCGATCTCGAGGATGAGCTTGCGCGTGATGGCCTCGGCGAACTTGTCGAAGCCCTCGGCGACGACGATGAACGCGCCGGGGCCGCCGATGACGCACTCCTTATAGTAGGCGTCGAGGTCGGCGGGGGGCGGCACGCCGGGGCCCAGGCGCGAGTTGATGATCGGCAGGCCGTTGATAGTGACGCCCTTGGCCAGCGCCTCTTGGCGCGAGTCGTTGATGTGGCGGCCGGAGTTGTTGATGCCGTCGCCGGAAATGTCGATGACCTTGCGGTCGCCCTCGAAGTTGTTGAGAGCGAACAGCGAGACGCCGAAGTCGATCGCCTGGCTGATCGAGGTGCGCTGACCGGTCCAGATCAGCTCGCGGCGCAGGACGCCGGTGAACCTGGCGGCACTATCCTTGTCGCTGATCACGGTCCACGGCGCGACGACGCGCACGTCGCCCCAGGTCGACCACTCGAAGTACGTCACCGCGATGCGGCCGTAGTAGCCCTCCTGAATCGCCTTGAGCAGCAGCGGATTGGAGAAGGCCGAGATGTAGCCCTCGCGCTGCAGCAACCCCTCCTCCCAGTCGACGCTGCGGGAGATGTCGATGGCGAGCACAAGCTCGATGTCGACTTGCTGGGCGCGCGCCGGTGCAATGAGTGCGAGCAGAGCGGCGAGGCAGGCAACGAGGCGAATCATCTAGCGGAACATGAAGTCCTGGAACGGCGCCGGCAGCGGCGGACCGTTCATGCGGCGCTCGCCGATGTCGCAGCCGGGCGCGTAGGCCGGCGCCGCCAGCGGGCCGCCGAGCGGCGCCTGGCGCGGCAGGAATTGCGCGCGGGTGAAACGCTCGACGCCGGCCGGCGCGTTCTTGTCGGGGCGGCCCTCCCGGCCGACGTCGGCGATCTCGAGGATGAGCTTGCGGGTGATGGCCTCGGCGAACGCCTCGAAGCCCTCGGCGACGACCAGGAACGCGCCGGGGCCGCCGATAACGCAGCCGCGGAAATAGTCGTCGAGATCGAGCATGGTCTGCGGCGGGCCACCGTTGGTGTTGATGCCACTTGGATTGATAATGGGCAGGCCATTGATGGTGATGCCGCGTGCCACCGCCTCGTCGCGTGAGGTGGTGATGAGGCCCCCGGCATTGTTCGGGCCGTCGCCGGAGATGTCGATGACGCGGCGGTCGCCGTCGAAGGCGTTGACCGGGAACATCGACACGGCGAGATCGATGACGCCGCTGAGCGAGGTGCGGTCGCCGAAGCTGATGTATTCAGTGCGCAGCAGGTGGTTGAAGGCGTCCGCGCTCTTGGCGTCGGCGATCAGGGACCAGGGCGCCACAACGCGCGTCTGGCCGCGCGACGACCATTCCACGTAGGTGACGGCGATGCGGCCGTGGTAGCCGCCCTTGATGGCGTCGAGCAGGATCGGATTGGCGAAGGCGGAGATGTAGCCCTCGCGCTGCAGCCTGGCCTCGAGGTAGTCGACACTGCGCGAGACATCGACGGCGAGGACCAGCTCGAGGTCTACGCGCTCCGCGGCATGCGCGGGCGCGGCCGACAAGAGCGCGGCGGCAAGCCAAGCTGCGGGCAACGATGCACGAAGGCCCAGTGCCATGCGCCTCCCCTAGGGTGCAAAGATAGCACGCTAGTCGGCGGCGGAGCGGGCGTGCCCGACATCGGCGAGGCGGCCCAGGAAGTCGCCATGGAACGATTGGCGCGCGACGGGCCTTCGGCTACCTTCCGGCCCGTGCCTCCCAAGACAAGCGCAAAACCCGCGATCAAGTCCGCGTACATCGCGCCCCTCCAGGACGTGAGCGCTGCCGACATCGGCTACGTCGGCGGCAAGAACGCCTCGCTCGGCGAGATGATCTCGGTCCTCACCAAGACCGGCGTGCCGGTGCCGCCCGGCTTCGCCATCACCGTGCCGGCCTATCGCGCCTTCCTGACGGCGAATGGCCTGGAAGAGCGCATCAAGGCGGCGCTCGGCGACATGAAGCACGCGCGCGTGCCGGTGGCGGAAACCGGCCTGAACATCCGCCGCATGATCGAGGCGGGCAAATGGCCCGACGACGTGACCGCGGCGGTGCGCGGGGCTTATGGCGCGCTCAAGGCGGGCGCCGGCGGGCGCGCCGACGTCGCGGTGCGGTCGAGCGCAACCGCCGAGGACCTGCCCGACGCGAGCTTTGCCGGCCAGCAGGACACGTTCCTGAACGTGAGCGGCGAGGAGGCGGTGCTGGAGGCGGCGCGGCGCTGCTTTGCCTCCCTGTTCACCGACCGCGCCATCAGCTACCGCGACCAGAAGGGCTTCGACCACGCCAAGGTGGCGCTGTCGGTCGGCGTCCAGGTCATGGTGCGCGCCGCCAACGGCGGCTCCGGCGTGATGTTCTCGATCGACACCGAGACCGGCTTCGACCGCGCCGTGCTGATCAGCGCCGTATGGGGTCTGGGCGAGAACGTGGTGCGCGGGCTCGTCGATCCCGATGAGTACGTTGTCTACAAGCCGCTGCTCGACGATGAGCAGCTGGTGCCGATCATCGAGAAGCGGCTCGGCGCCAAGGCCATCAAGATGATCTACGCGCGCACGTCCGACGAGGCGAAGACGCGCAACGTGCCGACCTCGAAGGTCGAGCAGTCGAGCTTCGTGCTGTCGGACGCCGAGATCCTGAAGCTGGCGCGCTGGGCCAAGGCGATCGAGGTCCACTACGGCCGCGCCATGGACCTGGAGTGGGCGCGCGACGGCGATACGAATGAGCTGTGGATCGTGCAGGCGCGCCCGGAGACGGTGCAATCGCAGCGCCGGCGCGGCATGTTCAGGACCTATTCGTTGAAGGAGAAGGGCCGCAAGCTGCTGACCGGGATTGCTGTCGGCGACGCCATCGTTTCGGGCATGGTGCGCATCGTCCGCTCGACGTCCGAGATTGACCGCTTCCCGGAAGGCGCGATCCTGGTCGCCGAGAACACCGACCCCGACTGGGTGCCGATCATGAAGCGCGCCTCGGCGATCGTGACCGATCACGGTGGCCGCACGTCCCACGCCGCCATCGTCAGCCGCGAGATGGGCCTGCCGGCGGTGGTGGGCACGCGCACCGCCACCCACGTCCTGCACGACGACCAGGAGATCACGGTCAGCTGCGGCGAGGGCGCTGACGGCTTCGTCTACGACGGCATCGCCGACTTCGAGGTCAAGGACATCGACCTCGGCAGCGTGCCGGAGACGCGCACCAAGGTCATGCTCAACATGGCCAATCCCGCCGCGGCGCTGCAGTGGTGGCAGCTGCCCGCCGACGGCATCGGCCTGGCGCGCATGGAATTCATCATCAACAACGTAATCAAGGTGCACCCGATGGCCTTGGTGCGATTTGATTCGCTCCAAGATCAGAAAGCCCGTGAACAGATCGCCGAGCTGACGCGCGGCTATGACGACAAGTCGGAGTACTTCGTCGAGCTGCTGGCGCGCGGCATCGCCAAGATCGCCGCCAGCCAGCATCCGCGCCCGGTGGTGGTGCGCATGAGCGACTTCAAGACCAACGAGTACGCGAACCTGTTGGGCGGCCGGCAGTTCGAGCCCCACGAGGAAAACCCGATGCTCGGGTTCCGCGGCGCCTCGCGCTACTACTCGCCGCGCTACCGCGACGGTTTCGCCCTGGAATGCCGCGCGCTCAAGCGCGTGCGCGAGAAGATGGGCTTCACGAACGTGATCGTGATGATTCCCTTCTGCCGCACCCCGCAGGAAGCCGACCGCGTCCTCGAGACCATGGCACAACACGGGCTGGAGCGGCACACGAACGGCCTCGAGGTCTACGTGATGTGCGAGTTGCCCTCGAACGTCGTGCTGGCCGAGCAGTTCGCGCGCCGCTTCGACGGATTCTCGATCGGCTCCAACGACCTCACCCAACTGGTGCTGGGCGTCGACCGCGACTCGGAAGTGCTCGCCGAGCACTTCGACGAACGCCACGAGGCGGTGACGCGCACGATCCGCACGGTCATCGACGCGGCCCATACAGCGGGAACCCGCATTGGCCTGTGCGGCCAGGCGCCGAGCGACTACCCGGAGTTCGCCGAATTCCTGGTGGAAGCCGGCATCGACGCGATCTCGGTGAGCCCGGACAGCTTCCTGTCGGTCAAGCGGACCGTCGCGGAGGCGGAGAAGAAGTACAAGAAGAAGCGCGCCTAAGGGCGCCGGAGGTCACATCGTGAAGGGCTTTGCCGGAGACATCGAGAAGCTGACCCTGGCCAACAAGGACTTCCGCCGCGTGCTCTACACCGGCGAGAACCTGCAGCTGGTGCTGATGGCGCTGCCTGCCGGTGTCGAGATCGGCGAGGAAGTGCACGACGACCGCGACCAGTTCTTCCGCTTCGAGGGAGGCGCTGGCGAGGTGTGGATCGACGGCAAGCGCACGGCGGTGAAAGCCGACGACGCCGTCGTGGTTCCCGCCGGGGCGCGCCACAACGTCGTCAACACCGGCAAGAAGGCGCTGAAGCTCTACACGGTGTACGGGCCGCCGGAGCACTGCGACGGCGTCGTCCACCGCACCAAGGCCGATGCCGACGCGCGGCACGAGCACTTCGACGGCCAAACGACCGAGAAGAAGGCGACCAAGAAGAAGCCGAGCAGAACGAAGGCGGCGGGGAAGAAGAACACCGCGAAGAAGGCGGCCGCGAGGAAGCGCTAAGCGCGCCGAGCCGGCCGCCGCGACTTGAGGGCGATCAAGGCGCCGGACGCGGCGATGACGACCATCCCGGCGGCGCTGAGGGCGTCGGGGATGTGGCCGAATACCATCCACCCCAACAGGCCCGCCCACAGCAGCTGCAGGTAGTTCATGGGCGCCAGCATCGAGGCCGGCGCATCGCGATAGGCGAGCGTGAACAGGTAGTGGCCGAGGCCGGCGGTGACGCCGGTGCTGAGGAACAGAAGGACGGTGGTGAGGCTCTCGTCGCCGAGATCCCAGAACCACGGCAGCAGCGCACCGAAGCAGATCGAGCCAACCAGCGCCGTGTAGAACAGCATAGCGACGGCGCGATCGGTGTCGGCGAGGATGCGCGTGAGCAGCTGATAGGTCGTGTTGGCGGCGACGGCGACCGCCATGAAGGCGAGACCGGCCGGATCGACGGCGCCGCCGGGGCGCACGACCAGCAGCACGCCGGCGAACCCGGCAACGGCGGCGGTCCACCCGACCGGGCCGATGCGCTCGCGCAGCAGCGGACCGGCCAGCAGCACTACCAGCATTGGCGCCAGGAAGGTGATCGCCGTCATCTCGGCCACCGGCATGCGTTGCAGGGCGAGGCCGACGAACAACGACGCGGCGGTGAGCGACGCGGCGCGCACCAGGACAAGGCCGGTGCGCTGGGTCTGGACGAGCTTGCGTCCCTGGCTGGGCGCAAACAAGACGACCATCAGCAGGCAGTGGACGATGTAGCGGATGGCGACGACCATCGGCACGGAATGGTCGGCGGTGAGAACCTTGATGCTGGTGTCCATGCACGCGAACAGGAACAGCGCGCTGAGGAGCAGCACGACGCCGCGTAGCGGGTGGCCGGCGGATGGATCCGTCGGAGGTGGAGCCGGGTGCGGGGGCGCCGGCTCGGTGAGCATCACGCCGCTGCCGCAGGTTGCGCGAACGAGCCGCGCGTGCGGCGGAACGTGTTCATGGACGGCCAGAAACTTAGCGAAGGCGCGACCGAACTACCAGGGGCGGCTCAGGCGCGCCGGAGGCGCGCCGCGTGATCTAGCTCGCGGCAGCCGACGGGGGCAGCGCGCGGCCCACCAGCACTGTCTCGCCGGCACGCACGCGGTCGCCTTCGGCGACACGCACGGCCATGGCGTCGGACCACGGCAGCACGATATCGACCTGGGAGCCGATGCGGATCATGCCGAAGGTGGCGCCGCGCTCGACGCGGCGGCCGGGCTCGAAGTAGCTGTCGATGCCGGCGACGGTGCGCGCGGCAATCTGCACGATGTAGCAGGACAAGGCGGCGCCGTTCCAATGGCCGTCGATCTTAGTGACCGTGCGCTCGTTGTGGGCGATGTGCGGGCTGGCCTCGTAGTACGGCGGGCGCTTCATGAGGATGCGCCGGTGCATGGCACCCATGTCGAGGTTCTTGCCGCGGCCGGGGTAGTGGCGGATGAAATCGACAACGCCGCCGACCGGTGCGCGGTTGTAGTGAACGTCGAAGGGACTCATGAACACGCCGATGACGAGCTTGGTCTCCTGGGCGTGCTCATGGACGAGGTCCTCGATGCGCAGCGCGTTGCCCTGCTTGATCGACACTACGGGCTCGCCGGGCGCGACCTTCTTGGCGTAGACGACGACGCCATCGGCCGCGGACAAGATGTCGTCACCGTCCGGCGGCTGGCGCGGCGGGTTGCGCCAGAACCACACCCACCGCCAATAGGCGTAGGCGGCGCCCAAGACTCCGATGATGGCCGCGACTAGAGCGGCGAGGACGACAACGCCTGCCATGCGCCCTGCTCCAGCACGCGCACGACCGCGACTCCGGAATCGAACGGCATATCGACGAGCTCGAAGAAGTCCTTGCGCTGCTTGACCTTGCGCAGCCAGCGCTTGACGCCGGCGTGGCGCACCAGCTCGCGGATGTAGATGTTGGTGTCGTGCAGCAACAGGTAGCTGTCCTTGTGGGCGTGGCGAAGCGTCGCCAGGAAGTCGTGCTGCACGTCGCCGTAGGCGTGGCTGCCGTCGATGAAGGCGATGTCGATTTCCGGCAGCTGGAGCGCGTCATACCGGGCGTAGAACTCGTCGCTGCGCAGTCGGTGATGGGTGACGAGGTCGGCCACGCCGAAGCGGGCGAAATGGGTGCGCACGCGCTCCGCGTCGCTCCATTGGTTGGTGCCGCCGACCGTCTTGAACGGGCCTTCGGCGAGCAAGGAATAGGACGGATCGACGAAGGTCAGGCGGCCCTGGCCGTTGTCCTTCAGGCCGAGCGCCAGGCATGCCACCGAGAACCCGAATCCCGAGCCGATGACGACGACATGTTGCGGGCGCAGCGAGCGCACCAGCCCGTAGTAGAGGAACCCGAACCCGAGGTTGAGATTGCCCGGCACCTCGTTGTGGCCGAGGGGACGCGCGTGCTGGAGGATGGTGCGGATCAGGTCGGGTGTGAGGCTGAAGCCGTGGGCGGGATCGGCCGGCTGGGACCGGGCACTCAGAAACGACATGCCGCGTCTGCTCCTTGGGAAGGTTGCAAGCCGATCTACCATCCCTAGGTTTTGTGGCGGACGTGTTGTGGGCGCGTTACGACTGCGTCACATCGCGCAGGGCCGCCACAGCGGGCGCAGGGGCGAGTCCCTTGCTCCAGGCGCGCAGCTCCATGGCGCCGTCGAAGTGCTCGACCATAGCGGCGCAGTTCTCCACCCAGTCGCCGTCGTCTGGATAGACGACCCCGCCGAGAGAGCGCGGGGCCGCTTCGTGAGTGCGCCCGCCCATGACTCCGTCGGAGTCGCGGCGCGCAGCATCGGAGGTTTCCGCGAGCCAGGGACGCCAGCGCCGCGTGTCGAGCCCGGCGTCCCCTAGCGGCAGAAGGCGCGGGGCGGCCGGCGCGCGCCCCTGCAGGTGTGCCGTGCTACTTGTTCGCCAGCATCAATGCGGTGGCGGCATCCAGCTTCGCCGCGGTCGAGAGACGCAGCGCGTCGTCGAGGCGAACACGCATCGCCTGCTGCTGCGCAGTCGCATCGGCGAGCTTCGTCTCCAAGACCCCGATCTTGGCGTCAGCCGCGGCCATGCGCTCATTCGAGGCGCAGGCAGCAAGCGGCAACAAGGCTAGTGCCACAACGATCGACCTGGTGTGCATGTATGTTTCCCCCCGACTAAGAGATTCGACACGGCCTATCCGACCGCGCGCTCCGCGAGCTGACCGACCAGCAGATGCAGGCGGTGCGCCGTCGCCCGCGCACCACGGGCGCGGAAGTGATCCTTGGCCTCGTGCGTCGTCATGCCGGCCTGACCGGACTGTGCTTCGGCGAGGCGCAGGATCCGGGTGATGCGGGCGTGCACGCCGGCCTCCTGGGCCAGGTGACGCGCAGCCGCGACGGACGTCATGTCCCGCCGGCTAGCCGCACGCGCCGTTCCACCCGCACACATGTCACTCTCCTGAGATGTTTTTCCCCTCGGCACCGTACGGCGCGTGCGTTGCAACTCCATGACAGGCTCCTTTTTTTGCAGAAAGCGAGCGGAGCCGGCGGGGCTGTGCCGGCTCCGCCCGGCGCGCGGGAGGGACTTAGCGCGCCTTTAGGAACGCTTCGACCTCCAGAAGCACGAACTCGTTGTCGTCGGCCTTGTTGGGATCGCGGCTCGTCGAGAACGGCAGGTTGTTGTCGTTACCGACGACGATGTGGCGCTCATCGACGAGCTCGACGTTCTCGATGGTAAAGAACGGGAACGCCAGCACGCCGCCGGTGAGCGGCTTCTTCGCCATGCGGTTGGCATCGACGATCGACATCAGGTCGATGTATCCGACCTTGCGCACCGGCCTGCCAACATTGGCGTCGGCGATCTCGATCTTGTAGACGCGCTTGAATTTGGCGAGGTCGTGGAAGCAGGTGGTGGCGCGTTGGCTGGCCGGGCACGCCTTGTCGGCGGTGCCCTCGCCGTTGTCGCGCTCGATGACCAGGGCGGTGGTGGCGTCGATCATATTGAAGTCGCCGATGGCGTAGCCGTTGGCCTCCAGCACGTACTGCCAGAAGCGTCCGGTCCACTTCTCTGACGCCACGTCGAACTCCAGGACGCGCAGGTACTCCTTGCCGTCGGCGGTCTTCTCGAAGTCCCTCTTGGCGTCGTCCCACAGCGGGCCTTCGAGCAGGGCGTAAAGGAAGCGGCCGTCCTTGGACGACGCCAGACCCTCGAAGCCCTTCGAACGGCGCGCGTTGAAGGTGACCGCAGCGTTGGGCGCGGCCGGCGTGACGACGCTGGGATGATCCGGGCCGATCACCGGCTTGCCGTCGGCCATGGTGCCGTGCACGGCCTGCACCTTGCCATTCATGTCGGCCTTGATCAGGTACGGGCCGAACTCGTCGCCGATCCAGAAACTGTTGCCGACAATCTGGAAGCCCTCGGTGTCGAAGTCACCGCCGGTGAGATAGCGCTGCGGCGTGCCTTCCTGGACGATGCGGAACGGCACCTTCTTGTCGGGATCGTGCAGGAACACGGTGCCGATGCGCTCCATGGTGCCGCGCGCGAAGTCGAAGCGGTAGTGGTTGAGGTACAGCATCGAGTCCGGCGAGCTCACCTTCGACCCGAAGCCGTTGTCGGTCAGCACCCAGTAGGTGCCGTCGGCCATGCGCTTGATGCCGGAGTGACCCTGGATCGGCTGGCCCTGGAACGGCACCGACATGCCGGTCGGGCGTTCGGCAGACTTGCCTTCGACCGTGCCGAGCGCTTCGACGCGCGTGCCGGTGGTGAACTTGCCGGAGATCTTGAGGTCGGCCGGCGCGTCGGCGGGCGCCGCGATGAAGGTCGCAGCCGGCAGGACGATGTGGCCGGCGAGGTTGGCCGGGAATGCCTGCTGCCCCAGCGCGGGCGCGGCGAGCGCGACAAGAACCAGCACCGGGGCGAGGACGGCGGCGGCAGCGGCGGCGAAGGAACGCAACGTCATGGGAGGGACTCCGTCAATGGCAGTCCCGCACCATGACGTTGCGGCGTGTCGTTCCCTTGACGATGCGGTGAAGAACGAGTGACGCGCTTACTGGCGCGCCTTCAGCGCGGCATCCGGCCAGTCGGTGAAGAGACCGTCGAGGCCCATGCCGTAGACCAGCTTGTACTCGGCAAGCGGATCGTCCTTGAAGTCGGCGGCGAGACGGTACGCCTCATTGCGGAACGTCCAGCTGTGGACGAACAGGCCGACGGCGTGGGCGTCCTGGATGACGGTGGTCGGCCCGACGAGAACACGGTCGCGCTCGTCCATGGCGTTGTCGCCGTTGAGGTCGTCCATGCGGCCGTCGTTGTTGCGATCGACCTGGCGCGTCGGGATCAGGTAGGCCTTCCACGGGCTGACGCCGTCGGCATAGGTCTTGATCTCGGCGAGGCCGGCCTTGGTGACGAGATCCGGATAGGTGCGCTTGTCGCCGATGACGACAAAGTCGTAGGGCTGGCGCGGCATCATGACGCCGTTCGGATCGATGCCGCCATCGACGAGCTGTACCAGGCGGACGTTGGTCTTGCCACGCAGGTACTTGAGATTGGCGGTCTCGAAGCTCTGGATGATCACCGGCGAGGACTTCTCGGTCCAGCCGGCGGCGGCGAGCGCGGTGAGCAGTCGATCCTCGAGGGGCAAGCCAAGCGCCGCATGGAACGTCGGGTGCTTGGTCTCGGGATAGATGCCGACGGTGCGGCCGGTGCGGCCGGCCTCGAACTTCACCATGGCGATCACCTCCTCGAAGGTGGGCACCAGGTACTTGCCGTTGTGTGACGCGTCGCGCTCGGGCAGCGGCTGTTTGGCGCGCAGGGTCTTGATCTCGGCCAGGGTGAAGTCGGACGCGAACCAATCGGTGACATCCGCGCCGTCCATCTTCTTGGTGGACTTGCGCGACGCGAACTCGGGCCGCTCGGAGACGTCAGTGGTCTGGCTCAGCATCGGCTCGTGGCGAGCGATGAGGACGCCGTCCTTGGTGACGACGAGGTCGGGCTCGACGAACTCGGCGCCGGCCTCGATGGCGCGGCGATAGCCCTCGAGTGTGTGGTCCGGCATAAGGCCGGGAAAGCCGCGGTGGCCGACCACCGTGGTCGGCAGGCCGGTGAGAGTCTTCCATTGCATCTGTTGCGCCAAGGCGAGGTCGGGTGTGCCGACGGCCAACGCCGCCAGGGCAATGAGTACCGGTACGCGCATAGTTTGCTCCTCGATGTGCGGAATTCGGAAGTCGCGGCGAGCGCCGCGCCGGCACGGTGGCGAGGATTCACGACGGTCGGGTTGCGGGCCGGTTACGGCTTGGTGCAGTCGAGGAGCACCGGCGGGGCCGTCACGCTCCCGTAGCGGTCGCGCGCTACCGTCCCTTGTGTCTGGGTGGGAGCTTGGAGCAAGCGGTTGAGCGCACATCTGGTCGATGCGACGATGTTCTATGCGCCGCAGTCGGGGGGCGTGCGGCGGTACCTGACGACCAAGCATGAGTGGCTCACGACAAAGACGCACGTCCGTCACACGATCGTGGCGCCCGGCGCGGCCGAGCGAGTCGCCACCGACGGCGTGCACCGGCTAGCGAGCCTGGTGCCGCTCGCCGACGGGTATCGGTTGCCGCTGCACGGGGACTATTGGCGCCGCCGTCTGGTGGGGCTGCGGCCCGACCTGATCGAGGCCGGCGATCCGTACATTCCGGCTTGGGCGAGCCTGGCAGCGGCGCACGAGCTCGGTGTGCCGGCGGTGGCGTTCTGCCATGCGTGGCCAACCCAGCTGGCCGACGAATGGCTGGGCGGCTGGTGCCGGCCTGCCGTTGCTGCGTACGTCGGCGCGCTCTACCGGCGTTTCGACATGGTGTTGGCAGCGAGCCAGTACGTGGCCGGGCGGCTGCGCGCGTTCGGCGTCGAGCGCGTCATGATGCAGCCGCTCGGCGTCGACACCGAGGCGTTCCACCCCAATCGGCGCGATCCCCTGCTCCGCCGGCGTCTGGGATTGTCCGACGCGGCGAAGCTGTTGGTGTTTGCCGGGCGCTTCGTTCATCAGAAGAACATTCCCGTCCTCATCGAAGCCGCCCGCCTGCTCGGGCCGGACTACCACCTGCTGCTGATTGGCGCGTCGAATGACGGTCCATCGCGGCGCGGCAACGCTACGGTGCTGCCGTTCCAGTCGGGCGGCCTGCCCGGATTGCTGGCGAGCTGCGACGTGCTGGTGCACGCCGGCGAGCTGGAAACCTTCGGGCTAATCGTGCTGGAGGCGTTTGCGTGCGGCATTCCCGCCGTCGTCGTCAGCGCCGGCGCCGTCGCCGAGCTGGTCAGCCCGGAGCGCGGCGCGGTGGTCGCGCCGCGCAATCCTGGCGAGATGGCCGCGGCGATCCGGGACGTCGTCGCGCGCGACCCGGCGGCGCTCGGCGCGGCCGCGCGCGACTGGGTCGCGCACCATCACAGCATCGACGCCGTGCTGCACTCGCTGTTCGGACACTACGCGCGCTTGGTCGGTTCGGCGCCGGCGACCCTGGTGCCGGCGCGTCAAACCTGAACGCCAAACCTGAACGGGCGCGTCGCGGTTCCGTAATGTTCTCCTGCCATACACACCCACGCAACGACAGGAACAGAGATTGGCAACACCCGGAGTACCTATGAGAGTCCTTGGTCTGCTACGCAGGGACAACGCCCTGCGCGTGTCTCCCGAAGACCGCATCGCCAGCGTTTCCGCCCGCCTCACCGTGGACGGTGGACGCCTGGCCTGCGTGTGCACCGTTGAAGGCAAGCTGCTCGGCGTCGTGAGCGCCGGTGACCTCAAGCGCGCCGCACTGTCCGGCCAGCCGGAGTACGGCGAGTGGCCGATCCGCGCCGTGATGACCGCCGACGCCGTCATCTGCGCGCCGGAAGACAACCTCGAGCGCGTGCTCGACCTCATGCAGCAGCACGAAATCCACACCCTGCCGGTGGTTGCCACAGGCCGCGTGGTGGGCTGCGTGTCGCTTGCGGAAGCGCTGGCGCATTCCCGCGACGAGGCTCGCCGTCACGTTGACTATCTGACCGCGTTCGTATTCGGCGCCGCCGCCTGAGCGGCGGTCGCAAGAGGGTGACGCCCGTACACCGGGGCGTCACCCGTTGCTTGTCGACTAGTTGAGCGGAGCCACCTGCTGGCGCATGAAGCCGGGCAGGTCCGCGTCGGTGAACGCCACGACATAGAACGTATTCTGGCCGGAGATGTCGGCCAGAAAGTCGTTGTCGTTGGCGATGAACAGGGTGTGCTGGACGACGCCGTTGATGGTGACGTCGGGCCCGAACGCCATGCCCTCGATCTTGGCCGGCACCTTGTCCGGCGCCACGCCATTGGCTCCCAGAAGGGCAATCAGGTCGAGGAACTGCGTCTTCTTCACCGCGGCGTCCACAGCCTGCTGACCGTAGAGGTTGGTGATGTCGGCGGCATTGGCGATGTCGATGCGGAACATCTTCTTCACTTTGGCGGCCGAGTTGTCGCCGAGGCCGGCGCCGTCCCGCTCATCGAGCAGGAACTCGTGGTCGTTGATGGCGATGATCTCGCTGATGCCCGACCCATCGGTCAGCATGTAGCCGAACTCCTTGGTCGCGCCGCTTGCGATGTCGATCGTCACGATGCGCACCAGCTTCTTGGTGGCGGCGACCGCGTTGTCCTGCACGAGCGCGGCCTGCATGATGCCGACCAGGGTCTTGCCGTCCGGGGTGATGGCGAGGCCTTCCATGCCCTTGTTGGCGGTACGGCCGGCGGTATTCTCGCCGATCTCGGTGTCGCCGATCGGGGAGAGGACCGGGCTGTCCAGGTTCCCGGGCAACTTGAATGCCTTCACGCGGGCACCCGTGGCGCGGTCGAACTGATAGACGTACGGGCCGTACTCGTCCGATACAAAGATGAACTTGCCATCGTTGGAGAGCTGGATCGCCTCCGGATCGAAGCGGCCGTTCTCCGGGTACACCGCGGTCTTGGTGCGGTCATAGGCGTCGGAGCGGCCGGTGAAGAAGAACTTCGAGGCTGCGTTCTGGCTCGGCGTGCCGGCCGGGGCGCCCACGTCGGCACCAGCGCCGTAGGTCAGCGCGGTGGCGTTCCACAACAGAGTGGTGGCGCGCAGGGTCGGCGTCAGGGTGTAGGGCAGCGCGCCGCCGGCGGCGGCGGGCGTCAGCGCCATCTGGATGGTGTGGAAGCGCGGGATCCACGTCACGGTGTTGTCGATCTTGGGGTTGTAGACCGTGGCGTTCGGGCCGCGATCGGGCACCGCGACGAAAACGCCGTTGCCGGCATAGGCCAGGCCCGAGCCGACGCCGCCCAGGATGTTGGCGGCCATGCCGTTCTCGAGCTTGCCGGTCAGGCCGGACAGGTCGGCGAGCGGGCCGGCGCTGCTGGCGGTCAAGGTGCCTTGGGCGATCAGGGTGGGAGCAGCATGGGCTGCCGGTGCGGCAAGCAGGCCAAGCGCAAGCGGGAGGAACAGGGCGCGCATCGTCTGGGCTTCTCCAAGGTAGTGCCGGCGAAGGGCCGGCGAGGCGCGGACAGTGGCCGCGCACTATGACGCTTGGGTTGCATTGCAATGACGCTTGGGTTGCATTGCAATGACGCGACGGTTGCGACGGCGTGACGGCCGGAGGTAACGCAAACGACTCCACACCGTCACTCCGCGGACGCGAGTCCGACCTAGCGTCACACTTCCTTTGCCACGGGGGAGTGTTGTCATGCGCAAGATCGGGTTGACTCTGGGGTTGGTGCTGGCCACGGCGGTTGCGCCGCAGGCCGCGTTCGGCTGGGGCGCTAGCGGACACCGCATGATCAGCGAGCTGGCGATGGCCGCTCTGCCGGCGGAGCTGCCGGCGTTCCTGCGCACGCCCGACGCGGTGCGCATGGTGGGCGAGCTCGGCCGCGAAGGCGACCGCTCCAAGGGTGCAGGGCGCCTGCACGGCGCTGAGCGCGACCCCGGTCACTACATCGACCTCTATGACGACCAGACCGTGTTCGGCGGCCCGAAGATCGACAACTTGCCGCCGACTCGCGAGGACTTCGACACGGCGATGCGCGCCGTCGGCCAGAGCCAGTACAAGGCCGGATACCTCTACTACGAGCTCATCGAGGGCTGGCTGCAGCTCCGCATCGACTTCGCCTACTGGCGAGTGCTGGCAGCCGCCGAAGCGTCCGCTACCGATCCGGCACGCAAGGCCGAGTACGCCGCCGACCGAAAGCTCCGCGAACTGCTGATCGTGCGCGACCTCGGCTACTGGAGCCACTTCGTCGCCGACACCAGCCAGCCGCTGCACGTCAGCATCCACTTCAACGGCTGGGGCAACTTCCCCAATCCGAACAACTATTCGACGTCGAACACCATCCACGCCCGCTTCGAGGGCGAGTTCGTGCGCAACAGCGTCAGCGCCACCGACATCCAAGCGGCGCTCAAGGACAAGCCGGCCCGCGATTGCGCCTGCACCATCGAGCAGCGCACGGTCCAGTACATCCTCGACTCATTCAAGAACATCATCCCGCTGTACGAACTGGAGTCGAAGGGCGCGTTCGTCGCCGGCAACGCTGCTGGCAAAGCGTTCGCGATCGAGCGCACCGCAGCCGCGGTGGCCGAGTTGCGCGATCTGGTGCTGTTCGCCTGGCAGGCGAGCGCGACAGCGACCGTCGGCTATCCGATCGTCAACGTCGCGGACGTCATCGCCGGCAAGGTCGATCCGTACGTCGCCATGTTCGGGGCCGACTGAGCGCCATGCAGCGCTCTATGCCTCGATGGATCAGCCCGCTGGCGATGTACCTGGGCCTCGCCCAGGTCGCGCTGGCGGCGCCGGTCATCGTCCAGCTGGAGTGGGAGCATTTGATCCCGGCCGCCTCGCACCAGGCAGTCGTGCGCGGCATCGTGCAACACGGCGCCGAGGTGGCGGCGGACGCCGGCGGTGCGGTGGTGCGCGACCTCGACGGCGAGACGGTGCGCCTGGCGGGCTTCATCGTGCCGCTCGAGTTCAACGGGCAGCTGGTCACCGAATTCCTGCTAGCGCCGTACGCCGGTGCTTGCGTGCACGTGCCGCCGCCGCCGCCCAACCAGCTGGTCTACGTGTTGGCGCCGAAGGGATTCCGGCTGGACAGCCTGACCGACGCCGTCGTCGTCACCGGCACCATGAAGGTCGCCAGCGTCGCCACCGAACTAGCTGCGGCGGGGTATGGCATCGTCGCCAGCCGGGTCGATCCGCACCGGTTCTAGCCAACGCGCTCCCTGCAACGCGCCGTTACCAAACGGGCGCATCGCGAAATCCGCGAGCAACATCACAGCGCTACATGTTGCTCTGCGCCGCATGTGCAGCGCGTGCAGCTCCTCCCTCCCGGGTGGGCTGTCCCCCGGGGGTCTTTGGTTGGAGCCGGAATACATGAAGAAGCGTTTTGTGGTGGCTGCCATTGCCGTCGTCGTGACGGGCGCAGCGTTTGTGGGCGCCGTCCAGGCGCAGGATGCGCGCGGCATCGCTCCGCGCGGCAGTAACACGGGCTTGCTGGGCGCGTTCGATACCAATAGGGACGGCGCGGTGACCCAGGACGAGATCAACGCCGCGCGCGGCGCCAATCTCGCCAAGTTCGACAAGAATGCCGATGGGAAGCTGTCGGTCGAGGAATACAGCGCGCTGTGGCTCGACGCCGTGCGCACCGACATGGTCCGCCAATTCCAGGGCCATGACGCAGACGGCGACGGCCAAGTGACGACCGACGAGTTCAACGCCCGCTTCAAGGACGCGGTCGCCCGCGCCGACGTCAACAAGGACGGCAAGGTGGACGCCACCGACACCCAGCGTCCGGTGGCCCAGCAGCAGGCCCCGCAACCGCGCGGCAACGAAGGCCCGCAAATCCGCCGTCCGGATCAGGGCCCGCAGGCCCCGCAGCAGCGCCAGGCGCCGCAGCAGCAACAGCAGCGGGGCCGCGGCGCAGCGGCGATCACGCCGGCCACCCCGGACGTCGCTCCGCGCGCCATCTAGGTCCGCGCAGGCCGGCGACCCTCCCCTGCCGGCCCGCGTGAGATTGCCCCGGGACGCTTCCAGCGTTCCCGGGGCAATTCGTTTGACCTACTGCGGGCGGCGGAACAGGCCGAGGTAGACGGCCTTGCCGAGGATGTGGCCCTGGATCGCTTCCATCACCTTGGTGCGCGTGGCGAAGGGATCGTCCGCCGCCTCCACCGGCAGCGCGATGTCGAGGGCGTAGAGCTCGAACACGTAGTGGTGCATCGGACCATTGGCGCCGGCGCCGGGACCGCGATAGACGGGACCGGTCGCGCTGGTCTGGCGGCTGCCGTCGGGCATCGTTGCTCCGCGCGGCAGACCCTCGGGCAGGCCGGTCGCGGTCGCCGGGATGTTCCAGACCAGCCAGTGGAGCTGATCCTCGGTCGTGCGATTGCGCACGACTTCCATGTCGTGCATGTGCAGGACGAAGCTGCGCGTGTTGGCGGGCGCGTTGGCCCAGGTCAGCGCGGGCGACGTGCCCTCGCCCGGGGCCGCGCCGGGCGCCGCCTGGCTGAAGCGCACTGGGATGACGCCGCCATCGGCGAAGGCCGTGGTTGAAAGCGTGAACATCGCCGCGCCGCCGCCGCCACCCCCGCCAGCGGCCGGGGCTTGCGCGAACGCGAGCGACGCCGACAGCAGCGTCGCAACGAATGCCAGGATCGATCGAATGGTGCCCATGGTTCCTCCTGTGTGGGGAGAGACGACAGGCGACAAGCTTACCACCGGCGGCGCTAGGGCTCGCGGCGCCGGCGCACGTGGCGCCGCACCCAGGTGATCGCGACGACCGCCACGATGCCGACGACCGCGGCCAGCAGGAGCTGCAGGGCGATGTTGGTGGCGGACGGTTCGCGCAGCATGCGGCCGAACTGCTCGGCGAGCAGTGTGACGCCGGCGGTCACCGGCAGGATGCCGATCAGACTGCCGATCATGAAGTCGCGGAAGCGGATGTGGGTGGCCCCCGCGGCGTAGCTGACCAGGGCGAAGGGCGCGATGGGGAGAAGGCGCGCCACCACCATCGTCTCGATGCCGCGTTCGCCCATGGCGACCGAAATGCGATGCAGGCGTCCGCCGGCGCCGTCGAGGACGTCGCGATGGCCGAGACGCGCGCCGACACCGTAGTTGGCGGCGGCGCTGAGGATGCTGCCGAGCACAGACACGGCGAACCCCGCGATCGGGCCGAGCAAGAGTGTGGTCACAGCGATCAGCGCCATGTGCGGGGCGAGCAGCAGGCCGAGGCCGACATACGCGGCTATTCCGCCGGCGTAGGCGTACCAGCGGCCGCGCAACTCGCGCTGCCAGTCGTCCCACGCATTCGGGTCGAGAAGATCGGCGGCGGGTCCCCACTGCCAGAGGGCGGTGAGACCGGCCAGCACCACGAGGAACAGCGCGGACCGTACTACGCGGCGTCGTCGCTTTGGCGCCACAATCCCCTCCCCCAACCGCCGCGCAGTGACGCGTGCCGCATCTTCACGTGCCTGTGATGCATCCAAATGGCACGCGAATCTCGTAGACTCCGCAGGAGATTGGCACTGCCTGCCGCCATCACAAGGATGCGCCCGTGCGCCGGTTCCTGACCCTCGTCCTCGCCACGCCCCTGTTGCTTTGGCTGTTCGCCGCGGCCGCCGTGGCCCAGATCGCGCCGCCAGCAGGCACAGTGGCGCGCATCCAAGGCAATGCCCTGGCGGTGCGCAACGCGGTCCCGCGCGTCCTGACGGTAGGCGAGGCCATCCAGATCGGCGACGTGCTGTCCACCGGCATCGACTCGCGCCTCGAGGTCAAGATGATCGACGACGCGACTTTCACGTTGGGCGCCGAGACGGCGTTCGTGGTGGTGGACTACACGTTCGGCCAAGCGGGCAACAGCGGCACCCTGCGCGTCATCAAGGGCGCGTTCGCGGTGACGTCGGGCAAGATCGCCCAACTCGCCGACAACTCGATGAAGGTGCAGACGGAAGTCGCGACTGTAAGCGCCGGAGCAAAACTCCCTCACTGAAGCGGCCGGGTTTGTCCGGTTGCGCCGGAGTAAAAGTCCGGCAGCAGATAGCCCTTTGCGGTTGGCAGAGGGCGGGGGATGAAGGGCGTGGAGCTGTACGGGCGGGTTCGCTATGCGGTGCAGATTGAGGGGCTGAGCCATCGCGAGGCGGCGCGGCGGTTCGGGGTCGACCCGCGGACGGTGGCCAAGATGATGGTGTTCTCGGTTCCGCCCGGGTACCGGCGGGACGCACCACCGAAGCGGCCGAAGCTGGATCCGTTCGTCGGGATCATCGACCAGATCATCGCAGACGATAAGACCCGGCCGGCGAAGCAGCGGCACACGTCGAAGCGAGTGTTCGAGCGGCTGCGCGACGAGCATGGCTACGCCGGCGGGCTGACCATCGTGAAGGACTACGTGTTGGGGTGCCGTCAGCGGCAGCGGGAGGTATTCGTGCCGCTGCGGCACGATGCCGGGCACGCACAGGCGGACTTCGGCGAGGCGCTGGCGGTGATCGGCGGGGTGGAACGGAAGGTCCACTTCTTCGCCATGGACCTGCCGCACTCGGACGCCGGCTTCGTGCAGGCGTATCCGGCGGAGACGACCGAGGCGTTCTGCGACGGTCACGTGGCGGCGTTTGCCTTCTTCGGCAAGGTTCCGGCGTCGATCCTGTACGACAACACCAAGATCGCCGTGGCCCGCATCCTGGGGGATGGCCGCCGCCAGCGCACCCGTGTGTTTAACGAGTTGCAGTCGCACTACCTGTTCGCCGACCGCTTCGGCCGGCCCGGTAAGGGCAACGACAAGGGCAAGGTCGAGGGACTGGTAGGGCTGATCCGGCGGAACTACCTGGTGCCGATCCCTCATGCCGTCAGCATCGCTGCGCTCAACGAGGGGCTGCTGATGGCGTGTCGCCGCCGTCTCGGCGATCGGTTGCGCGGCCATGCCGAGACGATCGGCGAGCGGCTGCTCCGGGACCTGGCAGCGTTCCACGACCTGCCTTCGGCGCCCTATGACGCCTGCGAGAAGCAGGCGGGCCGGGTCAGCTCGCTATCCCTGGTGCGCTACCGCGGCACCGACTACTCGGTGCCGACCGCCTACGGTCATCGCGAGGTGCTGGTGCGCGGCTACATCCACGAAGTGGTGATCTCATGCGGTGCCGACATCATCGCCCGGCACGTCCGCTCCTATGAGCGGGAAGACTTCGTCTTCGACCCGCTGCACTACCTGGCTCTGCTTGAGCGCAAGATCGGCGCGCTCGATCAGGCGGCGCCCTTGGCCGGCTGGGAGCTGCCCGAGGCGTTCGCGACGCTCCGCCGTCTGCTCGAGGCGCGCATGGGCAAGCAAGGCAAGCGCGAGTTCGTGCAGGTGCTGCGACTGATGGAAGTGTTTCCGGTCGATGAGGTCGCCGCCGGCGTACGCACTGCGATCGATCGCGGGGTGATCGGCTTCGACGCGGTGAAGCATCTGGTGCTGTGCCGGATCGAGCGGCGGCCACCCCGGCTCGACATGACGGTATATCCCTACCTGCCGCGCGCCAGCGTGGCCACCACCTCGGCCAGGACGTATCTGGAGCTGCTGACCGGGGTGGCGTCATGACCGACACGCCCCAGGTTCTGCTCGCCCATCACCTGAAGGCGCTCAAGTTGCCGACCTTCCTGCGCGAGTACGACAAGGTCGCCCGGAGTTGCGCCGCCGAGGGCGTCGAGCATCCCGGCTACCTGTTGCGCCTTACCGAACTCGAGCTGATCGAGCGGGAGCGCCACATGGTCGAGCGGCGGATCAAGGAAGCGAAGTTCCCGGCGGTCAAAAGCCTCGACAGCTTCGACTTCACGGCGCTGCCCTCGCTCAACAAGACCTTGGTGCTGGAGCTGGCGCGCTCGGAGTACGTGCTGCGCCGGGAGAACGTGATCGCGGTCGGCAACAGCGGCACCGGGAAGAGCCACGTGGCGCTCGGCCTGGGGCTGGCGGCCCGCCAGAAGGGCCTGTCGGTCGGCTTCATCACGGCCGCTGCCCTGGTCCACGAGCTGATCGAGGCGCGCGACGAGAAGCGGCTGTTGCGGCTGCAGCGCCAGTTGGCCGGCTACAAGCTGCTGATCATCGACGAACTCGGCTACGTGCCGCTGTCCCAGACCGGCGCCGAACTGCTGTTCGAGGTGTTCAGCCAACGCTACGAGCGCGGCTCTACCATCGTCACCAGCAACCTGCCGTTCGACGAGTGGACCGGCGTGTTCGCCTCCGAACGGCTCACCGGCGCTCTGCTCGACCGCCTCACCCACCACGTCCACATCCTGGAGATGAACGGCGACAGCTACCGGCTCAAGCAGAGCAAACGCCGCCCGCGCGCCGCCCGCGCCGCGGACCTTCCCGACAGCCCGCCCGAGCAATAAACGGTCACGCAGTAAGGCCCCCCTCGGGGGGCCTTACTGCCATCAGCCGTGATGCACTTTTGCTCCGGCCGACTGATGCATTTTTACTCCGGCGTTGACACTACCCCCGGCCGCCGCACGTACTCGTCCAGGGCCACCCCTCCCACGTCTTCGACTTCGCGCGCCCATGCCCATCGCGACTGCGCCCAGTCCGCAGGCTCGCGCAGCGTGGCAATGATCTTGACCCCCGGGCAATGGGCACGCATCCGGCCGGCGACCTGGGCGTCGAGGAAGTAGTCGTGCCAGATCTCCCCGGTCAGCTTGCCGCGCGGCGTTGCCGCAAAGAAGTCCCCGTACCAGCGCGCTCCGCGATGGTAGTTCTTGTCGAAGAACTGGATCTCCTTGGCGCGCGGCATCGCGATGTCCGGGTGCTCGGCCAGAACCTGATAGAGCCAGGTGGACCCGGCGCGCGACACGCCGATGTAGACAAAATCCGGCCAGCGAATCGGCCGCGCCGACTCTTTCCCCACGCCTGGCGCCGGACCGACCATGAGCTTCTTTGCCGCCGAGCGACACAAATGGCAATCCCTGGGCGGTACGCGACGGGCGTCGTGGCCGCCAGGACCGTGTTATTGCTTGCCGCGCGGGGTCCTTCCCGGGACCGCGGGCGGCGACCACTGCCGAAAGGTACTGATGCGCAACACCGATCCCGGTGCCAGACCCATTCGGGTGCTTC
>CAMEYM010000029.1 GCA_945947575.1 Rhizobium sp. Q54
TGTGACACGGATTGTGTCGGGCCGGGTCCTGGGGCGGCGGGGCCAGGATGCGCAGTTAAATCCGGATCGGACATGGTCGCTGTCTCCTCTGACCAAGAAAGTCGAGGCCACCATATCATACGTACCGTATTGCTGTCAATACTAAGTGAAGCCAAGCTGCAGCGCGGATACGGCGGTCGGCGGAACCGATGCTTACTGCATGGAGTGGGCTGGTACCGCCACAAAGTGCCACCGGTCGTTGATGCCGTGGCCGTTGGCTTGGCCCGGCCGCGTGTCGAGGGCGCTGGTGTACAAGGGCGCCCCCTGGTAGGCCCACTGCCGCGCACCATCTTTGCGCGCGAAGATCGCGAACGGCTCGAAGGCGACGTCCTGCGGGTTCGCAAGGACCGGCGGCCATTTCTCGGCACATGCGCCGGTGCAGGTGGCGGTCAACGGCGCGTCGTCGGCGTAGGCGTAGGTCGTACGGCCTTCGGCCGTCGCCAGCGCAAAGCGCAGGTCGAGGACGATCCACGCATTGAACTTCCCGATGAAGTCGTTGGCCATGGCTTCTTGAGCGACTGCCGCGCCGGCGCTCAGCAGGAACAGGGCGGACGCAGCGAGTGCGATTTGCGAACGGTGCATGCGACCTCCGGAACGCTCACCGCGAGATATGTCGCGGCGAAGGTGGATGCTCGTCTTCTAGCGGCGCAGGAGGCGGCGCACAGTACGGGCCAACACGTACGCACGAATGCGGTTCATAACCTGGATCAAGGCGCGCGGTAGCGGCGCCCGCGATAGTGCTCCCGAAAGACGGAGGCAACCATGTTCGATTTCCCGATTGTGTATGGACTGCTGGCGTTGGCGGGGCTCGCGGCGTTCGCCGTCGTGTTCCTGTGGCCGGATGAAAGCGGCGACCCGATGCGCAAGCTCTAAGCGAAGCGCCTACCGCGGCAGAGTCGTCGAGCCCATCAGGAATTCGTCGATCGAGCGCGCGGCCTGGCGGCCTTCGCGGATCGCCCACACGACGAGGGACTGGCCGCGGCGCATGTCGCCCGCCGCGAACACCTTGTCGAGGGACGTGCGGTAGGCATCCGTGTTGGCCTCGACGTTGCCGCGCTTATCCTTGGCCACGCCCAGCTCCGTGACCATGCCCTCGTGCACCGGGTGCACGAAGCCCATGGCGAGCAGGACCAGGTCGGCGGGGACGGCGAACTCCGATCCCGCGATGCGCTGCATCTTCGCGTCGAGCTTGACGCAGTGCAGGGTGGTGACCTTGCCATCCTTGCCGCTGAACTTTTCGGTCGCGACGGAGAAGCCGCGCTCGGCGCCTTCCTCTTGGCTCGAGGACGTGCGGAACTTGAGCGGCCACTCCGGCCACACCATCTCCTTGTTCTCGCGGTCCGGCGGGCGGGCGAGGATCTCCAACTGGGTCACGGACTTGGCGCCTTGGCGGAACGACGTGCCGATGCAGTCGGAACCCGTATCGCCGCCGCCGATCACCACGACATGCTTGCCGCCCGCGAGGATTTCTCGGTTCGTGCCGAGCGGCTCGCTGCCATTGCGCCGGTTCTGCTGCGGCAGGAAGTCCATGGCGAAGTGGACGCCGTCGAGCTCGCGCCCGGGCACCGTCAGGTCGCGCGGGTGCTCGGCGCCGCCGGTCAGCACTACCGCGTCGAAGTCCTGCAGGAGCTGCTTGGCCGGTACGTCCTTGCCGACGTGGACGCCGGTGCGCATGACGACGCCTTCGGCTTCCATCTGGGCGACGCGCCGGTCGATGGGCGTCTTCTCCATCTTGAAGTCGGGGATGCCATAGCGGAGCAGCCCGCCGATCTTCTGATGCTTCTCGAACAGCGTCACCGCATGGCCGACCCGCGCCAATTGCTGCGCGCACGCCATGCCGGCGGGACCGGAGCCGACCACCGCGACCTTCTTGCCGGTGCGGCGGGCGGGCGGCAGGGGCACGACCCAACCTTCCTTCCAGCCGCGATCGATGATGGCGCACTCGATCGTCTTGATGGTCACCGGGTCGTCGATGATGTTCAGCGTGCACGACTCCTCGCACGGGGCGGGGCAGATACGGCCGGTGAACTCCGGGAAGTTGTTGGTCGAGTGCAGGGTATCGAGCGCCTCGCGCCAACGCCCGCGATAGACCAGGTCGTTCCAGTCCGGAATCAGGTTGTTGACCGGGCAGCCTTGCGTCGCCTGGGTCTTGTCGCCGTGACAGAACGGGATGCCGCAGTCCATGCAGCGCGCGCCTTGGCGGCCTAGTTCGGCGTCGTCGAGCGGCACGACGAACTCGTGGAAATGCTTCAGCCGTTGGGAGACAGGTTCGTACTCCCGATCCCGGCTGGGGATCTCGAGAAAGCCAGTGACTTTGCCCATGTTCAGCTTGCTGCGGCGCGGATTTCTTTGATCGGCGGAGTGCGCATGGCGGTCAACGCTTTGCGGTAGTCGACCGGCAGCACCTTCATGAAGCGCGGCAACACCGTGTTCCAGTCGCGCAAGATGTCCTTGGCGCGCCGGCTGTTGGTGTAGTGCGCGTGGTTGCGGAGAAGAATCTGCAGGCGCGCGGTGTCGTCCGCCAGCATGTCGCGCTTCACCGCGGCGATGCCGTCGGTCTGCGCGCCCACCGCCTTGATTTCGGCGTCGCTGCGGGTTTCGACCATGGCGCTGACTTCGACCATTTCCTTGTTCACCTTCAGGTCGAAGGTGCCGTCGTCGTCCAGCACATAGGCGATGCCGCCGCTCATGCCGGCTGCGAAGTTGCGGCCGACCGGCCCGATGACGACGACCACGCCGCCCGTCATGTACTCGCAGCCATGGTCACCGACGCCTTCGACGACGGCCCAGGCACCCGAGTTGCGCACGGCAAAGCGCTCGGCGCCGACGCCACGGAAGTACGCTTCGCCGGCGATGGCGCCGTACAGCGCGACGTTGCCGACGATCATGCTCTCTTCGGGCACGATCTTGGCGGCTGCCGGCGGATAGACGATCAGACGTCCCCCCGACAGGCCCTTGCCCACGTAGTTGTTGGTCTCGCCTTCGAGTTCCAGTGTCACGCCGCGTGCGACCCACGCGCCGAAGCTCTCGCCGGCGGTGCCGGACAGCTTCACGTGGATGGTGTCGTCGGGCAGGCCGGTGTGGCCATAGCGCAGTGCCACCTCGCCCGACAGCATGGCGCCGGTGGTGCGGTCCGTGCTGCGGATGGTGGCGGCAAGCTTCACCGGCGCGCCGCGATCGAGGGCGGCCTTCGCCTGAACGATGAGCGTGCGGTCGAGCACCTTGTCGACTTGGTGGACCTGGCGCTCGGTGTTGCTGACCGGGCCCTCAACCTTCGGCACATGCAGGAGCTTGCTGAGATCCAGACCCTTGGCCTTGAAGTGCGCCAAACCTGCCTTCGTATCGAGGCGG
Source organism: Rhizobium sp. Q54 (assembly GCA_945947575.1). Lineage (GTDB taxonomy): Bacteria > Pseudomonadota > Alphaproteobacteria > UBA2966 > CAIVPW01 > CAIVPW01. Next base: position 3,391 of record CAMEYM010000029.1, read on the forward strand.
TCCATACGGCCGATCATCTCGCGGAAGGTGCGGAAGCCGAGTTGTGCCATCAGCTCGCGCACTTCCTCGGCGACGAAGAAGAAGTAATTGATGACGTGCTCCGGCGCGCCGGTGAAGCGCTTGCGCAGCACCGGGTCCTGGGTGGCGATGCCGACCGGACAGGTGTTGAGGTGGCACTTGCGCATCATGATGCAGCCGGCGGCGATGAGCGGCGCCGTCGAGAAGCCGAATTCGTCGGCGCCCAGCATGGCGCCAATCACCACGTCGCGCCCCGTGCGCACACCGCCGTCGACCTGCACCGCAATGCGGCCGCGCAGGCGGTTCAACACGAGGGTCTGGTGCGTCTCGGCGAGGCCGATCTCCCAGGGCGAGCCCGCGTGCTTGATCGAGGTGAGGGGCGAGGCGCCGGTGCCGCCGACATCGCCGGCAATGGTGACGTGGTCGGCGCGCGCCTTGGCAACGCCCGCGGCGACCGTGCCGACGCCGATCTCGGACACCAGCTTGACGCTGACCATGCCCTTCGGATTGACGTTCTTCAGGTCGAAGATCAGCTGCGCCAGGTCTTCGATCGAGTAGATGTCATGGTGCGGCGGCGGCGAGATGAGTCCGACGCCCGGCGTCGAGTGACGCACCTCGGCAATGGTCGCCGACACCTTGTGCCCCGGCAACTGACCGCCTTCGCCGGGCTTGGCGCCCTGGGCGATCTTGATCTGCATCATGTCGGAGTTGACGAGGTACTCGGTCGTCACGCCAAAGCGGCCCGACGCGACCTGCTTGATGCTGGAGCGCATCGAGTCGCCGTTCGGCAGCGGCTTGTAGCGGTCCGATTCCTCGCCGCCTTCGCCGGTGTTCGATTTGCCGCCGATGCGGTTCATCGCAATCGCCAGCGTCGTGTGCATCTCGCGCGAGATGGAACCGTACGACATGGCGCCGGTCGAGAAGCGCTTGACGATGTCGGCCGCCGGTTCGACTTCTTCGATGGGAATCGCCTTGCCGGGCTTGAAATCGAACAGGCCGCGCGGCGTCATCATGCGCTGGCTTTGGTCGTTGATGCTTTGGGCGTAGACCCGGTACTTGTCCGGCAGGTTGCCGCGCACCGCGTGCTGCAGCGCCGCCACCGATTGCGGGTTCCAGTAGTGGCGCTCGCCGCGGATGCGGAACTGGTAGTCGCCGCCGACGTCCAGCGCGTCCTTCAGTGCCGGCGCGGAGCCGAACGCTTCGGCATGACGGCGCACGGTCTCTTCGGCGATTTCGTCGAGGCCAACGCCTTCGATGGCCGTGCCGGTGCCGTAGAAGTATTCGGCGACAAACGCCGAGCGCAGGCCGACGGCATCGAATATCTGCGCGCCGCAATACGACGCGTAGGTCGAGATGCCCATCTTGGACATCACCTTCAGAATGCCCTTGCCGGCCGACTTGACGAAGTTCTTGTGCGCCTTCTTCTCGTCGATGCCTTCGGGCAGCAGCTTGTTGGCGACCATGTCGCTCAACGTCTCGAAGGCGAGGTACGGATTGATCGCCTCGGCGCCGTAGCCGGCTAGCACGCACATGTGGTGCACCTCGCGCGCCTCGCCGGTCTCGATGACGAGGCCGGCCTGGGTGCGCAGACCCTTGCGGATCAGGTGATGGTGCACGGCACCAACCGCGAGCGCGGACGGGATCGCGACGCGATCCCTATCGAGCGCGCGGTCGGACAGGATGATGATGTTGTTGCCGGCGGCGATCGCCTGCTCGGCTTTGGCGCGCACGGCGTCCACCGCCGCCTTCATGCCCGCGGCGCCGTGCTTCACCGGATAGGTGATGTCGAGCGTCGCCGAGCAGAAGCTGCCCTTGTGGGTCGTGGCGATGGCGCGAATCTTCTCCAGCTCGCCGTTGGTGAGGATCGGCTCCTTCACCTCGAGGCGCATGTGCGCATCCTTGACGTCGCGCCCCAACAGGTTCGGGCGCGGACCGACGAGGGACACCAGCGACATCACCAACGCCTCGCGGATCGGATCGATCGGCGGGTTGGTGACCTGGGCGAAATTCTGCTGGAAATAGTTGAACAGGTTGCGCGGCCGGTCCGACATCACCGCGATCGGCGCGTCGTTGCCCATCGAGCCCACGGCTTCCTGGCCCTCGTGCGCCATCGGCGTCATGAGGAACTTGAGGTCTTCCTGCGTGTAGCCGAACGCCTGCTGGCGATCGAGCAAGGAGGCGCGCGCCGGCTCGTCCTTGTGCGGAACGGCGGGCAGCTTCTCGACGTGGATCTGCGTCTTGTCGAGGATCTTCTGGTACGGGTGCTTGGCGGCGAGCTCGGCCTTGATCTCGGCGTCGTCGATGATGCGGCCCTGCTCAGTGTCGATCAGCAGCATCTTGCCGGGCTGCAGCCGCCATTTGCGGATGATCTTCTCCTGCGGGACGTTCAGCGTGCCCATCTCGGAGCACAGGGCCACCAGGCCGTCCTCGGTGATGAAGTAGCGCGCCGGGCGCAGGCCATTGCGGTCGAGCGTCGCGCCGATCTGGCGGCCGTCGGTGAACGCCATCGCCGCGGGTCCGTCCCACGGCTCCATCAGCGCAGCGTGGTACTCGTAGAACGCGCGCCGCGACGGCTCCATGAGCACGTTGCCCTCCCACGCCTCGGGGATGAGCATCATCATGGCGTGGGCGAGCGAGTAGCCGCTCTGCACCAGCAATTCGAGCGCGTTGTCGAACGACGCAGAGTCGCTCTGGCCCTCGGCGATGAGCGGCCACAGCTTTTCGAGGTCCTTGCCGAACAGCGGCGACGCCATCGCCATGCGGCGCGCGCTCATCGCGTTGAGGTTGCCGCGCAGAGTGTTGATCTCGCCGTTGTGGCAGACCATGCGGTAGGGGTGCGCCAGCCGCCAGCGCGGGAAGGTGTTGGTCGAAAAGCGCTGGTGCACCAGCGCCAGGCACGACTCCAGGCGCTCGTCGGACAGGTCGCGGTAGTACGGACCGACGTCCTTCGCCAGCAGCATGCCCTTGTAGACGATGGTGCGCGTCGAGAACGACGCGACGTAGAAGTCGGACGCCGGCAGCCCGAGCTTGCCGATTTCGCTCTCGGCCTGCTTGCGGATGACGAACAGCTTGCGCTCGAACGCATCCTGGTCGGGGCAGTTCTTGCCGCGCGCGACGATCAGGTGGCGCATCACCGGCTCGGTGGCGCGCACCGTGTCCGACAGCATCGCGCTCTGCACCGGGTTCTCGCGCCACCCCAGCACCGTCTGGCCCTCGGCACGCACGTAGTGCTCGAGCGTCTCCTTGCACTTCTGCTTCAGCGCTGCGTCGGCGGGCAGGAACACCACCGCCACGCCGTACTCGCCGGGCGAGGGCAGGTGGATGCCGATTTCGCCACAGACGGCGGTCAGGAATTTGTGCGGCATCTGAATGAGGATGCCGGCGCCGTCGCCCATGGTCGGGTCGGCGCCTACCGCGCCGCGATGCGTCAGGTTGACGAGGATCTCCAGGCCCTGGCGCACGATGGCATGTGACTTGCGCCCATGGATGTCGGCCACGAAGCCGATGCCGCACGAGTCATGCTCGTTGCGTGGGTCGTAGAGCCCCTGGGCGGACGGTGGAAAACTCTCGGTCATCTTTGGTCGCACTCAAACTCCGGCGGCGCCCCTTTTGGGCACAACCCTCCGCGGCGGTAGGTTCCGCGGGCTTGGAGGGCCGCCCACCCCCATGGCGGACAAATGCCCTGCGCTCTCAGGTACTTGGATCGCTTCTTGGCTTCGACGAGGCGCTATCGCCCAGGATGGCCAAGTGGTCCGGCATACCGGACCACGGATAATGCTCCAGTTTTTTCAGGATTTCACGCGGTTTGCGGCGCACTACGGCGAGCTCGCCCCTCCCAGCGACGGGCCGGGCGACCAATGGTCGCAGGCCGAAGCGAAGCGGTGCTGCGTTGGGACGAGGGCGGACTAGTTCGCTTTGCCGGGGGCGCTCGTGCCCGGCATCGCCGCATCCGTGGTGTTGGCCACGGACAGGTCCGTCCGCACCAACGATGCGCCCTCGAGATTGGCGCGGGCGAGATTCGCGCCGCGCAGGTTGGCGCCATCGAGCTTGATGCCGCGCAGGTCCGAGTCCGACAGGTCGGCGCCCGAGAGATCGGCGCCGGCGAGGCTCGTCGGCCAGGCGCTTTGTCCCTTCTCGGTGCGCAGCGGCGCCCTGCTCAGCTGGGCGCGGCGGAATTTCGCCATCAGTGCCTTGGCGTCCTTCAGGTTGGCGCCGCGCAGGTCGGCCTGGGTGAAGTCGGCGTTGGTGACATCGGCGCCGGCGAAGTCGGCGAACATCAGCATGGCGTTGGTGAAGCTGGCGCCGGCCAGGTTGGCGCCGGTGAAGCTGGCGACGTTCAGGGTCATTCCCGTGAAGTCGGCGTCGTGCAGGTCGGCATTGTTCAGCTCGGCGCGCTTGCCGCGTGCGCCCGCGCTCTCGATCCAGGCGCTGTGCTCGCGCAGGACAGTCTGGATGTCGGGCGGCAGCGAGTCGATGCGCCGCGCCATCTGCGAGTCGCGCACGTCGGCGCCTGACAGATCGACGTCCTTGAGGGCGACGCCCTTGAAGTTGGAGCCGTTGAACTTGGCGAAGCGCAAGTTGGCCTGCGCCAGCACCGCATTCGAGAGGTCGGCATTCTGGATATTGGCGCCCTCGAGGTTGGCGCCGGTGAGGTCGGCGCCGGCGAGGTTCGAGCGGATCACCGCCGCGCCCTTCATCTCTATTCGTTTCATGGACGCGCCGGCGAGAGTCGTCTCGACCATGTTGGCGCCGTTCAGCTTGGCGTCGTCCAACTCACTGTCCGACAGATCGGCGAGCATGCGCCGCTCGGTGCCCGACAGGGTGCCGGGGCGCAGGTCAGCTTCGGAGAGGTTGGCGCCGCGCAGCTTGGCGCCGTGCATCTGAACGCCGCGCATATCGGCGCGGAAGAAGTTCGATCCTTGCGCGTCACAGCCAACCAGGTTGGCGCAGAACAGGTCGGCGAAGCCGAGGTCCGCGTCGTGCAGCGTACTGCGGCTAAGGTTGATGCCGGTCAGAATCGCTCCCGACAGATTGATGCGTGGGAAGCGCAAGCCCGAAAGATTGACGAAGCGGAGCTCGGCACGCTTGCCGCCCGTTCGACCGGCCACGAAACGCTGGTGTGCGAGCACCGCGTTCGCGAATTCTTGGGGTGTCATTACGATGTTGGCTGCCACGTGTGCATGCAGGTGCGGCCGCAGCCCGTCTGCAGCCAAACCTTCTCATTGTGGAAGCTAGCATCGCCCCCAAGCCCAAGCCATACGGGGAAATGCAGATGTGATCGGGGGTAAAGACCCTATGACTGGCCCCAAGACTGGCCGGACGGCGGCTACGCCGCGCGGTCCAGCCTAAGGTTGACCGCGCGCATGACGCCGCCGTCGCGGCTCGGCTCGAACGTCAGGGTGGTTCCTGCGGTGAGGCCGGAAAGCCCCGCCATATCCAGCGCCGTGAAGTGCACGAAGATGTCGGGTGAGCCGTCGCGCGGGGCGATGAACCCGTACCCGAGGTTGGCGTCGAACCACTTCACGGTGCCGGTAGCCATCGATCGACCTTTGGGAGGGAATCGCAACTGAGCTGCCCGTCGCAAGGCCCGTGCCATGCATCGCCGACCGCGAACGGTCAGGCGCCCTGCGGCTTTCCGTCACAGGCATGCATTGACTGCGCCGCCCGGGTGGCTCCTTTCAGCCAGATGGCTGATCGCAGCCTGCTTGGGGCGTCCCTCGACCAGATTGTATAAGGCCGCCATGTCGAAGCGCCGGGTCCAGCCGTGGCAGTGACTGACGCAGCCGCGCGCCCGGGTGCCCAGTCCATCCGGCTCATTCTGCCCCTGTACGCGGGCACGCTGTTTCTCAGCGCGTTCCTGCTGTTCTCGGTCCAGCCGATGTTCACCAAGATGGTGCTGCCGCGCCTCGGGGGCTCGCCGGCGGTGTGGAACACCGCCATGGTGTTCTTCCAGGCGACGCTGCTCGGCGGCTACCTCTACGCCCACCTGACGACGCGCTGGCTGGGCATCCGCTCTCAGCAGATCGTCCACGGTGTCCTGCTGCTCGCGGCTGTCGTCTTCCTGCCGATCGGGATCGATGCCGCCGCAGAGCCGCCCACCGATGGTACGCCGGTGTTCTGGCTGCTCGGGGTGCTGGCGGCGTCAGTCGGGCTGCCGTTCCTCGCAGTCTCTGCGACGGCACCGCTTCTGCAGAAGTGGTTTGCCCACATCGACCACCCCGCCGCTGCCGATCCGTACTTCCTCTACGGCGGCAGCAACCTCGGCAGCCTCGCCGCGCTCGTCGCGTACCCGCTGGTGATCGAATCGACCCTCGGCCTTGGCGATCAAGGTCGCGCCTGGACGGCGGGCTATGTCGCGCTCGTCGTCGCCATCGCCGTCTGCGGCTGGCTCCTGCAGCGGCACTTCAGGCCCGAGGCGCAAGCGAACGGCGAGGGCGGGGGATTGATCGCCGACGTCACGTGGACGCTGCGACTGCGGTGGCTGCTGCTGGCGCTGGTGCCGTCCGCGATGCTGCTCGGCGCCACCCTGCACGTCGGCACTGACATCGCCGCCGCGCCGTTCCTGTGGGTGCTGCCGCTGGCGTTGTACCTGCTCTCGTTCGTGTTCGTGTTCGCGCGGCGTCCGCCGCTGCCGCACGCGTGGATGGTCATCGGCCAAGCGGCTTGGCTGGTGATGGTGGCGGTGCTGTTCGATACGCCGCATCTCTACGTGCTGCTCGTCCTGCACCTCGGCGGCGTGTTCTTCACGGCCATGGTGTGTCACGGCGAGCTCGCGCGCTTGCGCCCCACCGCGGTGCGCCTCACCGAGTTCTACCTGTGGCTGTCGCTCGGGGGTGTGGTCGGCGGCCTGCTCGCGGGCATCGTCGCGCCGCTCGTGTTCAACAGCGTCTACGAATACCCGCTGGCGATGCTTGCCGCGGCGCTGCTGCGTCCGTGGCCGAAGGGCGGATCCCGCATCGTCGCAAGGCTCTGTGCCTGGTCGGGGCTGTCCGCCTGGGCGGCGCGCTCTCGCTGGCTGTCGAGCGAACGGCTGTGGCGCCGTCGCCGCTGGATACTCGACGCGCTGTTGCCTATTGCGCTGTTCGCGCTACTGACCGAGCGGCGCTGGCAGAACTGGACCCAGGCCTTCGTCGACTGGACCTTCGACGCCAACCTGTTCGGCATCGCCGAACGCACTCTCACTGCGGTGCGGTCCTGGGAGGCCACCCTCGGCAACGCTCTGCTCATCGTCACGACGATGCTCGTGCTGTTCTCGTTCTCCGGCCGGCCGTTGCGGTTCGCTCTCGGCATCGTCGCGGTGTTGGCGATCTTCTCGCCCGACGTGCTCGGCACGTTGCACTACCGGTGGGGCGGCGAGGGCGGGGGGCTCGCTTCGCTGCCGCGCCTTGCCTGGTCGGCGCCGCCATACCGGTTGGAGCGGGTACGCAGCTTCTTCGGCGTCTACTCCGTGAACTTCTCGCGCGCCAACTCTGGCGACTACCACATCCTCGTCAACGGCACGACCAACCACGGCGCCCAGAACCAGACCTATCCGCAGGTGCCGGTGACCTACTACGCGCGCGAAGGGCCCGTCGGGCAGATCTTCACCGTCCTGCGCGACGCAGCAGGTGGCCGCCCGACCCGTGTCGCCGCTATTGGGCTCGGCGCCGGCGCGCTGACGTGCTTCGTCGGCTCCGGCCAGAGCATGACGTTCTACGAGATCGATCCCGTCGAGGCGAAGCTCGCGCAGGACCAGCGCTACTTCACGTACATCTCGGCCTGCGGGCGCGGTCCGGTGGACGTCATCATCGGCGATGGCCGCCGCAACATCGCCAAGGCGCCGGATGGCTTCTACGACGCGATCTTCGTGGACGCCTTCAGCGGCGACGCGATTCCGGTCCACCTTCTGACGAAGGAGGCGACCGAACTCTATTTCCGAAAGCTGGCGCCCGGCGGCATGGTGTTGTTCCACATCACCAACACCTACATCGACCTATTGCCGGTGGTGGCGAACATCGTCGAGGAGTTGGGCCTGCACGCGCGCCACGTCGACTACCACGAGATCATGATGACCCCGTTCGCGCTGCCGTCGGAGTGGGTGGTGGTGGCGCGCCGCGGCGAGAACGACCTCGAGCGCTTCGGATTGCAGATGGTGCCGTGGGACGAGCCCACTCCCGATCCGCGCATCGGCATTTGGACCGACGACTACTCCAACGTGATCCGCAGCCTGCGGTGGGAGCAGTACGGGGTTCTGCAGTAGGGCTTACGGGAACTCGCGCGAGGCTTTGGCGATGAGCGCGACCGCCGCGGGCCGCGGGATGTTCGCGTCCTTCTCGAGCTTCTTGATCGCTTCCTCGCGGGCGGCCTTCATGTCGCCGTCGTGGTTCGCGAGGGCGTCGAACAGGTACTGCTTGGCTTTGTCAGATAGGGCCATCTCTCACGTCCGGGTTAGTTGATTGCGATCTTAGCATCGCCACGCCGGATCGCCCCAATCCGGCAGCGGTGTCTCATGAACGCCGCGACTTGGCTTTCGCCTTGGTGCCGCCGCGCTTGGACTTTGCCTTTCCGCGCGCCGCGGTGTTCTTTGGCGCCTTCTTGGCGGGCTTTGCCTTTCGCTTGGGCGCCGCCTTGCGTGCGGTGCGCTTCGTTGATGCCGGCGCGTTCGCCATGGTGCCGCGCGCCGGCGGCTGCAGCACGCCGAACAACGTCCCCTCCGGATCGGAGAAGTACGCATGTTTGCCGACGTTCGGGATGTCGTAGGGTCCCTGCACGAGCTTTCCGCCCGCCTTTTCGATGCTCGCCTGCGCTGCGGTCAGCGACTTCACTTCGATCGTGTTGATCACCGCTTGCGGGAAGGAGGCGCTCATCATGCCGCCGTCGATCCCGACCGCCGTCTTCGGCCCCGTCGTCACCATCCAGTTGGTCTGGCCGGGCATGTCCCAGGCGTTGATCTTCCAGCCCAGTGCCGCCTTGTAGAACTCGGCCGATTTGGCGGGGTCCTTGGACAGGATCTCGAAATGAACGACGCGCGACATGGGTGGCCTCGGCGCTGCAGTTGCCGGCGCAACACTAGCCCTTGGCGGCCCCCGGGAAAACAGCCTCGCGACCGGCCGGCATCGGCCATCGCCGCCGTTGCATCCTCAGGACGAGGCATCGACAATCCCGCGCCTGCCACCCAAATCCTGGGGTGCCCACCCGGCGAGGCGCCCCGCCGCGGCGGTATCCGCCTACGCTTGGTTGGTCACGAAAGGTCGATCGCGCCGCGCCATGACTGCCCACGTGTCTTTCTCGCGCCTCGAGCAAGTCCAGCTCGTCGTCGGGCGCACCATCCAGGCAGTGCTGCTGGGCGAGTTCATCGCCGGCCTGCTCACCGCCAACTGGTGGCTGGCGTTTGTCACCGCCCAGGCAATCGTCGCCAGCGTCCTGCCCGCCATTTTGGCGCGCAACACTCGGCTCAACGCGCCGGCGGGATTTCAGTTGACGGTCATCCTGTTCATCTTCGCGACCATCTTCCTCGGCGAAGTGCACCAGTACTACGAGCGCTTCTGGTGGTGGGACATGATGCTGCACGCCAGCTCCGGCCTGATCCTCGGCTGGGTGGCGTTCCTGTTCTTGTTCACGCTGTTCGACTACCAGCGCGTGAACATGCCGCCGATCCTGCTGTCTTGTTTCGCCGTGGCGTTCGCCATGGCGACGGGCACGCTGTGGGAGATCTTCGAGTTCATCGTCGACAAGACGATGGGCATGGAGATGCAGCGCGGTGGTCTCTCCGATGCCAGCGGCCTCGAGGATACGATGAGCGACCACATCGTCAACGCGCTCGGTGCGTCGATTGCCGTCGCCATCGCCTATTGGCGCGTCACCCGCCAGCGCGGCCGGCACTGGGTCAAGGCCGCGGCATCCGAGTTCCTCGACGAGCAATACCGGCCGTCGGTGCCGAAGGACGCCGACTAGCGGCGCCTTGCAATCGTCTGGTGGCCCTCCGGTCGGCACCTTTTCGTTCTATTTCAACTCGCGCAGCGCGTTGCGCGCCACCCATTCCTGTGCGCCTGCGCTCGACCCAATCATCGCCCTGGCCAACGCCACCGCTGCCTTGCGCAGTGTCGCGTTGCGCTTACCGGTCGCCCGCAACGCCATATCGACGCCCTTCTTGACGTAGTCTCGTTCATCCCGCGCGCCCGCCTCGATCAGCGGCAGGCAGGCGAGGAACTCCTGGTCGGGCGCCTTCTTGTCGTGAACGGTCAGCCCCCACAGCAGCGCGAACGCCGCTCGTTTCTTGAACTCCGGTTTGGCCTTGGACCAGGCGTGGACCTTCTTCCACCGGTCCGGCGCGCGATCGAACAGCGCGAAACACACCGTGTCGGTAATTGCCCAGCTGTCGAAGTCGCTGGCCCAGCGATCCATCTGCTTGCCGGTGACCTGTTCCGCGTCATCGACGAACGCCGCCAGCATACGCGCCTCATAGACGCCGGATTTCCACAGCCCCTCGGCCAGCGCGTGGTCCTTGCCGATGGTCTTGGCGTACTTCTTGAGATCGCCGACGCTCACGCCGACGGCGGTGTCGCTCGGGATGCCGTATCGCGCCATCCCATCGACGATCTTCTTGGAGCCGGAGCGCTTGAGCCAGGCGAGCGACGCCGCGGTGTCGACCGATTGCTTCATGACGACAGAGTACCGTGCCGACGAAATGAGAAAGGCCCTGACCGGATTCGGTCAGGGCCCACCTCTTAGGTGCCGGATGCGCAGAGCGAACGTCGGCCGCTGCCAGCGCAGCGGCGCGACGAAATGGCTCCTGGGGAGGGATTCGAACCCCCGACCAGCCGGTTAACAGCCGGCTGCTCTACCACTGAGCTACCCAGGAAAAGAAACCGGCGTTGCCTACCGCCGATCGCGGCCCGCGCTTAGGGCGCGCGCGTTATAGCAAACCCGCGACGACGCGCGCCACTGGCACTTCTTGCCGCACCGCGCGGAAATCAAGGCGTCTCGGTCGGAGGGAAGGCAGAACTGGAGGCCGGGACCGGAATTGAACCGGTGTACTCGGTTTTGCAGACCGATGCGTAGCCACTCCGCCACCCGGCCCCCGTGAGTCGCTACCCTCCGGGTGTATAGGCTCGCCCAGCGCCGGGTCAAGGCAAGGCTCAGGGAGGAGGAACGGCCGCGTCCAGGCGCACCCTCACCAGTCCCTGGCGGACGAACCCGAGCAGCTGCGCGGCGCCAAATGAGACATCGATGATTCGCCCGTCGATGAAAGGGCCGCGATCGTTGACCCGCAGCACCACCGAGCGCTCATTCTCCAGATTGGTGACGCGCACATAGGTCGGCAGCGGCAGCGTGGGGTGCGCGGCCGTCAGCAGGTTCATGTCATAGAACTCGCCGTTCGCGGTCTTCCGCCCGTGGTAGGGCTCGCCGTACCAAGATGCGACGCCCACCTCGGCGAACGCTCCCGCGACGGCGTGTCTTGGCGCGCGAGCGTCGAGCGCCGCCCTGGTCTGATGCCATACGCCCAAGGCCAAGGCGCCGCCTGCGACCATGCTGATGAGTAGATCCAAGCGCGATTGAATGCGCTTCTTCTTGGTCCGCGCCGCCTTGGGTCGGATCCATGCCACGCCGCGCAGCGTCTGCGTGGCTCATGGCGCCTTTGTGGCGTCGAAGAGGTAGGCAAATTCCGCCGAGTTCTGCGCCGGTTCGCGTCGCCGGGGGTATTCCCTGGAGCGCCGAATCGATTGCGCGCCGCGCTGCGCGCTGCCATAAGCGAGGAGGGGACCCATGACGACCGTTGCGACCATGTTCGATGCAGCTACCGCGCGCCGCCAGATGGTGGACGGGCAGCTCAAGCCCCATCGCATTCTCGATTCGGCGATTCTGTCGGCAATGGGGGACGTGCCGCGCGAGGCATTCGTGCCCGAGCGTCTCGCCGCCGTCGCGTACGTCGATGAAGACATCGAGATCGCGCCCGGGCGCTACATGATGGAGCCGATGGTGTTCGGACGCCTGCTCCAGGAGCTTGCGATCGCGCCTCACCATCGCGTCCTCGATGTCGGCTGCCTCACCGGCTATTCCTCGGCGGTGCTGGCTCGCCTCGCGGCGCGCGTCGTAGCGCTCGAGATGGACGGCGACCTCGCCACGCGCGCCAGCCGTCTGCTGGCGCGCCTCGACCTGAACAATGTGTTCACGACGGTGGGCGCCCTTTCCGCCGGCGAACCTTCCAACGCCCCCTACGATCGCATCCTCCTTGAAGGCGCCACCGAGGAGGTGCCCGATGCGCTCAAGCATCAGCTCGCCGACGGCGGCCGTCTGGCGGCCGTTGTGCGCCGCAATGGGGTGGGCAAGGCCACGATTGTCGAGCGTCACGGCAATGCGTTCGGGGCTCGGGAGGCGTTCGATGCGTCCACTCCGATGCTGCCCGGAATGACAAAACCGCGGGGCTTCGTCTTTTGAACGAATCACTCATTGATTCGGCGGCAAATTTGCGGTCTATTTTGTGATCGGGCGCGTCAGGGCCACAATCGCTTGTGGTGGCAAATTGACCTTATCTAGCGTACGGTCGGTCGGCATTAACCGGGGTATCTGTGTCGTCCGGCCGCGCCAGGGCCGGATCGTGAAGGTCTGACCGGTGGCCGAAGAAGCGGAAGCCCAGCACGAACCAACGATGGAGGAGATCCTCTCCTCCATTCGTCGAATCATTTCCGAGGACGGCGAGGCGCCTGCGGCCGATGCTGCTGCGCCGGCCGCCGCCGCTCCGGCTGCTGCTGCGCCGCCGCCACCGCCGGCCGCTGCAAAGCCGAAGCCCAAGCCCGCCCTCGTCCAGCCGGAGCCGGCTCCGCCGCCTCCCATGGCGGCGGCTCCCCCGCCTCCGCCACCGCCGCAACCGCAACCGCAGCCGCAGCCTCGTCCTGCACCGCCGCCGCCTCCCAAGGTGGCGCCCATGCCGGAAAAGCCGGTCATGGCGGCGCCAGCGATGCGCGAGGAGCCGGCCGTTCTCGATCTGACCGAGGTCGTCCAGGACGACGGCACGGTCGTCAGCCTCAACCGCCAGCCGGCTCGCCGGCCGATGCCGGAGCCGGACCCCGAGCCCATGCCGCTCACCATGCCCATGTTGGATCCGGCGCCGATGCCGCAACCGCAAATGGCAATGCCCGAGCCGCAGCAGCGCACCGACTGGCCGCCCATGGGAATGGGCATGCCCGAGGGCCTCGTCTCGCGCGACACAGAGGCCGCGGCCACGCAGGCGTTCGCAGGGTTGGCGGGCACTGTGTCGGCCGTCACCGGCGTGCCGCTCGGCCACCCGCAGCGCACCATCGAAGAACTGGTGCGGGAACTGCTGCGCCCGATGCTCAAGCAGTGGCTCGACCGCAATCTACAGGCGATCGTGGCGCGCGCCGTCGAACGCGAGATCTCGCGGCTGTCGGGACGCGCCGACAAGAGCTGATCCGTCTCCGTGAGGTGGTGATGGCTTCGACCACGCAGCGGCTGCGCGTGCCCGCGCTCGGCGTCGCGCTCGCCCTTGCGCTGACCTCCTGCAGCACGCCGCCCGCTCGTCCAGCCACGACGCCCACGGGCATTCCTCTCGGCATCGTCCATGCCGTGCGCATGACGGCGACCAACGCCTTCGAACCCCAGGAAGTGCGCATCCGCGTCGGCGACGCCGTCGAGTGGCGCAACCTCTCGCCGACCGCGCAAACCGTCACGGCCCTGCGCTCCGCTTCGCCGTTGCTGGTAACGCTGCCGACCCGCGCGACCGAATTCGATTCCGGCCGCATCGCCGCCGGCGGCACATACACCTATCAATTCGCGATCGCCGGCCGGTACCAGTACATCTCGATCGCCAATGCCGGCGTCGACATGGTCGGAACGGTTTTCGTCGTCGAACGATAGGAAGCGCCGTGTTTGCGGCGGCCGGGCTGTTCGAGGCGTGCGCTACCGGCGACGTCCAGGCGGTGCGCCGCACCATTGCGGCTGACCCCGCCCGCATCCACGACGCCGGCCCCGGCATCGGGTCCACGCCGCTGATCCTCGCCGCGCACCGCGGCTATTTCGACATCGTGGCGGTCCTGTCGAGGCCGCGCCAACGTCGAAGCGCGCGAACGCGCCAGCAACACCACCGCCGTTCATTGGGCCGCCGAGGGCGGCCATGTTCCGGTGTTGGAGCGCCTGCTCGCCGCCGGCGCGCGCCTCGACGTGGTCGATGGCTGGTTCAACCTCGGTCCGTTGGGATGGGCGACATTCGTGCGTTGGGCCGAGCGCCGCTGGGTGGATCGCCCCGGCGCCACGCGCCTGTTGCGCGAGCGCGGCGCGGCACTCGACTCCTTCTCCGCGCTCGCACTGGGCGAGCTCGCGCATGTCCGTCGCGACGCGCGCCTCGGGTTGGTCGAGCGCGGCCGCTCGCCGCCGTGCGCGGATTTCATGAGCGCCGCCGCCGAGGGGTACGTCACCGAGGGTCCCGACGTCCCAGCGTCCGCAGGCTATCCGTCCTATGCCCTCGTGACGGGTCAGCCGGTGTTGCGCGCGCTGCCGGGCCTGCTGGCAACGGCCGCCGAGCGCGGTCTGGCCCGCGGCGCGACCTCCTCAACCTGGGCGTCGATCCCGACGCACCGGTGCATACCTTGCACGGCGAGTTGCCGGCACTGGCGACGGCGCTGCACGTGGCTGCGGAGGAGGGACGGATCGGCGTCGTCAATTTGCTGCTGGCGGCCGGCGCCCACCTCGACGCCCGTGCCGGCGGCACCGGCCAGACGCCGCTGCATCGCGCCGTCGCGGCCAAGCGGCTCGAGATGGTACGGCACCTATTGGACGCGGGCGCGGACGTGACAACCCGCGACGAACAGCTCGGCGCGACCCCGGCGGGTTGGTCCAAGCACCTAGGCGCCGACGAGATCGCCGCCCTTTTCGGCTCCCGCCCTTAGGGACCGTTGCCGCCAAGGCTGGTCCTGCACTAGCTTTGCCCTGCCTGCCGGCGTTCGGCCGGACGGGGCAACCTCATCGAGCATTGGCGTTATGGCATTGGACACAAAGTTTGTGCCCGGGGAGATCGAAACCCGGCAGTACGAGCGCTGGGAGAAATCCGGCGCCTTCGCCGCGGGTGGACCGCGCGGCAACGCCAAGCCGTACACGATCGTCATTCCGCCGCCGAACGTCACCGGCAGCCTGCACATCGGCCACGCGCTCAACGATTCGCTGCAGGACATCCTGATCCGTTTCGAGCGCATGCGCGGCCGCGACACGCTGTGGCAGCCCGGCACCGATCACGCCGGCATCGCCACCCAGATGGTCGTCGAGCGCCAGCTCGAGGCCCAAGGCATCCGCCGTAAGGAGTTGGGGCGCGAGGCGTTCATCGATCGAGTCTGGAAGTGGAAGGCCGAATCCGGCGGCACCATCATCCGTCAGCTGCGCCGCCTCGGCGCCTCGGCCGACTGGGGCCGCGAGCGCTTCACCATGGACGACGGCCTGTCCGAGGCCGTGAAGCACGTGTTCGTCACCCTGCACAAGCAGGGCCTGATCTATCGCGACAAGCGCCTGGTGAACTGGGACCCGCGCCTGCACACGGCGATCTCCGACCTCGAGGTCGAGCCGCGCGAGACCAAGGGCCACCTCTGGCACATCAAGTATCCGATCCAAGGCTTGCCGGGCCGCCACATCGTCGTCGCGACGACGCGGCCCGAGACGATGCTGGGCGACACCGCGGTCGCGGTGCACCCGGAAGACGAGCGCTACAAGGACATCATCGGCAAATTCGTGGTGCTGCCGCTCACCGGCCGCCGCATCCCGATCGTTGGCGACGAGCACGCCGACCCCGAGGCCGGCACCGGCGCAGTGAAGATCACGCCGGCGCACGACTTCAACGACTTCGACGTCGGCAAGCGCCACGGCCTCGAGATGATCAACATCTTCGACGCCGACGCGAAGCTGAACGAAAACGTGCCCGAGCCGTATCGCGGTATGGACCGCTTCGACGCGCGCAAGCAGATCGTGGCCGATCTCGAGGCGCAGGGCCTGCTCGACAAGATCATCGACCACGTGCTCGCCGTTCCCTACGGCGATCGCTCCGGCGTCGTCATCGAGCCGTGGCTCACCGACCAGTGGTACGTCGACGCGAAGAAGCTCTCCATTGCCGCCGTCGAAGCGGTGGAGAAGGGCGACACCCAGTTCGTTCCTAAGCAGTGGGAGAAGACCTTCTTCGAGTGGATGCGCAACATCCAGCCGTGGTGCATCTCGCGCCAGATTTGGTGGGGCCATCAAATTCCGGCGTGGTACGGACCCGACGGCAAAGTATTCGTCGAGATGACCGAGGCCGAGGCCAAGGCGCAAGCCAAGGCCGCCTATGGCAAGGAGACGACGCTCACCCGCGAAACCGACGTGCTCGACACGTGGTTCTCGTCGGCGCTGTGGCCGTTCTCGACGTTGGGGTGGCCGGCCGACACGCCGGAGCTCAAGCGCTACTACCCGACCGACACCCTCGTCACCAGCTTCGACATCATCTTCTTCTGGGTGGCGCGCATGATGATGATGGGGCTGCACTTCCTCGGCAAAGTGCCGTTCCGCCACGTCTACATCCATCCGCTGGTCCGCGACGAGAAGGGCCAGAAGATGTCGAAGTCCAAGGGCAACGTCATCGACCCCCTGGAGTTCATCGACAAGTACGGCGCCGACGCCCTGCGCTTCACGCTCGCGGCGATGGCCGCCCAGGGCCGCGAGATCAAGCTCAGCGCTCAACGCGTCGAGGGCTACCGCAACTTCGCCACCAAGGTGTGGAACGCGGCCAAGTTCTGCGACATGAGCGGCTGCCGCATCCCCGAACGCTTCGATCCCACCTCGGTGCGCCTGGTCGCCAACAAGTGGATCGTCAACGAGCTCGCGCGCGCCGCGGGCCAAGTGACCGCCGGCCTCGAAGGATTCAAGTTCGACCAGGCCGCCAGCGCTGCGTACCAGTTCACGTGGGGCACGTTCTGCGACTGGTACATCGAGTTCAGTAAGCCGACCCTGATGGGCACGGATGCCGCCGCCAAAGCCGAAACGCAGGCGACCGCCGGCTGGGTGCTCGGCCAGATCCTGCACCTATTGCACCCGGTCATGCCGTTCCTCACCGAGGAAATCTGGGAGCGAATGGGTGGGCAGGGCCTGCTCATGGTCGGTCGCTGGCCCGAACTCGCCGCGCTCGCCGGCGAGAACCCCGCCGGCGCCGAAATGGATTGGGTGGTTCGCCTCATCACCAGCATCCGGGGCGTGCGCTCGGAGATGAACGTGCCGGCCGCCGCCAAGATCCCGATGGTGTTGCGCGGCGCCAACGCGACGTCGTCCAACCGCCTCGACGCCCACCGCGAGGAGATCGAACGCCTCGCGCGCGTCTCGCCTGTCACCAAGGAATCGACCGGCGCGCCCGTGCCGACCGGGTCGGCGCAGATCGTCCACGACGAAGCGGTGATCGTGCTGCCGCTTGCAGGCGTCATCGACATCGAAGCCGAGCGCAAGCGCCTGCAGAAGGAGCTCGCCCGCCTGGCGGGTGAGATCAACGGCATCGAACGCAAGCTCGCCAACGCCGACTTCGTCGCCCGCGCACCCGAGCACGTCGTCGCCGAACAGAACGAGCGCAAGCAAGCAGCAATCGCCGCGCAATCGAAGCTCAACGAGGCGCTGCAGCGCATCGGCCTGTAGACGTGGATGGCCGGGTCGGGCCCGGCCACGACCCAGTTTGTTGTCGTGCGTGGGCTCGATCCCCGCATCCACGCGCTACCGCTTCTCGGCGACCACCAATCCGACGCCGTAGTAGACTTTCATCGGCATGTCGCCAGTGGAGTGCACCGCCGTCAAACCAAACGCCGGCAGGTCGGCGATCGCCGCACTGAACAACCCCCACCCCTGCGTCTTCGCCCGCCGCAGCGATGTTTGATTCCAATCGCGGAACGGCTCGATCATCGCCGTGTGGCCGCGGCACACGCGCGCGATCTCGGACAGCGCCTGCGGCCGGATCGCTTCCATCTGCTCCAGTGCCTGGACCGTGTAGACGAGATCGAAGGCACTCGATGCGAAAGGCAACTGCGCTGCACTGCCGCGCACGAACCCAACGCGCGCGTGCGCGCTCGCATCGGAGAGTGGGAAGGGCGCGTAGCGCTGCAGCACCTCTGGTAGAGGAGCGGCACGCGTCACTGCGGCGATCCGTGTTCCCTGCGCGGTCAGCTCCACGCCGGTGAACTGCACGTCCGGGAATCGCTGCGCCAGCAGCATCGCGTTCTGCCCGAGCCCCGAGCCGACCTCGAGCACACGCCCTGGCCGCAACGCCTCGATCAGCGCCGCGATGTAGAGCAGGTGGATGCGCTTCGCCCCGAGCTGGCTGGGGTAGAACTGCCGCTCGCCCCACACCACCAGCTGCTTCTCGCGCTTGGCGAGGTCGAACTTGTGGAAGTCCGCCTGGGCGCCCCAGACCTCTTCGTAGGTCTCGCGGACGGTGGCCGATTGGCCCCGCCGCTCCAGCCACGGCAGCCACCGTGTCGCGAAGGCCTTCCAGCGCAGGGCGAGGTGCAGGCGCCGCACCGTCTTGGACCAGTCGCGGTCGCCCGCGGCCACTTCCCGGTGCACGGCCGGCGCAAACGCTGCGGCGAGTTGCTCTCTATTAACGGCTAGGGAAAGCGGCATGGCAGGCGCGGTTCCGACACTACACGATTGACCGGGCGCCCGCACTTCTGCGAGAAGCGTGACCCATGGCCGACAAACTGCGCATTTTCGTCATCCCGATGTTCGCTTATGGCGCCGACCAGCTTTGGTACGGCTGGCTGAAGCAACGCCTTGAGGCCCGCAAGAAGTTCCCGATGGAGTCCTATACCGTCGTCGAGCTCGCGCCCGAGAGGGAAAAGCCGATCATCAGCGACTGCGTCACCAAGCTGAAGGCGGCCATCGGCAGCAAGAAGGACGACCTCGCGCGCACCGCCATCATCGGCCACTCGATTGGCGCCCAGGTCGCCCTCCGCACGCTGTCCGAGTTGCCGGCGGGTTCCACCATCAACGGCCTATTGTGCGTCGCCGGCTGGTTGAAGCTCGACCTGCCGACCAAGGCAGTGAAGCCCTGGATCGATCTGCCGTTCGACGAGGCGCGCGCCAAGGCGAACGCCAGGCGCATCCTCAACGTCGTCTCCGGTTCCGACGCGAACCAGATCAACGCACTGGCGGTGCAGGAAGACTGGGACAAGCGTCTCGGTGCCGAGGTGAAGATCGTCCGTGAGCCCGGCCACTTCAGCAACCCCGAAGAAGAAGACGTGCTGAACGCCACCCTCGAGTTCTTCGGCAAGTAGCGGCGCCGGAGCGCGGCCGCCCCTCATGCGCCGCCGCGGCCTTCTCGTCGTCCTGCTCCTCGCGGCCCTCGCCGGATACTTCTTCTGGCGCGGCGCCCAAGGGCCCGGTCCCACGCTCGATTCCCAGGAGCTGCTGACCCTGCTCGCCGATACGGCGAGCCAGGTCAACGCGCGCGGCCCGGTGATGGTGGATGCCGAGACGCGCCTGCGCGGCGCCGAGGCGGGCCCCGGCGCGCGCCTCACCTACCGCTATGAGCTCGTCGCCTTCAACCGCGCCGACATGGATGAGCGCCGCTTCGTCGCCCTGAAGAAGCCGGAGCTCGTTGCGGCAGCCTGCCAGCGCGCGGAGGTCCGCTACCTGCTCACCCAGGGCGCCACGCTCGTCTACCTCTACGACGACAAGATGGGCGACGCATCGCCGACATCGGACTTGCGAAGGGCGACTGTCCCTAGCTAAGAGCGGGGCATGTCCCAAGCCCTCGCTGCCTTCGCCACCATCTTCGTGTCGGTTTTCCTCGCCGAGCTCGGCGACAAGACTCAGCTGGCCACCGTTCTGTTCGCCGCTGACGGCCAGCAGCGCGCCTGGCTCGTGTTCGCCGCTGCTGCGTCCGCGTTGGTGTTATCGACCGGCATTGCCGTAATGGCCGGCGTCGCCGCCGAGCGCTATCTGGCGATGGTGCCCTTGAAGCTCATCGCGGGGATCGGATTCGTCGCCATCGGCGCCTGGACCATCTGGTCCCACTTCGGCGAACGTTAGTCGCCGATCGCGAGCGGATTGAACTTCGTGTCGCGGTCGAACGTATCGACGCCCTCCGCGCGCTTCAGCCAGCCAATCACCGCGTACGTGACCGGAGTCGCGGCGGCTTCGTAGGCACTCTTCACCAGCCACTGGGTGACGATGGCGGTGACCAGCGCGCCGGTCGGCAGGATGCCGGCGAAGGCCAGCGTGATGAACACGGCCGAATCGAGTCCCTGGCCGACCAGCGTCGAACCGATGGTGCGCAGCCACAAGTGCCGCCCTTCGGTGGCGACCTTCAGCTTTGCCAACACGAATGCATTGGCGAACTCGCCCACCAGATAGGCGAGGAACGACGCGAGCAGGATGCGCGGCGCCGCGCCGAGCACGCTGTCCCACGCCGCTTGGTCTTCCCAGAACACCGCCGCCGGCAGCATCCCCGCGACCCAGATGGCCGCGACCACCAGCAGATTGCAGAGGAAGCCGATCCAGATGACGCGCCGCGCCGCGGCGTAGCCGTATACCTCGGTCAGCACGTCGCCGAGGATGTAGGCGACCGGGAACAGGATGATCGCCGCCGGCAGGACGAGCGAGCCCAGCGCCACCACCTTCACCGCGATGATGTTGGAGGCGATCAGAGTCGCGACGAACAGGGCGACGATGGCGACGAACCGGCTGGAATGCGTGTGTGCCATGGTTGGAGTGGCCTTAGGCTTGGGGTAGGGTTCCGCCCCATGAAGAAGACGACCAAGCGCGGGGCGGCCAAGGAAGTGCTGCAATTGGGGCGCCCGGTCAAGGCGCCTGCGGCGCCGGCTGCGGCCGTCCTCGACCGCATCCCCAACCCGCATCCCAAGGCGCGCTACGCCGTGCGCTTCACGGCGCCCGAATTCACGAGCCTCTGCCCCATCACTGGCCAGCCCGACTTCGCCCATCTCGTCATCGACTATATGCCCGGCCCCTACTTGGTCGAGAGCAAGTCGCTGAAGCTCTACCTCAACGCTTTCCGCAACCAGGGCGTCTTCCACGAGGACTGCACGGTCGGTATCGCCCAGCGCCTGATCGGCGAACTCAGGCCCGTTTGGCTGCGCATCGCCGGCTATTGGTACCCGCGCGGTGGCATGCCCATCGACGTCTTCTTCCAGTCCGGCCCCGCCCCCAAGGACGTCTGGGTGCCGGACACCGGCGTCGCGCCCTATCGCGGCAGGGGCTAGCGCGCGCGGGGCATACAAAGCGCCGCCGCCTTCTGCCATAATCCGCCCGCTTCTCGCCTCGCCGAGGACCATGGACACCGTCACCGAGTTCCTCGACAAGATCCTGTTCTGGCATTGGGGGATCGTCGCCGTCGCGCTCGGCGCGCTGGAGATGCTGTTTGCCGGCGGCATCCTGATGGGAGCTGCCATCGCCGCGCTCCTGGTTGGCGCGGCCGCGTTGGCCGACCAGCAGTTCCCGGGCGCGCTGCCGCCGGAGTTCAACTTCGGCGTCGTGGCGCAGGCCGCGACCTTCGTGGTGCTGACGTTCGTGTTCGCGGTTGCGATGCGCGTCGGGCGCCGCCGTGCGGCAGCAATGATCGCCCAGGCATCCGAGAATCCAGGCGCCCCTGGTCAGCCCGCTGCACCGATGCCGGTGGCACCGCTGGTCCCGACGCCGCCCGTCGCCGCGCCACAGCCGCCGGCTCCCGCCAAGATGTCGCCGCAGCCACCGCCGCAGCCTCTAGTCAGCCCGCCACCGCGCGCACCGGGTGCGCCTCCCGCTTCGTTGCGTCCTGCAACGGCCCGGCCGCTCGCGCGCCCCGCAGGCAACCAGCCGATGCGTGTCAGCGGGCCGACTGCTGTGGCGCAGCCGCCGACGCCGCCGCCCACGCCGCGACCGGAGCGCCAGCCGCCGCGGCCCCCGCAACCCGTGGCACAACCGGCCGCACGGCCCGCGCCGCAGCCGCGCACGCCGCCGGCACTACCTCCCGCACCCGCGGTACAGGCCAAACCCGCCGTAAATCCGAAGGATTTCGTCGGCAAGGAGTACACGCTGTGGAAGCCGATCGCGGGCGGCCAGGGCACCCTACGCATCGCCGGCACCGATTGGGTCCTCAAGGGATCTGACGTCGCCGCCGGCTCGCGCGTGCGCGTCGTCGGCGTCGATGGCGAGGCTCTTCGAGTCGAGCCGGCCTCGCCGTAGGGAACCGCCGAATCGGGGACCGACGGGTCGCTGACGTGGGTCAGTGCACCGTAGGGACCCGAGTACGCGTTGTCAGTGTTGGGGACAATCCAATCATTGGGCTGGGGGGGCTGAAAGTCATGTTGCGTCGCGCGGGGTGGTTGTTGATGACCGCTTCTGCCTTTCTGTTGGCACTTGTGGCCGCGCGCTACTTCTTTGCGGGAATACCGGGTGCGTTTCCTCCCCAGGCCGAGGTGTACATGGAGATCCGGCCATGGTTGTTGCCGCACATCGGCGCCGGCATCGTCGCCATCCTTGCCGGGACGTGGCAGTTCTGGACGAGTTTCCGGGCTCGGCACCTCAAGTGGCATCGCCGCATCGGCAAGACGTACCTCACCGCCGTGGTCATCGGCGCCGCTGCCGCCCTGTACCTGGCGCCGCACTCTCACGGCGGGCTGGTAACGCACATCGGCTTCGGTCTGATGGCGATCGCGTGGGCCGGGACTGCACTCACCGCGTTCGGCCGTATCCGCCGCAAGAACGTCGAAGCGCATCGCGAGTGGATGGTGCGCTCGTATGCGATTGCGCTCGGCTTCGTGATGCTGCGCGTGTGGATTCCGGTGCTCAACGGACTCGGCTTTCCGTTCGATGAGGTCTACCAGACGGTCTCTTGGCTGTGCTGGGTGCCCAATTTGCTGATTGCCGAGATGTACCTGGGCTGGCGACGTCAGCAGCGGGTGCTTGCTGCTGCGTAGGTGAGTTCTTCAAGTGAGTCTCAAGAATGTCTTCATCCAGTGAACTGGTGGCGCGTTGCCTGACCGACGCGCATTTTCCGCAGCTGCCGAACTTCTACCAGGGCAAGGTACGCGACTCGTACGACCTGCCTGACGGCCGCCGCATCATGATTGCCACCGACCGCCAGTCGGCGTTCGACGTCGTGCTGGCGGCGGTGCCCTATAAGGGTCAGGTGCTCAACCAGACCGCGAAGTTCTGGTTCGAGCAGACTAAGGACATTGTCCCCAATCACGTCGTCAGCGAGCCCGACCCCAACGTCGCGGTCGTGCGCCGCCTGAACATGCTGCCCGTCGAAATGGTAGTGCGCGACTACCTCACGGGTTCCACCGACACCAGCATCTGGCCGATGTACCAGCGCGGTACGCGCACCATGTACGGCATCACGCTGCCGGATGGTCTGTCGAAGAACCAGAAGCTGCCGAGCACGATCCTTACGCCGACTACCAAGGCGGAGAAGGGCGAGCACGACGCACCGATCACGCCGGCCGAGATCGTCGCCAAGGGCCTGCTGACGCAATCCCAGTGGGATCAACTCGCCGCCATCAGCCTCAAGGTGTTCGGCCGCGGCCGCGAGATCGCTGCAAAGAACGGCCTCATCCTCGTCGATACCAAGTACGAGTTCGGCCTCGACGACCAGGGTCGCATCACGCTCGCCGACGAGATCCACACCCCCGACTCGAGCCGCTACTGGGTCATCAAGAGCTACGCGGAGCGCCTGCAAGCCGGCAATGAACCCGAAAGCCTGGACAAGGAGTTCCTGCGCCTGTGGATCCGCGAGCGCGTCGATCCCTACAAGCAGCCGATCCCGGCGATCCCCGCCGAGACGCTGGTGCAGTTCAGCGACAAGTACATCCGCCTGTTCGAGACGGTGACGGGCCGCAAGTTCGAGCGCCCACCCCTCGACAAACCGGTGCGCGACCGAATCGAGAACGCGCTGCGCAAGGC
>CAMEYM010000030.1 GCA_945947575.1 Rhizobium sp. Q54
CGCGATCGCCCACGGCGAGGCCGGCGTCAGCCGCCGGACTGTTCGGGATGATCGAGAAGACCCACGGCTGGTCGTCGATGTCGTTGGCGCCCTCGACGTCGCCGAACACCTTGCGCGCCGCGACGCGCTGCGCGGCCGGGAACCCGCCAGCGTTGGTCGCCAGCATTCCGGTATAGAGCGCGCCGGCCTTCGGGCAGTAGTCGGCGTTGGCGCGAGCGAGCTCGGCGAAGACCGTGCTGGCGAGCACCAGATGGTCGCGATAGTCGGTTAGGAAGATCTCGTGCTGCTTCTCGACCTCGGCGATGGCGAGCAAGTTGTCGATGTCTGGCAGCAAGGCCGTTCGTCCCGCACACGCCGTCAGAAGAACGCACGCTAAGATACTGAACGTACTACGCATGTACCCCGCCCCTGTAGGTCATGGTGGCGCCGATTTGGTTTCCCCGAATTCCTGGGCGACCCCCGCCGCCCGGCACGATCTCGGCAACTTTGCTGGTACCGGAGAATTCTACCTCCGTCGAGGGACCAAGCCTGCCCCTCCCGCGTCCTTGACAGCCGTGGGACCGGGCGGTGCAGGCCGCGTCGGGCCGCGCAAAAGCATTGACAACCAGGGCAATCGGACGCACTTCCGCCTCTCGAACGCTGCTGGATTCGTTCGTCTAAACTCTCCGGCGCCCTCTCAAATCCTCCGGTCCCGCCCCCTCCATGCTTGCAACCCTGCGTAACGCGACACAGTCCTGGATCGTCCGCGGCTTCCTATTGGTGATTGCCTCGACGTTCGCGCTCTATTTCGGGTCGGGCGCCAGCATGTTCTCAAGCCTCGCCAACCAGCCCGTGGCGAAGGTCGGCGGCATCGAGATCTCCCAGACCGAGTTCGCCGAGGCCTATCGCCAGCGCTTCCTCGACCTGTCGGGTCAGCTGACGGCGGAGCAGGCGCGCCAGTTCGGCCTGCCCTTCAGCGTGCTGTCCGAACTGGTCGGCGGCGCCCTGGTCGACAACGCCGCGCGCTCGCTCGGCATCGCCGCCTCGGACGCTCTGCTGGCCGCCGAGATTCGCGCCCAGGTCGGCGCCGCCTCGCCGTCGATGTACCAGAGCATGCTGCGCCAGCAGGGCCTGACCGTGCCCGAGTTCGAGCGGCTGGTGCGGCGCGACCTCGTGCGCGCCCAGCTCAGCGCCGCCGTGGCCCCCGCACCGCCCGTACCGCGCCTGTTGGCCGAGACGCTCTACAAGTACCGCCAGCAGCGGCGCATCGTTGAATACGTGATCATCCCAGCGGCGGATGCGACCGACATCGGCACGGCCGACGACGCGGTGCTGACCGAGTACTACACCGCCAACGCGCGCCGCTACACCGCGCCGGAGTTCCGCGACGTGGTGTGGGTCTCCCTGCGCCCCGAGGACGTCGCCGGCACCGTGCAGGTCGGCGATGCCGCCGTCGCCGAGGAGTACGCGGCGCGGCGGGCGGAGTTCACGACGCCCGACACGCGCGGCCTCTCACAGCTGTTCTTCAACACCGAAGCCGAAGCGGTCGCGGCGCGCCAGCGCATTGACCAGGGCATGCCGTTTGCCGAGGCCGCGCGTCCGCCCGCCGCAACACCCGCCCCCGCCGCACCGGTCGAAGCGGCCGCAGCTGCGGCACCGGCCGCCCCCGCTGCCGACCCGACCAGCATCGGCACCGTGCGGCGCGAGGAGCTCGCTCCGGACATCGCAGAGCGGGTGTTTGCGCTCGAGGAAGGCGCCGTCAGCCCACCGCTCAAGAGCGTCTTCGGCTGGCACATCTACAAGGTCAACTCGGTGCAGCGCGGCGGCACCAAGCCGCTCGCCGAGGTGCAGGCACAGCTGCGCGCCGAACTGGCGCGCGAGCAGGCGCTGGCCGAGCTCTACTCCTTGTCGGTGACGCTCGACGACGCGTTGGCGGCCGGCGCTCCGCTCGAACTCGCGGCGCAGCGCACCGGCCTGACCGCCTTCAAGGAAGTCATCGACGCCCAGGGCCGCAACCGCGCCGCCCAGGCGATCCTCAACCTGCCGCCGTTCGCGCAATTCCTGACGACGGCGTTCCGCACCGAGAAGGGCCGCGAGTCGCGCCTGATCGATGCGCCCGAGGGCGGCTATTTCGTGCTGCGCATCGACGACATCATCGCGCCGGCGCCGATGCCGCTCGACACCATCAAGGAGCGGGTCCGCGCCGACTGGGTCGCCGAGGAGCGCGGCAAGCGCACCGAAGCCGCCGCGCAAGCCTTCCTCGACAAAGCGAAGAACAACGGCGACATCGTCGCCTACGCGACCGAGGCTGGGCTGAAGGCCGAGACGACACGGCCGTTCACGCGCAGCGGCCTCGGCCTCGACGCCGTCAACACCCTGTCGCCGGCGCTGATCGGTCAGATGTTCACGGCCAACGTCGGGGACTTCGGTTTGGCGCCGGTCTTCGGCGGGTACTCCGTCGCGCGCCTTAAGGATATAGTCGCCGTCGAGCCGGCAGCGGCGCAGGAAGCCGTCGAGACGATTCGCGGCGAGTTGGCGCGCAACATGTCGAACGACATCCTGTCGGCGTACCAGACCGCGCTGCGCGACGAGTACGGCATCGAGATCAACGAGCGCGCGCTCGAACAGGCCCTGACCGTCGCCACCCAGGGCCTACCGACGGGACGGGCGCGCTAGCCTGCCATGGCGCTGCATCCGGCCACGACCGCCTTCACGAAGAACTATGACCTCGGCAAACCCCAGGTCGTGTGGACCGACCTCGTCGCCGACATGGAGACGCCCGTCTCCACGATGCTCAAGCTCGCCAAGGGTCAGCCGAACTCGTTTCTGCTGGAGTCGGTAGAGCGCGGCGCCAACCGCGGCCGCTACTCCATCGTCGGCTTGCGCCCCGACGTCGTCTGGCGCTGCAAGGGCGAGCGCGCCGAGATCGCGCGCAACGCCGACCGTGGCGACGTCCGCTTCGTCGCGTCAACAGAAGGTGCCCTCGCCTCCCTGCGCTCGCTGGTGGCTGAGTCGCGCATCGAGCTACCCGCCGAACTGCCGCCCATGGCGTCGGCGCTGGTCGGCTATGCCGGCTACGACATGGTGCGCCTGGTCGAGCGCATCCCGAACAAGAACCCCGACGTGCTCGGCGTGCCGGACGGCATGTTCGTGCGGCCGACGGTGATGGCGATCTTCGATTCGGTGAAGGACGTCGTCACCATCGTCACGCCGGTGTGGCCGCAGAAGGACGTCAGTGCGGCCCAGGCATTGTCGCGCGCGACCGAGCGCCTCGAGCGCGCCATGGGCGATCTCGAGAGGCGGCTGCCGCCCAGCACCGCGACCGCCGACGTCTCGGCGCTGCCCGAGCCGACCTCGAATCGCAGCCGCGCGCAGTACCACGCGATGGTCGCCAAGGCGAAGGAGTACATCGCGGCGGGCGACATCTTCCAGGTGGTGCCGTCCCAGCGCATGAAGGTGCCATTCACGCTGCCGCCGTTCGCTCTCTACCGCGCGTTGCGCCGCACCAATCCGTCGCCGTTCATGTTCTTCCTCGACTTCGACGGCTTCGCCGTCGTCGGCTCGAGCCCCGAAGTGCTGGTGCGCCTGCGCAACGACACGGTGTCGATCCGCCCGATCGCCGGGACGCGCCCGCGCGGCGAGACCCACGCCGAGGACGAGCGCCTGGCGGAAGAAATGCTCGCCGATCCCAAGGAGCGCGCCGAGCATCTCATGCTCCTCGACTTGGGGCGCAACGACGTCGGCCGCGTCGCCCGCATCGGCACGGTCAAGGTCACCGACCAGATGATCGTCGAGCGCTACTCCCACGTTATGCACATCGTCTCGAACGTGGAGGGCAAGATCGACCCGAAGCACGACGCGATGGATGCGCTGCTCGCCGGCTTTCCCGCCGGCACGGTGTCGGGTGCGCCCAAGGTGCGCGCCATGGAGATCATCGACGAGCTCGAGAGCGAGCGCCGCGGCATCTACGCGGGCGCGGTCGGTTACCTCTCTGCCAACGGCAGCATGGACACGTGCATCGCTTTGCGCACCGCCGTCGTGAAGGACGGTACTATGTACGTGCAAGCCGGGGGCGGCGTGGTCGCCGACTCGGACGCCGAGGCCGAGTACCAGGAGAGCCGAAACAAGGCGAAGGCCCTGCTGCGCGCCGCCGAAGAAGCGGTGCGCTTCGCCACCAGCAACGACAAGTCGCTGTAGACCCTACCGCGCCGGCGCGGCCTCCGGGACAGGCGCGCGCCCTTGTTTCTGGCTTGCAGGCCGGTGCCGTCGACGAGGATGCCGGCGTTCACCAGGCTCTCGTTGTGCTTGGCCATGGCGTTCAGCGTGCCTTCGGTGGCCAGCACGCCCGCCTCGGTGTCCTTGTTGGCCTTGACCCCATCATGGATCGCATCGCGTCCTCCTGTTCGCGGCGGCGGCCGGTGTCGGTGCGCAGCGTACCGTGGGGCTGCATCGACGGGGATATGCCGTCGTGGCACTGCGTTCCGCCGACGGCCGCTCGCTAGCATGGCGCAGGCAATAACGGCGACCACGTTCGGCAACTCGATAGCGCCACGCTCGACACGCTGTAGCTGCCGGAGGAAGGCCGCCCCTGAATGGAGGCCCGCATGCTGGCGAACACCACGCTTGGCGCCCCTTCCTCGCTCCGCATTCCCTTTCGCACGGGCCTGGTCGCACTGCTCGCCGCCACGACCGGCCTGACTGCGGTTCCCTCGCGGGCCGCCGACGTCGTCTCGCTCAGCTCCCTCGCCTCCCACCGCGCCAGTTACCGCCTGACCATGGCGCAGGTCGATCCGCGCGCCGGCATCCGGTCCATCGAAGGCGGGCTGCATGTCGAGATGCAGCGTTCGTGCACCGGCACGATCGAGACACAACAGTTGCTGTGGACCCGCACGGTCTACACCGACGGCCGCGTCCGAGAGGAACGCACTGCCGTGGGCCTCGACGAGGATGCGCGCACCCAGGCGATGAACTTCGAGACCCGCCGCACTCTCGATGCGCGCACTCAGGATGTGCCGGGCCGCCCACAGCTCAACTTCGGCACCCGCCTGCCCGACGAGGCGCGCGTCGACATGTTTTCCGGCCGCGCCCAGCCCGCCACGGGACGCAATGCTCGCGGCACGCAGATCGCGTTCACCTCGCCCGACGGGTGGACGATGCCGGTCCCGGCCGGCACGATGTTCCCGGCCGAGTACACCCGAACCCTGGTCAACATGGGCGCCACGAACGAGGCCCAGCGCTCGATGCACCTGTTCGACGGTGCATCGACGAACGGCCTGTATCGCGTGGTGGCCAAGCTGGTGGGTGTGGTGCCCACGGACCAAGCG
This sequence comes from Rhizobium sp. Q54, assembly GCA_945947575.1. Lineage (GTDB taxonomy): Bacteria > Pseudomonadota > Alphaproteobacteria > UBA2966 > CAIVPW01 > CAIVPW01. The sequence goes on from CAMEYM010000030.1 coordinate 5,304, forward strand.
CTTCCGGAGGCCGGCCGCGCCGACCTCGGCGGCCACAACTCGTGGCGCTATGAGGTCGCGCACTTCGCGCCCGGAACGGCGGAGGCGAAGCCCGAGTACACGGCCAACTACCGGATGTTCGACAACGGCGTGATCGGCGACATGGCGCTCGACTACGGCACCTATCGCCTCGACGGCGACCTGCGCAGCCTCGAGTTGCTCGCGGCGCCCAACTGCGGGCGCGGTCCGACCGTGCTGGCGACCGCGACGCAACCGCGCGGCACCATCCTGCCGGCCGGCCGCACCGGCGAACCGGCGACGCCACAGCTGACCGCCGGCACGGACAGTGGCGGCAACATCTTCGCGCGCACCGCCGCGGCGTTCTTCCGCGGCGTCGAAGGTGCAGGCCCGGCCGAGGACAAGCCCGATGAGGAAGCGGTCGCCGAGTACGAGGACTTCCCTGCCGATGACCCGCGCTGCCGGCGCACCCAACCGCACCCGAACTGCCCGGCCGATGCCATCGAAGTGGCGGCAGCCCCGGCCCGAGCCGCGGCACTGCGGCCGCAACCGCCGCAGCCGACACCCGGACCGGGACCGGGCAACCCGACTCCGAATCCCACTCAAGGCACTGCCGCGACCGCGCCGGCCGCAACCGCGCCCACGGGCGGGGCGCGCATCACGGTACAGCGCGGCACCGCTCTGCAGGGAGTGGCGCCCTCGACGAGCACGCCAGCGACCGCAACCGCAACTGCAACAACGCCGACCAACGCAACCGCGCTGGTCACCGCCACGACGACCGCGACAACGACCACGGCAGTGACGACGGCGACTACGGCCGCCACGTCCGGCACCGCGGCGCGCGCTGCGACCGCGGCAGCTGCGGCGGCGGCGCTCGCGCCCGCCCCAGCGCCGCAGCCCGCAGCGGTCGAGCCTCGAACCGCCACGCGTACGGTAGCGCCTGCGCTCGCCCGCACGGCACCGTCAACGCGCGCCGTTCGCGCTCCGGACTCGAGCGGCGGCGGGTCGCTGCCGGGGACGGTACGCATCGAGCCGCGTCCGGCCGCCGAGCCAAAAGCCGAGCCCAAGGTCGAGCCGAAGATCGAGGCCGCCCGCGAGCCCAACGACACTGGCCGCGCCCGTGACCGCGAAGACCTCGCGCGCACCGAAACCAAGCCGGTCGAACACGCGAAGGAAGCCGCCAAGGCCGATGCGAAGCCCGAGCCGATTGCCGAGGGGCGCGGCCGCGACAACGATCGCGGCGACGTCGCTCGCCGGGCAGAGGAACGCATCCAGGAGATCGCCACCCGCGTCGGCGACGCCCGCGCCGAGCGTGACGCCAAGGACGCCGAGAAGGCGGCCAAGGAAGCCGACAAACTGGCCGCGGAAAAGGCCAAAGACGCCGAAAAGCGCGCCGACAAGCGCGGCCGCAAAGGCGGCAGCGACTCCTAGCGGCTGGCGCGCGCGATCAGGTCGGCGCCTGGAGCGGGCACCAGCGCGCTGACCGGGACGAGAACGAAGCCGCGCCCCGCCAGAGTCGGCAGCCACGCTTCGAGGGCGGCCAGGGTGGCGGCCTTGGGATGCCCGATCGCAACGGCGCTACCGTCGCGGCGCGCCTTCGCTTCCAGCTCGCGCAGGCGAGCGCCTACGGCCTCGGCGGTCTCTTCGTTATCCAGGAATACGTCGCGCGAGAGGTATGCCACGCCGGCGGCGCGGCTCGCCGCCCGGCCGACGGTATGACCGGTGGTGACCGAATCCAGAAACAGCAGGCCGCGCAGCGCGAGCGCCCGCATCAGCACGTCCATGGCGGCGCGGTCTGCCGTGAAGCGGCTGCCCATGTGGTTGTTGATGCCGACGACGCCGTCGATGCCGTCGATGCGCTCCAGCGCCCAGTCGATGCGGCGCTGCAGTTCGGCACCGGTGCGGCCGGCAAGCAGCACGTTAGGGCCAGGATCCACGTCCCAGACCGCGGGCTCCATCGGCACGTGCAGCATCAGCTCGTGCCCCCTGCCCCGCGCTGCCGCGGCCAGGCCGGGCAGATCGGCCGCATAGGTCATCAGAGACAATGTGAGCGGACCGGGCAGCGCGATGGCGCGTCGTGCATTCGGCACGTGCACGCCGACGTCGTCGATGACCACGGCGATGCGCGGGCGCCGGTCGGCCGGACTTAGGGTCACGGCGTTCAACGCCGGCGCCACGACCGCCACTGGCGGGCCCGCCGCGGCCGGCGACTCAGATGGCGGCGGTTGTGCGAGATTGGCGGTGACCGCGACCGTGGCCGGCTCGGATGGCCGCACAAACGTCGCGATGCTGGCGCCGATGCCCGCACCCATGCCCACCGCCGAAAGGCCCGCGACCACGATGGCAACCCAAACCGGGCGCCGAAGAGCACGCGAGACAACGCGAAGGGGACGGCGTCGCACGCGGCGACACTACCGCCTAGCTACGGCAGGCGCTACCGCGAACGGTCGCCGATACTGGCGGCAACCAGCGAACGGGACTCGGGCTTGGCGAGATCGACGAGGATCGGACAATCCGGCCGGCTGTCCCCGGCGCAGCAATCGACCAGTTGGTGCAGCGTCGAGCGCATGGCTTGCATCTCGGCGACCTTGCGATCGAGGTCATCGATGCGGGCCATGGCGATTGCCTTGACGTCGGCGCTGCAGCGCTTGTGGTCGCGGTAGAGGTCGAGCAACTCGCCGACCTGATGGACCGAGAAGCCGAGCGACCGCGCGCGGCTGACGAAGCGCAGCGTCTCGACGTCCGCATTGCTGTAGTCGCGATAGCCGTTGGGCGTTCGGTTCGCCTTTGCCAACAGACCGACGCTCTCGTAATAGCGAATGGTCTTGGCGGCGACGCCCGAGCGCGCAGCGGCCTCCCCGATGTGCATGTGCCTGTGAACTCCCAACCAAACAAACAATTGGAGAAAAATAGCGTCTCTACGTGCTGGAAGGTCAAGGTAATGGGCAGCGCCTTGACGCTTGGCGCGCTGCGGAGTTTGTTGCCCCGAGCGCGTTTCCTGGCCGAATGGCCCTGTCCTGTCGCAGAAATTATCGGTAAGTTGTTGATATGTTGGTGGTTATCGATAATTACGACAGCTTCACCTACAACCTGGTTCATTTCTTGGGTGAACTCGGCGCCGAGTCGCTTGTGCTCCGCAACGACGCTAAGACTGCGGACGAGGTTCTGGCGTTAAAGCCCTCCGCTATCGTTCTTTCTCCGGGTCCGTGCGACCCCGACCGCGCCGGCATCTGCATCGACCTGACGCGCGAGGCGGCCGGCAAGGTGCCGATCCTCGGCGTGTGCCTTGGTCATCAGACCATCGGCCAGGTGTTCGGCGGCCGCGTCATCCGTGCCCCCCTCGCCATGCACGGCAAGCTCAGCCGCATCCGCCACCAGGGCAAAGGCGTGTTCGCAGGCCTTCCCAACGAGTTCCAGGCGACGCGCTATCACTCGCTGATCGTCGAACGCAGCACCCTGCCCGCCGACCTCGAGATCACCGCGGAGACAGACGACGGCCTGATCATGGGCCTCGCCCACAAGCGCCACGTCATTCACGGTGTGCAGTTCCATCCCGAGAGCATCGCATCCGAGGGCGGCCATCGCCTGCTCGGCAACTTCCTGCGCCTCGCCGGCATGCCGGTGCGCGCCGTGCCGCAAGCCGCCTAGTCGTGGCCGAGCCGCGCAGCCTGAAGCCGGTGATCGGTCGCGTCGCGGCCGGCGAGAAGCTGTCCCTCGCGGATACGCGCGAGGCCTTCGACATCATCATGTCGGGCGAAGCCACGCCCTCCCAGATCGGCGCCTTCCTGATGGGCCTGCGCGTGCGCGGCGAAACCGTCGAGGAAGTCGCGGGCGCCGCGTCCGTCATGCGCGCCAAGGCGCTGCCCATCCGCGCTCCGGCCGGAGCCATCGACGTGGTCGGCACGGGCGGCGACGCGCGCGGCAGCTACAACGTCTCGACGACCGCCGCAATCGTCGTCGCCGGCGCCGGCGTGCCGGTCGCCAAGCACGGCAACCGCGCCCTCTCCTCGAAGTGCGGCGCCGCGGATGTGCTCGCCGCGCTCGGTGTCGCCATCGAGTGCGATCCCGCGCTGGTGCAGCGTTCGCTCGACGAAGCGGGGCTGTGTTTCATGCTGGCGCCTAAGCACCACGCGGCGATGAAGCACGTCGGTCCGACCCGCGTGGAGATGGGCACGCGCACCATCTTCAATCTCCTGGGCCCGCTCTCCAACCCGGCTGGCGTGAAGCGATATCTGCTCGGCGTGTTCGCACCACAGTGGGTCGAGCCGCTCGCCCACGTTCTCAAAGAACTGGGAGCCGAGCGCGCCTGGGTCGTGCACGCCTCCGACGGACTGGACGAAATCACCATCACCGGGCCGACCAAGGTCGCCGAACTGAAAGACGGCAAGGTGCGCACCTTCGACATCACCCCCTCCCAGGCCGGGCTGACGATCGGCAAGCCCGAGGACATCAAGGGCGCCGACGCGGCGGTCAACGCCAAGGCGGTGCGCGCGCTGCTGGCGGGCGAGAAGAGTACCTTCCGCGATATCGTGCTGCTCAATGCCGCTGCGGCGCTGGTCGTCGCCGGCAAGGCCGACGACCTCAAGGCCGGCGTCGTGCTGGCCGCCAAGTCCATCGACAGCGGCAAAGCGAAAGCGGCCCTCGACAAGATGGTCGCCATCACCACCGCCGTGGTGCCCGCATAATGTCGGAGAGCGTCCTCGCCCGCATCTGCGCCGACAAGCGCGAGCACATCCGCGCCACGCGCAAGGCGAAGCCGATTGCCGCGGTCGAGCGCGAGGCGAAGGCCCAGCCTCCGGTGCGCGGCTTTGCGGCGTCGCTGGACAAGGCCGTCGCACGCACCGGCAGTGGACTGATCGCCGAGGTGAAGCGCGCATCGCCCTCCAAGGGCACGCTCCGCACCGAATTCGCGCCCGCCGATCTCGCCAAGGCCTACCAGGCCGGCGGCGCCGCGTGCCTCTCGGTGTTGACCGACACGCCCTACTTCAAGGGTTCCGACGCCGACTTGGTGGCGGCGCGCAACGCCGTGATCCTGCCGGTGATCCGCAAGGACTTCATGCTCGACCCCTACCAGATCGTCGAGTCGCGCGCGTTGGGCGCCGACTGCGTCCTGATCATCATGGCCGCGCTCGACGACATGCAGGCCGCCGAGCTCGCCTCGGCCGCGTCCGAGTGGAAGATGGACACCCTCGTTGAGGTCCACGACGAAAAGGAGCTCGAGCGCGCCGCGCACATCGGCGGCACCCTGCTCGGCATCAACAACCGCAACCTCAAGACCTTGGCGATCGACCTCGCCACCACTGAGCGCCTGGCGCCGCGCGCGCCCAAGGGCACGCCGCTCGTGTGCGAAAGCGGCATCGAGACCGCCGCCGACGTGCAGCGCATGCAGCGCATCGGCGTCACGCGCTTCCTCGTCGGCTCGGCGCTGATGGTGCAGCCGGATGTCGCTCAGGCCGTGCGCACCCTCCTCGCTCCGGCGGCATAAGCATGGGCAAGCTCACCCACCTCAACGACAAGGGCGAAGCCCACATGGTCGATGTGGGCGCGAAGAACGTCACCGAGCGCATCGCCCGTGCCGCCGCGACCATCACCATGGAGCCCGCGACCCTGGCGCTGATCCTCGAAGGCGGCGTCGCCAAGGGCGACGTTATGGCGACCGCCCGCCTCGCCGGCATCATGGCCGCGAAGCGCACGCCGGATCTGATCCCGCTGTGCCATCCATTGGCGCTCACTAAGGTGTCCGTTGATCTCACGCCGGATCCGAAGCGCAACGCCATCGACATCCTCGCCACTTGCAAGGTGTCCGGCCAGACCGGCGTCGAGATGGAAGCGCTGACCGCCGCGTCGGTCGCCGCCCTCACCGTCTACGACATGTGCAAGGCGGTCGATCGCGGCATGACCATCTCGGGCGTCCGCCTCCTCCACAAATCCGGAGGCAAGTCCGGCACGTGGAACGCGCCGGACGCGACCTGATCCCGTGATCTCCGTCGACGAGGCGCGGCAGCGGATCGCCGCGGCGATGCGCCCCGTCGGCATCGAGCCGGTTCCCCTCGACCAGGCCCTGGGCCGCATCCTCGCGGAAGACGTCGCCGCCCGCGTCAGCCAGCCGCCCGTCGCTGTCTCGGCCATGGACGGCTACGCCGTGCGCGGCGCCGACGTGCAAAGCGTCCCCACCACCCTGCGCCGCGTCGGCGAAGCGCCCGCCGGCGGCTCCTACCCCGGCGCGGTGAAAGCTGGTGAGGCCGTGCGCATCTTCACAGGCGGTCCCCTGCCCGCCGGCGCCGACACCGTCGTGCTGCAGGAGAACACCGAGGCGCAGGGCGATCAGGTCCTCGTTCGCGAAGTCACCGCCCTCGGCCGCCACGTCCGCGCGGCGGGGCTCGACTTCCAGACCGGCCAGGTCCTGCTGCGCTCCGGCCGCGCCTTGCGGGCGCGCGACATCGGCCTCGCCGCCGCGATGAACGTCCCGTCCCTGCGCGTTCGCAAGCGGCCGCGCGTCGCCGTGCTCAGCACCGGCAGCGAGCTCGTGAGCGCCGGCGGCGCCGTCGGTCCCACGCGCATTGTCGATGCCAACGGCCCCGCGCTCGCCGCGGTACTGCGCTCCTTCGGTGCTGAACCGGTGCCGCTCGGCATCGCGCGCGATGACATCGCGACCCTGCAGGAGGCCGCCGCCCGCGCGCGGGGCACCGACCTGTTCCTCACCCTGGGCGGCGCCTCGGTCGGCGAGCACGACCTCATCCAGAAGGCGCTCGGCCCGCAGGGCCTCGCCGTCGATTTCTGGAAGGTCGCCATCCGCCCCGGCAAGCCGCTGATGTTCGGCACCATGAAGTCCCCTGGCAGCGACCTCCCCGTGCTCGGCCTGCCCGGCAATCCGGTGTCCGCGCTGGTGTGCGCGCTGCTATTCGTGCGCGCCGCCATCGACGGGCTGCTCGGCCGCGCGCCCGAGGATCCGACCATCACCGCCACCCTGGGCCGCGACGTTGAGGCGAACGACACGCGCCAGGACTACATGCGCAGCGAACTCGTGCGTGGCGAAGGCGGCGCTCTCGTCGCCACGCCGCTGCCGCGCCAGGACTCGAGCATGCTCGCCAGCCTCGCCGCGTCGGGCTGCCTCGTCGTGCGCGCCCCCCATGCGCCTGCCCTCAAGGCCGGCGCGCTCGTGCCGATCATCCCGTTCGGCGTCGGTCCCGAAGGCTATTGAGTCGCCCCGAAGGGGCGCTGCGCGCCCGGGGCGCGCCTTCGCGCGAGTCGCCCCGAAGGGGCGCTGCGCGCCCGGGGCGCGCCTTCGCGCGACGCCCGTGTGACGCTGCCGCAATTCGCTCGCGAAGGGGGTTGACCCCTCGGGAGAACCAAACTAGAACGTGTGCCGATGTTTAGCTTTTGTTCTACCCCTGGTTTGGGCCACGGGAAGACACGACGGGGGCGCGGCGCATGTTGACCCGCAAACAACACAAACTCCTCATGTTCATCAACGAACGGCTCTCGTCCTCGGGGGTTTCGCCCTCGTTCGACGAGATGAAGGAGGCGCTCAACCTGCGCTCCAAGTCGGGCATCCACCGGCTGGTGACGGCCCTCGAGGAGCGCGGCTTCATCCGCCGCCTCGCCCACCGCGCCCGCGCCCTGGAAGTGCTCAAGCTGCCCGAGCAGTCGGTGCCCAGCACCACCCCGGCCATCACCCGCGCCTCGGTCATCCGGCCCGATTTCGCCGGCCGCCGTCCGAGCCTGCCGCCGCCGTCCTCGACCGAGACGCGCACCCTGCCCCTCTACGGCCGCATCGCCGCCGGCACGCCCATCGAGGCGTTGCGCGACCAGTCGAGCTTCGTCGAGGTGCCCACCACCCTGCTCGAAGGCGGCGAGCACTACGCGCTCGAAGTGTCCGGCGACTCGATGGTCGATGCCGGCATCTTCGACGGCGACACGGTAATCATCCAGCGCACCGACGCGGCCGACAACGGCACCATTGTCGTCGCTCTCGTAGACAATGAGGAAGTCACCCTCAAGCGCCTGCGCCGCAAGGGCAACTCGGTCGCCCTCGAATCGGCCAATGAAGCGTACGAGACCCGCATCTTCGGACCCGATCGCGTCCAGGTGCAGGGCAAGCTCGTCGGGCTGATGCGCAAGTACAACTGAAGGCTCCGTCGTACGCAGGGTCACGCCGCGAGTCGTGCGCGCCGCACGACACCCGCGCATCCTGCCGGAGAAGACGTCGAAAAGGCCGCCAGCCATGGCATAGGCCTTGCTTCGCACCTGCCAGGACCCTTCTGTCCGGTGGCGGTCATGCGTGCTCCCTCCCCTTGCGATCGCCGCGGCATCGACGCTCGCACATGAACGCGTTGCAGCGCCGCCCGGCGCGCGCTACCGCCAGTCTCGAGGACGCGCTCCGCGCCGCCGCAGCCGCGCGCACCGAGCCGTGCCCCTACAAATCGCTGCCCGACTCCGCCCGCTGGCCCGGCGCCGACTCGGCAATTGTTGCCCAGCATGAACCGCGCTTCCGCGTGTCGCCGTACACCCGCATTGCCACCGCCGGCAGTTGCTTCGCCCAGCATTTCGGACACTGGCTGCAGGCGAACGAGTACGCCTACGTCGTCACCGAGCCCGGCCCGCCCGAGCTCGACCACGAACAGCAGCGCGTGCACGGCTACGGCGTCTACTCGGCGCGCTACGGCAACGTCTACACGGCGCGACAGCTCGTGCAGCTATTCGACCGCGCCCACGCCGCCTTCGTGCCGGTCGAGCCCCCGTGGCCCCAAGGCGATGGTTTCGTCGATCCGTTTCGCCCGCGCGTGCAGCCTCTGCCGTTTGCGTCGCTCGCCGCTCTCGATGCGGACCGAGCGCAACACTTTGCCGCGGTACGCGAAGCGTTCGCGACCTGCGAATTGTTCGTCTTCACCCTCGGCCTGACCGAGGCGTGGCGCAGCCGCGCCGACGGCGCGGTCCTCCCGACGTGTCCTGGGTGCGGCGCCGGCACCTATGCGGCCGATGCCTATGAGTTCGTGAACTTCAGTGTCGAGGAGACCGAGGCCGATCTCGATGCATTCCTCGCGCGCCTCGCTGGCGTCAATCCGCGCGCCCGCGTGCTGCTCACGGTTTCCCCGGTTCCACTCGTCGCGACCATGGCCGAGCGCCCGGCGCTCCAAAGCACCGTGTACTCGAAGTCGGTCCTGCGCGTCGCCGCCCAGCGCATCCGCGATCGCCACGCCCACGTCGAGTACTTCGCGTCCTACGAGATGGTGACGCTTCCGTTTGCCGGCGAGCCTGCCTTCGGCCCCGACCGCCGCACCGTGACGACCGCGACCGTCGCGCGCGTCATGCGGGCCTTCGCCCAGCATTTCGTCCAGGGCCACGCCGAGTCAGTCCATTCGCCGTCGGCTGTGGACGCGGACGCCATCGCCCGCAGCGAGGCCGCCAACGATGGCGGGCGCGAGCCATCGATCTGCGACGAGGTCGCCGCGTACGCCCTGCAGATGCCCGCCCACGAGCTCCTCGCGTCGCGCCCGTGGGAGCACTACGCCGGCAACACCAGCACGGTGTACTGCCCTGCCGACTTCCGCGATGGGACCGGACAGGTCGACAAAGCTCTGTACCCGCCGCGCGGCTACGAGTTGCGCGACCACGCTGCCGTCGGTCCTTGGCTCGACGCCGTCGGCGTCCACGCGGGCGACGGCGTCACGCTGTGCCTCGGCGGCTCGACCACGGCACGCAGTAGAAACTGGCCGTTCCACCTGCATCGCCTGCCCCGCATGGGGCCGGTGCTCAACCTGGGCGCCAACGGCTCGGTCGCTGCATTCGATCGCCGCATTCTTGCCGCCGTCGCCGAGGCGCTGCGCGAACGCCGCATACCGATCCGTCGCGCCATTCACCTGGTCGGCTACAACGACGTCCACATCCGGCTGGTGTCCCTCGCCCGCTTCGCGCGCGGCGAGCAGACCGACTACGCCAGCGACCACGACCGCGCCGGCCTCGGCGGCCTAACGGCGCCGCCGCGGCCTCGTCTCGGACACAGCGTGCGGCGGCCCCGCGATGACGACGAGGACCTCGCCCTGTTCCTGCCGGGCGCGGCCTGGGAGCATCACCTGACCCGCATGGTGGCGGCAGCGGTGGACAGCGTCGCCGACGAGGCAGCGCGCCTGGGCATCCCCTTCACCAGCGTCCTCCAACCGATCGCCACGGACCTCTTCTATCCGCTGTACGGGCGCGTCATCCGCTCGCTGTTCGAGCACGCCGCCACCGCCGGGGTGACGCCGCCGGTCGCGCGCCTGCCGGGCGAATCATTCGTCGCCTGGCGCCGGCGCAATCACTTCTCACGCGGCGCCGGCGAGAACGCCGCCATGACTAAGGCCGCCACCCTCGGCTGCGACCTGAATATCGACGGGGTCTATCAAGGGCTGGTCGACCACTTCCGCGAGCGCGGCAGCCAGGACTACGTCGATCTCTCGATGGCCTGCATCTCGCGCGAGTCGCCGCAGTTCCTGTTCAAGTGGGATGCCTGCCACTACAGCCCGGCGGGCGCGGCGTTCGTCGCCGAGGAAATCCACAAGGCTTTGTGAGCTAGTCGCGCGGCAACACCCACGGCCGGGCGCCGCGCGTCTCCGCCACCGTCACCACGCGGATCTCGCCGTCCTTGATCCACACCGCGTGCGCCCCGGCGCGCCACACGTCGAGGCGATCGACGACGACGCGCGCGTTGCAGCGGACGAACACCGCGACCGAAGCCACGACCACGTCGGCCGCTCGACAGTCCTCGGCCAGCGCTTCCTCCTCCCGCACCAGCGCGACCGTCGCGCCTTCGGCTCGATAGATGCACCCGGTCCCGTCGCACCGCAGCCGCCCGTCGGCCGTGGCAGTCCCGGACGCGGGCCAGCGCCCCGCGCCCTCGCGGCCGTCGCGGCGCAGCCACGTGTCCACGGTGAAGTTCGAACGCGGCGAGGACACCCATAGGCCGCCGTCGGCGGCGCGCACCGCGAGATACGCGGCGTCCTCGCTCACCAGGACGTCGGGTCGCGGCACCAGCACGGTGCTGAATAGTCCGAGCGCGAGGGCGGGAATGCCGATCAGACGCCAGCGCGTCTGCCACAGGCACAACCACAGCCCGGCAACGGTGACGAGCGCGAGGCCGGCGACCGGCATCGCCGGCAGCGTGATCGCGGCGCCGGGCCAACCGGCCACCGCGCGGCCGATCGCCAGCATCCAGTCGATGCCCCACCCCATCGGGTGCAGCGCCATCCATTCGAGACCAAACGGCATCAACGCGAACGCCGCGACCGCCCACGGCATGATCCACAGACCGGTGATCGGCACGGCCACCAGGTTCGCGGCCAGCGAATAGGTCGAGAGCCGATCGAAGTGGTAGAGCGCGAACGGTGCCGTCGCGAGACCGGCGACCAACGTCGAGAGTCCGACTCCGAACAAGTACAGCGTCGCCTTGCGCACGAGGCCGGCGTTGCGTCGCCAACGCGAGAATGGCTCGCGCACAAGCTCATATGCGGCGATGAGGGCGACCACGGCCGCGAACGACATCTGAAAGCTCGGCCCCAGCACGCTGTGCGGCGCCACCAGCAGCACGGCAGCCGCCGCCCAGGCGACGAGCCGCATCGAGAACGGCCGCCGGTCGAGCAGGATCGCCACCATGGCGAGCCCGAGCATCAGGAACGAGCGCTCCGTCGGCGCGTTGGCGCCCGCCAGCAGGAAGTATCCGAAGCAGCCGAGCAGCGCGACGGCCGCCGCCCATTTCTTGATGGGAGCGCAATCAGTCATACGTCGGCCAATTAATGGCTTCTCTCAGCCATTTTTGCGCGCGGCACGCCGCCGACGGCGCGGCCGGGGTAGCAACTGGGGTAGCGTTTCTTTGGGTCGTTGGCGGTCGCCCGATTCAAGCGCAGCCCAGTAGCAACCTCGCTTAGCGGACGCGATTTCCGCGGGCTGTTTGCTGGGCCTCCAGGCTCTGGCGCCCCCCCCCCCCCCCTCGGGCGTGCGTGGCCCGGTGCTCAATACGCCGTGTTCTGGCAGCGACCATTCCGCGGCCGATCAAGTGCCACGTCCCACACGGCTTTCCGCATGCATGGCGTCATGCGCCGCGTCATGGCGCCACACGTGGGCCTCGGCGTGTTCGGCCTAGACGACTAGTACGCGCGCGTGTGCGCGTGCGCGCGTCATCAGGTTACGTCACGCGACGGCGACGCCGGGGACGCAACGTGTTCATGAGAAGCATGAGTTGAAACACCTGCGCCCACGCTGTGGCGCACGGACCGTCGTGGGTTTCCATGCGTGGCGCACGGTATCTCCAAAACCGTTCCATCCGACGGGGGTGGGGTGATGGGACCGGCCCCTATGTGTTTGCCCGACACGTACGCGCGCGCGAAGGCGCCATGGGGTTTAAGTCGTGAGTCCTCGGCATGAGCGCCAGAGAACCCTTGAAGGGATCACGTGCCGCGTCAGCCTGACCGGCCACGTAACGGCCGCTGCCGCATGCATGGTGGCTCATCGACCGGCGCACGCCCAAGGACGTCACCGCAGCTTGCCGGCACTCCGGCGTGGCCATGCAGCGTGGGTGTCACGCATGGTCGCACTGCTAACCCATCGTGCCATTCCATGGGCCACCCCATGGCGCCCACGAATTTTCTTGTGGCGGCCAAATTCTGAAATCGACCCCCCCATGCACCCCAAAACGGGTTCCCATAACTTGGGGGGTGGGGTGATGGCACCATCGAGCCTCCTTGCCAAGGTGAGGCATCTAGAGTGGTGCGCCGCAGCGGCGTCGTCTGGCTAGCTGGCTGGATCCCCCATAGGGCTCGCCGGTCGGATTTACTGCACCGGACCTCGCGGAGGTACAATCACCCCCATGATCAAAGTGTTCCTATTGGCGCTGGCGCTTGCCGTCAGCCTCGTGGGCCCTGCGGGTGCGGGTCCACTCGAAGATGGTCTTGCTGCGTACCAGAAGGGCGACTACGCGACGGCGCTCAAGTTCTGGCAGCCGCTAGCGGACCAGGGAACCGCAGTCGCTCAGTATGGTCTGGGGGTTATGTACGAGGCCGGCCAAGGCGTCCCTAAGGATCACGTCCAGGCTGCCTTCTGGCACCGAAAGGCTGCCGATCAGGGTCACGCCGACGCTCAGTACACTCTGGGGTTCATGTACGAGGGCGGCCAAGGCGTTCCGAAGAGCGCCGCTCAGGCTCTCTTCTGGTACCGAAAGGCTGCCGATCAGGGCTATGCCAAAGGTCAGCATGCTCTGGGGAACATTTACTACCGCGGCGAGAGCGTGCCACAGGATTACATCCAGGCGCACATGTGGATGAACCTAGCCGTGTCGCGATACACCGACTCAGACTTCGGTTTCCGTGCCTCTGCCGTCGAGAGGCGCGACGAAATTGCCGCCAAGATGACCCCCGGGCAGATCGCGGAAGCGCAGCGATTGGCGAGTGCGTGGAAGCCGAAATAGCGGGACATCTGAAGTCCGTTCAACCGACTCTGAGATTCGTCGCCGCGTTTGTTGCGGCACTTGCCCTTGCATCGCCTGCGCTTGCCCAGGAAAGCCGAGTCCGAGTCATCGATGGCGACACGCTCGCCATCGGCACGACCACCCACCGCCTGTTTGGCATAGACGCACCGGAGCGACTGCAGACCTGCGTCACCAGCGATGAGGTTTGGAAATGCGGAGCATCTGCGACTGAAGCGTTGCGTGCGCTGATCGGTAGCAGTCTTGTGGATTGTCCCCCGCGTGAATTGGATCGCTACGGCCGCACGGTTGCGATCTGCTACGTGGCTGGAATTGATCTTGGGGAGGCGATGGTCGCAGGCGGTTGGGCGCTCGCCTATCGGTCTTTCACCAAGATGTATGTGCCAGCGGAGGAATCAGCACGCACCGCCGGGGCGGGCATCTGGGGCAGCGGATTCGTAACCCCACAGGATTGGCGGAGGGGCGTGCGCTAGCTCGATCCGCCATGACCCGCCAACGACCCTCGTTCAGGTGAACCCGATGTCGTCATCGTTTGACCGACTCCGAGACTTCATCCGTAACCGGATGAGGATGTCGCACATCTACCAGCCGGTGATGATCCGAGAGATTCTCTCGCGCGATGGTACAGCGAGCATCCGCGAAATTGCTGCTGCCTTCCTCGCGCGCGATGCGAGCCAGCTTGAGTACTACGAACAGATCACGAAGAGGATGCCGGGCACCGTCCTGCGCAAGCACGGCATAGTTGAGTGCGATGGCGGCAACTATCGGCTCACGGCCAACGCATCCGCATATTCAGCGCAAGAGCGCGACGAGCTGATCAGTCTGTGTGATCAGAAGATTGCGGCCTACCAGGAGGAGCGCGGAGATGCTGTGTATGACCATCGCCGTGCAGCACTGGGGCACCTATCGGGAAGCCTTCGATATGAAGTCCTAAGGCGCTCCGGCTTTCGCTGCAACCAATGCGGAATCTCGGCAGACAAGCGAGCCCTTGAGGTCGATCACATCATGCCGAGAAAGCATGGCGGCACGGATGACCTCACCAACCTTCAAGCGCTTTGCTTCAAGTGCAACGCCAGCAAGGGCGCGCGAGACGATACGGACTTTCAGGCTGTCAGAAAGCGCATGGACGGCCGCAAATCGGGTTGCCCATTCTGCGAAGTTCCAGATCATCGCATGGAAGCGGCGAACGAAGTTGCATTGGCGGTCCGAGACAAATACCCCGTCACCGAACTTCACACCCTAGTCCTGCCGAAGCGGCACGCAGAAACGTTCTTCGATCTGTTCGAGCCAGAGCGGCTGGGTATCAACCTTCTGCTCGATCAGTTGAGGCGGGAGATTCTGAGCAAGGATTCAACGGTCAGCGGCTTCAACATCGGAATGAACTGCGGGGCGGCTGCGGGCCAGACGGTCGATCATGCGCACGTTCACTTGATTCCGCGTCGTGCAAGTGACGTTGCTGATCCGAGAGGCGGCGTCAGGGGAGTCATTCCGGGCAAGGCGAACTATTGATGGCCCGATCCCCAACGCAATCACCTTCCTACGTTGAGCACAGAGCAGATGCGCTACTGGTGGGTTAACCAAAACCAGACCTTCCGTCACGAAGTGCAGGGCGGATACTTGTGGTCGCCAAAGCGCAACGCAAACGGTGCGCGCAACCCTTTCTACGAATCGATGCGCGAGGTCGCTCCCGGAGACCTGGTCTTCTCCTTCATGGACACCCGAATACTGGCGATTGGTGTCGCGCAGTCCTACTGCTGGGAAAGCCCAAAGCCATTGGAGTTCGGGACGGCTGGTCCGAACTGGGAGAACGTCGGCTGGAAAGTGAAGGTCAGCTTCACCGAGCTCTCCAACAGAGTTCGCCCCAAGGATCACATCGATGTCTTAAGGCCGCTGCTTCCCGAGCGGTATTCGCCGCTTCAACCAAACGGAAATGGTCTTCAGTCGGTGTACCTGACGGAGGTGCCGGTAGCGCTAGCCGAGGTGTTGGTTGGCTTAATCGGGCAGGAAGTAACGCCCATTTCGGCGATGGCTGCAGGCGTCAAACCGATGCCAGCAGATGACCTCGATGTATGGGAAAGAAGACTAGAGCAACAGCTGGCCGACAGCTCCACTGTGCCGGAAACCGAACGGCTGGCAATCATTCGCGCACGAAATGGGCAAGGTTTGTTTCGGGAGCGAGTCGCAAAGATCGAAACCAGATGCCGCATCACCGGCGTTGAGAATCCAGCTCATCTCATTGCCAGTCACTGCAAGCCGTGGCGGGATGCCACCAACGAGGAGCGACTAAACGGTGAGAATGGACTGCTCCTGACGCCGAGCATCGATCATCTCTTTGATCGCGGCTTCATCGGGTTTGAGGACAACGGCACGCTCATTGTGTCCCCGGTGGCTCACGCGCCGTCTCTGCAGCGGATGGGGATCAACACGACCGATGTCGTCAACGTCGGCGGCTTCTCCACGGGGCAGAAACAGTTCCTGGACTTTCACAGGAATGCAGTGCTCCTGCAGTCTGTCCGAAGCTGACTCTCGTTTGGACGGCCCTCAGCGCACCGGAACTGGGATTCTATTCTGCGTTCGGTACTGCTGAACGCGTTGATCCGGAATGTCTGCTACGTAACAGAGTGGAGTTGGGCTGAGGTGGGCGCGAGCTGAAGTTTTGAATCAGCCACGTCGTCACGACGTAGCAGGCGCTGATCGAGCACACGAACGAAGTCGAGGACGATCTTACCGTCAACCGCCAGAGCGTTGATCTGGATTGCGACAAGCGGGACGGTTCCAGCTAAGAGTAACGACGGCGCTCGATGTCCCAGTACTCGATGCACCGAATAATGTGAGACTCGTCGGTGGCCCCGAGCACTACCTCCACTTCGTACCGGCGGTTTGCTCCGGATCGGCTAGCAGCAGGTCAAGACGACCAGCCCGCTCCCTGACTACGCTCCCTCTGAATCAAAATTACTTCGCCAAGCCCAAGGATGCCTGGGTCAAAGGCGATTCGCTCCTGGAGCCACTTCTCGCCGAACTCCTGGTGGCTCTTGAGCGACAGATGCTCATGCTTGGCGTAGGTCAGGTTGCTCATAGGTCCGCTCCAGCTGCGCGCGACCAGGTCGCTGCGATGCCCTTCCAGACGCAAGGTCTTGTCGCCCTGACTATCGGAGATGGGTGGGCAGAGGTCAAAACGCGCAGGCTGTGCGAATTGAAAAGAGGAAGTGCGCGTTGCGCTCTCCGACCAACGAGGATGACCGTCTTGACGGCGGGCAACAGCACCATCAAAGACTCAAGCTCATGAGCACCTTGGCGAAGCTCCGGTCCGGAGATCGACCTGGTCCCGTTCCAGCCCGGAATCACATTCCAAAGCACGGTTCTCTGTCGGGGGAGGCGAGCTTCGGACATAAGTCGAAAGGTCGTATCCGCAGTTGGATCGTCATTGTTCCGACTGATGAACCCAGAGCCACCGCCGCGCACTGAAGTCTTCGGCCCAGGCTTTTCGAAGACGAAGAGGATGTCAGCGTTGTTTCCCCCGTCCAGGGGGTCAAAGTAAGGGAACTCTGTGGCGGGGTCTGCGCGGCGAAGCGCAAGCACGTAAGCGGTGAGCGACCTTATGTGGGGAGCGTGCAGCAACGCCTCACGCTCGGAAATTGCCGCGGGATCACGAAGGGACCGAGGCGCATCCAGCTTCAACAGATCGTCCACTTCGGTCATCAGCCCCTCGCTGCGATGCGGATTGGCATACAGGCCGAAGTTCAGCGATTTCGCTGAGACGAACCCATGTGTAGGCAGTACACCGCCCTGGCCCCTGCCCCATCGGTTGCCATTCCATGGGCCGCCCCATGGCGCCCACAATTTTCTCATGGCAGCCATTTCTGAAATCGACCCCCCGTAGACCCCAAAATGGGTTCCCATACATGGGGGTTCGGGTGATGGCTCCATCGCGCCCCCTTGCCAAGGCGATCTACTCCTGAGCATTCGCGGCTACCTCTAGCTTAGCTGTGTGCTAGGCTTTCTGCATTGCATCATGGAGGGGCCTCATGCGCGTCCTCGTCGTCGCGGCCGTCACCGCGATTCTCGGTGTTGGCCCTGTTTCCGTTGCAAGTGCGCAGGCTTGGCGCAGTTGCGTGCCGAACTCAATCGGCCCCGGCGGCTGCGACTCAATCGGCCCAGGAGGTGGCAAGTCCATTGGTCCGGGCGGAGGTCTATCGATTGGTCCCGGCGGAGGCTTGTCCATCGGTCCGGGGGGCGGCAAATCGATTGGCCCCGGGGGCGGTCAATCCATCGGGCCGGGCGGTGGCAAGGCGCTTGATCGCGACAAGACCCGCGGTCTCGACACCGACACCATGCGCCCGTTCCCACTGATCGGCATTTTGAAAAGGTAACATTGACCTGCGATCTCTCACCGACGCCTGAGGGATCGGCGGCTGGGCCTTCAGTCGGGCATGCGTCGGCCGCCGATGTGGCCGCCGCGGCGCGCGCGTTCACGGTCCTGGTGGAGTGCTACCGCATCGCCCCAGCCTGGATCGGCGGGATCGAGCACCGTCGCCGCCGTCACCGCGTAACCGACCGCGCCGATCCGTTCGAACCACGCTTGGCGGGCGAAGTCGAACGCCCCCGGCGCCGCCGGCGGCGACGGCGGCAGCAGCACGGCGCGCAGGCTGACCCGCTGGCTTGGCGCAATCGCCTCGCCGCGCGCGCGCACTGTCACGCGGATGCGCGCCGGTGTTGCCTTTGGTTCGAGACCGTT
>CAMEYM010000031.1 GCA_945947575.1 Rhizobium sp. Q54
CACCCGCACCGGCGCCGGCGACTGCTGCGGTGACCCCCGTGCCCGCGCCCGCTCCGGTCGCCCAGGCGCCGGCGCCGCGCGCCGCTGCGCCGCTAACGCAAGCCCAGGTGCAGACTGTCCTTCCGGCGCAGAACGCCGGCGGCCAGGACACGCTGGCGCGCACGTTCGCGCAGATGCTCGCGCAGTCCCAGGGCACCGTGACCGTTCAATCGCCTCTCGGCGGGCCGCCGCCGGTGCTGACGCCGGTCGCCCCAGCGCAGCCGCGCCCGCCAGCGGCGGCGGCCAACCAGCCGCTGCCCAATGTCGTGGTCGGCGGCGCCGCAAGGCCCAACGTCGCCGCCAACCTGCCCACTGCCGGCGGCGGCGCGCAGTTCAATCTCGCTGGCACGGCGCGGCCGACGGCGATGGTGATGTTCGCCCACGATTCGACGCGCCTTTCGGCCGACGCCATGCGCAACATCCGCGCCATCGCTGACCAGTACAAGGCGCGCGGCGGCAAGGTTCACATCGTCGGCCACGCCTCTCAGCGCACCAAGGACATGGCCGTCGATAAGCACGTGATGACCAACTTCAAGGTCTCGGTGGACCGCGCCAAGGCCGTGGCCGACGAGTTCCTGCGCCTCGGCGTGCCGCCCGCCGCCCTCATCGTCGATGCGGTCGGTGACGCCCAGCCGCGCTTCCTCGAGGCCATGCCGGCAGGCGAAGCCGGCAACCGCCGCGTCGAGATCATCCTCGAGGCGTAGGGGTCCGGCCCGCCCCCAATTCGGCCACCATCGGCTGGTTCACTGGCGCGGCTTTTCGGCGGAGTAGGGCGCACACCTACTACTCTGCGCCGCACGCTAACTGTGGTATGAACGAAATCAGGTAACGACTGCCTGCGGTGTGTGCGCCGCGGGTACGGACGAGGTCCATGGACTTCCACCGCATCAAGCTGCTGCCGCCGTACGTTTTCGCCGAAGTCAACGCGATGAAGGCCAAGGCGCGTGCCGCCGGGCAGGACATCATCGACCTCGGCATGGGCAACCCCGACACGGGCACGCCCCGCCACATCGTCGACAAGCTGGTCGAGACCGCGCAGAACCCGCGCAACCACCGCTATTCGTCGTCGCGCGGCATCACCGGCCTGCGCCGCGCCATCGCCGCGTATTACGGCCGCCGCTTCGGCGTCGAGATCGATCCCGAGACCGAGACCTGCGTCACGATCGGCTCCAAGGAAGGTCTCGCCAGCCTCGCGGGCGCTATGACCGCGCCAGGCGACCAGATCTACGTCCCCGATCCGTCGTACCCGATCCACGCCCATGGCTTTCTCATCGTCGGCGCCGAAATCGTGCCGGTGAAGCAACTGCCCGGTGCGGACCCGAGCGCGCCGTCCGGCTACGACTTCATGCAGGGCTTCAAGCGTGCGGTCGAGGCGTCGAGCCGCAAGCCGCTCGCGGTGATCCTGAGCTATCCGTCCAATCCGACGGCGCAGATCGTCGATCTCGACTTTTACGGCGAGATGGTCGAGTTCTGCCGCTCGCGCAAGATCTACATCCTGTCCGACATCGCCTACTCGGAGATCTACTTCAACGACACGCCGCCGCCATCGGTGCTGCAGATCCCGCGCGCCAAGGAGATCGCCGTCGAGTTCACCTCGATGAGCAAGACGTACTCGATGCCCGGCTGGCGCATCGGCTTTGCGACCGGCAACAAGCAGCTCGTTGGCGCGCTCACCAAGATCAAGTCGTGGCTCGACTACGGCGCTTTCACGCCGATCCAGGTTGCCGCCGCCGCCGCGCTCAACGGCCCGCAGGACTGCGTCGCCCACATCCGTGACCTCTACCAGAAGCGCCGCGACGTGCTCGTCTCGTCGATGGCTGCCGCCGGCTGGGACATTCCGAGCCCGCCTGCGTCCATGTTCGCCTGGGCGCCGTTGCCCAAAGGCTTCGAGTACCTCGGCGCGCTGGAGTTCTCGAAGCTCCTGCTGACTCACGCCGAGGTCGCGGTGTCGCCCGGTAACGCGTTCGGCGCCAATGGCGAAGGCTTCATCCGCATCGCGCTCGTCGAGAACGAGCAGCGCATCCGCCAAGCCGCGCGCTCGGTGAAGAAATTCCTCGGCCAGGGTGCGCCCGACGCGCCGGCCGCGCGCGCTACCGCCAGCAACGTCACGCCTCTCAAGAAAGCCGCCGGACGGTGACTTCCCTCCGTCGCGCGGAGAGCGCGCCAACCAAGAATCGGCAGCCGTGACCCAAGCACTACGAGTCGGCCTAGCCGGACTGGGGACAGTCGGCGGCGGGGTCGTCAAACTGCTGAGCGAACACAAGGCGCTCCTGGAAGCGCGTGCTGGCCGGCCCATCGTTCTCGCCGGCGTCGCCGCGTTGGAGATGCCGAAGCCGCTCGCGGCGCTGCTTAAGGGTGTCCTTTGGCACGACGACGCGCGCAAGTTGGCGGCATCCAGTGACATCGATGTCATGGTCGAGCTCATCGGCGGCGCCGACGGCATCGCCAAGACGATCGCCGAGACGGCGCTCGGCGCCGGCAAGTCACTGGTGTGCGCCAACAAGGCGCTCATCGCCAAGCACGGCGTCGCGCTCGCCACGCTCGCCGAACAGAAGGGCGTCGCCCTGCAGTTCGAGGCGGCGGTCGCGGGCGGCATCCCGATCCTGAAGGCGATACGCGAAGGTCTCGCCGGCAACCGCTTCCAGCGCGTCTACGGCATCCTCAACGGAACCTGCAACTACATCCTGACCGGCATGGAGGAGAAGCGCGCCGAGTTCGCGACCGTGCTCGCCGAAGCGCAGAAGCTCGGCTACGCCGAGGCCGACCCCGCCGCCGACGTCGACGGCCACGATGCCGCCAACAAGCTCGCCATCCTCACGTCGCTCGCCTTCGGCACACCGGTGTCCTTGGAATCGATCTACGTCGAAGGCATCCGCAACGTCAGTGCCCTCGACATCTCGTTCGCCGCCGAGCTCGGCTACCGCATCAAGCTCCTCGCCATCGCCCGCATGACCGATCACGGCCTCGAGCAGCGCGTGCACCCGTGCATGGTTCGCCTCGACAAGCCCGTCGCCCAGGTCATGGGCGTGCTCAACGCCGTCGTCGCCGAAGGCGACTTCGTCGGCCAGACCGTGTTCGAAGGCCCCGGCGCCGGCGAGCGTGCCACGGCGTCGGCGGTGGTCTCCGACCTCATCGACATCGCCCGCGGCCACACCTCACATCCGTTCTCGGTGCCGGTTGCCAAGCTGGTGAAGCTGCCGGCCGCGTCGATGGACAAGCACGTCGGCGCCTACTACGTGCGCCTGATCGTCAACGACCTGCCGGGTGTGCTCGCCGAGATCGCGCGGATGTTCGCCGAGGCCGAGGTTTCCATCGAATCCGTCCTGCAGCGCGGCCGCGCGCCGGGCGAAAACGTGCCGCTCATCCTGACGACCCACGAGTGCATGGAAGCTTCCATGATGCAGGTGCGCGACCGCCTGACAAAGACCAAGGCGGTCGTGGAAAAGCCGGCGTTCATTCGCATCGAAGTGTTGTAGGTCCGCCCTCTATGCACACCGTCGTGCAGCCTCCGTACATGGACCACCGGAGTGAGGCCACGAAGCTTGACGCATTCCTGAGTCTGGACCTGATCCGCACGGTCGAAGCCGCGGCCATCGCCGCCGCCCGGTGGGTCGGCAAGGGCGATGAGCAGTCCGCGGATGCCGCTGCCGCCCAGGCGATGCGCCAGGCGCTCCGCCACGTCGCCATTCAGGGCAAAGTCGTGGTCGGCGACGGCCCGCGCGGTTCGGGTCCCGTCCTCTATGTCGGGGAGTCGGTAGGCGCGGGTGGCACGGCCGCCGAGGTCATCGTCGATTCTCTCGGGTGCATCACGCGCGCCGCGCGCTCAGGCTCCGATTCGCTGTCGGTCATCGCCGTCGCCGGACCGGGTGGCTTCCTGCCCGTGCCGCCGGTGTACATGGACAAGATTGCCGTCGGGCCCGCCGCGGTCGGCGCTCACATTGCGATCGACGCTCCGGTGGGCGACATCGTGCACGCCGTTGCCGGCGCGACGAGCCGTCCTGTTTCCGAGATCACCGTCTGCATCCTCGATCGCCCGCGCCACGGGCAACTCGTCCACGCGGTGCGCGAGTCCGGCGCCCAAGTGCGCCTCATCAGCGACGGCGACCTCGTCGGCGCGCTGCTGCCGTCCCTGCACGACTCGGGCGTCGATCTCTACGTCGGCACCGGCGGTGCCCAGGAGGGCGTGCTGGCTGCTGCCGCCCTCCGCGGCCTCGGTGGCCGCATCGTGGCGCGCCTGGCGCCGCTCACAGACGACGAGCGCAGCCAGATTGCCGCCGTCGGTATCACCGATCCTGCCCGTGTCTACGGAACGGAAGATCTCGCTCAAGGCGAGGTCATCTTCGCCGCCTGCGGCGTCACCGGCGGGGCGCTGCTCGACGGCGCCGAACTCGGCCCCCGAGATGCCTCCACGCATGCGGTCGTGATCCGCTCGCGCACTGGCTCGGTGCGCTGGATCAAGACTCATCACCGCCTCGACGAGAGCGGCAACCTGCGCACCGGGAACTAGCGATCCTCGGGGCGGGTTCCGCTACCGCTGCGCAGTTGCTGGAAGGCGGTGCGTTGCGCATCCAGCACGTCGATGCGCCGCGCCTGACGCGCCTTGTAGAAGTACGTGCCCAGGGCGACGACTACCAAACCGCCCAGGCCGAGCAGTATCCACATCATCGAAAAGAGTCCTTCCGCCGTTCGCCGGAGGGTAGGGTGTAGCTCGCGGAAATGCACGCACCGGCACTCCCCATTTCGGATTGTTTTCTCGGCGTAGGCCGCTCGCTCGGCGGGCGCCGGTGGGTGGCGCGCGCCTGCGACGACCGCATTGCCCTGGCGCTGTCCCAGCGCCTCGGCCTGCCCGAGGTGCTCGGCCGTGTGCTCGCCTCGCGTGGTGTCAGCCTCGACGGCGCCGAGAAGTACCTGAGCCCTCGCCTGCGCGATCTGCTGCCCGATCCCAGCCTCCTCAAGGACATGGACCGTGCTGCCGAGCGTCTGGCCGCTGCCGTGCGCCACGGCGAGGGCATCGCCATCCTCGGCGACTACGACGTCGATGGCGCCACCTCGGCCGCACTGCTGGTGCGCTTCCTGCGTGCGGTGGGCTCACGAGCGCGCGTCTACGTGCCCGATCGCCTCAAGGAGGGCTACGGCCCCAACGCCGGCGCCATCCGCCTGCTCGCGGCCGAAGGTGCGCGCGTCGTCCTCACGGTGGACTGCGGCACGCTCGCCTTCGAGGCGCTCGCCACAGCAAAGCCCCTCGGCGTCGACGTGATCGTCGTCGACCACCATGTCGCCGCGCCGTCGCTGCCGCCGGCGTTCGCCATCGTCAATCCGAACCGTCTGGACGAGTCGCCGGCCGTCACCGCCGCCGTCGGTACCCTGGCGGCGGTCGGAGTGGCGTATCTGCTGGCGATCGCTACCAACCGCGTCCTGCGCCACGAGCAGCACTACACCGGCGCGCGCGCTGAGCCCGACCTGCTGCGCTGGCTCGATCTCGTCGCGCTCGGCACCGTCTGCGACGTCGTGCCTCTGAAGGGACTGAACCGCGCCCTCGTCGCCCAAGGCCTCAAGGTCATGGCGGCGCGCGGCAACCCAGGCATCGCCGCACTTGCCGAGTCCGCCAAGGTCAATGGCCCGCCCAACGCGTGGACTGCGGGCTTCCTGCTCGGCCCGCGCGTCAACGCCGGTGGCCGGGTCGGACGCTCCGAGATCGGGGCGCGCATGCTCGCCACCGACGATGCACCCGAGGCGCGTGCGCTCGCCTTCGAGCTCGAAGGCTACAACGCCGAGCGCCGCGCCATCGAAGCCGCAGTTGCCGACGATGCCTTCGCCCGGATCGAGGCCGGCGGCGATCCCGGCCCGGTCGCGTTCGTTTCGGCCGAAGGCTGGCACCCCGGCGTCATCGGCATTGTCGCCAGCCGCCTTACCGAATCGCTGCGCCGCCCCGCCATCGTCGTCGGCATCGCCGGCGAGATCGCCAAGGGCTCGGGCCGCTCGGTCCCCGGGGTCGATCTCGGCGCCGCGGTGATCGCCGCCGGCCAGGCCGGCATCCTGTTGAACGGTGGCGGCCATCCCATGGCGGCGGGCTTCACCGTGCAGCGCTCCCGCCTGGCCGAACTCGCCGAGTTCCTGCGCGCTCGCATCGCCCCATCGTTCCGCGAATCGCCCGGCCTGCGCGACCTCGCCCTCGACGGCGCCCTCGCCACGGCTGCCGCGACGCCCGCGCTCCTCGAACGGCTGGAGGGTGCCGGCCCGTTCGGCGCCGGCAACGCCGAGCCGCGCTTTGCAGTGCCCGCGGCGGCCATCGTCAAGGCCGATCCGGTCGGCGACGGCCACGTCCGCGTCATTCTTG
The DNA here is from genome assembly GCA_945947575.1 of Rhizobium sp. Q54. Taxonomy (GTDB): domain Bacteria; phylum Pseudomonadota; class Alphaproteobacteria; order UBA2966; family CAIVPW01; genus CAIVPW01. Next base: position 6,377 of record CAMEYM010000031.1, read on the forward strand.
GTGGCGGCAACGGCGGCGGCCGCCTCAAGGCGATCGCATTTCGCTCCCTCGATACGCCGGTCGGCCAGGCGCTGCTCTCGGCGCGCGGCATGGCGATGCACCTTGCAGGACATCTGCGCGCCGACACGTGGCAGGGCCGCACCGAGGCGCAGCTCGTGATCGAGGACGCCGCGCCCGTTGCCTAGTCCCTTTGGGCGGCGCCATGTCGCGAAATTGACACGTTGCCCGGCTACGCATGTACCCTAGGTCTGCCTATGTGGAGCAGATGATCCGCATTGCATGCGCCACGCTTCTGATTCTGACGGCGTTGCCGGCGTTTGCCGCGCCGGTGCCGCCCTGCGCTGGACCGGTTGATCCCGCTTACGGTGCAGTCGGCGAGCAGCCGAACGTCGCCGTCTGGTATGCCGAGGAGCTCAAGGGTTGGCAGGCGCCTGCCTGCATCGGCTGGCAGCAATCTTCCGCCGACGCCATCGCGGCGAGCTCTGCCCGCTTCCGTCTCGCCGGCACCGCGGACGACATCCTCAAGCGATTCGCCGAGGTGTCGAAGTACACGTCGATCCCGTACTGGTCGCCGAACAACCAGGAATGGCGGATCCTGATCCACAACGCGAGCGCGTTGACTGGTCCCGACATCAAGCTGAAGCGCGAGGACTTCACCGTCGCCGAGTTCGGCGCGGGCCAGCCGGTGTACTTGCACATGGGCGGCAGCTCGGTGAACAACATCGTCTACCGCATGGAAGTCGTCGAGCGCACGCCCGACAAGCTCACCGTATCCCTCGAGAACGCTGTGGCATTGCGCGTCCTCGGCATCCCGGTGATGAAGGAGGGTGCCGGCCAGTTCCTGTTCGCCTTCGAGCGCGAATCCGGCGACCTCTGGCGCTCGTACGTGCTGGTGCGGGTCGGCTCGCTCCTGAACGTGCTGGCGCGTCCCCCCCCCATGGACCAGTACGCCAACCGCGCCGTCGCCCTGTACCGCTATTTCGCGGGCCTGCCGGGGCGTGACCCGATGCCGCCCAACCTTCTTCGCGGCCCTCAGAACGCCGAGCGTTAGAGCCTCCGCGCAGGCGGAGGCCCTACCGCAGCGGCCTGGTGCAAGGCACAAAACGGGCGCGAAGGGGAGGGGTGCGGCCACCCCGGCGGTCATCAAAACGCATTGTTCGGCGCGTGACCGCACGATATATCCGCGTGCGCGCTCCCTTCGTCTATCGGAAAGGACGCCAGGTTTTCAACCTGGAAAGACGGGTTCGACTCCCGTAGGGAGCGCCAGCACTTGGCGAAGTCCGCCGCGTTCGCGGAGCCTGTTCGGAGCGCGGGCTACGTGCACGGGCGGGTTTGCGCGATCGCAGGAGACCCGAGCGTCGCGCTGAAGAGCGCCGCTGCTGATCCAACGACCAATTCGCGCCGGCTGGTCTTCTTCATTCTTGCATCCCCCTCTTGAAATCCCGGTTTGCCCGCGAGCGGTAGGTCTGCGAGATCTGCTGGGCAAGCTATCGGTGTCATAGGCGCCGAGAGGGACGCGCGGATGGTGGCGCCAATCGGTGCGCCGGCAGCGGCGGTAGACGAACCGCGGCCGTTGTTCCCCGGAAACCAGAGCCGCCAAGGAGTTCCTGCAGGTCCTGGTGGGACCGGCCGCCAGCGTCGCGATGAATGCGAAGGCTACTGTGCGTCGCTTTGCCGCAGAGCGCGCGGGGGATAGTCCTGCAGCAGGACCGCGCCCATCAGCAAGCGGTCCGCCAGGGTCTACTTTGGGGAGGGAACTGTGGAAAGTACAAAGGCTCGACTTGCCAAGGGAGTCTCGGTTGCGGCGATTGCCGTATTCCTGAGCTCCGCCTCGATGGCCGCGGACGTGACCAAGCAGCGTCTTGAGAATGCCGACGGCGACGCCGACAACTGGATTACATGGGGTCAGAACTACTCCAGCCACCGCTACTCGCGTCTTGCCCAGATCAACCGCAACAACGTGCACAACTTGAAGGTGGCGTTCTCGCTGCCGCTGACCAACTCGCTCGAGGGCATTCCGGTCAGCACCGGCAACCTGGAAATGACGCCCTTGGTCGACGACGGCGCCATGTACCTGAACTCGGCGTACGGCCTGCACTACAAGATTGATGTCAGCCGCGGCAACATGGCCAAGGTCGTGTGGCGTACGGACCTGCAGGTCAACAAGGAGACCGAGAAGCGCTACTACGTGCGCGGTCAGGCGATGTGGGCCGACAACGTCTATTCGAACATGGTCGACGGCCGCGTGGCCGCCGTCAGCCGCTCGACCGGCGAAGTGGTGTGGGAGAAGCAAATCGCCCGCACGAAGCTCGGCTACCCCAATCTTCCGGGTGGTCCTAACGAGCAGCACTTCACTATCGGCGAGATGTTCAGTGCGGCACCAATCGCCGTCGAAGGAAAGATTCTGGTCGGACAGTCCGGCGGCGATTGGGGAACGCGCGGCTGGTTGGCGGCAGTGGACGCCACCAACGGTAACGAGCTGTGGCGGTCATACACGATTCCCGCGCCCGGCGAGCCTGGCCACGAGACATGGAAGGACACAAACAACGCCTGGCGTACGGGCGGCGGCGCCTTGTGGACTACAGGCTCCTATGACGCGCAGCAACGGGTCACCATCTGGGGAACGGCGAATCCGGTGCCGATGTTCGATCCGTCGTTCCGCCCCGGCGACAACCTGTACACGAACTCCGTCATGGCGTGGGACATCGACACCGGCAAGGTCAAGTGGTTCTTCCAGTACACGCCGAACGAGTCCTGGGACTTCGACGAGCAGGGCGTGCACCTGCTGTACGACGCCGAGATCGGCGGCAGGACTCAAAAAGTCGTTGGCCATTTCGGGCGCAACGGATTCTATTATCAGTTGGACCGCACGAGCGGGCAATTCCTCAACGCCAATCAGTACACCTACGACTTGAACTGGACTGCCGGTATTGATCCGAAGACCGGAAAGCCCATGGAGTACGATCCGGGCAAACTCGTGCAGGCGTATCTGCCTGCCACCCGTGTCGATCGCGGCAGGGGCCAAGTGCTGTTCTGTCCGAATTATCTGGGTGGTATCCGGTGGCAGCCGACCGCGTACAGCCCGAACACCAAGACCGTGTACGGCGCCGGTCATGAAGGGTGCAGTTCGATTAGCACGACTCCTGCGGAACCGGTCGGTCCTGCAGGTGGCAATCCAAAAGGTGCGGGAGCCGTTTTCCAGGCGCAAGGGACCAACAACCCGAATGCTCCCGGCGCGTACACCGCGGGATCCATCACCGCAATCGACGTCGCCACGGGCAAGCAAGTTGCCAAGGTCCGGCTGGCATACCCGAACCTTTCCGGCGTGACGGTCACCGCAGGCGGGTTGCTGTTCACCGGCAACCAGGACGGCTGGGTCGTGGCTTACGATGACCGCACCCTGGCGCCGCTGTGGTCGTTCTTTGCCGGAAATGCCTTCAAGGCTCCTCCCATCAGCTATGCGGTGGGGGGCAAGCAGTACATCGCGATCGTTGCCGGCGGCGGTGCCGTCTCCGACAAGGACCGCGGCACGATGGAGCGCGACGCCCAACTGTGGGTGTTCTCGCTGTAGCTTGCGGAAGCGCTGCATGCAGGCCAGGGGGCGGGCAACCGCCCCCTGATCTGCATCGAATCAACCACTACGGCGAGGGGGCCACTTGGGTAACGCACGGCGATGGGGGCTTCGTGTCGCGTTCGCGACGGCTGCAATGTTCACGGCTGGTGGCTCGTGGGCAGCCGAGTTGGAAGGTGCCGCGGCGTTGCTAGACGCCGAGGCGGGCAAGCGTGTCTGGAGCCAGACCGCGGGGTGCATACGTTGCCACGGCTGGTCCGGCGACGGGACGCCCGAAGGCCCCGGGTTTGCCGCGGGCGCCGATCTGCGCAAGGTTGTGCTGGATCCTACCGCTCTCAAGGAGATCATCCGGTGCGGGGTGCCAGGCACGGGAATGCCGAGCTTCAGCCGCAATGCGTACGGAACCGTCGCGTGCTTCGGGATGACGGCCGCCCAAGTCGGGCAGCAAAAGCCGCCGGTCGGCGAGGTGTCCCTGACGGACACCCAGGTCGATAACCTCGCGGCGTATTTGCTCGCCAAGGTGATGAATCGGGGCGCGGTGACCAAGGAAGTGTGCGTCGACTACTACGGCCCGACCAACGCGTTCTGTAACCGGTATTGATGTCGAGAACGAAGGGCGCGCTGATAGCCACCTTGCTGTTGTCGCTGGTGCCGATGGCCGCCGGTGCGCAGACCGCGACGGGCGCGGCGAAGGCCTCGATCTGGGACCTGCGTCCGCTTGGCCGGCACGCGGCGGAGTTGCCGACAGCGCAATTCGCGGATTTCGCCTGCGGCACCAACGGAGGCCCGCCCTCAACGGGGATTGCTGGTTGGCATGAGTTTGGCCGTTGCCTGGCAGAACGCGAGACAGGGCTGCGCGAGGTCTATTTCCGCTACGACGATGAGGACGAGTACTGGGCGCTGGCAAACAACCTGCGCCGAGAGGTCTACGGCGGGACGATGGTGTTCAGTCACCCGGTCCTCGTCTCTGGCCTGTTCACCGACGACGGGTTTCTGATCGGTCTTAGGATCGTCACCGACCCGCGCGTCGATGAAGAAATGCGGCGCAAGTCAGTGACGCTGCTGCACTTCTTCCTGAACCTGTTTGCCGACTCCGACATCCAGTGCCGAAGTGCCGAGCCGGCGAGCGATGAAACGCCGGCCGGTCCCTTGTTCATTAAGGAACTGTGCTCCGGAGAATCGCCAGGTCGGCGGGTGGTCGCGGAGTCGCACTTTTACCGCAAGGCCGGGCAGACGGCGTTCGATCCGAGAACCGCGGGGTTGATTCCCACGGCCGGCCAGTTCCGCAGCGAGTCGCGCCTGCTGGAGTTGATGACGGCGGAAATTCCGGATCGCGCCGCGAAAGCTGAATTCTACCGTGCATGGCAGCCTGCGCCGTCGGACATCGCGGTACGTGCGCGCGATTGTCCTGGCTGCGACCTGTCTGGCGTGAACCTGAAGCGTGCAGATTTGCGCAACGCGAACCTGGCCGGCGCCAATCTGCAGGGCGCCAACTTGCATGGCGCAATACTCGCGGGTGCCAAGCTGGCTGGGGCGAACCTCACCGGGGCCAACCTGAACAAGGCTGACTTGAAGCGCGCCGACATCAGCAATGCGGTGCTCGTGGACGCGATGGGACATGAAGCGCATTTCGACGGCGCGAGTGCCAGAGGAGCCGATTTCACGACGTCCGCAATGCAGCGGGCCGAGTTTCTGAGCGCCAATCTCTCGGGCGCGAACATGACGCAGGCCGACCTGTGGGAGGCGCGAATGGGCGGCGCCAATCTGCGCGGCGCCTTGCTGTACAACACATGGCTGGTCAGTGCGCGCCTGCAGAACGCACAGTTCGGTGGTGCTGTTGCGGAGAAGATCGTGCTGTACGGCGCACATCTTGCTGGCGCGGACTTTACCGGCGCCGACTTGCGCGGGGCGGAAATCGACGAGGCGGACCTGCAGCGAGTGAACTTCACCAACGCCGATCTGCGCGGCGCCAGCCTGACCGCAGCCAAGCTCCTGGACGCGCGCTTTGACGGGGCTAAGCTCGGTGGCGCGAAGTTCCCGGCTGGGTTCAGCCCTGGACCTTAGCGATCATCCGGCCCGCGCGCGGCCGCTCGGCGGTTTGGCGCTCCGGTGCAACCCCTTGGAACTCCATGGGCCCTTGTCCAGTTCAGAAACCGGCAAACCCGTTGGCCCACCAAGGTTCCGTCGAGCTTTTCAACCTGGAAAGACGGGTTCGACTCCCGTAGGGAGCGCCAGGGCTTGGCGTGCCTTGTCTGCAGCTTGGAGTAGCGGACAATCGCCTCCGTGGCGGCTGGACAGGAGGGGCAGTTCCAGCGTCGACCCGAAGTACGCCACTCTTCGCACAGCATCACGCTACTCGCCGCCCTCCAATTCCCTCTCAACGAGTTCGGCGATCGAGTCGAAAACTCGCATTTCCTCGGTGCCGAGATCGCGAGGGCGCGTGTCGATCAGACACAAGGTTCCTACGGGTCCTCGCCCGCCGGGTCGCAGTGGCCGTCCGGCGTAGAATCGGATCCGCGGGTCGCCGGTCACCAACGGATTGTCCGCGAAGCGGGGGTCCGCCTGGGTATCGCGAACAACCATGGTCTGGTCGTTGAGGATTGCGTGACCGCAGAACGACATCTCCCGTGAGGTCTCAGTCGCGCCAAGCCCGACGCGCGACTTGAACCACTGGCGATCGGTATCGACCAGGCTGACCAAGACGATCGGCATGTCGAATGTCGAGGCGGCGAGCGCTGTCAGCCGGTCGAAACGTGCCTCGGGAGGCGTGTCCAGGATGGCTAGCCCGTTGAGAGTCGCGATCCGGCTACTTTCATCGGCCGGAATTGCCGGGCGCATCCATCGGCACGCGCGCCGAAGCAACCACGCGCCCACCTTTGTGCGCGCGTACGCGGCGGAAAATGGTCTCGTCAGAACGTCCGTGATGACCGGCGACAGAGACTCCAGTGACTCGTCGGAGCAAATCGCGACCATCGGGTCGTCGCTCGCTAATCCGCTCCTTCGAAGAAGTCGCGCCGTCTCCGCCAAATTTCCGTCGAGATGATATTGGTCAAGGACGACCAACGAAGGCATGCGAGCCTGTATGCATCGCACAGCATCGGATCCGTTCTCGGCCACTGTCAGTCCAATGTCGTCCAGTTGCGCAATAGTGTGAAACATGTCTCGCGTTTCTTTGCTGGACGAGACGAGCAGAACCTCGCGGTCGATGATCCTCGTGGGGAGGCCGGAGAGAGAGTGCGCGAGTCCTTGGCCGATCATGCCCATGCCGGCGGGGGCGACCTCGACGGTCATTCCTTCCGCGGCCGCGAAAACATCGAGCGTTCCGAACTCAACGTTCTCCCTCAAGGCGCTGATGACGACGTCAAGGCCTGCATCCGTGCGCATTGGATCGTGGTGTGTGAGCGCAAGGCGCTTTGCGCCGGCAGCTCGACATACGGCGATGGCGTATTGGGGCGTGCTGTGACCCCAGCCAACCTTCGTCTCGAATTCCTGGGGCGTGTACTGGGCGTCGTGGATGACCAAGTCCGCGCCGGAGAGGAATCGCACGTGCTCCTTATCCTGGCCCGTGATCACGCCGAGGCCCGTGCCGAGGCGCCGCGCGTGGGGCTCGTGGTCGCACGAGTAGACAATCGTCGCGCCGTCAACCGTGACTCGGTACCCAAACGTCAAGGCGGGGTGGTTGAGGTAACGTGCCTCGACGACAAACTCCCCGGCGGAGAATTGTCCCTCGATCAGGTTGTGATACCGGATGCTGGCACCGAGATGGTCGAGGTCGATCGGGAAGTAGGTGTACTGCATCTGGCCAGACAGGGAGTCGCGCAGCGACTCGCCGAATCCGCGCGGCGCATAGATGTCCCATTCGTTGCCGGGAACAAAGAGGGGTGCGAAGAAGGGGAATCCCTGGATGTGATCCCAGTGCGTGTGACTGATGAGCATCTGGCCGCGCAACGGTTGCGATCCACCACCCAGCAGCGCCTGGCCAAGGGAATGCGCGCCGGTGCCGCAGTCGATCACCAAGAGTGCGCCAGACGCGGACCGCACTTCCACGCACGAAGTGTTGCCGCCGTAGCGCACCGTTTGAGGTCCAGCCTTGGCGATTGAACCCCTTGTACCCCAGAACGTGACTTTCAATGCGCTCCCCCGATCCAGAAGGCCCTGCAAGAGGACACGTCGAGCACATTCTACCTCATTGCTTCGAGGACGTTCGAGCCCAGGCGACCGCCTCCACGTGAGCGTGCAATGGGCGGACAAGGCGGCCACGAAATCAGAATCGGGTTGGTCGGCGAGCGCGGGGTGGGCGTCGCCGGCCCAGCGACGAGAATTGTGGGCATTCGGATGGGCCGTGTCGCGCGCCTGAGGTCCAGCCCCAAAGGAAGGTCTGCCACTCGCCGCGCAACCCGGTGGAACTCCTTGGACAGATTTCCGATTGCGAAGTTGGCAAACCCGTTGGCGCGCCAAGCTTGCTCGCTAGCAACCTGGAAAGACGGGTTCGAATCCCGCAGGGAGCGCCAGCACTTGCGGCGAGAATTGCCACTTCGGGAAATTCGCTTGGCAAGATTCTAGACATTTCGAGCCACGGGTTTGCCAGAGCGTGCGGCTGGAAGGGCTGTGGCTTTTCCATTCGGTTGTGTGTCTCACGCCCCGTTCTACGGCTGCCGCCGACGGCGGCACTGCCGCGCCTGCCGCGAAAGAGCCGAGCGTCGTGGCAAGAACCGTCGCCGCAACGAGAATGGACTTGTTCATGAGGTACTCGTTGATGTCGCGCCGAGACCGAATGGCGCGAGTTCGACCATGGGCCCGAAGTCCTCCACCGGATCGCGCATCCGAATTGCGGCGGCGGCCCGGTTGGATTGCGCAGATCCGGAGAGCGTTCATCGCAGCATTCCCTTGCATTGACTGAGCACCAATTGATGCTCAGACTGATGACTTGCAAGGAGAAGGGCCCGTGCGGACAACAATAGCTCTCGATGATGATCTGCTAGCCAAGGCGCAGACACTTACTGGTTTAAGAGAAAGGCCCGCCCTGATGCGCGAGGCGCTGCGGGCGCTTATCGAGCGCGAGAGTGCGAGGCGCCTCGCGCGACTCGGCGGTAGCGAGACCAGGCTCGCTCCGGTGCGGCGGCGTCGATCGAATCCATCGTGATATTGGTCGATACCTCGGTATGGGTTGACCACTTGCGCCGCGGCGACGCCAAACTGGCGCAATTGTTGGATGCGGGTCAGGTCCTTGCGCACCCCTTCGTTACCGGTGAGTTGGCCCTCGGAGCGTTGCGTCAGCGCGAGGCGATTCTAAGCGCCCTGGTTGACCTGCCGCATGCGACCGTCGCTACGGACGACGACGTCCTTGCGTTTGTAACCTCGAACGCGTTGTACGGCGTCGGTGTGAGTTGGGTGGACGTGCATCTGCTGGCGGCCGTCCGCCTGACGTCAGATGCGTCTTTATGGACCCGAGACAAATGGCTCCTTAAGGCAGCCGGAAGGATGAACTTGAACGCCGATCTGCCGTAGCGTTGCTGCCACACGTCCGCAGGACGCATCGTGGTTGCCACTTTTCGCCGACTGGCGCACGTGGATTCGCGTTTCCATCGACGGCTGGGACGGCCCAAGCTACGCCCGCTACCGCGACGCGCGCGAAACCGAGTTCGCCAAGGTCATGGGCAATCTGTCCGCGTTCGCAGCGCGCAATTCGCGGTGCGAGCTGGGCGCCACTATCATCGTTGACGCGACCAATGCGGGCAAAGTGGCGACCCTCGCCGCCCAACTCAAGGACACCGGCGTTCGCCAGGTCAAGGTGTCAGCATGCGTCGTCAGCAACGACGCCGCAAAGAACACGGCCTACCACGAGCCGATCAGCGCCACGGTGCGCGAGCAGATCGAGAAGGCGCGGCAGCTGGACGACGGCACGTTCGTTGTGCACGACGACTACCACACGCTGGGCGACCGCTTTGGCACCAAGCATACGTCCTGACCGATGGCGCGCCTGCTGACTGTTATCGGCGCCGACAGCGTCGTCTACACCTGCCAGGACAATGCGTACACGGCGAGCGGAACACTCGGGTCGATCGCCGATCGGCGCTTTGCGGACTCTTCTGACGAGAACTGGGCGCGCCTGCGCGCCATCAACCCGGCCCGCGACTGCCGCCACCACTGCGTCGCCTAGACCAAGAACGAACTACTGCAGGAACTCATCGAGACTGACCCCGGCCATGCCGCGTTCGTCTGAGAAGCTAAGCCCGGCGGAACGCGCCAGAAGGCTGCACAGATGGTCGCGCAGAGGCACGAGCGGAAGCTGACGCAGCGATCAGTGGGTTTCGCCACCTGAGTGCTTCGGAGGCAAGCGACTTGATCATCGAGGGCAACGAGATGCGATACGCCGCTGGTGAAGTTGTAATTGCCGAGGGTTCTCCACTCTAGGACTGCTCGTGCTTCGCCATGACGCAGCGCGCGGATGTGAAATCCAAGTCGCCCGAGCGCCACGCCGCCAGCGGGTCATCGTGGGCGAGCGCGAGATGCAATGCCGCGATCAACTCCAAGAGGGTGGGATGAGTTCCGGTGTCGCTCAGCCCCTTGGCCGCGCCGTGGCCGAGTGCAGCGTACGTCTTGCTCTGGTGGATGAATGTCGGCAGGAGCGGCCCATCGGGGTTGGCGAAGGCATCGCGGCAGGCATTGGCGTCGGCCGAGTTCGCTCCCCTGCATGCGAACGGCCGGTCCGCGTAGACCGAGCAGCGGCCATCCACGAGGAGCGGGCACGGTTGCGCGAGCACAATCCGGTAATCGGAGTCGCGCCCAACGGTCGTGGCGTGGGCAGCAGCGACGCGCTGCCTCACCGCAGTGACCTCAGCGGCAGGTCGCGCCAGGATCGAGCGCGCAACATGCAGCGCTTCCAGCGGCGTCACCTGCACATATACAATGCAGCAGTACGCGCATCCGGCCTTGCAGGCGATGGCGCGGCGCGGCGGGTCCTTGGCGACGAGCGCCGCGAGGGCCGAGTCCGCGAGGCCGAACAGTTCGGCCATCAAGGCGTCCAGGCGCTCGCCGTTGATGTCCGGCAACGCACGTGCAACGACACGGCGCACGCCGTTCTCCAGTGCGCCGCTGTAGTCCGGCCCCGATGCTTCCGCGGCACCCACAGGGTCACTTATAGCACTGGGGCGGACGAGTTCAGCGAATGGAGGCGATCCCTTCGGCGGAAGGACTGTTGGCCAAGACAATCCGAGGGTGCAGGGCGACCATGGCAGTTGCCGAATCGCCGTAAGGCCGTGCTCAGGATGGCGTACGCCTCACAAAAGCGAGGTTAACCTCGCCGAGGCGAAATCCGAACTTCTTCATGATGGACTTGTTCAGCATCACGCCGCCGTCTTGGAGGTACATCCAGTCGTCGAAGTCAACGTTGTAGGTCCGTTCGCCGACCGGGAGCGCCAGAACGTACCTCCAACGCAGCGCGTTTCCGTACGCGATGCCCGACGCGTTGCCGACGACGTCCCCGGCGGTCCCGCTGTATCGGTGCGCGTCGATGCGGACGATCGTCCACACGCGCCGGGAACTAGTCCCGTCACTGTAGGTGAAGCGCTCGTCGAGAACGAGGGTATCGCCTTGCGTCGTTCCTTCAATCTCGACCGCGAAACGGCGGACGACACGCCCCGAACGATCGGCGAAGTAGCCCCACGCGTCGACCCGACCGTTGAAGTACTCGTGCAGATCGAGCGTCGGCCGTTCGGCGACGTAAGCCTCGGGTGACACACCGGCGCATCCCGTCAGGAACAGGATGGGCGCGGTCAGCAACGCGCGCAGGCGCGGATACCTCATGACAACTCTCCTTGCGGTCGGGGACGAACAGTGAGGGGAAGCAGGCCCGCTGCGACGACCTTGAGCGCGCAGGGGATCAAGCAGTAGGCAAGCTGAAGGGGGATCGCGGTGTCGGGCTCGCCCGGCACGTAGCCGAGCACGCTGACGAGCGGCAGTCCGATGCCCGCAGCCGCTGCCAATGTCAGCTTCGCTGCCAAGGTCCAGACGCCGAAGTAGCTCGCCGCGGCCGCTTCCTGGCCGCGCTCCCGTAGGGCGTCGGTGAGCAGCGCGGCAGGCAGCGCGAGATCACCGCCGAGCATCAGGCCGCTGGCGATGCACACCGCTAGGAACGGCAACAAGTCCCCGGGGCCGAGCGCGGTCGCGCCGACGAAGGCCGCAGCGCCGAGCAACATCGAGAGCTGCCAGGCGCGCAAGCTCCCCAGGCGGCGCGCAAGCGCGAGCCAAGCGGGAAGGCCGATTGCCCCGCTGACAAAGTAGGCGAGCAGGAACGGGCCCCCCAACTGAGGGGCGCCGAGCACGTCAGCCACGAACAGCAAAGCAAGAGTTGCCGGAAGGGCATTGGCGATGCCGTTCACGACGAAAGCCGCGATCAATGGCGCGAACGGTGCCCGCGCGAACCGGCGCAGCGCGTCGCCCCACGACGGCGGCGCGCCCAGCGCCTGTCCGTCTCCCACCGGCACGGCCAGCAAGGCAAGCGCGACGCCGACGGGTGCCACTGCCGCAAAAACCATCGAACTCCGGGCAAGCACTGCCGCTGCATCGAATGCAGACCATTGCGGCGCCGCGGCGGCCAGCAGGACTCCAGCGAGTCCAAACCCCTCCCGCCATACAGCAACCCGCGCGCGATCGGCGCTGGTGGCGCCAAAGGTGGCACCGAGGGCGAGGTGCGCAATGGTTGCGCAGCTATAGCCAAGGTAGGCGGGCAGTAGCGACAACAGGAGCCACGCGATCCCGGCCCACCCGCGCCACGGCGGGTGGAACACCAGCACCAAGCCGATGGCGAGCAAGGTAACGCCCGCGACAATGACAAGCCGCGGCCGCTGTAGACGTTCGATCAGGATGCCGAGCCACGGATCGACGAGGGCGTCCGCCGCGCGCGCCAACAGCAGGGCGATGCCGATGGCGGCAAGCGGGGCGCCGAAGGAGTCGGCGTAGATGCTGGCGACGTGAATGTAGAGCGGCAGCGCACCCGCCGCGAGCGGCAGCGCCACGACTGCATAGGCAGCCAGGGCGCCGCGCGGTAGTCCCGTCACGGTGCCGCCGCCAGGAGCTGGGCACGAATGCCGGGATTGCGTGTTTGCTCATCGAACCAGATGCCGAAGAACGCGCGGGAAAAATCATCCCCCGGCAATTCGGCGAGTACCACGCCGTTGCGGAACAGACGCATGCCCACACCGGGAACGTGTAGTCCCGCAAGCTCGGTCCCTGCTTCGACATCGGGAAAGACGGTCCGCATGCGCGCGTGCCACTGCGCGAGCCGCTCCGCAGGCGCCGCCTGCAAGCGGGCGATTTCGTCGCGCGATGTGTCCGCAATGGCGCGGCCAGGAATGGCACGCGCATAGCGCAGGCGCAGGACGAACGGAACGGAGTAATCCATCGCGCCCACCGGCATGGCGCGGTCCACCCACAGTGCCGCGTCGTAGAGCGCGATGCCGAGCCAGCGAACCGTGGCGGTCCCCCGGGCCTCAGCCGTGGGGATCGACTCGACGAACGCGGCCGGCATGGGTTCCGCGCGCGCCGACGCGCCCGACAGCACAAGGCAGATCAGTACGAGCCTAAAAAGGTCGCCACGGCGAACGATGCTCACAGGGCTGCATACGGGCGCCGTCGCCACTTGGATCAGTTGATCTAGCCCGCGATCCCGCACATGACGGCGACGCCGAGGGCCCGGCGACTGGTTGGTTTCCGCTCGATGTCGTTGACGCGATAGCCGTCGCATCCGCCGCGGAGCGCTGCCGCCGCGAAATCACTGCGAAGTGATCGCGCGAGTCTCTTTCGATTGGACAACCGCGTGCCGATGTACAGAAGGCAGAGCGGATCCGGGCCCCTCTGACGGCCGGCTTCCCGCCCGCCGCCATGTCGGATCCTCCAACCAGCCAAGGCGCCGCGGCGCGGGGAGTGACTGACGATGGAGGCGGGACTCTGGTTCTGGATAGCGTTCCTGGCGTTCACTGCGGCACTGCTTGCCCTCGATCTCGGGGTGTTGCACCGGCGCGATCATGTCATCCGCGTTCGCGAAGCACTGCTCCTCAGCCTTTTCTACATAGCGCTCGCGTTGGCATTTGCTGCCATCCTCTTCATCTGGCGTGGCGAGCAGGCCGGCCTTGAGTTCCTCACGGGCTATCTGATCGAGAAGTCGCTGAGCATCGACAACATCTTTGTCTTCGTGCTGACGTTCACGTTCTTCTCGGTCCCTCCGCAATACCAGCACCGCGTTCTGTTCTACGGGGTCATCGGCGCGATCGTCATGCGCGGTATCCTGATTCTGCTGGGGGTGCAGCTAATCCACAGCTTCGCCTGGGTCGCCGTGGTGTTCGGCGCTTTCCTGATCTTTACCGGCATCAAGATGCTCTGGATGGCAAACGCGCAGGCCGACGTGGAGAACAACGTCGTGGTCCGCGTGCTGCAAAAGCGCATCCGTATCGTCAAGGAATACGCGGGTCACCACTTCTTCGTCCGGCGAGACGGATTGCTCTTCGCGACTCCTCTGTTCGTCGTGTTGGTGCTGATCGAGTTCACCGATCTCGTCTTTGCGGTCGATTCGATCCCGGCCATCCTGGCGATTTCGCAGGATCCCTTCATCATCTTTACGGCCAACGTGTTCGCGATTCTCGGGCTACGCGCGTTGCACTTCGCCTTGGCCGACATCGTGCCGCGGTTCGTGTACCTGAAATACGGACTGTCCCTGATCCTCGTGATGATCGGCGGGAAGATGATCGCCAACTACTTCTATGGCGGGAAATTCATCCCGACGCATTGGGCCCTGTTGGCAACCGCCGTCCTGATCTCGGGCTCAATCGCGCTGTCGCTGCTGCGTACGCGCAAGGGCGTGGCGCCGCAGCCGTTGAGGACGGGATGGATCCCTGGCAGCC
>CAMEYM010000032.1 GCA_945947575.1 Rhizobium sp. Q54
CCCAACCCGTTGCGGTTTCTCGCGGATTTCTGGTTTACTGGCTCCGCGCGACAGCAGCAGCCTCGTCCAGGGGGAAGGGACGCGGGCGCGGTCCATATCCGCGCGGTAACCCTTCCTTAACCACGTTGCCCCGAGACTTGGTGCCAATAGATGTGGTCCGTGGCGTGCACAGGTGTGCGACGCGCCAAGCCCCTCGCGACGGGGCGGAGTCCGATTGATGACGAACATCACGCCGCTCGACTTTGATCCGAATCGCCGCGATCCCGATCGCCGCCTGCATTTGCGTGGCGTTCCCGACGATCGCGCGCAGCGCTATCAAGGCATCGGGTCCGAATTCGCGGCGGCACGCACCCAGGCGGGCATGGACGTCGCGCAAGTCGCAGTCGCGCTGCGCATCCGCAAGGAGCATCTGGCGGCCATCGAGGATGGTCGCTTCACCGATCTGCCGGCGCCGGCATACGCCCTCGGCTTCGTGCGCTCCTACGCCGACTACCTCGGGCTCGATCCCGCGGCCGCCGTCGAGGCGTTCAAGCAGGAAACCAGCACGTCGCGCCGCCGCACTCCGCTCGTGTTCCCGACCGCCGAGCCCGTCGAGCGCGTTCCGCGCGGCTGGTTGCTCGGCATGTCGGCGCTGCTCGTGGCCGTCGTCTTCGGCGCTTGGTACTACTCGGAGCGCACGGGACTGGCGCTCCTGGATCGCGTGGCCACGCCGCCGGCGGATGCCGGCGCACAGGCGGCAGCGACTGCGCCTGCTGCGGCCAACAATGGCCTGAGCGTCGTCGACGTGCGGGCGGCCAACGCCGGCACGCCGCCGCGCGTCGAAGCAGTTCCGCCGCCGGCCCCCGCAGCCCAGCCCACCGCCGCGCTCGATCCGGCGATCGGCCGTGTCCTCGGCGTGTTGCCTGCCGCTCCCGCCGCACAGACTCCGCCGCAAGCGGCGACCCCGGCCGTGCCGCCGCCCACCCGGCCGGCGCCGACCCCGGCAACAACCGTAACCGCGCCGGCCGCTGCGCCGACGCCGCCTGCGGCCCTTGCTGCAACGCCCGCTCCCGCCCCGGTTACACCTGCGCCCGCTGCTCCCGTCGTGGCGGCAGTCGAGGCGCCACCCGTGGCGCTGCCCGTGGTGCCGGCGCCCGAGCCCGAGGTCGCGCTTGCCGAGCCCGCGCTTTCGCCGACCGCCGCTCCGGCGGGCGAGCCGGTCGCGGTAGTCGAAGAATTGCCTGCCTTTGCGCCGGCGCCCGCGCTTGCGCCCGAGCCGATCGTGACACCGCCGGCGATCCTGGCGCCGCCCGTTGCGGTTGCTGCCGCCGAGATCCCGGCCGTCGCTCCCATCGTTCCGCCCGCCGCTCCGGTCGATGTCACCGTCGCGGCGCGCGAGGGGCAAGTGTTCGGCGCGACCAGTGGCCGCGTCGTCATCCTCGCCCACCAGGACAGCTGGGTGCAGATCACCGGTGCTGCTGGCGAGTTGCTGCTGACGCGCATCCTGCGCGCCGGCGACAAGTACATAGCCCCGGCGCGTGAGGACATCGTGCTGATGACCGGCAATGCCGGCGCGCTCGAAGTCACTGTCGATGGCAAGGTGATTCCGGCGCTCGGCCCCGCCGGAACCGTGCGCCGCAACGTCTCGCTGTCCGCGGACCGCCTGCTGGCCGGCACCGCCGTTCAGCCGTAATCGCCGCTACGTCCATTTCGGATCGAACCCGGCTGGGCTGCTCGGGGCGCTGAGCGCAGCGGCGCTGTCGGCGCGTTGAGAGCATCGCAAGTCGCGCATAGGCGCTTGCCTCCGCCTCCGCGGACGCGCTGAGGCGCAAGTCAGACTGCCCCGGCACCGGCGGCGCAATGCAGTGGATGTCCGATGCCCCGCGTCCGTGCCGCCGCGCCGTCTATCGCCGACCGGCGCCTTGTCGCCCAGCGCTTCTTCGATAAGCGCCCGCTGTCGCCGGCGGGCCTCGTCGCCTGGTTCGGCGCGGTGCAGGCGCAGGACTACGCGGGCGCCAGCTGGGCGCTAGGGCAGCGCGCTCCCGGTACGACCCGCGCCGACGTCGATGCGGCATTGACCAGCGGTGCCATCCTGCGGACCCACGTGTTGCGGCCGACTTGGCACTTTGTCGCCCCGGCCGACATCCGCTGGATGCTGGCGCTCACCGCGCCGCGGGTGGAGCGCATCCTCGCGCCGTACGACCGCTCGCTCGAAATCGACGCGACGCTGCTGCGCCGGACGCGCACGGTCCTGACGAAGCTGCTGCGCGGCCAACAACTGACGCGCGCCGAGATCGGAACGGGATTGGCGCTCGCCGGCATTGCCGCGAAGGGCCAGCGCCTCGGTCACCTGGTCTCCCATGCCGAGCTCGATGCTCTGATCTGCAGCGGCGGCCTGCGCGGCAAGCAGTTCACCTACGCGCTGCTGGAGGAGCGCGCGCCGCCCGCTGCGACGCTCACCCGCGACGAGTCCCTCGGCGCGCTTGCCCGCCGCTATTTCACCAGCCACGGCCCCGCTACCTGGCCGACTTTGCGTGGTGGTCCGGCCTCACCCAAGCCGATGGCCGCCGCGCCGTCGAGATCGCCGGGGCGCATTTCACGCAGGAGACGATTGGCGAGCGCACGTATTGGTTCGGCGACGTTCCCCCTGGCGTGCGCCCGACGGGCCCGCTGGTGCGCTTGACCCCGAACTACGACGAGCTCTTCATCGCCTACGAGCATCGGGACGCCGCGCTACATCCCCGGTTCACCGGCCCTGCCCCGGGCGGCAACATCCTGTTCGCGCACCTGGTGACCCTCGACGGCCAGTTCATCGGCGGCTGGAAACGCACCATCGGCGCCAAGAAAGCCACCGTCGCGGTTCAGCTCGCCGCGCCCGTTTCGGCGTCCGAGCGCAGGGCGTTAGCCCAGGCCGCCAGGAGCTATGCTGCCTTCCTCGGCCTGCCCGTGCTGGTGCAGCGGTTGCCAAGCGAGTAAGAAAAGGCCCAAGAACTCCGGGTTTCCAGGACGTCCATGACCGTTCGTGCCTATCGCGACATCCCCCGGCGCCCCACGCGCCGCATTCACGTTGGTGGTGTGCCCATCGGCGGGGGCGCGCCGATCACCGTGCAGTCGATGACCAACACGCTGACGCACGACGTGAAGGCGACCACAGCGCAGGTGAACGCGCTCGCGGAAGCCGGCGCCGACCTCGTGCGCGTCTCGTGCCCGGACGAAGAGTCGACGGCGGCACTCAAGGCCGTCGTGCAGGCCTCGCCGGTGCCGATCATCGCCGACATCCATTTCCACTATAAGCGCGCCATCGAGGCGGCCCAGGCGGGCGCCGCGTGCTTGCGTATCAACCCAGGCAACATCGGCTCGCATAAGCGCGTCGCCGAGGTCATCAAGGCAGCGCGCGACCACGGCTGCTCCATGCGCATCGGCGTCAACGCCGGCTCGCTCGAGCCGCAGCTCTTGGAGAAGTACCGCAGCCCGTGCCCCGAGGCTCTGGTCGAAAGCGCCATGAGCCACGCGCGTGTGCTGCAGGATCACGACTTCCACGAGTTCAAGATCAGCGTGAAGGCGTCCGACGTCTTCCTCGCCGTCGCTGCCTATCGCCAGCTTGCCGACCAATGCGACTACCCGCTCCACCTCGGCATCACCGAGGCGGGCGCGACCCGCACCGGCACGGTCAAGTCGGCGATCGGACTGGGCGCACTCCTGTGGGACGGCATCGGCGACACCATCCGCGTCTCGCTCGCCGCCGACCCGGTGGAAGAAGTGAAGACCGGCTACGAGATCCTCAAGGCGCTCGGCCTGCGCCGCCACGGCGTGACCATCGTCGCGTGCCCCAGTTGCGCGCGCCAGGCGTTCCCGGTCATCAAGACCGTCGAGGAACTCGAGAAGCGTCTCGCCCACATCCGCACGCCGGTCACGCTGTCGATCGTCGGCTGCGTGGTGAACGGGCCCGGCGAGGCGCGCGAGACCGACGTCGGCCTCACGGGAGGCGGCAAGGGCAACCATATGGTCTATTTGTCCGGCATTGCCGACCATAAGATCGACGATGATCGCCTGTTGGACCACATCGTCGAGCTGGTCGAGAAGAAGGCTGCCGCGATCGACGCCGCCAACGCTGCGGCGCCGGCCGAAGCGCCGCGCGCCCTCGCACCCGTTGCGTAAGAACATCCGATTCGCCTAGCCGTCATGGCCGCACCGCGGGCAGTTCCGCGGTCGGACAGCCTGAGCAGCTGACGGCAAACGCTCAAACGAAGGGGAACGAAGTGAAGCCATACTCCACCAAGCTGACCAAGGGTCCTTTCCTCGCGGAGATCGCACAGAAAGTGGATCTGAGCCGCAAGGACGTCGCCAACGTTGTCGACGCCATCGCCGAGCTGGCGCAGGCCTGCCTGCACAAGAAGGGCGTCGGCGAGCTGACGATCCCGGGGATCGTCAAGCTGCAGCGGGTCGAGAAGACCATTCCGGCCATCAAGGCCGGCACCATGGTCCGCAATCCGTTCACCGGCGAGGAGAGCGCACACCCCGGCCGCAAGGCGGGCGTGAAATTCAAGGTGAAGGCGAGCGCGGTGGGCGCGGTCCGGTCGGCGCCGCAGGCGTAAGCATCTCTGTAAGGGTAGGGGGGGCCACTACGGCCCCCCTCGAGGCTGCTGTGCACCTGCTCGACGCGCTGATCGCATGGATGGCGGGCTGGATCACGGCCGCCATTAGCGCCACCGGGTATCCGGCCGTCGTGCTCATGATGGCGATCGAGTCGGCGTGCATCCCGTTGCCGTCCGAGGTCATCATGCCGTTCGCCGGCTACCTCGTTTCGACGGGCCGCTTCACGCTCGTCGGCGCGGCGACGGCCGGCGCCATCGGCTGCAATCTCGGTTCCGTCATCGCCTATTACGTTGGCGCCCGCGGCGGCCGCCCGCTTGCCGAGAAGTGGGGCCGGTACGTCCTCATCAGCCATCACGATCTCGATGTCGCCGACCGCTTCTTCGCGCGGTGGGGCGGCCCGGCGGTGTTCATCGCGCGATTGTTGCCAGTGGTGCGCACGTTCATCGCCTTCCCCGCCGGCGTCGCGCGCATGCCGCAGCTCAAGTTCCACGCCTACACGTTCGTCGGCTCCTGGATCTGGTGCTACGGCCTTGCCTACGTCGGCTACAAGTTGGGCGAGCGCTGGAATACCGATCCGGGCTTTCACGCGCTGATCCGCCAGCTCGACGTCGCGATCGTGGCGGCAGGGCTGATTCTGGTCGGCCTGTACGTCTGGTGGCACGTCCGGCGCCGGGGCGGGCCGGCGCGCTAAGTAGGTATCCTCCCAGGGTTGACGTTCCTCCCACGGGAATGCCTATCTTTCCTGCATGAACCTGCAGGTCCCCCCGCCGTCGATCCAGGCGTTCCCTATCCAGGGAATGCACTGCGCGTCGTGCGCCAGCACCATCGAGAAGACCCTCAAGAAGCAGCCCGGCGTGCAGGCCGTCGAGGTCAACTACGCCACTGAGTCCGCCAAGGTCGCTTTCGACGCCAAGGTGACCGGTCCCGCCGCGCTCGCCCAGGCGGTCGAACCACTCGGCTACACGTTGATCGTTCCCGCTCCCGCCAATCCCGCGGCGCCGCAATCGGGGCCGGCTTCCGGCGCCCACGATCATGCCGCGATGGCGAAGGACGGCGAGCTACGCGCGTTGCGCCGCAACGTCCTCACCGTGCTGCCGCTCGCCGCCATCAGCATCTTCATCATGGCGTGGGAGATGGCCGGGGAAGCCGGCATCGTGCCGCACATGACGCCCCTCTGGGCGGAGTTCTTCCACCACCTCCTGCCGTTGCTGGCGACCTATTCCTTGTTTGTAGCCGGTGCGCCTTACCTCGCGGCGACGTGGCGATTCGCTCGCACCGGTATCGCCAACATGGATACGTTGGTCGGCATCGGGACGCTGGCGGCGTTCCTCTACAGCTTCGTCGTCATAGCGTTCGAGCGCACCGTGCCGCTGTTCGCGGAGCTGAACGCGCAGCACACGTTCTTCGACGTCGCCATCGTCGTCATCGCGTTCATCACCCTCGGCAAGTATCTCGAAGTGCGCGCCAAGCGGCGCACGGGCGACGCCATCGCCGCGCTCGTTTCGCTCCAAGCGAAGGCGGCATGGATCGTCCGCGATGGCGTGGAGATCGAGGTGCCGATCGATCAAGTGACGCTCGGCGCACACGTCATCGTCAAGCCCGGCGCCCGTATCCCCGTCGATGGCGAGGTCGTGTCGGGCTCGTCCTACGTCGATGAATCCATGATCACGGGCGAGCCGATGCCGGTCGAGAAGTCGCCCGGCGCGTCGGTGTCGGCGGGCACCCTCAACACGGACGGGACGTTCACGTTCGCCGCCACCAAGGTCGGCGCCGAGACCCTGTTGGCGCGCATCGTCGCGCTGGTCGCAGACGCTCAGTCGAGCAAAGCGCCGATCGAAGCCTTGGTCGATCGCGTTGCCGCCGTATTTGTGCCGGTCGTCCTCGGCATCGCCGTACTCACGCTCCTGACTTGGCTCACCGTCGGCGCCCTCTACCTGCCATTCGCGCAGGCCATGTCCTACGGCCTGGTGTGCTTCGTCGCCGTCCTGGTGATCGCCTGCCCCTGCGCTCTTGGTCTGGCAACGCCCACCGCGGTCATCGTCGCGGTGGGGAAGGGTGCGCGAGCGGGGATCCTGGTCAAGGACGCTGCCACCCTGGAGACGCTGCATCGCGCCGATGTACTGCTGATCGACAAGACCGGCACGCTGACGCGCGGCAAGCCCGAGGTCGTGGCGTTCCACAATCTCTCGACCATGACGAACACCGATGTCCTTGCAATCCTCGCGGGACTCGAGCGCCGCTCGGAGCATCCGCTCGCGCGTGCCGTCGCCACGTATGCGGCATCCTCCGGCGCCGAGCCACGCCACGTCGTCGGTTTCGCGGCGATCCAGGGCAAGGGAGTGCGCGGACAGGTCAAAGGGCGCGAGTTCACTGCCGGCAATGTCCGCCTCATGCAGGAGCAAGGCCTGGCATTCGATGCAGGTCTCATCGAGCAGGAAACTTCGCGCGGCCGCACCCCGATTCTCCTCGCTGACGACAAGGCCGTGCTGGCGATCCTTTTCGTTGCCGACCAGTTGAAGGCGGGTGCGAGGGACGCCGTCGCCACGCTCCAGCGCCGCGGCATCGAGGTCATCATGGCGACCGGCGACGATGCGCGCACCGCCGCGTTCATCGCCAAGGAAGTCGGCATCGACGACGTGCGCGCGGGCGCGCTGCCCGCGGATAAGCGCGCCATGGTGCAGGCGTTGCAGGCGCGGGGCAGGGTGGTCGCGGTCGCCGGCGACGGCATTAACGACGCACCCGCGCTCGCCCAGGCCAACGTCGGCATCGCCATGGGCAGCGGCACCGACGTAGCGATCGAATCGGCCGGCATCACGCTGCTCGCCGGTGACATCACGCGCCTGACGCAGGTCGTGCGGCTGTCGCATCTGACAATGGCCGGGATCCGCCAGAACCTGTTCTGGGCGTTCGCCTACAACGTGGTCGGTATCCCCCTCGCCGCAGGCGTGTTCTTCCCATTCACGGGCTGGCTCCTGTCGCCGGTGTTCGCGGGGCTGGCGATGGCGCTGTCGAGTGTTTCGGTGGTCGGCAACTCCCTGCGCCTGCGGGCCAAGCCTCTTTGAAGGCGGCACCCTCGCCCGCTACGTGCGGGAGAGGATAGGGTGAGGGCGCAAGACTTGCGGCCGCGCGGCCGCGCAGACAATTGAATGTCCAAGCGCACCCTCTACGCCTCACTCGCCCTCGTCGCCCTGCTCGCGGCGGCCATCTGGCCCTTCGTCGCGCCGGCCGACGGCCGCGCGCTCTACGTCGCGCACTGTGCGGGTTGCCATGGCGTCAGCCTGGAAGGGCAGCCCAACTGGAAGGAACGCCTGCCCAATGGCCGCTGGCCCGCGCCGCCCCACGACGCGACGGGGCATACCTGGCACCACAGCGACGTCGTCCTGTTCCAGATCGTCCGCGACGGCCCGCAGTCACTCCTAGGCCCGCAGTATCAGACCGACATGCCGGCCTTCGCGGGCGTCCTCAGCGATGCCGAGATCGCCGCGGTCCTCGCTTACATCAAGGGCACCTGGCCGCCCGACGAGCGGGCCTACCAGGAGCTCATGAACCGGCCGCCCGCCGAGCGCCTGCAGCAGCCTTGATGGTTGACCGCATCCCGGCCCCGGCCTACCTATTGCCCGCCTCGCCCCAGGCGACAGGACTTCCGATGCTCGCAGCCGCCCAGAACCAAGCCAATCGGCCGGTTTCCATGCCGGTCGCGGGTGCGCGCGTGGGCGCTTCCGCGCACCTGCTCGCCGCGGCGCACTAGCGCCGCTCGCCGCCATGGCCAAGCTGCAGCCCGTTCGGGGCACCCACGACTTGTTGCCGGAAGAAGCGCTCCGCCATCGCCGCGTTGTCGATGTCGCGCGCGAGTTCGCCGAGCGCTACGGCTTCGCCGAGATGGCGACGCCGGTGTTCGAGTTCACCGAAGTATTCAAGCGCACCCTCGGCGACACGTCGGACGTCGTCACCAAGGAGATGTACACGTTCACCGATCGTGGCGGCGAGAGCGTGACCTTGCGCCCTGAGTTCACCGCCGGCGTCGTGCGCTCCTTCATTTCCGAAGGATTGTCGCAGCAGCTGCCGGTGCGGTTCTTCTCCTACGGGCCGCTGTTCCGTTACGAGCGTCCGCAGAAGGGACGCCTGCGCCAGTTCCACCAGATCAACGTCGAGTGCATCGGCATCGCCGAGCCGCAAGCCGACGTCGAAGTACTCGCGCTCGGTCACGACATTCTCTCTGCCCTCGGCATCCGCAAGGACACCAGGCTCGAGATCAACTCCCTCGGCGACCCCGAAAGCCGCGCCGCGTATCGGGCGCGCCTGGTGGACTATTTCTCGGGCCACGTCGGGCAACTCTCCGACGACAGCCGTGCCCGTCTCGAGCGCAACCCGCTGCGCATTCTCGACTCCAAGGACGAGGGCGACCGCAAGATCGTCGCCGGCGCGCCGATGCTCGCCGACTCGCTCAACAGCACCTCGGCCGAGTTCTTCGCCGCGGTGCGCCGCGGTCTCGATGCCCTGGGCGTCGAATACGTCGTGAATCAGCGCCTGGTGCGCGGTCTCGACTACTACAGCCACACGGCATTCGAGTTCGTCACCAGCGCCCTCGGCTCCCAAGGCGCCGTCATGTCCGGCGGCCGCTACGACGGCCTCGTCGAATCGATGGGCGGTCCCTCCACCCCCGGCATCGGCTGGGCTGGCGGTGTCGAGCGCCTCGCCATGCTGATGGGTGATCTCGCAGCGCCGCGCCGCATCGTTGCGCTCGTGCCGATCGGTGCCGCCGGTGAGGCCAAGGCCCTCGTGCTCGCTCACGAGCTGCGCGGCCTCGGTGTGCGGGTGGACCTCGCGGCGTCGGGCAATATCTCCAAGCGCATGAAGCGCGCGGACAAGATCGGCGCGCGGGCGGCAGTGCTGCTCGGCGACGACGAGCTGAAGAAGGGCGTCGGCGTGGTACGCGACCTCGCCTCGGGCGCCCAGCGCGAGATCGCCCTCGCCGATTTGGCGCGCGCGCTTGCAGCGGAGACCGCCTGATGGCCGTCGTCCCGGACGACAAGCTCGAAGCAGTCGTGGCGCGCCATCGCGCCATTGAGCTGCAGCTGACGACCCAGGCCGGTGGCGGTCCGGAATACGTCAGGCTCACCAAGGAATACGCCGAGCTCGGTCCGGTGGTGGCCGCCATCGAGGCGCTGCGCAAGGCGCGCGCCGATGTCGCCGGCGCCGAGGAGTTGATGGCGGATGCTTCGCTCGACGCCGAGATGAAGGCCATGGCCGAGACCGAGCTCTATGAGAGCCGCGCCATGCGCGAGCAGCTCGAGAAGAAGGTCACCATCGCGCTCCTGCCCAAGGACGAGGCGGACGAGCGCAACGCCATCCTCGAGGTGCGCGCCGGCACCGGCGGCGATGAGGCTGGCTTGTTTGCCGCCGATCTGTTCCGCATGTACGAGCGCTACGCTCTGCTGCGCGGCTGGCGCTTCGAAGCCCTGTCCTACGAAGCGAAGGACGGCGGCGGCATCAAGGAAGGTCAGGCGATGATCTCGGGCTTCGGGGTATTCGCCCGCATGAAGTTCGAGTCCGGTGTCCATCGCGTCCAGCGCGTACCGGCGACCGAGTCCCAGGGCCGCATCCACACCTCCACGGCGACGGTCGCGGTGCTGCCGGAGGCGCAGGAGGTCGACGTCCAGGTCGCCGACAAGGACTTGCGCATCGACGTGTATCGCTCGTCCGGGCCCGGTGGTCAGTCCGTGAACACTACCGACTCGGCCGTGCGCATCACCCACCTGCCGACCGGCATCCAAGTCGCGATGCAGGACGAGAAGTCGCAGCACAAGAACCGCGCCAAGGCGATGAAGATCCTGCTGTCGCGCCTGTATGAGGCGAAGCGCGCCGAGCAGGACGCGGCGCGCGCGGCCCAGCGCAAGGGACAGGTCGGCACCGGCGATCGCTCCGAGCGCATCCGCACCTACAACTTCCCGCAGGGGCGCGTCACCGACCACCGCATCAACCTGACCGTGCATCAGATCGAGAAGGTGATGGCCGGCGACTCTCTCGATCAGATCATCGAGGAGCTCGTCACCAACGACGAGGCCGAGCGTCTCGCCTCGATGGAAGGCAAGGCCGCATGAAGGTGGCGGACGCCATCTGCGACGCCACCAAGCGCCTGCGCGCCGCGGGCGTGGACGCGCCGCGCCGCGACGCACGTCTCTTGCTGGCCGACGCCATGGGCGTCGCGCACCCGGCGCTGCTGGACGCCGGGAGTCACTTGTCTGTCACTGAATCGGCGCGCTTTGTGGATAAGTTGGTGCGTAGAGAGGCGCGCGAACCCGTCGCCCGCATCCGCGGCAGCCGCGAGTTCTGGGGCATGGAATTCGCCCTGTCCGAGGCCACCCTCGATCCGCGCCCCGACACCGAGACCCTCGTCGAAGCCGCTCTCGCCGCCTTCGCCGCCGCCCCGCCCCGCCGCATCCTCGACCTCGGCACCGGCTCGGGCTGCGTCCTGTGCGCGCTCCTGCGCGAGTGGCCGGACGCCACGGGTGTCGGCGTCGACATCTCCGAGGCCGCGGTCACGACCGCGCGCCGCAACGCGTTGCATCTCGGATTGAGCGCGCGCGCGGATTTCGTTGTCGGAGACTGGAGCGACGCCGTCGGCGCCCGCTACGACCTGGTCGTCAGCAATCCTCCGTACGTGCGCAGCAGCGACATCCCGGCGCTAGAGCCGGAGGTTGCCGCGTTCGATCCGCGTCTGGCTCTCGACGGCGGTACCGATGGACTCGACGCGTACCGGCGCATCACGCCATTGCTGTCGCGCTTGCTGGCGCGCGGTGGCGTCGTCGCGATGGAAGTTGGCTTGGGCCAGGCAGCAGAGGTAGGGGACCTATATTCGCGGCACGGTCTTGAATGCGTGACCTTGCGCACCGATCTCTCTGGTATCCCGCGCGCCATAACAAGTCGTCTTGAACGCCTGTAGGGCGCGCCCAGAACGGCCCCAAAACCCCCAGTTTCCGAAGAAAAAAGCTTGGAAACGACCAAGCTTGGGGCTAGGCTCGTCAGTGGAAATGGCAGCACCTTCAGGTCGTTCCCGTCGAAATCGACTGGCCAACCGAAGCTGACCTTTTTCCCTCCGACATCTTGGCTCCGAACCCGGGATGGCGTTTCGCCATGATGGCGAAAATCTAGACACTGAGGATGTACGTTCGGCTTGGGCGCTGGGGGAGTGCCCACCTGCACTTACGCACAACAACAATCAGTTTGGCATCCAACGTCATCGTTAGGGTGGTGATAAGCGCAACATGGACAACATGAGACGCGGGAATAATTCCAAGCGGTCCCGTAACGGCCGGCCCAACAACCGCGGCGGCAAACCACCGATGATGAATCGGTCGCTCGAATCCAACACTCCGGACGGCAACAAGGTTCGCGGCAACGCCAACCAGCTCTACGAGCGCTACACGGGTTTGGCGCGCGAGGCCCAGTCGGCCGGGGATCGCGTGGCCGCCGAAGGCTTTCTCCAGTACGCCGAGCACTACTACCGGGTGCTGAGCGCGGCCGGTTGGAAGCGCAACGGCAATGGCCAGCAGCAGCCCCCGCAGGGCAACGGCCAGGGCCGCCCGAACGGAAACGGCGATCAGCCCCAGCAAGACGGCAACCAAAACGCCGGCGGTCAGCCTCAGATGAACCAGAGGCCGAACGATCCGCAGGGGGCCTATAACGACCAGGAAGACGAGAACGCGGAGTTCGGCCCCGTCAACTGACGGCCGCTTAGATCCGCCTTGCACGGCGCTCGCAGCAGGCGGGCCGAGCTCGGGCCTGTGTGTACCTACGGGCGAGTCCGTACTTGTGCGGCGGCACCCCCGGGCCAATATTCGGTAGGCCTGGGTCGAGCCCGCGCGGCTACTCCGGGCATCGCATCCGTTGCCGCATGGCGGGGCGGGGCGACGCAGCTGCCTGAGAGCCACGGGGCCGCCGAATGCAAATCGAGAAATATACGAGCCGCTCGCGCGGCTTCCTGGAAAACGCACAGGGCCTAGCCCTCCGCTCCGGGCATCAGCGATTCATGCCGGAGCATCTGCTCAAGGTGCTGCTGGACGATGAGGAAGGCCTCGCGGCGAACCTGATTCGCGCTGCCGGGGGCCGCCCCGACCAGGCCCTTGCCAAGACGGAAGAGGCGCTCGCCGGGCTGCCCAAGGTCGAAGGCTCCGGCGCCGGCCAGGTCTATCTCGGGCCGGAAACGGCGCGCGTGCTCGATCAGGCCGAGAAGCTCGCCGAGAAGGCGGGCGACTCGTTTGTCACCGCCGAGACCATGCTGATGGCGCTCGCCATGAGCGCCGGCACCAAGGCCAACCAGATTCTCAAGGACGCTGGCGGCAAGCCGGAGGGCCTCAACGCGGCCATCAACGAGCTACGCAAGGGCCGCACCGCCGACTCCGCTTCCGCCGAGGATGCCTACGACGCGCTGAAGAAATACGCGCGCGATATCACCGCGGCAGCCAAGGACGGCAAGCTCGATCCGGTCATCGGCCGCGACGAGGAAATTCGCCGCACCATGCAGGTGCTGTCGCGGCGCACCAAGAACAACCCGGTGCTGATCGGCGAGCCCGGTGTTGGCAAGACCGCCATCGTCGAGGGCCTCGCCCAGCGCATCATCAATGGCGACGTGCCGGAGCAGCTGCGGCAGAAGCGCCTGATGTCGCTCGATCTCGGATCGCTCGTCGCCGGCGCCAAGTATCGCGGCGAGTTCGAGGAACGCCTCAAGGCCGTGCTCAAGGAGATCGAAGCCGCGGCCGGCGAGGTCATCCTGTTCATCGACGAACTGCACACCCTCGTCGGGGCGGGCAAGGCGGAAGGCGCCATGGACGCCTCCAACCTGCTCAAGCCCGCCCTGGCGCGCGGCGAATTGCATTGCATCGGCGCGACGACTCTCGACGAGTACCGCAAGCACATCGAGAAGGACGCGGCGCTCGCACGGCGCTTCCAGTCCGTGCTCGTCACCGAGCCGAGCGTCGAGGATACGATCTCGATCCTGCGCGGCCTGAAAGAGAAGTACGAGCTGCATCACGGCGTGCGCATCACCGACAGCGCCATTGTGGCCGCCGCAACCCTGTCGCACCGGTACATCACCGATCGCTTCCTGCCCGATAAGGCCATCGACCTGATCGACGAATCCGCAGCGCGTCTCCGCATCGTGCTCGATTCCAAGCCGGAGGAAATCGACGAACTCGATCGCCGCATCCTGCAGATGAAGATCGAGCGCGAGGCGTTGAAGAAGGAGAACGACGCCGCGTCGAAGGCCCGCCTGGAGAAGCTCAACAAGGAGCTGCAGGACCTTGAAGCGCGCTCCGCCGAGAAGACCGCGCGCTGGCAGGCCCAGAAGTCCGAGCTCGCCAAGTCCACCAAGATCAAGGAGCAGCTCGAGCACGCGCGCAATGAGTTGGCGGGCGCCCAGCGCTCCGGCAATTTGGCCCGCGCCGGCGAGCTTGCCTACGGCGTGATCCCCGACCTCGAGCGCAAGCTCGCAGCGGCGCAGGACCAGCGCGGCGACGATGCCGTTTCCGAAGCCGTGACTGACGAAGACATCGCCTCGATCGTCTCGCGCTGGACCGGCATCCCTGTTGATCGCATGCTGACCGGCGAGCGCGAGAAGCTCCTGCGTATGGAGGATGAGCTCGGCCGCCGCGTCATTGGTCAGCGCGAAGCCGTGCGTGCGGTCTCCGAGGCGGTGCGCCGCGCGCGCGCCGGCCTGCAGGATCCAAACCGCCCCCTCGGCTCGTTCCTGTTCCTCGGCCCGACCGGTGTCGGCAAGACCGAGCTCAGCAAGGCGCTCGCTGCGTTCCTGTTCGACGACGAGCACGCGCTGTTGCGGGTCGATATGTCCGAGTACATGGAGAAGCACTCCGTCGCGCGCCTGATCGGCGCGCCCCCCGGCTACGTGGGCTACGACGAAGGCGGCGCCCTCACCGAAGCCGTCCGCCGCCGTCCCTACCAGGTCATCCTGTTCGACGAGATCGAGAAGGCGCACCACGACGTCTTCAACATCCTGCTCCAGGTGCTGGACGACGGCCGCCTGACCGACGGTCAGGGCCGCACGGTCGATTTCCGCAACACACTTATCATCCTGACGTCCAACCTCGGCGCCGACGTTCTCGCCAACCAGCCGGAGGGTCAGGACTCATCCGCCGTCCGCGCCCAGGTGATGGACGTGGTGCGCGCCTCCTTCCGCCCGGAATTCCTGAACCGCATCGACGAGATTCTGCTCTTCCATCGCCTGAGCCGCGCCGACATGACCGGCGTCGTCGATATCCAGTTGCAGCGCCTCTCGAAGTTGCTCGCGGATCGCAAGATCGCCATCGAGGTGGACCAAAAGGCCAAGACTTGGCTCGCCAACACCGGCTATGACCCCGTCTATGGCGCGCGGCCGCTCAAGCGCGCAATCCAGCAGCACCTGCAGAACCCGCTGGCGCGCCTCCTGCTCGAGGGCAAGATCGCCGACGGCGCGACGGTGCGGGTGTCCTCGAACGAGCGCGGCCTCGTCATCAACGGCCGGGACGCGCAGGCCGAGGCCGCGTAAACTCTCGTTAGAAGACGCATGCCAGCCGCGCGCGCCTGATCGGCGCGCGCGGCTGATGTGTGTTCCGCCGCCGCATCGAGAGACCCCCATGGAAAGCCTTATCGCACTCGCTACCGAACCGGCAGCTTGGGCTGCGCTCGTCACCCTCGTCGCAATGGAGTTGGTGCTGGCGGTGGACAACCTCGTGTTTGTCGCCATCGTCACCAACAAGCTGCCAGCGCATCAACAGACCAGCGCCCGGCGCATCGGTATCGGCCTCGCTCTTGGCCTTCGCCTCGGCCTGCTCGCGACCCTCACCTGGATCGTCGGCCTCGAAGAGGCGGTGTTCAGCGCCTTTGGCTTCGACTTCTCCTGGCGCGACATCATCCTGATCGGCGGCGGACTCTTCCTGGTGTGGAAGGCCACCAAGGAGATTCACCACAGCGTCGACCCCGAGCCGACGCCGGACCTGTTCGACAACCGCAAGACCTCGCTCGGCTACGGCTCGGCCATCGTGCAGATCCTGCTGCTCGACATGGTGTTCTCGATGGACAGCATCCTGACGGCGGTCGGCATGACGACGAATCTCGCCATCATGGTCATCGCCGTGATCATCGCCGTCGTCGCGATGATGATTGCGGCGGACCCGCTGTCGCGCTTCGTCGAGCAGAACCCGACGGTCGTGATGCTGGCGCTCGGCTTCCTGCTCATCATCGGCGTCACCCTCATCGCCGACGGCTTCGGCCACCACGTGCCGAAGGGCTACATCTACACCGCCATGGCGTTCTCAGCCGGCGTCGAGTTCCTCAACATGGTAGCGCGCAAGCGCCGAGCGCGGCTCAAGGCCGCGCCGCGCTAGGCCTCTCTCTCCCGTCAGAGGTTAGGGCTTGGCCGCCGCAACGGTGGTCAGCTCCGGCGCCGCCAGGCGGGCGGTATCGGTCGCCGTGCGGGTCGTCTTGAACTGCGCGAGGTCGCGCCCTTCGAGCGTCTTGCCGACCGGCATCTTCACCGAGTTCGGGTTCACCTGCTTGCCGCGCTGCAAGATCTCGTAGTGCAGGTGCGGGCCGGTGGCGAGGCCGGTCGAGCCGACGTAGCCGATCGTTTGTCCCTGCCGCACCCGCACGCCGGCAGAGATGCCCTTGGCGAAGTTGGAAAGGTGCGCGTACACCGTCTTGTACTCGGAGTTGTGACGGACCAGCACGTAGTTGCCGTAGCCGGAGTTAGGGCCGGCAATCTCGATGACACCGTCGCCCGCCGCCTTGATGGGCGTGCCCGCCGGCGCTGCGAAATCGACTCCCTGATGCATGCGCGAATACGCGAGGATCGGATGGCGGCGCATGCCGAAGGTAGAAGACAGCCGCGCGCCGTCGATCGGTGTGCGCAGCAGCGCCTTGCGCACCGACGCGCCGCTCTCGTTGTAGTAGTCGATGATGCCGTCGGCGCTCTCGTGGCGGTACAGGCGCACGGCCGCGCCGGATAAGGTGAGCGCCGCGTAGCGGACGTTGCCGTCCTTCACGCGCTTGCCGCTCTCGTCGATGTATTCCTCGAAGAGCACCTCGAAGCGGTCGCCGGCGCGGATGTCGCGTTGGAAGTCGACGTCCCAAGAGAAGATGCGAATCAACTCCATGACGGTGTTGATCGGTACGCCGGCCCGCTCGGCCGCCACGTACAGGCTGTCGTCGATGACGCCGCTGGCGCGCAGCGTCCGCACGTCGAACTCGCGCACGATCTGTTGCGGAGAGAAGTCGCCGGTGCGCGCCCGCAAAGCCGCCACCTCACGCTCGACGTCGAGCTTGACGTTGACCGCCAGCAGTCGGCGGTCCGACTCCTTGTTGCCGAAGGTGAGTTGGATCGATTGACCCGCCTGAAGCTGACGCGGATTGAAGATCTTGGTGAGCGCGGCGATTGCCTCGTGCGCGTCCTGCTGCGTCGCCCCGGCGCTGAGCACGGCTTCCATCAGCGTGTCGCCCGGACGCACGGTGACCGTGCGATCGATGGTTGCGATCCAGTCGAACTTCGCCTGTGGAGCTACGGGTGGGGCTGCGCGTACCGCCGGGGGCAGCGGAGCCGGCGCCAGGGCGGCGGCCGGCAGCTGCGGCGCAACGGGGGCGGCTGGCGGCAACGGCGCATTGTTGAGGGCCGCGAGCAGTTGCTGGTGCTCGTCGCGCGGGATCTCCCGCGGCGCGTAGCCCCCCGTTTCGGACAGGAAGGCGGCGACCTCTAGGTCGGACCTGATCGCGACGGTCAGGGCCAGCAAGCGGCGCTCGGCGCCACGCTCGACCCGGCCGAACGTCGCTTCGATCACTTGGCCGATCTTGAGGCTGCGCGGGTCGAAGATCTCGGCGAGGGCACGCGTCGCCTCGCTCGCCTCGGTGTGCCGCGCGCCGAGGCCGATGGCGGCATCGAGCAGGGTGTCGCCGCGCGAAACGATCAGCGTCTTGACCTGGTGATCGAAGCCGATCACCGCCGGCGCCATGCGCTCGGCCGGATCCTCCGCCAGCATCATCGGCGCGGCATCGAGCGGCAGGGCTGCGACGGCGGCCATCTGGACGGGTGCGGTCTCGGTGGGCGCGATCGTCGCCTGCGCCTGAGCGATGAGCTTCTCGCGGCCTTCGGGCGTGGTGGTGATCGGCTCGAAGCGGCCGCTGTCGGTCAGGAGCGCGATCACCTCTTCCTCCTGGTCAACGGTGATCGACAGCGCCAGTAGGCGGCTGAGTTCGCCGGAGTCGCGGCGGCCAAACACGGCCGTGACGACCTGGCCGACGCGCAGCATGCGCAAGTTGAACAGGGAGCTGAGCGCCTGGCTCGCGGTCAGCGCGTCGCCGCCTTCCGCACCCAGGCGCATCGCGACCTCGAGCAGCGTGTCCCCGCGCCGGACCGTGTCGGTCGCCATCGCAATGTCGAGGGTCGCCGGTGCAGGCGCCAGCTGGGTCATCGTGGCCGTGGCGGGCGCGGCCTGCTGCTGGGCACGCTGCGCCTCGGCCTCCGCCGCCATCTGCAGGCGTTCCTCGGCGGTCGTCTTGAGCGGTTCGAACTCACCGCCCTCGGACAGGTAGGCGGCCACTTCGACGCCACCCTCCAACGCGATGGTGAAGCCGATCAGCCCCATGCTGTCGCCGAAGGTCAGCGTCACGGTCTGGCCGATCTGCAGGCGGCGGACGTTGAAGACCTTGTCCAGCCCTGCCACGGCGCGGTCCGCCTCGGCGCGCTTGGCGCCCAGGGCGATAGCGATGTCCATCAGCGTCTCGCCTTGCTTCACCACGGCTGAGCGCGCCACGGCACCGCCCTCGACGCGCGGCAGGGTGCCGGCCGGCAAGAGATCGACGGGGCGCGCGGGATCGTAGGCGCGCACGGCAAAGCTGCTCGACGATGCGGTCGCAATGAGACCGGTCGTCGGCGTGAGCGGCAGGCGCACTGTCCAGAGCTTCTTCTTGGCCGGGCTGCCCGATTCGCTGAAGCGAACCTCGAGCACTTGCCCGGGCTGCAGCTTGCGCACATCGACTTGCTTGGCGATCGCGCGTGCTGCTTCGGACGCTTCCGCGCGCGTCGCACCCGCCTCGACGAGAGAGCTCTCGAGCGTGCCGCCGCTCTTCAGCGTGACGGTGGTGGCGTTCGCCGGGGCGAACGCGGTCGCGGCGTACGCGGAGTACGGCCCGGCTAAAAGCACGCCACCGAGTGCAGTGGCGCCGATTAGCAGGGCGGCTGCTAGGCGAAGTTCAGGCCGATGCGCACGGCGGTGTGCGATCGAGTTCGAGGGATATGCGTTCTGCGTGCCATCCGCATCTCTCGCCATGACGCCCCCGCGTCGCTGTTCCAGGGCTGGCTGAGCTCGCGGAAACCCGCAGAGTTCAGCCATTGTTTGGCCGTCACGATGAAGTGGGAGCCCAACGTTGTCAACCCGATTTCCGAGTTGAATCAAGGGTCTCTGCCGGGGCGTTGAGTCGTGCCTGAAACAATGTGTCAGAGCACGTTGGAATGCATGGTTGACCCGGCCCGGGGGATTTGCTCTCCCCAGGAAAACCGCCGTCTAGGCGCCGTTGTCGCCGAACGACTCCGTCCCATAGCGCCAGGCCTTCATGGTCGGCGACCAATGATCGGCGCTGAGGCCTGCCTTGACCTTGAGCTTGCGCAGAAACTCGGCGGGCGTGGGGATCGACTCCCACACCTGAGGCAGAAAGGTGCCGCGGCGCGCCCCATCGGCAAGGATGAGGCCGTCCATCCCCGGCCGCAGCATGCCGACCAGGTGCTGCTCGGACTCGAATCGGACTTCCGCCGGCGTCGATAGGACCGAGATCTTCGTCTCGAGCCCGTCGATCTCCGCCGCCGTGACCTTGGCGAAGCGCGGATCGTGGAACGCGCTCTTGTAGGCGTTGCGCGCCACGTCCTGCACCAGCGGCATGTGCGCCTGCAGCGAGCCGATGCACCCGCGCAGCCGTCCCGCCGTGTTCAGCGTAACAAAGCTGGCGCGGATCGCGGTAAGGGCGGGGTTCGCCTGCGGCAGAGTCACGGTGGGCTCGCCTTTGAGTGCGCCCTCCGCGCCTTGCCGCACCACCTGGCGCGCCAGCTTCAGGAGAGTCGCACGGGTTCCGGCGTCGAGCGGCGCCTCGCCGC
>CAMEYM010000033.1 GCA_945947575.1 Rhizobium sp. Q54
GCTGCAATTGGGGTGGCTTGGCGCCGGCGGCGCCCATATCCAGGCGTACCCGAGCGACGTCACCTTCTGCGTGATGTTGATCAGTTCGCCCATGGCGAACTGGCCGTCTTGGACGTCCGAGTACCACGGCGGATAGAGGATCACCGCCAAGGCGAGCAGGGCGGTGAGGACCAGCACGCGGTGGCGGGGCTTGAACAACGCTTGCATGAGAACGGCTCCTCAGACGCGCTCGGCGACCAGAATACAACGCTGCGCCGCCGGCGTAAGCGGAACACCATCGTACCCGCCGAAGGCGTGGCGCAGCCGGAGCCCCGCCCGCGCCAGCATGACAGCGAGTTCCGACGCGGCATAGGCGCGCAACGAAGTCGATACTTCCTCGTGCTCGCGGTCGCGCCACATGCGCACGCGCCGCTCATCGACACGGCCGCGCACCATGTCGAAGGTGCGCTCCGTGGTCACCACCGAACCGTCGGTGGCGCGGGTCCATTCGCGCCAGGCCTGCTGCCACATCCGCACCATGCGATCGCGGTTCTGGATGTCGAGCACGAAAACGGCGCCGCTGCGCAGCACACGGGCGGTGGCATCGAGGGTAAGTTGATCGTCGGCTTCGTCGGCGAAGTAGCCGAACGAAGTGTACAGATTGAGGGCCGCGTCGAACGGACCTTTCGGCGGCCGCCGCATGTCGCCTTTGCGCCAAGTGACCTTGGCGTCAGCTTCCCTGGCGGCCTTCTTGGCTTCGTCCAGGAAGAAAGCATTGAGGTCCTGGCCGGTGACGGCGTAGCCGCGGCGCGCCAGCTCGATGGCGTGGCGACCGTGCCCGCATGGACAGTCGAGGATGCGCGCGCCGGGGTCGAGCCGCAGGGTCTTCTCGATGAAATCGACCTCGGAACGTGTGCGCTCCGGTGACAGGTGTCCGTACTCGGACAGGTATCCGGGGCCGAAGAAGCCTGCGGCCTCGGAGTACCACGGTGTCTTGCGTGAGCGGGCGGCCATAGCAAAACGTCCCCGGCCCTTTCGGTCCGGGGACGTGTAGCACGGACGGTGCCGGGTCGAGGAGGCGCTACCCGAAGCTTTGGACGAGGCTCGTCGCCACCAGGCTCCAGCCGTCCACCAGCACGAAGAAGATCAGCTTGAAGGGCAGGGAGATCATGATTGGCGGCAGCATCATCATGCCCATCGACATCAGGACCGACGCCACCACCATGTCGATGACGATGAACGGCACGAAGATCAGGAAGCCGATCTCGAAGGCGCGCTTGAGCTCGGACACCATGAACGCCGGCATGAGGGCGCGCAGCGGCGTCTCCTCGATGGTGGCGGGCTCCTCGATGTCGGCGAGTTCCATGAACAGTGCGAGGTCCTTTTCGCGCACCGTGGTGCGCATGAACTCGTGCACCGGCGCCACCGAGCGCTGGAATGCCTCGACCTCGGTGATCTCCTGGGCGAGCAGGGGCTGGATGCCCTCGTCGTAGATCTTCTCGAAGGTCGGCCCCATGACGAAAGCGGTCAGGAACAGGCCGAGGCCGATGATCACGGTATTGGGCGGCGTCTGCTGCACGCCGATGGCGCTGCGCAGGAGCCCCAACACGATGACGATGCGGGTGAACGACGTCATCGTGATCAACAGCGACGGCGCCAGGGTGACCAGTGTCACCAGCGCCATGAGCTGGACCAGTCGGCCGGTCAGGGTGCCGTCCTCGCCGAGGTCGAGATTGAACTCCTGGGCGTGCGCGGTTCCCGCCATGGCCATCAGCAGGAAGGCCACGGCCCAGAAGATCGTGACGGGGAGGGTACGCCTTAGCGCTCGAGCCACGATGCTGCCTCTGTCTGTTGTTTTTCGGCGGGCGCCTTGGGACGCCGCTCGGCGCGCTCGGCCTTTTCGCCGGGCTGGCCTTTGACGATGTTGCTTTCGACGACGACCGCGCCGGTGGCATCGAGCATGACGAGGTGCTCGACTTGGTCGCGCTTCACCAGGACGAGGCGGTGTTTGCCGTCCACCGCCATCGATTCGACGACGCTGATGCGGCGGGTTCCTGTCTTGCGGCGCCCGAGCAGGGGCCCGAGGACCGACATCTCCATGCCGAAGCGGCGGCCGGCCCACGCCAGCACGCCGATCAGCCCGAGTACGACGACCAGGGCCAGGAAGAAGTTGAAGAAGGTGCCGAGGGTCATCGTCGGTTAGGCGCCGAGGACATCCTTCGGCGCACCGTCCGCGGCGAGACGGGCCGCGACGGCCGAAGCGATGCGCTCGCATCCTTCGACCAGGGAGCTCAGGTCGGCGACCATGGCGCGGGCTTCGTCGGCCGGCAGGCCCTCGACCTCGCTACACAGGGCGGCGGTGGTCTCGGCGAGGCCGCCGAGGTCGATGTTGATGCCGGCATCGACCTGGTCCTGGACCTCGGTCAAGAGCTTGCCGAGGGAGGCGATGGCCGTGCGTAGGTCGGCCGCGTGCGTCTCGCCGGCACGCGTCTCTATCGGGGCCGCGGCTGTGGCGGGGGCGTTCATGACTGCACCGGGATGTTGCCGATCAGGGTGCTGACAGTGGCGAGGTCCGCCGGAGCCTCTTCGTTGGTCATCAGCTCGGCGTCGAGGTCGATGCCGTGATCGAGGGCGAACGCGACAACGCGCTCGCTGAACAGAGTTTCGTCGGTGGGCTGGTAGAGCTCGGATTCCATGGACCGCTCCTTCCCGCCAAGGGCGGGTGTCCGCCCGCTGTGCGGGCCTACTGGGAGCGATCCTGGCGGCTCATGCTTAACAAAGGTTGAAGACCCTTGCCGACTGGGGCCTGACCCCCGCGCAGCCGTCCACCGCGGTTTAACCCGGCCTTAACGGGCGCGGCGGCACCATGGCGGCAGACACACGAGCCCGTCAGGAGCCCTTGGGGCCACCATGGACCTGCGCAACATCCCGATCTTCGGCGCCATTCAGCGGCGCATGGAGTGGCTGAACCAGCGGCAGCAGCTGCTGGCGCAGAACGTCGCCAATTCCGATACGCCGGGCTTCCGGCCGCGCGACCTCAAGCCGGTCAACTTCGCCGACCAGCTGGCGGGTGCGCAGAAGTTGAAGCTCGCGGTCACCGCGCCGTCCCACAAGTCCGAAGCCGGCGCCGACGGCGGGCCGTTCCGCGCCGACAAGCAGCGCACGGTTTACGAAGAGTCGCCCGACGGCAACGCCGTCAACGTCGAAGAGCAGATGCTCAAGGTCGCCGAAGCGCGCATCGACTACGAAACGATGACGACGCTCTACCGCAAGCACATCGACATGGTGAAGACCGTGCTCGGCACCCGGAAGTAGCGCCGAAAAAGGAAACGCACCGCCATGGAACTCATCAAGTCGATCTTCGTCTCCGCCGCCGCGTCGGCGCTCGCAGCGCGCCGCAAGTAAAGAAAGGCAGCGACCCCGATGGAACTCATCAAGTCGATCTTTGTCTCCGCAGCAGCGATGAAGGCGCAAGGCCAGCGCATGGAGGTGATCGCCGAGAACATCGCCAACGCCGACTCGCTCGGCCAGACGCCCGGCGCCGATCCGTACCAGCGCAAGGTCATGCTGTTCCGCAACCTGCTGGATCGCGACCTCGGCATCGACACCCTGCGCGTCCAGAAGGTCGATGTCGATCGCACCGAGTTTCAGAGACGCTTTGATCCCGGCCATCCGGCCGCCAACGGCGACGGCTACGTGCTGATGCCGAACGTCAATTCGCTCATCGAAATGATGGATATGCGCGAAGCACAGCGCAGCTACGAAGCCAACCTGAGCATGGTCGAGACCGCCAAGAGCATGCTCGTCCGCACCATCGACCTCATTCGCTAGTAAGGGGAGTTAGACACCAATGGCTATCGAGAAGATCGGCATGATGTCGGTCGCACCCGTCGGCGGCGCGTTCCGCCCGCAAGCGCTCGGCACCGGCGGCGACTTCGCCTCCATGCTGCAGGAATTCGCGGTCAAGAGCATCGACGCCGGCGCCCAGGGCGAGACGCTGAGCATGAAGGCGGTCGACAAGAAGGCCGACCTCGTCGACATCGTTACCGCCATCTCCAACGCCGAAGTGACGTTGGACACCGTCGTCACGATGCGCGACCGCGTGATTGCGGCGTACCAGGAAATCATCCGGATGCCGGTCTAGTCACGGCGCAAACCCTCCTCAAACAAGTGCGCTTGGGGAGGTTCGGTGGGGGAACGACAACAATGAATGGCGCTGAAGTCCTCGACGTCGGCCGCGACGCGGTGTTCGTGCTGCTGCGCGTCTCCGGGCCGCTGATGCTCATTGCGCTGGCCACCGGCATGGTGGTCGCGCTGGTGCAGGCGGTGACGCAGATCCAGGAAATGACGCTGACGTTCGTGCCGAAGATCCTGGCGCTGTTCGCGGCGCTGCTTGCTTTCCTGCCGTTCATGTCGATGTCGCTCGGCGCGTTCATGGAACGGGTCGCCGATACCATCTCGACGCTGCCTTAGCGCCGCGCGCCGCAGCCGCTCATGCTCGCCGAGGTACTCACCACCGGCGTCTTCACGTTCATGCTGCTGTTCGTGAGGATCGGCACCGCGATCATGGTGCTGCCCGGGTTCAGCGAGGCGTACGTCCCGACGTCGATCCGGCTCGGCCTGTCGCTCGCCATCACCCTGGCGCTGGCGCCGGTGGTGGCTCAGTACGTGCCGCCCGAGCCGAGCGAGCCTTTGTCGCTGTTCCTGTTGGTGCTGGCCGAGATTGCCATCGGCCTGCTGATCGGCGGCGTCGCGCGCATCATCATGAGCGCGCTGCACATCGCCGGCACGGTCATCGCCTTCAAGTCCGGCCTCGCCTACGCGCTGACCATCGACCCCGCCCAGGGCGTGCAGGGCGCGCTTATCGCGAGCTTCCTGTCGTTCCTCGGCGTCGTCGTGATCTTCGCCACCGACCTGCACTTCCTGCTGCTGGGCGCCATCGCCGACTCCTACACCCTGTTCACGCCAGGTGCGTATCCGCCGATCGGCGACTTCACCCAGTTCGCGCTCGAGGTGACCTCGGCGGCCTTCAAGATGGGCATCCAGCTGTCGGCGCCGTTCATCGTCTTCGCCATGGTCATCAACGTCGGCCTCGGCGTGCTGGCGCGCATCATGCCGGCGCTGCCGATCTTCTTCGTCATCGTGCCCCTGCAGATTTGGGTGGCGTTCCTGCTGCTCGGCCTGACCATGACCGGCATCGCTCGTATCACGCTGAATTCTTCGAGGAGAGCATGGCGCAGCTCCTCGCGGGCATCTAGCGGCGCTCAGAGCGCGCCGTACAAGAAGGCAGGGCTTAGATGGCCGACGAAGACGACAGGTCAAGCAAAACAGAAGACCCGACACAGCGAAAGCTCGACGACGCCCACAGCAAGGGTAATGTCGTCCGCTCCCAGGAAGTCAGTCACTGGGCGATGATCGGCGCGAGCACGCTGGTGCTGGCGATCTTCGGCGGCTCGATCATGCACACCATCGCCATCGACATGATGGCGTTTCTCGAATCGCCGCACTCCATCGCGCTCGATTCCGTCGCCGCCGCCCGCTTGCTCATGCACGTCGGAGCCGAGCTCGGCAAGACGCTCGCCGCGCCGATCGCACTGTTGTTCGTCGCGGCGCTGGCTGCGGCGGCCATCCAGCACAAGCCGCTGCTCAGCCTCGGCAAGCTCGCGCCCGAGCTCGGCAACCTGTCGCCGATGCGCGGCCTGAAGCAGAAGTTCTCGTTGCAGTCCCTGGTCGAGCTCGGCAAGAACCTGCTCAAGCTCGCCGTCGTCGGCGGCGTCATCTTCGCCATGATCTGGCCCGACCGCGACATGCTGGTGCAGATCCACACGGTCGACCTCGCCGCCCTGCTCGGCATCATCGAGGACATCGCGATGGAGATGCTCATCGCCATCGTCGCGGTGATGACCGTGATCGCCGCCGCCGACTACCTCTACCAGTGGTGGGAGCACCAGAAGAACCTGCGCATGTCCCTTCAGGACATCAAGGACGAGCACAAGGACTCGGACGGCGACCCTCACGTCAAGGCGCGCATCCGCGCCATCCGCCAGGAACGCGCCAAGAGGCGCATGATGGCCCAGGTGCCCCACGCCACCGTGGTCATCACCAACCCGACGCACTTCGCAGTTGCCTTGAAGTACGCGCCGGAGGAAAAGATGAATGCCCCGGTGGTGGTCGCCAAGGGCGCCGACCTGGTAGCCAAGCGTATCCGCGAGATCGCCGAAGAGAACAAAGTGCCGATCGTCGAAAACCCGCCGCTTGCCCGCGCACTGTTCGCGGCCGCCGAACTCGACCAGGAAGTCCCGGTCGAGCAGTACAAGGCCGTGGCCGAGGTCATCAACTACGTGTTCCGTCTGCGCGGCAAGCGTCGCGCCGGAGGCGCGCGTACCGATGCGGCCGGCACAGGCGCCGCAGGAGGCGCACGCCCCGATACCGGCGCCCGCGCCAAGGGCGGCCCGCGTATCCCCGGCGCGCGTACGCGTAACAAGCCAGGAACCGGCTCGCGCACGGTGCAATGACGCCCCCGCGCCGCACTGGGTACCAGCAGCGCCGCACCGCGCAGCTCTCCGGCGCGCGCGCGCGTGCCCGGCGCCTGCAAGGCGTGGCGCTCAACACCGCCCTCATCGTCTCGCTGATCGGCGCCATTGTCGTGTACCTGGGCGCGCCGCCGTGGATCATCACCGTGCTGGTCGCCGCCGGCGTCGCCTTCGTTCTGTGGTGGATGATGGGGCCTGGCCGCAAGCCGCCGCCCGACGACCTCGACCCCGACCGCGCCCCGTGAAGGTGCCCGACCACCGCGACGGCCTCGACGTCAGCATGCCGCGCGCTGTCGCCATTCGGGGCACCGCCCTGCGCGCCGACCTCGCCGTCGCCGTCGCGGTCTCGGCGGCTGCGGCAGGTGTCAGCGGCGCCCTCGTTTGGATCGGTGCGCCTCCCTGGATCGCCGTGCCGGTCATCGCCGCCGCGCTCGGCCTTCTCGCCTGGCGCAAGGTCGGCGGAGTCAAAGGCCTCATCGTGCGGCGCACGCTCGGCTCGGCGTTCATCGACGACGTCGATGGCCGCGTCATCACCGGTCGGGACGGCACCATCCTCTATATGAACGCCGCCTTCCGGAAACTTGCCGGCGGCGGCAACCTTGCCACCGCCGTGGGCGGCGACGAGGAGTCCGTCGCGCGCCTCGCCCGCATGGGCGCCCGCGCCGTCGGCGCCGCCACCTCGCGCGAGGACTTCGCCGTGCCGTTGCCCGGTGGTGGCCGGCGCTGGCTCGGCATCGTCGCCTTTCCGCTGCCCGGCGTGCCCGGCGCGGTGGCGTGGACTGCCGCCGACGTCACCGCCCAGCGCGAAGTAGGCCACGCCGCGCGCGAGGAACTCTCGCGCCTCGCCGACTTCTTCGACCACGCGCCGACCGGGTTGTTCTCTGTCGATGCCCAAGGCCGCTTCCGCCTCGTCAACGACGTGCTGGCACGCTGGCTGGAGCAGGACCCGGTGCGCATGGTCGACGACGGCCGCCGCCTCGCCGAGTTCGTGGCCCCCAGCGAGGTGCCCGGCGCCGACCCGTCGCGCGGGGAGCGCGCCAACCAAGGGCT
This sequence comes from Rhizobium sp. Q54, assembly GCA_945947575.1. Classification (GTDB taxonomy): domain Bacteria; phylum Pseudomonadota; class Alphaproteobacteria; order UBA2966; family CAIVPW01; genus CAIVPW01. The sequence continues at coordinate 7,563 of CAMEYM010000033.1, forward strand.
GCCGACGAGCTGGTCCGGCTCCTGGGAGGGCGAGGTGCGCCTGGTGGCGCCGTCGGGCGCGTCGCGCCCGGTCTACATCAGCCAGGAGCTCGCGCTCGATCGCGACGGCCAGCCGACCTACACCCGCGGCCTCGCCCGCGACTTGTCCGAGGAGCGCGCGCTGCAGGAGCGCCTGCGCCGCACCCAGGAAGCGCTGCTGCGTTTCTTCGACGTCGCCCCGGTCGGCATCGTCATGGTCGATGCGTCCGGCGACGTCGTCGAGACCAACCCGGCCTTCCGCGCCATGACCGGCGCCTCCGAGGACAACGTGCGCTCGTTCTTCGACTTCATCGTCAAGGACGACCGTGAGCGCGTGAAGAACCGCATGGCCCGCGCCCGCGCCGGCGAATCCGATCCGCTGCCTCTCGAAGTTCGGCTGGCCGGCCAGGCCCCCCGCATTACGCAATTGCACGTGCGCGGTCCCGGCGAGGGCGACGAGGGTGACCTGCTCGTCTACATCGTCGACCAGACCGAGCAGAAGAACCTTGAGCTGCAGTTCGCCCAGTCGCAGAAGATGCAGGCGGTCGGTCAGCTCGCCGGTGGCATCGCCCACGACTTCAACAACCTGCTCACCGCCATCATCGGCTACTCGGACCTCTTGCTGCAGCACCACCAGCCCGGCGACCGTTCCTTCGCCGACATCATGCAGATCAAGCAGAACGCCAACCGCGCTGCGAACCTCGTGCGCCAGCTGTTGGCATTCTCACGCCGCCAGACGTTGAACCCGTCCACCCTCGACCTCACCGACGTGCTCGCCGAGCTCGCCAACCTGGTGCGGCGCCTGATCGGCGAGAAGATCGAGCTCAAGATGGTGCACGGCCGCGATCTCTGGCCCGTGCGCGTCGACCAGGGCCAGCTTGAGCAGGTCATCGTCAACCTCGCGGTCAACGCCCGCGACGCCATGGGCGAAGGCGGCTCCCTGATGGTGCGCACCGCCAACGCCTCGCTGTCCGAAGAAACCCGCAAGGCAGGCTTCGAGACGATGCCACCCGGCGAGTACGTGCTCATCGAGGTGTCCGACTCCGGCGTCGGCATCCCCGAGGAGAACCTCGTCAAGATCTTCGAGCCGTTCTTCACGACCAAGCGCGTCGGCCAGGGCACGGGCCTCGGCCTGTCGACGGTCTACGGCATCATCAAGCAGACCGGCGGCTTCATCTTTCCGTCGAGCCAGGTCGGCAAGGGCGCGACGTTCCGGATCTATCTGCCGCGCCATGACGCGCCGCCCGAGGCGATGCAGAAGCCCGGCGCCGACCCGCGCCTCACCCGCGACCTCACCGGCCAGGGCGTCGTGCTGCTGGTGGAGGACGAGGCGCCGGTGCGCCGCTTCGCCGCCCGCGCCCTCGAGAACAAGGGTTACACCGTGATGCAGGCCGAGTCCGCCGAAGAGGCTCTCGCCATGATCCAGCAGCACACCGGCAAGATCGATCTCGTCATCACCGACGTGGTGATGCCCGGCATGGATGGCCCCACCCTGGTCGCCGAGGCGCGCAAGAAGCGCCCGGGCGTGCGCGTCATCTTCATCTCGGGCTACGCCGAGGAAGTGTTCGCCCACTCCCTCGATCCCACCACCAAGTTCACCTTCCTGCCCAAGCCCTTCAGCCTGAAGGAGCTCGCCGGCCGCGTGAAGGAAGTGATGAGCGAGGGGGAGTAGGCCCGCTTGCCTTCGTCATCCGGCGGCACCTACATTGTTGCGATGACAAGGAAACGGAAGTTCACGGCTAGCGTTTGGCGCGAGGGCAAGTGGTTTGTCGCGCAGTGCCTTGAGGTCGATGTGGCCACCCAGGGACGCAGCGAATCCGCGGCATTGAGCAACTTGGCCGACGCATTGGCCCTGCACTTCGACGCGCCGCTTGCAACGCGAGCACCAAAGGTGCGCTCCATCGAGATAGCCGTGCGTGCCGCCTAGGCGGCTCAGCTTTCGCGAGGTTCAGCGCAGGTTGCTCGCAGCCGGCTGGATGGAGGCCGGAGCCACCGGCAGTCATGTCAAGTTCGCGCGGCGCACAGCCACTGGCACCCGCCCGCGATCGTGCCGAAGCATCGCGAAATCGCCATCGGCACTCTGCGAAGCGTCCTGCGCCAGGCCGGAATCTCGCCCGAGGAGTTCGACAGCCTGTAGCCGCACGCGCACGACGTCGAAGTCACCGCTCGGGCGTGCGCGTCATCTTCATCTCGGGCTACGCCGAGGAAGTGTTCGCCGACTCCCTCGATCCCACCACCAAGTTCACCTTCCTGCCCAAGCCCTTCAGCCTGAAGGAGCTCGCCGGCCGCGTGAAGGAAGTGATGAGCGAGCCGAACTAGCGCTTCAGCGCCCCGCGCTGTTGCCGGTGTAGGGCAGGTAGAGCGCGAACTCGGCGCCCTGCGTGCGCCGCGCCACCACGAGCGCGGCGCCGAGCTGCCGGGACAAGGCGCGCATGATGCGCATGCCGAGGCTCTTGCCGCCCTCCAGGTCGAAGTCTGGCGGCAGGCCGATGCCCGCGTCGGCGACCCGCACGATGGCGTGCCCCTTCGTGGTGTCTTGGTTGAGAGTCACCCACACCTTGCCGACGCCGTCGGGGTATCCGTGCTTGGCGGCATTGGTGACGAGTTCGTTGACGATGAGCGCCACCGGAATGGCGCGCTCGGCGGTCATCTCGATGCGCGCCACCACCGCCTGGTCGAAGCTGCATTCGATGCCGTTCTCGAGGGACTTGCACAGGTCGGACAGGTAGCTGCCGAGGTCGATGGTCAGGAGGTCGCGCGACCGATAGAGGTGCTCGTGGGCGCGCGCCACCATCATCACGCGCTTGCCCGCATCCTTGAGCGAACGTTCGACTTCCTCCGCCTCAGCGCCTCCGGCTTGCAGGTGCAGCATGTTGGCGACGAGCTGCAGGCTGTTCTTCACCCGGTGGTTCATCTCCTCGAGCAGCACGCTTTGGCGGTCGAGCGACACGCGCAGCTCGCGCTCCACCCGCTGCCGCTCGATTGCCATGCCCAGCACGTTGGCTGCCCCCTGCAGGAAAGACAGGTCGTTCTTGGAGAACTCCCCGGCCGCGCGGCTATCGACTTCGAGAACGCCGAATGCACTGTCGTCGCCCTGCAGGATGACGTTGGCGGCGCGGCGGATGCCATGCTGTAGCAAGAGTTCCGGCGTGCGGAAACGCTCTTCGTTCTCGAGGTGATTGGAGATCACCGGCTTGCCGGTGTGCAGGGCGAATCCCGCCGGCGACTGCATGTCGGCGCCCACCGTTGCAGTACCGACCACGCCCGCGTCCCAGCCGACGCCGGCGCGCACCAGCAGGCGGTTCTGGCCGCGTTGCAGCTCCATGATCTTGCAGAACTCGCAGCGCAGGCCTTCCGCCGTGAGCCGCACGGTGACGTCGAGCAGCTCCTGGAACGTCGTGCCGCGCAAGGCGTGCACACCTAGCTCGGCCAGCAGTTCCTGCTGCCGCAAGCGCAGTTGCAGTTCGGTCTCGCTCGGATGTTCCGGTGCCGCCGCGTGCGGGTCCTCGACGATCGCGTCTTGCGGGGTACTGGCAGTCATGGGGTCGGAACCGCTGGGTTGGGACGCGCCGAAGGACCGAGCTTAGGTATGACGCTCGCTCCGGTCGGCAACCCGAACGGTGTAGCGCAATCGTGGTAGAGCGTTCAGCTACGCTCGCGCTCGCGCACCAGCCACGTCAGTTCGTGTCCGCCGCCCGACTGCTTCAACGTCGCGTGCAGGAACGGCAGCACGTTGGCGAGTTGCTGGTCGAGCTTCCACGGCGGATTGACGATGACGAGACCGCAGCCGTTGAGGCGGTCCTCCCTGACCGCGGGGTGGATGAGCAGCTCGGTCGCCAGCGTCTCCGCCGGCGCATGATCACGCAGCCACGCGTGGAACGCGCGCACAGGCGCGAACTCCTTGATCGGATACCAGATCGCGTACACCCCGGTCGGCCAGCGCCGCCACGCCTCGCTGAGACCCCGCTGCAGCTGCGCGAACTCGTCCTTCGCCTCGAACGGTGGATCGATCAGCACGACGCCGCGGCGCTCCTCCGGCGGCAGCAGCGCCTTCAGCGCCGTGTAGCCATCCATGGCACGCACTTGCACCTGCGGGTCGCGGGCGAATTCGGCGCGCAGCGTCTCGACGTCCTCGGGATGCAATTCGGCGAGCAGCAATCGGTCGCTCGCGCGCATCAGCGCGCGCAGCAGCCGCGGCGAGCCCGGGTACCATTGCAGCGCGCCCGCCTTGACGCTGCGGTTCACGCTCTTCACCGCCTGCCAGTACGGTCCCATCTCGAAGGGCAGCACCTGGCCGGCGAGACGCTCGACGCCGGCGGCCGCTTCCCCGGTCTTCTCCGCGTGCTCCCCGCGCAGATCGTAGAGACCGATGCCGGCGTGCGTGTCGATCGCACAGAACGGCGTGTCCTTGCGCTTGAGCGCTTCGATCACAAGTGCCAGCACTGTGTGCTTGAACACGTCGGCGAAACCGCCGGCGTGATACGCATGTCGGTAGTTCACGATCGCTCACGAAAGTTGGTGTGGGACGGGTGGTCGGGTGTGACAGATGCACTCAGGTGTCTTACCGATGGCCGGTGGCCGCCCGACGTATGACACTCCAAGGTAGTACCCCGTTCTCACACCCCGTACATGCCGCATTCTGCCGGCCTCGCCGAGATCGTCCTGACTTCGCCGCGCCTCTCGATGAGCGCCTTCGTGCGCGAAGACATAGCCGAAATCGCCGCCCCGATCGCTCCGTCCATCTACCGGTTCATCCAATGGGAAGGCTGGCCGACGGCCACCGGGATGCCCGGCATCTGGCAGGATTGGCTCGACATGTCGGGCCGCGGCACCGGTCTGGTCCTGGTGCTGCGGCGGCGCGACCGGCGCGACGTGGTCGGCATCTGCGGGATGCACTTTCTCGATACAGCCGAGCCGACCGCCGGCCTGTGGATTCGCGATTCGATGCAGGGCCAGGGCTACGGCAGCGAAGCCATGGCGGCGCTGACGGCGTGGGCCTTCGGCGAGCGCGGTGCGCGCGGGGTCTACTTCCCGGTCTTCGATCAGCACGAACCCAGCCGCCGCATCGCCGAGCGCCTCGGCGGAGCGCCGGCCGATGGCGATCCGCGGGTGCGGGCGCCGTTGTATCGCGGCGCGATGGAGCTTTACCGCATCCCGGTGCCGCACGCGCAGCCGGCGCCGCATCGCACCGCCCGCCGCGGCACCGCGCCCTGACGCCGCGCCGATGCCCCCGCCGTGGGGCTGCCGCGCCGTCGGCCTGGAGGGCGTCATAAGGTTTCGGCCGCCTGAGGAACTTCCACGCCCGGTAAGCTCGGGCGTGACGGTACCCGGTGGCGAATGCGGCAGGCCCCGATTATGGTTGCCGCGTGCGCTCTCGAACTCCCCAGTATCTGCGCGGCACCAGCATCGCCTCCGACCGGCTGGCTTTGCGCGCGTTCCAATCCAGCGACGCCGCCGACATCTTCGCCGCCATCGATCGCACCATGGCGCGCTTCATGGTGTGGGATCCGCCGACGTCGCTCGCCGCGTTCCAAGGCACCGCCGCGGACTGGGAAGCGCGCATGTTGGCCGGCACCGACCTGCCGCTGGTGATCCGTCTCAAGTCCGACGACACGTTCCTCGGCATGGCGACCATGCAGAACCTTGAGACTGCCGAGCCGCGCATCGGCGTGTGGCTGCGCGAGGGCGCCCATGGCAAGGGCTTCGGTCGCGAGGCGGGGCAGGCGGCGCTGCAGTGGGCCGCCACGACGCTCGGCTTCGTGGCCTTGCACTATCCGGTGGTGGCCGGCGACACCCCCAGCCGCCGCCTCGCCGAGGCGCTCGGCGGCATCAAGGGCGAAACGCACACGCACCGGAAAGCCTCCGGCGTCGAACTGCGCGTGATGGACTATCGTATCCCGGTGAAGGGCGCCTAGGAGCTACGTTCGGCCTACAGCGCCGGGCAGCGGCGCGCGGCTTCGCGCGGGTCGCAGACCCACAGTTTGTCCATGAACGTCAGCCAATCCTGGAACTCGGTCGTCGCAATCGGCACCGCGGCCGCCGTGTAGGCCGGCCCGCGCATGGCGCGCTGCACGACATAGATCGCCTCCTTGCCGCGCAACGCCTGGATCAGCGTGAGCTCGCCGAGTCCGGTGGTCTTGCTGCGCGGACACACGAGCATGGCGATGGCCGAGTCGAGTCCGTAGACCTGGCGCGTCCGCATCACCGTGAAGGTCGTGCCTTCGCACGGCGCCTGCTGATCGAAGTTCGCCTTCATCAGCTCCATGTATCGCTCCATGGGCGTCGTCAGGTTGTAGAAGAGCTGGATGGTGAGCAGCCGCGTCCACGTCGCGATCGTCTCGGCCTCGAGCACGTACTCGACGGTGTTGAAGCGCCCGGCCTCGCCGGCCGTGTAGCCGACCTTCCAGCCGGCCGGCAGCTCGATCAGAAGTCTCTCGTTGAGGACCGGGGTCTGGGCATGGACGGGGCTGGAGAGGGCGGCTGCAATGCACAGTGTTGTCGCCCAGCAGAACCACTTCATGCTTGCCTCCGTCGCTGAACCACCGGGAGTCTACCTCCTCTTGAAGGCCGGCGTGTCGCCCCAAACGCTACCGAGCGCCCAGGTTCGCAGCCGGTCGGGAACAATCTGAGGCTCTAGTATCGCGCCTTGGGGGGGCACGTACGATAGGCGCAACGCCATGGGGATTCGCAGTATTGTCGCCGCAATCGTTGCGCTGCTGAAGCCGCACCGGGAGACAGCAATGGCACGCACCGTACACAAGCTGGACGATGTCTTTGTCGCAGGTGGGCAGCCGTCGTTGACCTACGTGCAGCGTACGGATGTCGACGTTGAGCCCATACTGGCGAAGGCGATCGCCACACCGAATCAACTCGTTTCGCTCTCTGGTCCCACGAAGTGTGGGAAAACCGTGCTCTGTCGCCACGTGCTGCGAGATCGTGAGTTCATTTGGATCGAAGGTGGGCAGGTCGCCAACGCCGAGGTTCTTTGGAACAAAGTTGCCTACAAGTTGAACAAGCCCCGTGAGGTCACGAAGACCGCATCGACGGATTCGTCTGGGACTATCGGAGCGGAGGCGCTGCTCAAGGCCGAAGCGGCACATTCAAGGTCTTCGGGGACCGAGCGTCGATTTGAGCTTGATCCGATGCACACCGCCATCGACCACCTTGTCACGAACAAGGTCACGTTGGTGGTGGATGACTTTCACTACCTGCCGCAGGAGGCGCGCCAAGCATTTTTACAGAATGTGAAGGGGGCGATATTTGAAGGGCTGAAGATTGTGCTGCTGGCTGTTGCACATCGCGGCCAGGACCCGATCAAGACGCAGATCGAATTGGTGGGGCGATTCGCGAACATTGCAGTGCCTCCTTGGACGCCCAACGATCTTCGCGCGATTCCAGAGATCGGTTTCGGGCTCTTGAACGTGAGCTGTCCGGAAGAGCTCTTGAGACGACTCGCCGATGAAGCGCAACAGAGCCCGTTCTTGATGCAGACGTTTTGCCGCGAGATTTGCAGCGATCTCAACGTACAGGAGACTCGGTTGGCGCCGTTGGGTGTTCCCCATGACTACCCGCTCGCGGCCCTGTTCGAGAGAATCGCGAAGCATTCAGGACAACCGACGTACGAAAAGCTTGTTGCCGGGCCTCAGGCTAGAAAGCAGCGCAAGGCTCGACCGCTGCACAGCGGGGATGCGGCCGACGTGTACGAGGCAACACTTCGGGCGGTTGCCGCCACTGGACCCGCCTCGCCGCTTGCGTTTGAGACGCTGCGTACCTCGCTAAATAAGCTGGTGAAGGAGAAGGTACCTGCAACGCACGAAGTTACCTCTGCCCTCAAGAATTTGGCGAAGATTTCCAAGCAGATGGGGGTGGATCAGGGAATAGATTGGGACGACGACTCCAGAACACTCACGATCGCCGACCCATATCTGCGCTTCTACCTTCGGTGGATGGTGCGGCGGGAGCGGGATGAGGCGCCGGCCCTCAGGTTGGAGCCCTAGTTCAACCCCTGTGGGGTACCGTGAACATCCGCCGAACGAGGCGGAATTCTCCCACATCTGCAACGCCTTAGCCACCCCTTGCGGATGTATCCCCTTGACGTAAGGACGGCGCGTACCTGTATCTTGGCCATTGGAGGGAGCGAGCTATGGCCAAGTCTAAGGGTCCGACAACAAAGGATTTTTTCCGCCGGTTCCCGACCGACGACGCCTGCCTGGACCACCTTTTGGAGGTTCGGTACGGCCGCGAGAGTCATTGCCCCAAGTGCGGTGCCGAAACCAAGTGGTACCGGGTCCGGAAAGAGCCTTCCTACGCCTGCAAGTGGTGCGGCTGGCACATCCACCCGATGGCCGGGACGCCCTTTGAGCGCACCCGCACGCCGCTCCAATTCTGGTTCCTGGCGATGTTCATGTTCACGACCACCCGCAACGGGGTGAGCGCGAAGGAAGTCCAGCGTCTAACCGGCGTGACCTACAAGACGGCTTGGCGCATGGGCCACGAAATCCGGAAGTACATGGGTTGGGTCGATGGTGACGCGCCGATGGGCGGCCCGGACAAGATCGTGGAAATCGACAAGGCGTTCATCGGCGGCGCGGACAAGCGCGGCCAGGACGACAAGTACGTGGTGCTGGGCATTATCGAGCGCGGCGGCGAAGTGCTGACGCGCCACATCCCGAGCCGTCATGAACGCGAAGTGTTGCCGCACATCGCTAAGTACGTGAAGCGCGGCACGCGCGTGTCGACCGATGAAGCGAAGGCGTTCATGAACCTGGGCCAGTACGGCTACCGCCACGGCACCGTGAACCACAGCATCAAGGAATACGTGCGCGGTCCGATCCACACGAACACGATTGAGAATTTCTGGCTGTGGATGAAGAAGTCGATCAGCGGCACGCACGTCAGCGTGTCGGGCAAGCATCTGCCGAAGTACCTGGGCGAGTTCGAGTTCCGCTACAACCTGCGGCACACGCCCACGGCTATGTTCGATCTTTTGCTGACGGCTTTCGTGAAGCCCGGCCCTTCGGCTTCTCCGGCGGCTGACCCTGCGCCATCTGCGTAGTCAGCTTGTCGAACGCGCCCATGTTGCCGCGCATGGGGTTCTCCGCAATGAATCTGCCGAGCTGCTTTGTCTCGCGGGCCTCTTTGAGTGTCAGTGGTTTTCCCTTCTTCATGGAAACCAAAAGGTTGGGAGAGAACGACCAACAGTCGCCGCCCACTTCTTGAAGGCGTTCTTGGATACGGAGAGCATTTCCATATACGCGCTGGTTGATGTTTCGTCGAGGTCCGCGAGCCGTACCGTTGTGGCGATCTTTGCCCAGGGTGTGTTGCCGCTAGTGATCGCGTCCCACTTCGGAATTTCCGGGACCCGCTCGACAATGTGGTGACGGAGGGCCGACGCCATCAACTCCCTCGACCAAGACCCGTAGTTCTCGTCGCTCAGCGTACGGTAGTTGGGGGCGTCTTCATCACTCAGGATTGACTCAATCGACCGCCGCTCGTGCTTCGTGAGAACGAGAGCGTCGTTTCCGGCAAATCCTCCAAGCCAAACGCCACGTAGAAGTTCCTCTAGAATCTCGTTCCGCGACAACGCGCCGGGGTGGCTTGCCACCTCTGCGGCCCAACGGTCAGCGATCTCGCCAAACGTAAGTCGGTCACGGATTGCCGAAGTCATAGGCAGCCCCTTGGCGCGCTGATAGATCGCGTGGGCAAACGTCCAAACGACTATGAGCCCGGCGAACACGGCTAGGCCGTAGACAAGAATGTCGAGGGCGGTCTTACCCTCGCGCCATGCCTGGAAGGCCGCCAATACCGTGCCCGCTACGGTCACGGTCCAACCCGGCAATGTGAGGCCGCCGAATAGCGCCCCAGCCGTCTCCCTGACGGCGCCCTGGAGTGCGCCGGTGGCGATAGCCCTTGAAATGACGCCCATGCGCGACTCGTACCACGGCCCAGCTTGGGCCTAGCTGTGAAGGGGCATACCCTCATGCTTCGTTCTCCTTACGTAAAGGGGATACATTCGACCCCTTGCAAATGAGAACAAACCATGTACTGTTCGCCGCAAGGGAGACGGCGCGCGCGTGGCTGCCCGCGCCGCCTCCCGAGCGAAGACTGGTTGGTGCGCGTGCGTGAAAACGGCGCGCGACAGGGAAGAAGAGGGGAAGTAGAGATGGCCGAGCCTGCACTGCGCGTCGTCGAGGCGGATACCGTGGACAGAAAAAAAGCGTTGGAAGCGGCCCTCGGTCAGATCGACCGCGCCTTCGGCAAGGGCTCGGTGATGAAGCTGGGCGCGCGCCCGGTCGTCGCGGAGGGCCTCAGCGCCATCTCCACCGGCTCGCTCGGTCTCGACATGGCGCTCGGCGTCGGCGGCTTGCCGCGCGGCCGCGTCATCGAGATCTACGGTCCCGAGGCTTCGGGTAAGACCACGCTCGCCCTCCACACCATCGCCAACGCCCAGAAGCTGGGCGGTATCTGCGCCTTCGTGGACGCCGAGCACGCGCTTGATGCCGTCTACGCCAAGGCGCTCGGCGTCGATACGGCCGAGCTGCTCATTTCCCAGCCCGACACGGGCGAGCAGGCGCTCGAGATCACCGACACCCTGGTGCGCTCGGGCGCCATCGACGTGGTGGTGGTCGACTCGGTCGCGGCTCTCGTACCGAAAGCCGAGCTCGAAGGCGAGATGGGCGACAGCCACATGGGCCTGCAGGCCCGTCTCATGAGCCAGGCGCTGCGCAAGCTCACCGCGAGCATCTCGCGGTCGAACTGCATGGTGATCTTCATCAACCAG
>CAMEYM010000034.1 GCA_945947575.1 Rhizobium sp. Q54
TGGCGAGCGGCAAGGGCGGCGTCGGCAAGTCGACGACGGCGGTGAACATCGCCCTCGGGCTCGCGGCGGAAGGCAGACGAGTCGGACTGCTCGACGCCGACGTGTACGGGCCGAGCATCCCGCGCATGCTCGGACTCGAAGGCCGGCGCGCCGACGCGGAAGACAAAGTGCTGCTGCCCCACGAAGCATTCGGCATCCGGGCGATGTCGATGGGCTTCCTGGTGCCGGGCGACACGCCGATGGTGTGGCGCGGCCCGATGGTGACGAGCGCGCTGCAGCAAATGTTGCGCGCGGTGCGCTGGGGCGAGCTCGACGTACTGGTGATCGACTTTCCGCCGGGAACCGGCGACGCGCACCTGACGCTGGCGCAGACGGTGCCGATCACCGGCGCGGTGATCGTCTCGACGCCCCAGGACATCGCCCTCATCGACGCCCGCAAGGGCGTGAAGATGTTCGAGAAGGTGTCGGTGCCGGTCCTCGGCATCGTCGAGAACATGAGCTACTTCCTGTGCCCGCACTGCGGCGAGCGCAGCGAGATCTTCGGCCACGGCGGCGCCCGGCGCGAAGCCGAGCAGACAGGAGCGCCGTTCCTCGGCGAGGTCCCGCTCGACGTACGCATAAGAGAGACGTCGGACGCGGGGACGCCGATCGTCCATGCGGAGCCTGATGGGCCGCAGGCCAAGGTCTACCGGGAACTGGCGCGGCGCGTTTGGGCCGGACTGGAGCGCGCCGCGGCCCAATCGACCGGGCCGACCATCTCCATCGAGTAGAGCGTCAACGGCCGCAGAACTAGCGGGCCTTTCGCCGGATCCAAAACGAACCAGGTTCTGCATGTGGTGCGCGCGCCAGCATGGGGAATGCGGCCCGGACCTCCGGCTCCGCGCGCCGGTGCAGGTCGTTGACGGCGAGAACCACTTCGAAGTCCTCGTTGAAGGCAAGGAATGCCTCCAACATGTACTGCTCCGTCCACAAGCGCCGGTCGGCGTGCAGCCATCGTGCGGGATAGTCGCGGGGGGTGAAGACGTCATGGAAATGGACGTACACGCCCGCCCGGAGCCGCGGCAGGAAGTGGCGGAACAATGCTTCGACATCGCCGCCGCAGCGGAGCACATGGCTGGAATCGATGAACAGGATGTCGTTCTCGCCGAGGAGGTCAAAGACCTCCATCCCGGCCTCCTCGATGCGCTGGCGCTTTACTTCTGCACCGGTGCTCTCGAGCCACGCATTCTCGAACGGCTCGAAGCAGACGTGACGCGGCGCGTAACCCGGTTGCTCCGCACTCAGGTCGGCAAGGGCCAAGCGTACGATTACCGTCGAAACGCCGGCTCCGACTTCGACAATGGTTCGCGGACGCAGGAAGCGCACCATCGCATAGAGGGCATCGACATCGCCTGCTCCGAACATGGGGTTGGCATAGGTGAACGTCCGGCCACCGACGCTCCGTCCCTCCAGGGCTGCCACTTCGTTGGGGCAGGCGATCTGCCGCAGGAATTCGCGCTGCGCGTCGAGGTTCCACTCGATGCCGGGGACACGCCGAGCGCCATCGGCGTCAGGCAGCGGCGGACCGGCCACCGGCTCGTAGTAGTGGTGCTGAATGACGGTGACGCCCAGCCGATCCTGCAGCGCGCGCGCCCCGCGCAGATACCAACGGCGTCGAGAGGCCACGTAAAGGAACGGTGCGGCGAACGGGAACAGCGCCGAGGCTCCCAGATCGATCATGGCATTGGTTAGCCTGACGCGCGGCCGACCCTCCTGTCGCCGAGTGACATTCGAGGTGGGCGTGGGATCGACCTGCATCTGCGCACCATACCGACGCATTCTCCTGCCGCCGCCGTGCATGGGAGATAGCAAGCAGCGCTGATGTTCCTCGGCGAGGTCCGGCTCGACGCACGTATAAGAGATGCGTCTAAGAGACGCGCCGATGCGGGGACGGCCGGTCGAATGATCCCGGACGCGTGATCCTGACGCGAAGTATCGATCCGAGCGCCTTGGAGGGCTCCCGTCCCGCGCAAAATGCGCGGGATTGCGCGGACACCTCTGCTGCCCCTGCCTTGGCTGGCGATTAATACGTAATGTATCACTTGACACTGTTCGTGTCAAGCGCCGATTGATGGGCGCAATCGAAAGTACAGCCACGGCATCAGGGCGCTCACCGCGATCCAGCCGATCGCCAAGGTGGGAAGGCTGCCCAGGGGCACCTCGACGATCTTGATCGAGGCGTGCACGGCGAAGTGCACGATCGCCGGGGCGAGGATCGAGCCGCGGCTGACCTCGAATAGCCACGACAACGGGAACAGCAAGATCAGCGACAACAGCACCGACGCAAGCGCGACGGCGAAGTCCTGAGTCGCGAACAACAACAACAGGTGCACGGCGACGAAGGGAATCGCCGACAGCGTCGCGGCCCGCCAGAACGGCCAAGCGCCGCGCAGGTGGTGGAACAGGAAGCCGCGGAAGACGACCTCTTCGGCGATGCCCGCCTGCAGGAACAGGCCGGGCAGCAGCGCCAGCCAGTCGGGGCGAAGCGTAACGGGCGTGCCGGTGACGAGGCTGAACGCCGGGTAATAGAGAAGCATCGCGGCACTGCCCGCGGCGGCCCACGCGACGACGTTCCTGCGACCCGGTCGCAAACCGATGCCGATGACGGCGCCGCGCAGGGTGCGCTTGAAGACGAATACTTCGATCGCCACGCCGGTGATGATCACCAACGCACAAACGATCCAGCCGCCCTCGCCCATTGTGCTGCCGAGCTCGGTCGCCGAGCGGTCGAGCACGACCCACAGAAGAAAGAAGCCGAGCAGGATGGGGATGCCGTGGAAGTTCATCAGAATAGCTCGTCGAGTAGCTGATAGAACGCCAGCCGCGCCGGGTCGGGCGCGATGCCGTAGGCCGCCAAGAACGGCTCTACGCAAGCAGCTCCCAGATTGTGGCTGATGCTGCGGCACGCCAGGCCGAGATCCTGGTGGCGATCCGCAATGCCGACGCGGCCGCAATCGACGAAGCCCGCGAACGCGTCAGCGTGCAGCATGAGGTTGGGCAGGCATGCGTCGCCGTGGGTGACAACCGCGTCCTCGACCGTGGGCCGCGTCTCCAGCACCCGCTCGAGCACCGCGCGCGGCTTCCATCCCCGACGCTCGTCGTCGAAGTCGCCTTCATCGACGAGGCCCGCCGCGACGAGTGCGTGGGCGTCTGCTAAGCGGACGTCGAGGCGAGCGTCGAACGGGCAGGAAGCGGTCGCCATGGCGTGGAGCCCGCGCAGGGCGCCGCCGATCAAGGTAGCCTTTCGTTCGGGAGGCAACGCGGCGGCTACCGCATCACGGCCGGGCAACGCTGTCATGAGCACCCAACGGTGACCCGCACCCGTGTCGAACGCCAGCACCTCAGAACACGCGACGCACGCAACGTAGAGCCAGCGGAGACGCGCCACTTCGGCGGTTGGATCGGCGGGAGTGCCGGCAACGCCGGCCTTTGCAAACAATGTTGGCTGCGCGTCCGCGACCAGCCTAAAGACCCGAGCGCCCGACTCTCCGATGGTCTGTGGGGTTGCCGCGTAGCCCGCCAAGCGCGCCCGCCACGACGGCGGGGGTTGGAAGTCGGGCGACATCGTCGGCGACCGAAGACTGGCCGGCTGCCGAGCTATTCGGCGCGCCCCAGTGCCGCCATCAGTTCCGCCCATTCGCGCTTGGACAGGCCCGACGCAGCCTGGTCGATCGCCTCGCCGGCGAGCATGCGGCGGATAACGGCGAGCGCGGACTTGGACAGCGTCACGGCGCCGAGGCGGAATTCCTGGAAGGCGTTGAACGCCGCAGGCACCCACGCCTTGACCGTCTCAAGCATGACGTCGGCGTAAACGCGGATCTCGTACTGGGCGTGCGGATCGGCGCGCAAACTCAGGAAGTGCAGAAGGTTGTGCAGGTCCACCTTCCAGTACCACTGCGTATAGAAGTTCAGGGACAGGTTCATGCGCGCCAGTTCGCGCGCCAAGCCGACCTGGTCGTCATCCATCGGCTTGCCGTCGTCGGTGACGTTGAGAAGCTCCTGGTAGTGCTTGTAGGAGCGTTCGGCGTCGTCCTTGAGTAATCCCAGGACGCGCTGCGCGTCCTTGGGTGACAGCACGTCGCCGCGGCCCTGGCGATTCGATTCCGACTGCGCGGCGAGGTGCTCCGGTGCCGGCAGATAGAACTCGTTGTCGAGAATCGAGTAGCGCGCGCTGTACTCGTTAACGTTAGCGGTGCGATGGCGGATCCACTGCCGCGCGACGAAGATCGGCAGCTTCACGTGGTACTTGATCTCGCACATCTCGAACGGCGTCGAATGCCGGTGACGCATCAGGTAGTTGATAAGCCCCTGATCTTCCCTGACTTTTCTGGTGCCGCGGCCGTAGGAAACGCGCGCTGCCTGCACGATGGCGCCGTCGTCGCCCATGTAATCGATGACGCGCACGAAGCCGTGGTCGAGCACCGGCAGCGCGCGAAACAGAATCTCTTCCAGTCCCGGCGAGACAACGCGACGAGTCGGACGCGACTCGTTGCGCTCAGCTTCGATCTCGCGTGCTTGTTCCGGCGTGAGTGCCATGACGACTCCGAACTCGATGTCGTCGCGACTTTAACTTCGACATCTGCGCGCTGTCACGAACGCGACTCGAAGTGAAAAAGTCACGACCGAACGGTCGAATATGTTGCGAAAGCACAAAAAAAGGAGGAATTTGTTCGTGCAGGCCCATCGTACGAGGAAAACTTAATGGCAGCCACCAAGCGTGCCGGTGCACCGGCAAAGACTCGCAGGAAGACGAAGCGCAAGTCGACAACTGCGCGCAAGACGACGCGTCGCAAGACGACTGCGCGCAAGACGACAGCGAAGCGCAAGCCCGCGAAGCGCACGACCGCGCGTCGCAAGACGACTCGCAAGACGACACGTCGCAAGACGGCGAAGCGCACTGGCGCACGTCGCGCGACCGCTCGTCGTGGCGTGAAGCGCACGACCGCCCGTCGCAAGAAGGCGGCCCCTCGTCGCAAGAAGGCGGCGGCGGCGATGTAATAAGGCCCCTGGAGGGGGCCCCCTCAGCAGGCTTGGCCCCGGACCTACCGGTTTGACCGAAGGTTCTGGGGCTTTGGAAAGCGCGAGGGAGCACCTATATTCAGGGGGCCGGGAAACCGGCTATGGCGATAAAAACCTTGTGGAATAGCCGTTGCGGACCCGGGGGCAGTACCCGGCGCCTCCACCAGTTTCCCCGCAGAACCCAACAAACGATGGGGGCGCGGGTTTATGGGGGCGAAATAGGATCGACGCGCGGGGTAAAGACAAGGCGTTTGCCCGGCATGATTCCGCCGTTATCGGGTCATTCTAAAACTGCCAACGACAATAGCCGTCTGGCAATCGCAGCCTAATTGGTATGCGCGGTTCGGGGGGCACCGGGCAACAGAAGCCCCCCACTCGATTAGGCCGGCCCGAAAGGGCCGGCCTTTTCATTTGCACGCACCCCACACTTCCCCGTTGGCTCTGGCGCTACCTCCCACGACCGGCGACGGCTGCGGACGTGCGGACTAGTATGCGCGCAGTGACCGACACCAAGGACATCCCGACCAAGCAGGATCTGATCGGCTTCGCGCCGCTCGTCGAGCGGGCGCTGCGCGGCGTCGTGCGCGAGGCGCTGCGCAAGGTGGCGCGCGACGGCCTGCCGGGCGACCACCACTTCTACATCACGTGCCGGACCGGCGAGGGTGGCGTCGAGCTGCCGCCGTACCTGCGCGCGAAGTTCCCGGAAGAGATCACCCTGGTCCTGCAGCACCAGTACTGGGACCTGGCGGTCGATGACGAGTCGTTCTCGGTGTCCCTGAGCTTCTCGGGCAAGACCGAACGGCTGCTCATTCCGTTCACGGCGGTGTCGGGGTTCGTCGATCCCAGCATCGACTTCGGCCTGCAGTTCAAGCCGGCCGTCGTGGAACCGCCGGCGCCCCCAGCCGAGGAACCCATGCCGAAGCCCGAGAACCCGGACCAGCCCAAGGTGGTGAAGCTGGACAGCTTCCGCCGCAGCTAATACTCGTCTCGATCGTGGCGTCCGAACCATCCCCCCTCGTTGCGCGGCCGGGCACGCGCCTGGAGAGCGACACGTTCGGTCCCATCGCGGTGCCGGCGGAGCGCCTGTGGGGTGCGCAGACGCAGCGCTCGCTCGAGCACTTCCGCATCGGCGGCGAGCGCATGCCGCTACCGGTGGTCCGCGCCCTCGCGCTCCTCAAGAAGGCCGCCGCGACGGTGAACCAGGCACTGGGCGGGCTGGACGCGAAGCTTGGCGCCGCCATCGCCGCCGCCGCCGACGAAGTGCTGGTGGGCAAGCACGACCAGGAATTCCCGCTCGTCGTCTGGCAGACCGGCTCGGGGACCCAGACGAACATGAACGTCAACGAGGTGCTGGCGAACCGCGCCAACGAGATGCTGGGCGGAACGCGCGGCGCTAAAAAGCCGGTCCACCCCAACGACCACGTCAACCTCAGCCAGTCGTCCAACGATACCTTCCCGAGCGCCATGCACGTGGCGGCGGTGTTGGCGCTCGAGAACGAGCTGGTGCCGGCGCTGCGCCACCTGCAACGGGCGCTGGCGGCGAAAGCTGGAGCTTGGAACGACGTACTGAAGATCGGACGGACGCACCTGCAGGATGCGACACCGATGACGCTCGGGCAGGAGTTTTCGGCGTTCGCGCGCCAGGTGGAGCTGGGCGTCGATCGCCTGCGCGCCACCCTGCCCCGCCTCTATGCCCTGCCCCAAGGCGGCACGGCGGTGGGCACCGGCCTCAATGCGCCGGCGGGCTTCGATACCGCCATGGCAACCGAGGTGGCACTGCTCACCGAGCTGCCGTTCTATGCGGCGGCCAACAAGTTCGAGGGCCTGGGCGCCCATGACGCGCTGGTCGAGGTGTCGGGCGCGCTCAACGTCGTGGCGGTGAGCCTGTTCAAGATCGCCAGCGACGTGCGCCTGCTCGGCTCGGGCCCGCGCGCCGGGCTGGGCGAGCTCAACCTGCCGGAGAACGAGCCGGGCTCGTCCATCATGCCGGGCAAGGTCAACCCGACCCAGGCGGAGGCGCTGACGCAGGTCGCGGTGCAGGTGATGGGCAACCACACGGCGGTGACGTTCGCCGGCGCCAACGGGCACCTGCAGCTCAACGTGTTCAAGCCGGTGATCATCCATAACGTGCTGGGCTCGATGCGGCTGCTGACCGACGCAGCGCGCAGCTTTGCCGACCATTGCGTCGCGGGCATCGAGCCGAACGGGCCACGCATCCGCGAGTTGATGGAGCGGTCGCTGATGCTGGTGACGGCGCTGGCCCCGCACATCGGCTACGACAAGGCGGCAGCCATTGCCAAGAAGGCGCACGCGGAGGGCTCGACGTTGCGGGCCGCCGCGCTGGCGTCGGGACACGTCAGCGCCGAGGAGTTCGACCGATGGGTGCGGCCCGCGGACATGATCCGGGGCGGCTGAAGCCCAGCTCCCCTGGCGAAGCGGCGGCGCGCGTCACCAAACGCTCGGTGGTGGTGGCCGGCCACCGCACCAGCGTGTCTCTCGAAGATGCGTTCTGGACGGCGCTAGCAGCGATCGCAGCGCGCGACGGCAAATCCATCAACGGACTGATCGGCGAGATCGACGGCGGCCGCGCGGGCAACCTTTCCAGCGCGATCCGCGTCTACGTCCTGGCGCGCGCTCACGAATAGCGAGCGCGCCCCGCGCTACGGAGTAGGTCGCAGGCCGTCGAGCAGGCCGCGCATGCGCTCCTCGAAGGGAACTTCGGCGGGTGGCGGCGCGGGCTCCTGCGCAGCAGCGGGCGGCGCGGCCGGCGCGACGGCCGGGACGGGCGGGGCGGCAGTGAGGCGGCGCGAGACGTAGCCCTGCAGCTCGCGGCTGCGCGCCAGGCGGCGCGGCGCATCCCACGGACCGGACAGCTCGAGCGCGAACGGCGGCGCCTCGGCGTGGGCGGTGAACGCCACCGAGAGCTCCAATGCGGTGCGGCGGCGCGGCAGGTCGATGGTGCCGCCGCCGGCGATCGCAGCGCCTTCGAGACGGGCCGTGAGGCTGTCCAACGCGATGACGCCGTCGGTGCCGCGCACCACGGCGTCGATGGCGCGGAAGGCCGTCTCGCCCTGGCTGGTGAGGCGGGTGAGCAGATCGGGGAGCTCGGCGGCGTCCTTGAGACGGTCGAGATCCTGGCCGGAGCGGCTGAAGTCGAGGCCGCGGAGCACGCCGTCGGCCGCCTGGAACGTGCCGCTGCCGCGCAAGGTAGACATCAGCTCGTACTCGGTGGCACCGATGGCGGCGACGTCGATGGTGGCGGTGAGACGGCCGGCGGCAGGCACTACCGCCCACGGCAGCTTCGGAGCGTCGGCAAGGTCGATGTTCCTGACGGACAAGTCCACTTCAACGGCGGCCATGTCCGTGGCGGTGACCGTCGCGCTGAGGTCCATCTCGCCGCCGAAGACGCGCGCGTGCGCCGGCGACACCACCACGCGCGCATCGGCCGCCCGCGCCACCACCAGGGCGTCGGCGAAGCGCGCACCGCGCCACGTCAGGTCGGCGACGGCGAGTTCGAGCTCGAAATCGGAGGCGCGCAGGAAGCCGAGCGGCAGCGGACGGCTGGACCAGTCGCGGCGCGGGGCGCCGGCGGGGCCGGCAGGCAGGAAGCGGTCGAGCGGCAGGATGTCTGCCTTCAGGTTGGCGGCGTAGCGCGGCCGTGGTCCGCTGCGGTCGGCGGAGAACGTGCCACTCAGCCGCGCCTCGCCCACCGCAGCCTGCTGCAGCGCGACGGCCAGGGTGTGGCGCGTGCCTTCGATGGCGGCGCGCACCGAGGCGGCGCCGAGCGCGCCGGCCGGGCGATAGCGCAAGCCGAGGCGCGCGAAGTACGCGGAGACGTCGGGGTGGCTCGCGGCAGCCTCGAAGCGGTAGGCGAGCGCGTCGGCGACCGCCAGGGTACCGGCAGCGCGCACCTCCGCCTCGGCGACGAAGCCGGAGGCGAGCACACTGAGATTGCCGAGGACGCCGCTGAACGTCGCGCCGAGATGCAGCGGCGCCGGCGGCGCCGCGGCAGCCGCGCCGGCGCCGACCCCCAGGGTCTGCAGCAGCGCCGCGAGGCTGGGGTTCTGCGCCTCGACGGCGAGATCGACGATGGGGTCCTGGCCGAGCGAGCGCACGTTGCCTTGCAGGCGGATGTCCGTGCCCGCGACGAGGGCGCCGGCGTCCACCGTCAGCTTGTCGCGGTCGCCGTCCAGGCTGGCGTTGAAGGCGAAGGCGCCGAGGCGCTCGGGCGCGGCGATGAAGGCGAGGTCGAACATGCGGGCGAGGCCCGCTGCGGACTCCGCGGCGATATTGACCGTGCCGGTGGCGACGGGGCGGTCGGAGAAGCCCTGGGCGATGCCCGCGACGGTGCCGCGCGCACCGGCCGCGTCGACGACACTGAGTTCGCGCATGGTGAGCACCCCGGCGATGAGGCCGGCGTCCACGACGATGCCGCGCACCGGCTGCTCGCGCGCGGTCAGCTCGCCGATACGCAGGCGCACGTCGGTATCGAACGTGTCGAGGGTGGCCCACGACCAGCGGCGATCGCGCAGGACGGTGCGCAGGTAGGCGTCGGCGTCGAAGCGGTCGACGTCGAGGTCGAGACTGAATGCCGGGCGGGCACGGAAAGCGTAGGCAGCGGCGCCCTTGGCGATGGTGGCATCGAGGCGGGCATCGAAGGCGTAGGCCTGCACGACGTCCGGGCGCAGCCGCACGCGGCCCTGGAAGGCGAGTGTGCGCAGGCGGTCCGCGGGCACCGCAGCGACGTCGATGCGCAGCCAGCCAAGCAAGTCGCGCAAGTTGTCGCTGCGCAGCGTCGTCTCACCGTCGAACTGGGGCAGGCCGTTGGCGGCGACGAGCTGTCCCTTGGCGTCCACTTCGGTGACGCCGGGCAACTGCGCCTTGGCGCGCGACACCGAAAGGACGCCGTCGTTCAGCGAGGCGGCAAGGTCGAGGTTGCGCACCAGGCGCTGGCGGTAGGTCGTCGCCTCGACCGTCAGGCTGAACGTGCCCTGCAGGGAGGGTACGCGAAAGGTCGCGGGCCGCGCTGGTGCGGCGGGACGGACCCGCGCCAGGAGGGCGTCGAGATCGAGCTGGCTCATCGCCATGGTGGCATCGAGGCGCGGCGTAGCGGTGAGAGCAAAGTTGACCGCGCCCTTGGCGGCGAGGTCGCCGATGCGGGCGTCGATGTCGTTGAAGGCGAACTCGGCCGGCTTGAGCGAGGTTTGGGCACTGATGCGGACGGCCGCCGGGATGGCCGCGAGCGCCGGCGGCGCGGCTTCGAACGCGCGCGCGACGCGCTCGACGAGAGTGGCGAAGTTCTTGCCCTCGAAGGTGAGCGTGCCGCTGAGGGCGCCGTCGGCGGTCATCTCGCTGAGGGCGCCGCGGAACTCGAGCTTGTCGCCGTCGGGCACCAGGGTGAAATCGGCGCGCAGGCCGATGGGCCGGCCGGGCGTCACCGTGGCGCTGTTAAAGCCGAAGCGCACCGGCAGGCCGCGATAGGTGAAAGCGCCTTCGGCCAGGTACGGGCCAGCCTGGGCGCGCGCCGAGATGTCGGCGTCAACTCCGTGGAGCCGTTCGACGATGCCGCGGCGGGCGTCGCGGAAGGTCACGGTGCCGTTGTGAATCTGCAGGTTGTCGACCTGCACGCCGCCCGGCATCCCGGTGCCGACGCCCACACCGGCGCGCGGGCTGCCGGCGCGCATCGACCAGTTGGGCGTGCCATCGGCGAGGATCTCGAGCTCGAAGGCCGGTTCCTGCAGGACGACGGTGCGCACCTCGACGCTGCCGCGCAGCAGCGGCCCGAAGGCGACGCGGATATCGAGGGAGCCGAGCGAAACCAGGCTCGCCGCGGCGGCGCCAGCGCTGTTGGCGATCTGCACGTCGCGCACGGAGAACGCCGGCGACGGCAGCAGCGTGAAGTCGATGTCGCCACCGATGACGACGTCGCGGCCGACGGCCGCCTCGACGCGCGCGGCGATCTCGTCCCGGTAGCGATTCCAGTCTACGAAGCTGGGAGCCGCTAGCGCCGCGCCGACGAGGACGATGAGCGCGACGGCAATCCCGATCAGGACACGAGTCACTCAGGGTCCTTGTGGCGCGGGGGGCCCGACCGACGGCATTGCCGACCGTGCAATGAGAATAGGGCCTTTTTTAGCCCCCGCGGCCGCGCATACCAAGGGTTACGGCGGAGCCTCGCCGGAAGGTAACAGGCGGCCGCGGCTAGAACCGGCCCGACTGGAAGTCCTCGATGGCCTGGTAGATCTGCTCGCGCGTGTTCATGACGAACGGGCCGTACTTGACCACCGGCTCGTTGAGCGGGCGTCCGGCGATGAGCAGGAAGCGGGCGTCGGCGCCGGCATCGGCGGCGACGCGGACGGTGTCGCCCGGTCCGAGCACGGCGAGGCTG
>CAMEYM010000035.1 GCA_945947575.1 Rhizobium sp. Q54
AGCGCTTGCGCGCTGCCTCGACAGTGAACGAGCCGCCGAGCTGCTTGGCGAGGCCATGCACGAGGTTCAGGCCGAGCCCGCGACGTCCCTTCTTATCGGCATCCGGCTTGAGCGGAGCGCCGTCGTCAGTGACCCACACCTCGACACGATCCTTCGCCGGCTTGAACAGAGTCACGTCGATCGCGACCTCGTCGCGTCCCGTCGAGGCGTGCTTGACCGCGTTGGTGACCAACTCGCTGGCGATCATCGCCACGCGCCCAACATCCGCGCCGGGCAGGCGAAAGTCCTCGGTCGCCAGGACACGCACGCGGAAACGGGGATCGCCGCAGGTGACGCTCTCGCATACTTCCTTGAGCGCATCGACGACGCTGGCGGCTTCACCGTTGGATTCGAGGCGGTGCATTGTGCCGATGGCTAGGATTCGGTTGCGCGCGGAGTCGATTGCGGTGCGAGCCTCGCCTGCGATCATCTTGGTGGACTGAAGCTCCAGGAACCGCGCCGTGACCTGCAACATGTTTTCAACGCGGTGGGTCAGCTCGTCCATTGACAGGTCGCGTGATGCCAACTCGCCCTTCGCCTCGATCGCGGCAATACCCCGTTCGGCCGCGCTCGCGGCAAACGTCGCGACGTGCTCCAGCGCACACGCGTCCAGGCGATCGAACGAGTGGGCATCGGCATCCTGCACGACCCAAACGACGCCAGCCGCGCGGCTGCCCGGGATTCCAAACGGAACCAGCAGCACTTCCTCGATGACGGCAGTTGCGCCGGGCGACGGCGAGGTGATGCGATCGATCAGCATTGCCTCACCGCTGGCCATGCAGTCCCGCAGAAGGCCGTCCTGGGGCGCCGGGGCGCTGCCAAGGTTGTGATCCAGCCGGCCGGTTGTTGGCGACAACACGCACACACCACCATCACGGCCGGAGCACAGCGACACGGCGACCGACGCGCAGGCTGCGAGGGAATCATCCGGGGTCATCGCCAGAGTGTCGCGCAAGAACCGCGCGCCCTCGATTTCCACCTGCGTGTCGTGGCGAACTTCCGGGCGCAGCCAGAGCTCCGGCGTAATCGTATGCGTTGCCGTCTTCATGGCGCGTCTCACCCCCGAGGTGCGTCAAAGGGATTGCGGTCGCGCTCAATCTATCGGGCACCCCCCCGCCTCGGTATTGGTACGAACACGTACATATGGTCAACCTCGCTACTTGAACGAATAGGCACATAGGAGCGAGTCGCGACGCGAGCTCGCCGGGAGGGCGATACGCCACAAGGTCGGGTCGCGCCGATACAAATCGGACGCTTCGGGGCACGGTCAGGAGGCCGTTCTGTTCGCGGCGACCGGCGGCCGCGCCTGGTTCGCTGGGTGAAGGTCCTGACGAACGACGAAACCGGTCCCGTCGGGACGGTCCGAGGCAGTGGTGGGCGCACGAGGACTCGAACCTCGGACCCGCTGATTAAGAGTCAGCTGCTCTACCGACTGAGCTATGCGCCCCCAAGGCGTGGCGGATGCGGCCGGAGCCGGTCCGCGTCTCGGAGAGCGGGGGATATACCAAGCCCTTGGCCCCGGTTCAAACCCAAAGGAGGAGGGCCCTAGCTGACCGGCCCGCCCGGGCGCCTGGGGATGCGGACGTCGCGGTGGACGTAGACCGAGATGACCAGGCCGAAGCCCGCCATCAAGGTCACCATGGCGGTGCCGCCGTACGAGATCAGCGGCAGGGGCACGCCCACCACAGGCAAGAGGCCGGTGACCATGGCGATATTGATGAACACGTAGCAGAAGAACGTGGTGCCGATGCCCATCGCCACCAGGCGGCCGAAGTGGTTGCGCGAGCGGAGCGCGATGGCCATGCCGTAGGCGAGGATGCAGACGTAGAGCCCGAGCAGGCACAGGGCGCCAACCATGCCGAATTCCTCGGCGAGGGTCGTGAAGATGAAATCGGTCTGCATCTCGGGCAGGAAGCTCAGATGGCTCTGGGTGCCCTCGCGGAAGCCGCGGCCGAAGACGCCGCCGGCGCCGAGCGCGATCTTGGACTGCAGGATGTGATAGCCGGCGCCGAGCGGATCGCGCTCGGGGTCGAGGAAGGTCAGGATGCGGTTCTTCTGATAGTCATGCAGGAACTGCCAGCCGAGCGGCACCATCGCGGCGGCGGCCGCGAACGCGACGCCGAACACCCAGATGCGGACGCCCGCGAGAAAGCATAAGGTGGCGCCGCACATCAGCAGCAGCGTCGCCGTGCCGAGGTCGGGCTGCACGAGCACGAGCGCCGCCGGTGCGATAACCATCGCTGCGGGTACGAACAGCCACTTGAGCGATTGGGCTTCCTCGAGGGTGTGCTCGTGGAAGTAGCGCGCGAGGGCGAGGACGATCGACACCTTCATCAGCTCGGACGGCTGCAGAGTGATGATGCCGATGTCGATCCAGCGCTGGGCCCCCATGCTGGTGTAGCCCACGATGTCCACGCCGATGAGGAGCGCCAGCGCCACTCCGTAGGCGACGTAGGCGAGGTTCAACCAAATGCGGATGTCGACCAGGGCGATGATGATCATCGCCGAGAAACCGAGAGCGAACCGGATGGCCTGCTTCTCCACCCAGGTGTCGGTGATGCCGCCGGCGAGCGAATAGAGGACCAGCAGGCCGAAGCCGGTGGTGCCGGTGAGCAGCAGGATCAGACCCCAGTTGAGGCTGGCGATCTTCTGGCCGAAGCCGAGCTCGACCTTGGTGAGGCGCAGGCCGGTGTCGGACAGGCTCATCGGGGCGCCTGCGGAGTCGGCAAGGCGTCAGCAAGCTGGCGCGAGCGGCGGCGGCCCGATTCGGTCTTTTGCGCCTGCAGCAGGATGTCACGCACCATCGGACCGGCCACCGAGCTGCCGCCGCCGCCGTGCTCGATCACCACCGCGCAGGCGTAGCGCGGCGAGCCGATCGGCGCGTAGCCGACGAACAGGGCGTGGTCGCGGTGCTCCCACGGGATGGTGTCGATGGCGGGCAAGCCTTCGTCGCGCTCCGCGACCGAAATGCCGCGCACCTGCGCGGTACCCGACTTGCCGGCCATTTCGAAACCCTTGTCACGGATGCGCGCGGCGTATCCGGTGCCGCGCTGGCTGTTGACCACGCGCACCATGCCTTCGCGCACGGCGGCGAGACTGGATGCGCTGAGCTTGAGGGAGCGCGGATCGTTGTCGGGATCCCAGGGCGCCGCGGGCGCGTCGTCGGCCGGCAGCACTAGGCGCGGCGTGATGCGCACACCGCCGTTGGCGAGCATCGCGGTCATGGCGGCAAGCTGCAGCGGCGTCGTCAGGACGAAGCCTTGGCCGATGCCGGCGACGAGGTTCTCGCCCGCCTGCCAGGCCTCGCCGGTGCGCTTGAGCTTCCACTCGCGTGTCGGGATGAGGCCGGGGCGCTCGGTGCCGAGACCGAGATCCGGCGTCTGGCCGAGGCCAAAGCGGTTGGCCATCTCGGCGATGCGGTCGATGCCAACCTTGCGCGCGACGTCATAGAAGAACACGTCGCACGACTGCTCGATGCCCTCGTGGAGGGTGAGTTCGCCATGACCGCCGCGTTTCCAGCAGTGGAACTTGCGGTCGCCGAGCGTCATGTGGCCCGGGCAGAAGACGCGGTGGCCGGAGTGGATGATGCCGCCTTCGAGGCCCGCTAGCGCCACGACCATCTTGAAGGTCGAGCCCGGCGGGTACTGCCCGGTGACGGCCTTGTTGAGCAGCGGCTTGCGTGGGTGGTTGACGAGCCCGTTCCACTCCTCGCGCGACAGGCCGAAGGCGAACTGGGTCGGATCGAACGAGGGTGTCGAGACGAGCGCCAGAACGTCGCCGTTGAAGACATCGATGACGGCGGCGCCGGCGCTCTCGGCGCCCATGCGGTTGGTGGCGAACTCCTGCAGCTTGGCGTCGATGGTGATCGACACCTCGCGGCCTGGGTGACCGGCGACGCGCTTCAGCTCGCGGATGACGCGGCCGTGTGCATTCACCTCGACGTGGGTCGAGCCGGCCTTGCCGCGCAGTACGAGGTCGGAATTGCGCTCGACGCCGGAACGGCCGATGCGGAAGCCCGGCAGCTCGAGCATCGGATCGTCGATCGGATCGGAGTCCGCGACCGGCGCGACGTAGCCGACCAGGTGCGCCAGGTGCGAGCCGAGCGGGTAGTGCCGCGTCTCGCCGACGTCCGGGACGATGCCCGGCAGATCGGGCGCATGCACGTTGATGCGGCTGAAATCCTCCCAGGTGAGGTTCTCGGCCACCGTAATGGGCACGAACTCGCGCTTGCGGCCGACCTCCCGCAGCACCTTCTGGCGCTGAAAGTCGTCGAGCGGGATGAGCTTGGCCAGCGCCCGCAGGGTGCGGTCGGCGGACACGACCAACTTCTCGCCAGGGCGTTTGGCCTGCTCGGGCACCAGCAGCACGCGATAGTTCTGCATGTTGCCGGCGACAACCGCGCCGTTGCGATCGACGATCAGGCCGCGCGGCGGCGCCAGCAGGCGCAGGCTGATGCGGTTCTCGTCGGCGAGCATGCGGTATTCCTCGGACCGCACGACCTGCAGGTAGTACAGGCGCGAGACGAGCGCCGACAGCAGCAGGCCCTGACCGCCGACCAGAAGGGCCGAACGGCGGCTGAAGGTCTTGTAGCGGCCCGTTTCGCGCTTCACGCCAAGACCTCGCGCTTCATGCCGGCTCCGGGGCGCGCGACCAGCGCGCTGCCGGCGTCAGGATGGTGGTGGCTGCGGGGTAGAGGGCAACGGTCAGCAGCGCCTGGACTAGGAAGTGCCACGGCAGGATGAGCGCCGTGTTGTAGACGCACGCGAGCAGCCAGCCGACGACGGCGGCGCCGAGCGCCACCAGGGCGAAGCCGGCCCACTCCACCAGGTACGACTGGCCGAGCAGAATGCGCTGCTGCGACACCGCGAGGGCGTGCACCAGAAGCAGGAGCAACGCGATGGAGCCTGGCGGACCGCCGGTGATGAGGTCCTGCAGCACGCCAATGCCGAAGATGGCGACGGCCGGAATCTGCTCGGGCCGGTGGATGCTCCAATAGAAGATCGCGATCAGGGCGAAGAACGGCGTTACCGGCCCGAAGAGCGGAATGCCGTAGGGCACGCCGGCCAGCGCCACCGCGAGCAGCAAGGTGCCGAACGGCACCATGGTGCGCAGAATGGCGACAGCACGCGCGAACATCGGGTTCATGGCTAGCGACCGCCCCGCGGGTTGTCGGCTTCCATGCCGGGGAAGTCGAAACGCAGCACGCGCACGTATTCGAGGCGATCGAAGCGCACCAGCGGCGTGACGAGCGCGGTGCCGTCCTTGATTGCAGTGACGTCACCGATGGGAAGGCCGGCCGGGAACAGACCGCCGGAGCCCGAGGTGACGATGCGGTCGCCGACGCGGATCTCGTCGGCCGGAATGACGAACGACAGCTTCAGGGTGTCGGTGTTGTCGCCTTCGAGAATAGCGCGATAGCGCGAAGACTCGACAACGACCGGCACGCGGCTGTTGAGGTCGGTGAGCAGCAGGATGCGCGACGAGCGGTCGCCCGACTCGACGACGCGGCCGACCAGCCCGTCGCCGGTGACGACCGCGCTGCCCTTGCGCACGCCGTCGCTCTCGCCGGCGTTGAGGGCGAGGGTGCGCACCCACGGGCCACCGGAATCGCCGATGACGCGTCCGGAGACGTAGGTGACGCCAGGTTCTGGCCGCGCGCGCAGCAACGCGCGGAAGGCGGCGTTCTCCGTTTCGAGACGGCGGGCGGTGGATTGCCAGGCGCGCAGCCGGTCGTTCTCCTCGCGCAGGCGCTCGTTCTCGCGATAGACGAAGGCGAGCTGGCTGACCTGCTCGGTGGCGTTGTTGAGGGCCTGGGCAGGGCGCGCGATGACGTCAAGCACCGGCGCCACCACGTCCATGACGGCGGTGCGCACGCGCTCAACGGCCCAATGCTCCCCCTTCGCCGTGATCATCAGCGCGATGGACGCGCCGACGAGCAGGAGCAGAGCGAAGCGCTGGGCTAGTACGCGGAGTGGAACCGCCAGCCTGCCAATTCGGCCGCCGATGGGACGCACGATTTCTTCTTCCCCCTCAACTCCCCGATCGACTGGGAAAGACGAAACCGGCCGCCCAAGCCGGCAACGTCAGTAGTCCGCGACTAGTACTGCTGGTGCAGCACGTGCCGCAGCGTCTTCATCTCCTCGAGGGCACGCCCAGTGCCCAATGCAACGCACATCAGCGGCTCGTCGCCGACCGATACCGGCAGGCCCGTGGCCTCGCGCAGCACCTGATCGAGATTGCCGAGCAACGCGCCTCCTCCCGTCAGCACGATGCCCTTGTCGACGATGTCGGCGGCAAGCTCGGGCGCGGTGTGCTCGAGTGCGACCTTGACCGTCTCGATGATGGCGCCGACCGGCTCGGCCAACGCCTCGGCGATCTGGCGCTGGTTCACCACCAGCTCCTTGGGCACGCCGTTCATGAGGTCGCGCCCCTTCACTGCCATGGTCTTGCCGTTGCCGTCTTCCGGCGGCGCGGCAGTACCGATCTCCTTCTTGATACGCTCGGCCGAGGCCTCGCCGATCAAGAGATTATGGTTGCGGCGGATGTAGCTGATGATCGCCTCGTCCATCTTGTCGCCGCCGACGCGCACCGACTTCGAGTAGACGATGCCGCCGAGCGACAGCACCGCGACTTCCGTGGTGCCGCCGCCGACATCGACGACCATCGAGCCAGTCGGCTCGGTGACCGGCAGTCCGGCGCCGATCGCGGCAGCCATCGGCTCCTCGATCAGGTAGACGCGGCGGGCGCCGGCGCTCTCGGCCGACTCCTGAATGGCGCGGCGCTCGACCGCGGTGGAGCCCGACGGCACGCAGACGATGATCTGCGGGCTGGCGAAGCTGCCTCGGTTATGCACCTTGCGGATGAAGTGCTTGATCATCTCCTCGGCGATCTCGAAGTCGGCGATGACGCCGTCGCGCAAGGGGCGAATAGCTTCGATGTTGCCGGGCGTTCGGCCGAGCATCTGCTTGGCCTCTTCGCCGACCGCGAGCACCTGCTTCTTGCCGCGGTAGTCGATGATGGCGACTACCGACGGCTCGTTGACGACGATGCCGCGCCCTTTGACGTAAACCAGCGTGTTGGCCGTGCCGAGGTCGATCGCCATGTCGGCGGACAGCCACCCCAGAATCCTCGAGAACATCCCTTAGGGTCCGTTCCTGTTGCGTGGCGACCCGGAGACCCCTTGCCTCCGGGGCCGGCCACGACCCCTCTTTACTCGCGTGCCTTAGGCGGAGAGCGCCTCCGGAGCACGCTTCTGACGCTTGACCAGCAGCTTGTTCAGCGCGTTGACGTACGCGCGTGCCGACGCGACGAGCGTGTCGGTGTCGGCACCAAGCCCGTTGACGCTCTTGCCATCCTCAGACAGCCGGACGGTCACCTCGGCCTGGGCATCGGTGCCCTGGGTCACGGCGTGCACCTGGTACAGCTGAAGTGTGGCGGTATTGGGAACCAGGGCACGGATCGCCTTGAATGTGGCATCCACCGGCCCGTCGCCGGTCGCCTTGTGGGCGCGCACGACGCCGTCGATCTCGAGCTCCAGCTCGGCGGTCTGCGGACCCTTGGTGCCGGCGATGACCTGCAGCGAAACGACGCGAATGCGGTCGTTCTCGCGCGCTTCCTCGTCGATCAGCGCGATGAGGTCCTCGTCGTAGATGTCCTTCTTCTTGTCGGCGAGCGCCTTGAACGCGACGAACGCCTCGTCCAGCTGCGCCGCCTCGAGCGCGAAGCCCAGCTCTTCCAGCTTCTTGCGGAAGGCGTGGCGGCCCGAGTGCTTGCCCATCACCAGCTTGGATTCTGTAAGGCCCACCGATTCGGGGGTCATGATCTCGTAGGTGTTGGCATGCTTCAGCATGCCGTCCTGGTGGATGCCGGACTCATGTGCGAACGCGTTGGCACCGACCACGGCCTTGTTGGCCTGGACCTGCAAGCCGGTGACTTGGCTCACCAGACGCGAGGCCTTGGTGATGTGCTCGGTTTTGATGCCGGTGGTGTACGGCATCTTGTCGTGACGCGTGCGCAGCGTCATGACGATCTCTTCCAGCGCGGCGTTGCCGGCGCGCTCGCCGAGGCCGTTGATGGTGCACTCGACCTGACGCGCGCCGTTGGCGACACCCGCCAGGGAGTTGGCAACCGCCAGACCCAGGTCGTTGTGGCAGTGGGTCGAGATGATCGCCTTGTCGATGTTGGGGACGCGGTTCATCACCATGCGGATGAGCGCGCCGAACTCCTCGGGGATCGAATAGCCGACCGTGTCCGGGATATTGATGGTGGTGGCACCCGCCTTGATGGCGCTCTCGATGCACCGGCACATGAAGTCGTGCTCGGTGCGGGTGCCGTCCTCGCAGCTCCACTCGACGTCGTCCGTGAACTGACGGGCGAACGAAACCGAATCGATCACCGCCTGGTGCACCGCGTCGGGCTCCATCTGCAACTTGGCGCGCATGTGCAGCGGGCTGGTCGAGATGAACGTGTGGATGCGCTTGCGGCGCGCCGGCTTGAGCGCCATGGCGGCGCGCTCGATGTCCTTCTTGCTGGCGCGGGCGAGGCCGCACACCACCGACTCGGTGACGACCTTGGCGATCGCCTCGACCGCCTCGAAGTCGCCGTTGGAGGCGATCGGGAAGCCGGCTTCGATGACGTCGACGCCCATCGCCTCGAGCGCCTGGGCGACCCGGAGCTTTTCGTCCAGGTTCATGGACGCGCCGGGCGATTGCTCGCCGTCGCGCAGCGTGGTGTCGAAAATGACGATTCTGTTGCCGTTGCGCCCCTGTGGGGCGACGCCACCCGGCTCGTGGCTGTCCGGTCGCTGATTGGTGTGGCTGACGTTCATCGGTGCGTTCCTTCGACTAGCGTTTGTCCCATTGGGCATCACAGCCCGTGAGTCTTCCTGCTAAGGCGTCCCCCGAACGCAACGTGGCGGTCTTCGCCGGTTGCTGCGCTCAGGGGCGGCTAAGTCGAAGGAGCGAGCCAATCGTGGACAAGCTAGGATTCCGGCGGATTCCCGGGAAGTTCGCATGTCGCACCACGGGCACAGTCGCCACTGCGACTCCCCGTGCGCTTCCTGCCTTGTTCCCGTTCCGTGCCATGTTCCCACGCCGTTCCGCGGCCGCGCCAAGGCGCGGCGGCTACTCCTAGAGATGGATTCGTCCCACCCCGGAGGTACAAAATCTGTACGTCCGAGGGCCGATACTAGACCAAATCGGTCGGGGATTCCCTAGTTTTCTGCGGCCTGACGGGGGTTCCCCTCACCCTTCGGCCGCACGCATCGCGGGGATTTATTAACGCGGTCGCGGACCCTGTCGCAACGACGACGAAGAGGTATGCCCCACCGGAGGTGGGGACAATTTCAAAAGGAGGAGCCGGGCGTCGCGAGGAACGCCATCTCCTCCGGCGTCGACGTGCGGCCAAGCGCGCGGTTGCGATGCGGGAAGCGACCGAAGCGGCGAATGATGTCGCGATGGCGCCGCGCGTACTCGATCACCGCGTCGCGCTCTTTCGCATCCTCCATCGACTCGAACAACAGCACGGAGCGCTCCTGGTCAGCGAGAACTTCGCTGTGCTCGAACGGCAGGTACATGAACACGCGCTGCACGGTACTCAACTCGCCATCGAATCCGCGCGCAACCGATTCCGACGCGACCGCGCGTGCACGCGCATCCGTTGCGAACGCACGCGCGTCATCGCGAATGAGGTTGCGCGGAACCTGATCGAGCACGATGACGAGAGCGAGCGCGCCGTGTGCGACGCTGCACCACTTGTCGAATTCGCCGCGTGCCGCACGCTCGTAGGTTGTCCTGAATCGATCGCGGATTGCGGCGTCGAACGCGGCGTCTTTGCGGAACCATTCGTCGCGGAAACCAACGCTCGATGACCCGAACCAGAAGTCCAAGACTGGCTGAAAACCTGGGATTTTCGCCCTAGTGCCGGTTGTCGCGCAACTCTTCGGTGGTGTGCATGCGCGCGGGAAGACCAGAAGGGCGGCCGTGTCGTCGCCGACACGGCCGCCCAGTGTTCCCTAGTTCTTGGTCTTATCGACCAGGCGGTTGGCGGCGATCCACGGCATCATGCCGCGCAGCTTCTCGCCGACCTTCTCGATCGGATGCTCGGCGTTGCGGCGGCGCGTGGCCTTGAAGCTCACCTGATCGGCGCGGTTCTCGAGCACCCAGTCGCGGGCGAACTG
>CAMEYM010000036.1 GCA_945947575.1 Rhizobium sp. Q54
CCGGCACCAGGAACCCCATCGACATGGCGCGGATGCCGAACGCTTCGTGGGGCAGCAGCACATTGTCTTCCGCGTCGGCGCGCCGGCCTTCGAGTCTGAGCATGCGCGGGATGCTCGGCCCGTACACGTCGGCGTCGAGCAGCCCGACCTTCTTGCCTTCGGCAGCGAGGCCGACGGCGATGTTCACCGCCGTCGTCGATTTGCCGACGCCGCCCTTGCCGCTCGCCACCGCCAGGATGGTGCGCACGCCGGCGATGTCGGCCTTGGCGACCGGCTGGCCGTGGGGGCGGGGCGGGGCGGGCTCTGCGCGCGCCGGTGTCGCCGCGGTCAGTACCGCGTTGACCTTGGTGACGCCGGCCAGCTTGCCGACGGCTGCAGCGCTGGCGGCGCGCAGGGGCTCCTTGTCCCGCGCCTCCTGCGGGGCCACTTCTAATGCGAACGAAACCGTGCCTTCGCGAATGGACAAGCCCGAAACCATGCCGAGCGCCACCACGCTGGCCCCTTTTGCTGGATCGATCACGGAGCGCAATGCGTCGAGGACTCGTTCGGCGGTGATCGGAGCGGAGGGCATGAATTCTCTTCGTTGGCGGCAAAATGGCTCGGGTGCTTCCGTTGCGCGGGGCACCCTGCTGTCATATAAGCTTGAAAGCCGCGAAAATGCAGCGTCTGCCGGCCCTTCACCACACCCTTCGGCGCCACAGGAAGCCAACCGGGCCGACTTGGCCGGCTGCATGGTTGGCGCAGCGCCAAACTACCCACTGTCTGGCAGCGCGCTGCCTGACATCGTCACATTGAGCGTCGCGACCCGGGCCTGTCTGGCCTGAGGTCGCCTTTTCGGGAGCGTTTCGCCCATGCCTTGGAGCAATCGCGGCGGCCCCTCATCGGGCGGTAACGGAGGCGGACCGTGGGGTTCGTCGGGCGGGCGGGGGCCGCAGCCGCCGAACCTCGAGGACCTTCTGCGCCAGGGCCAGGACCGCTTCCGCCGCATGATCCCGACCAGTGCGGGCGGCGGCCGCGGCTTTGTTCTTATTCTTCTCGTCATCGCCGCGGTATGGGGCGCTTCCGGCTTCTACCGGGTCGAGCCGGACGAGCAGGGCGTCGTCATGCGCTTCGGCCAGTTCGTCGAAACCACAACGCCCGGACTGCACTATCACCTGCCGACGCCGATCGAGTCGGTCGAGACGCCCAAGGTCACCGTCGTGCATCGCGAGGAGATCGGCTTCCGCACCGCCGACGCCGGCCGTGCCGGCCAGCGTTCGATCCCCGAAGAAGCGCTGATGCTGACCGGCGATGAGAACATCATCGACGTCAATTTCACGGTGCTGTGGCGCATCTCCGACGCCGGCGCCTTCCTGTTCAACATCGATCGCCCCGATCTCACGGTCAAGTTCGCCGCCGAGAGCGCCATTCGCGAGGTGATCGGCCGCACCCAGTTCGCGCGCGTCAACGAAAGCCGCGGCGTCATCGAGACCGAGACGCGCGCGCGCGTGCAGCAGACTCTCGACTCCTATGGCGCCGGCATCCAGATCACCCAGGTCAGCCTGCAGAAGTCGGATCCGCCCGCCGCCGTCATCGACGCGTACAACGACGTGCAGCGTGCCCGCGCCGACCTCGAGCGCCAGATCAACGAAGCGCAGGCCTACCGCAACGACATCATCCCGCGCGCCCGCGGTGAGGCGGTGCAGATCACTCAGGCCGCCGAGGCGTACAAGTCGCAGATCGTCGCCGCTGCTGAAGGCAACGCCCAGCGCTTCCTGGCCGTGTACCGCGAATACAACCAGGCCAAGGACGTCACGATGCGCCGCATCTACCTCGAGACGATGGAGCAGGTGCTCAAGGGCGCCACCAAAGTCATCGTCGACCAAGCCGGCAACGCCCAGGGCGTCGTCCCCTACCTGCCGCTGCCCGAAGTGCAGCGCCGGGCGGCACAGTAGGAGGCCCCCATGCGTTGGTCGTTGCCCACCACCATCACCGCCATCCTGTTGGCGGTTGTCGCCCTGTTCGGCGCTAGCTCGCTGTACACGGTCCACCAGACCCAGCAGGCCCTGGTCCTGCAGTTCGGCGAGCCGAAAGGCGTCGTCTCGACGCCCGGCCTGCATGCCAAGCTGCCGTTCATCCAGAACGTCGTCTACGTCGATAAGCGCATCTTGCAGGTCGATGGCGCCGCGGCGCAGATCATCGCGGCCGACCAGAAGCGTCTCGTCGTTGACGCGTTCATGCGCTACCGCATCACCGATCCGCTGCTCTTCTACCAAGCGGTGCGTACCCAACAGACCGCCGAAGCGCGCCTGCAGACGATTCTCGACTCGACCCTTCGTCAAACGCTCGGCCGGGTGCCGTTGCTCGCCATCGTCGGTGACCAGCGCACGGCCGTGATGGCCGAGGCGACGCGCATCACCTCCGAGCAGGCGCTATCCTTCGGGATCCAGGTCGTCGACGTGCGCATCAAGCGCACCGACTTGCCGGAGGAGAACACCCAGGCGATCTACGCCCGCATGCGCACCGATCGCGAGCGCGATGCGCGCGAGCTGCGCGCCCAGGGCGCCGAAGAAGCACTGCGAGTGCGCGCCGGCGCCGACCGCGAGCGCACGGTGCTCATCGCCGAAGCGACGCGTACGTCGGAGATCCTGCGCGGTGACGGCGACGCCATCGCCATCAAGGTCTACGCCGACGCGTTCGGGCAGGACGTCGAGTTCTTCACTTTCTATCGTTCGATGCAGGCGTATCGCGAGGCCCTGCCCAACAACACCACCATGGTGTTGGCGCCGGACTCTGAGTTCTTCCGGTACTTCCGCAGCATGCTCGGCACCGCCGCGACGCCGGCAGCGCCGCCCGCCGCGCCGGGACCAGCGGCCGCGCGCTAAGAGGTGACGGAGCCTCTACGCGACCTCGGCATCGCTCTCGCTCTCGTCCTTGTGATCGAGGGCCTCCTGTATGCGTTGTTCCCGGGCGCGATGCACAAGCTGATGACCCTGGCGCTGTCGCAGCCCACCGGCGTCATGCGCTGGGCGGGACTTGCGGCGGCGGCGGCGGGCGTCGCGCTCGTGTGGGTGGTGCAGCACCTCAACTGAGCTGCGCAGGGTTCAGGTTCCTGCCCTCTCCCCGGCCGGCGGGGCGGAGCCATAATTCCTCCCAAATTGAGCGGCACTTTTCCCGTACAAGAGGGGGGCTACGCCCGCCTGCGCCCTGGCGCGCCCTGTCTTTGAGAAAGGCGAATCCAACATGATCGAGCTACTGCGTCCCCGGTCGATGGCCATCGGCGTGGGTCGCACCTTGCAGCTGGCGGCAGCGTTCGCCGTTACGCTCGCTCTCGCTCCCGCCTTGGTGCAGGACGCAGCAGCCGCCGCACCGCAAGGTTTCGGCGATGTCGCGGAGCAGGCGCTGCCTGCCTACGTCGACATCATCGTGCGCCAACGCGTCGCCGTGCGCGCCAATCCGCAAGGGCAGCAACAGCAGCAGCAAGGTCCGTTCGATCAGTTCTTCCGCGACTTCTTCGAGCAGATTCCGAACCCACAGCCGAACGAGCGCCAGCAGCAGGGTTTCGGCTCGGGCTTCGTCATCGACAAGTCCGGCATCGTCGTTACCAACAACCACGTCATCGACGGAGCCGACGAGGTCACCGTCGTCCTGCATGACGGCACTCGCCTGATTGCAAAGGTGCTTGGCCGCGATGAGCGCGGCGACCTCGCCGTGCTCAAGGTGGAGGCCGGACGCGAGCTGCCCTCGTTGCGCTGGGGTGACTCGGACACCGCGCGCATCGGCGACTGGGTGCTGGCAGTGGGCAACCCGCTCGGTCAGGGCCGTTCGGTGTCGGTCGGAATCATCTCCGCGCGCGCCCGCAACATCGGCGCGACGCAATACGATGACCTCATTCAGACCGACGCCGCCATCAACCGCGGCAACTCGGGCGGGCCGCTCCTCAACGGCAACGGCGAGGTCGTCGGCGTCACCATTGCCATCCTGTCGCCCACCGGCAACTCCATCGGCATCGGCTTCTCGATCCCGTCGAACATGGCCAAGCCGATCGTGCAGCAGATCGTCGACTACGGCCGCCCGCGCCGTGGCTGGGTCGGCGTGCGCGTGCAAACGGTGTCCGACGAGCTCGCACAGTCGCTCGGCCTCGGTCGGGCGCGCGGCGCGCTCATCGGCAGCGTGTCGGAGGACGGTCCCGCCGGTCGCGGCGGAATCATGCCCGGGGACGTCGTCTTGAACTTCGCAGGCAGGGAGGTCACCGACACGACTTCGCTGCAGCGCATCGTCGCCGAGACGCCCGTCGACGCCACCGTGGACGTGCTGGTGGCGCGCAAGGACGGCCAGAAGCAGTTGAAGGTCAAGGTCGGCGAGCTCACCGACACTGCCATCGCGGCGCTCACGCCGCCGCCGCCGGCCGCCGGCAATCGCACCGAGGCGCTCGGTATGAGCCTCACGGCGCTGACGCCGGAGCTGCGCCAGCAGTACGGTGTCGCCACCAGCACCAAGGGCGTGCTGGTCACCGGTGTCACCGCCCAGACCGATGCCGCCCTGCGCCGCATCCAGCCGGGCGACGTCATCGTGGAAGTTGCCCAGAAGGAGGTGCAGTCGCCCGAGCAGGTGCTGCAACTCGTCGAGCAGACTCGCGCTGAGAACCGCGGTTCGGTGCTGATCCTGCTGCGCCAGCGCAACGGCGAGATGCGCTTCGTCGCCCTCAGCCTCGAGCGCGGCTAAGTTCGGCAGACGAACGATCAAGGGGCCGCGAACCTTGGTTCGCGGCCTTTTCGTTTCAGTCGCGGATGAAGTCGGCCGCTGTGTACCCCTGCACGTAAAGCACCGCCCGCAGGTCGCCGTGGTCGATGCGCCCGCGAGCCGCGGCGCGCACCGTCGGCTTGGCGTGATATGCAATTCCCAGTCCCGCCGCTTGGAGCATGGGAATGTCGTTGGCGCCGTCGCCGAGGGCCATGGCCTCGTCGGCCTTCAGTCTGAGCTCACCAAGGAGCTCGCGCAGCCGTTCGAGCTTGGCGTCCGCTCCGAGGATCGGTTCGACGACCTCGCCGGTGAGCACGTCGTTCTCCACGACGAACTCGTTGCCTCCGAACGAGCTGAACCCTGCCTTCGCCGCCACGCGCGAGGTGAAGAAGCGGAACCCGCCGGAGACCAATGCCACGTGCGCACCGTGGGCGCGCATGGTCCGCGCCAGGGTGCGGGCGCCCGGATTGAGCCGCACCGCTTCCGTGTACGTGCGCTGGAGCAGCGCGACCGGCTGGCCGCGCAGTAGTGCCACCCGCTGCCGCAACGCCTCGGCGAAGTCGATCTCGCCGCGCATCGCGCGCTCGGTCAGCGCCGCTACCTCGGCGCCGACGCCGGCGCGCGCCGCCAGCTCGTCCAGGCACTCCTGGCCGATGATGGTCGAATCCATGTCGGCGACGAGCAGCTTCTTGCGGCGCTCGGCGACGTGCTGCACCACGATGTCAGCGCGCTTGTCGCCGAGGCGTTCGCGCACCGCCTCCTCGGCACCGCTGCCGCGCACGCCGATGTCGAAGGCGACGCCCGCATCGAGCCAGCGCCACGGCGCACCGTTCGCCAGGCGCTGCGCGTCGCGGTCCCGCAGCGCCGGGGCGTCCGGGGCGTTGATGACGGTGGCTACGTGTGTGGCTTCCATGGGCGGGAGTGGGGCGTGACCCCGGCGGTCCTTATCGCGGGTCCGACGGCATCCGGCAAGTCACAGCTCGCGCTGCGCCTCGCCGAGGCACTCACGCCCTTCGGCGGCGGCCGCATCGTCAACGCCGACAGCATGCAGGTGTACCGTGAGCTGCGCATCGTCACGGCGCGCCCCACGCCCGCCGACGGGGCGCGCGCGCCCCATCGCCTCTACGGCACGCTCTCGGCTCTCGACATCTGCTCTGCCGGCCGCTGGCGCGCGCTCGCCCTCGCCGAGATCGCGGCCGCGCGCCGCGATGGCGTCGTGCCCATTCTGGTCGGCGGCACCGGACTCTACTTCCGCGTTCTCACCAAAGGCCTCGCCGCAGTTCCTGCGATCCGCAGCGAGATCCGTGCCGCGGCGCGCGCGCGCCTGCAACAGGTCGGCATCGACGCCTTCCAGGCCGAGCTCCGCGCGCGCGACGCCGGCAGCGTCATTGCCACCGACTCCCAGCGCCTGGTGCGTGCCTGGGAAGTGCTCGAGCAGACCGGCGTGGCTCTGCACGAGTGGCAGCGCCGCCATCAGCAAGGCCCTTCAACCGACGACCTCGGATCGCACGTCCGGCTGCTGATCCTGCCCGAACGCGCGCGTGTCAGTGCTGCGATCGACGCGCGGGTGCCACGCATGGTGGAGGAGGGGGTCTACGACGAGATCGCCGCGTTCGACGCCCTCCATCCGGGCGACGATCTTCCGGCCACCCGCGCCGTCGGCGTGCGTCAGTTCCGGGCCTGGGTGACCGGTACCAGCACCGAGGGCGAGGCCGTCACGGCTGTCCAGGCTGCCACCCGCCAGTATGCAAAGCGGCAGTTCACGTGGTTCCGCAACCAGGCCTCGGATTGGCCTGCGTTCGGCCAGGGAGCGGACATCCCCGCTCAGCAATATCCGGAAAGTTTGTTTGCCGAAGTCTTTCCATTTATTCGCGAGTTTCTATTGACCCCGCTGGCCGGTAGAGATTAGGTTCCGGCCACCCGCCCCAGGGACGCGGCGGGACTCCGGCGTTTCTTGGCGCCTCGTTGGCGCTCTTGGAATGAGGGCTGCCGAGCTCCTGGTTATCCCCAGGGATTCGGTGGTTTTTGGCGTCCCTTTAGATTCGGAGCGAGCCATGGCCGCCCAGCTGCTGACCGGCGCAGAGATCCTCCTCAAGTCCCTCGTCGAAGAGGGCGTCGAGGTCATCTTCGGCTATCCGGGCGGCGCGGTCCTCCCGATCTATGACGCTCTGTTCCAGCAGAATCAGATCCGCCACATCCTCGTGCGCCACGAGCAGGGCGCCGCGCACATGGCGGAGGGCTACGCGCGCTCGACCGG
Organism: Rhizobium sp. Q54; assembly: GCA_945947575.1. Lineage (GTDB taxonomy): Bacteria > Pseudomonadota > Alphaproteobacteria > UBA2966 > CAIVPW01 > CAIVPW01. The sequence continues at coordinate 6,980 of CAMEYM010000036.1, forward strand.
CAAGGTCGGTGTCGTGCTGGTGACCTCCGGTCCCGGCGCCACCAACACCGTGACCGGCCTGACCGACGCGCTGATGGATTCGATCCCCATCATCTGTCTCACCGGCCAGGTGGCGACCCACATGATCGGCAACGACGCGTTCCAGGAAGCCGACACCGTCGGCATCACGCGCTCGTGCACCAAGCACAACTACTTGCTGCGCGACGTGAACGACACCGCGCGCGTGATCCACGAGGCGTTCTACGTGGCGAAGGCCGGCCGTCCCGGTCCAGTGCTCGTCGATCTGCCGAAGAACGTCATGCTGGCGAAGACCGAGTACATCAAGCCGGAAGGCCCCGGCCACAAGTCGTACAAGCCGCGCACCAAGGGCGACGCCAACAAGATCAAAGAGGCGGTGGAGCTCATCGCCAACGCCAAGCGGCCGATCTTCTACACCGGCGGCGGCGTCATCAACGCGGGCCCGAAGGCCTCGCAGCTGCTCACCGAATTCGTGCGCACGACCGGCTATCCCATCACCAACACGTTGATGGGCCTCGGCAGCTTCCCTGCGTCCGACAAGCACTTCGTGGGCATGCTGGGCATGCATGGCTCGGTCGAAGCCAACCTGGCCATGTACAACTGCGATGTCATGATCAACATCGGTGCGCGCTTCGATGATCGCGTCACCGGCAAGCTCGACGCGTTCAGCCCGAACTCGCGCAAGATTCACGTCGATATCGACCCAAGCTCGATCAACAAGACCATCGCAGTCGACGTCGCCGTCATCGGCGACTGCGCGTCCGTGCTCGAGGACATGTTGACGCTGTGGAAGGCTAAGAACCACAAGGCGGATCAGGCCGCGCTGAAGAAGTGGTGGGACCAGATCGGCGAGTGGCGCAAGGTCGACTGCTTCAAATACGACCAGCCCAAGGCCGGTCCGATCAAGCCGCAGCACGCCATCGCGCGCCTGTGGGAGCTGACCAAGGACATGGACGCCTACGTCACTACCGACGTCGGCCAGCACCAGATGTGGGCGGCGCAGTACTACCACTTCGACCAGCCGAACCGCTTCATGACCTCGGGCGGCCTCGGCACCATGGGCTACGGCCTGCCGGCGGCGCTTGGCGTGCAGATCGCCCACCCGAAGGCGAAGGTGTTCTGCATCACATCGGAAGCCTCCTTCATGATGAACATCCAGGAGGTTTCGACGGCGGTGCAGTACGGCGCCGGGGTCAAGATTCTCATGCTCAACAACCAGTGGCAGGGCATGGTGCGCCAGTGGCAGGAGCTCCTGCACGGCAGCCGCTACTCCAACAGCTACATGTACGCGATGCCCGACTGGGTGAAGCTGTTCGAGTCGTTCGGCGCTGTCGGCCTGCGCGCCGAGAAGCCATCCGAGCTCGACGACGTGCTCAAAGCGATGATCAGCGAGACGCGCCCGGTCATTGCCGACGTGAAGGTCGACGAGAAGGAGAACTGCTACCCGATGATCCCGTCGGGCGCGCCGCACAACCAGATCCTGCTGGGCACCAAGCAGGAGATTCCCGCCATGGCCATCGAAGGCATGTCGGCCGGAGCGTTCTAGCCGTCCGCGCTCGGAGCGCGCGGCAAACAAGAAGACCCGTTGCAGCCATGTCGAATCGGAATTTGATCGTGACGCCCAAGGTCGCCTCTGAGACCCACACCATGACCGTGCTCGTCGACAACGAGCCGGGCGTGCTCGCGCGCGTCATCGGCCTGTTCTCCGGCCGCGGCTACAACATCGAGAGTCTGACCGTCGCCGAGGTCGATCCCAAGGCGCGCCTCTCGCGCATCACGGTCGTCACCTCCGGAACCCCGATGGTGATCGAGCAGATCAAGGCGCAGCTCGGCCGTTTGGTGCCGGTCCACAACGTGCGCGATCTCACCGTCGAAGGCCCGTCCGTCGAGCGCGAACTCGCCCTTATCAAGGTGCAGGGCACCGGCGAGCGGCGCGTCGAGTGCCTGCGCATCGCCGAGATCTTCCGCGCGCGCGTCATCGACACCACCACCGAGTCGTTCATCTTCGAAATGACCGGCGCCACCGACAAGATCAACAAGTTCATCGAGCTCATGGCCCCTCTGGGCCTCGTCGAAATCACCCGCACCGGCGTTGCCGCCATGACTCGCGGCCCCGAGGCGATGTAGTCACCCACCCTCGCCCGGTACCGGCGAACGTCAAAGCTCACCAAGCGGAGAAAGACCTCAAATGCGCGTCTATTACGACCGGGATGCCGACGTGAACCTGATCAAGACCAAGAAGGTCGCGGTCGTCGGCTACGGCAGCCAAGGCCATGCCCACGTCCTCAACCTGAAGGAGTCGGGCGTGAAGAACGTGGTCAGCGCCCTGCGCAAGGGTTCCGCTACCGAAGCCAAGGCCAAGGCCGCCGGCGTCGAGGTCATGGACGTGCCGGATGCCGCCAAGTGGGCCGACATCGTCATGATCCTGGCCCCCGACGAGCACCATGGCCAGCTCTACCGCGACTACCTGGCGCCCAACCTGCGCAAGGGCGCGGCGCTCGCCACGGCGCACGGCTTCTCCATCCACTTCCGCACCATCGAGCCGCGTCCCGACCTCGACGTGTTCATGGTGGCGCCCAAAGGTCCCGGCCACACCGTGCGCGCCGAATACAAGAAGGGCGGCGGCGTGCCGTGCCTCCTTGCGGTTCATCAGGACGCGTCCGGCAAGGCCCAGGAGATCGGCCTGTCCTATGCCTCCGCCATCGGCGGCGGCCGCTCGGGCATCATCGAGACGTCGTTCCGCGAGGAGTGCGAGACCGACTTGTTCGGCGAGCAGGTCGTGCTGTGCGGCGGTCTCACCAGCCTGATTCAGGCGGGCTACGAGACGCTGGTCGAGGCCGGCTACGCGCCCGAGATGGCGTACTTCGAGTGCCTGCACGAGGTGAAGCTGATCGTCGACCTCATCTATGAAGGCGGCATCGCCAACATGCGCTACTCGATCTCCAACACCGCTGAGTACGGCGACTACACGCGCGGGCCGCGCATCATCACCGATGAGACCAAGAAGGAGATGAAGCGCATCCTGGCCGAGATCCAGTCCGGCCAGTTCGCCCGCGACTGGGTGCTCGAGAACCGCGCCGATCAGGTGAGCTTCAAGGCCACGCGCCGCCGCAACGCCGAGCATCCGATCGAGAAGGTCGGCGAGAAGCTGCGCGGCATGATGCCGTGGATCGCCGCCAACCGCCTGGTCGA
>CAMEYM010000037.1 GCA_945947575.1 Rhizobium sp. Q54
CCCCCCCCCCCCCCCCCCCGGTGCGTGAAGTTGCCTGCTGGCACCGATCGCAGCAGCTACGCCGCCCGCTTCAACAGCTTGCGGTTCACCAACAGCTCGGCGATCTGCACGGCGTTGAGGGCCGCGCCCTTGCGCAGGTTGTCGGCGACGACCCACAGGTTGAGGCCGTGCTCCACCGTGTGGTCCTCGCGGATGCGGCTCACGTAGGTGGCCGACTCGCCCGCAGCTTCCACCGGAGTCACGTAGCCGCCCGGCTCGCGCTCATCCACCACCAGCACTCCCGGCGCCTCGCGCAGGATGCGCCGCGCCTCGGCGGCGCTGATGGGGTTCTCGAACTCGACGTTCACCGCTTCGGCGTGGCTGATGAAGACGGGAACGCGCACGCACGTCGCCGTCACCTTGATGCGCGGGTCGAGGATCTTCTTGGTCTCGACCTCCATCTTCCACTCTTCCTTGGTGTAGCCGTCGTCGAGGAACTTATCGATGTGCGGAATGACGTTGAACGCGATCTGCTTGGTGAACTTCTTCGGCTCGACCGAGTCGCCGACGAAGATGCCCTTGGTCTGGTGGAACAGCTCTTCCATGGCGTCGTTGCCGGCGCCCGAGGTCGACTGATACGTCGATACGACGATGCGCTTGATCTTGGCGCGGTCGTGCAGCGGCTTCAGCGCCACCACCATCTGGATGGTCGAGCAGTTCGGGTTGGCGATGATGCCCTTCTTGCCGAAGCCCTTCACCGCATCGGCGTTCACCTCCGGCACGACCAGCGGAATGTCCGGGTCCATGCGGAAGTGCGACGTGTTGTCGATGACGATGCAGCCGGCCGCCGCGGCGCGCGGCGCGTGCACCGCCGACACGGACGCGCCCGGGCTGAACAGCCCGATGTCCCAGCCCTTGAAGTCGAAGTCGTCGAGCGACTTCACCTTCAGGGTCTTGTCGCCGAACGACACTTCCTTGCCCACCGAACGCGCCGATGCGACGGCGGCGACCTCGGAGACGTCGAACTCGCGCTCGTGCAGCACGTTCAGCATTTCGCGGCCCACGTTGCCCGTGGCGCCGACGACCGCTACCCGGTAACCCATCTCAAGCTCCTGCCATTTGTCTGGGCGCGCTTTTCCGCGCCTGCTTGTCCAATTCCGAGAGCACCGCCTCGCCCATCTCCTTGGTCGAGACCAGCCGTCTTCCCGGCTGCAGGATGTCCCTAGTTCGCACGCCGGCGTCGAGCACCGCGCCAACCGCGCGCTCGATCAGGTCGGCATCCGCGCCGCGGTCGAACGAATAGCGCAGCAGCATGGCGAAGCTGAGGATGGTCGCCAGCGGATTGGCGACGCCCTTGCCGGCGATGTCGGGCGCGCTGCCGTGGATCGGCTCGTACAGCGCGTGCATCTTGCCGTTGCCCAAGCGCGCGCCGAGAGAGGCCGACGGCAGCATGCCGAGCGAGCCCGTCAGCATCGACGCCTCGTCCGACAGCACGTCGCCGAACAGGTTGTCCGTGACGATCACATCGAACTGCTTCGGGTTGCGCACCAGCTGCATGGCGCAGTTGTCGGCGTACATGTGGCTGAGCTCGACGTCCTTGAACTCGGCCGCGTGCAATTTGATGATCTCTTCGCGCCACAGCAGGCCCGATTCCATCACGTTGGCCTTCTCGACCGAGCAGACGCGCCGGCCGCGCATGCGCGCGATGTCGAACGCGACGCGGCCCACGCGGTGGATCTCCGCCGTCGTGTAGACCTGGGTGTTGACGCCGCGGCGCTGGCCATTGCCGATGTCGGTGATGCCGCGCGGCTCGCCGAAGTACACGCCGCCGGTCAGTTCGCGCACGATCATAATGTCGAGGCCCGCGACGACCTCGTGCTTCAGCGTCGATGCCTCGGCCAACGCCGGGAACACCGTCGCCGGCCGCAAGTTGGCGAACAGGTCCATGTCCTTGCGCAGGCGCAGGAGGCCGCGCTCGGGCTTCACCTTGAAGTCGAGATTGTCCCACTTCGGCCCGCCGACCGCGCCGAGCAGCACGGCGTCCGCGTCCATCGCCTGCTTCATGGTGGCATCGGTCAACGGCGCGCCGTGCGCGTCATAGGATGCGCCGCCCACCAGTCCGTCGGTGAACGCCAGGCGGAAGCCGCGGTTGGCGCCTACCCACTCGGCGACGCGACGCGCCTCCGCGATCACCTCTGGGCCGATGCCGTCGCCCGGAAGGCACAGAACGTGCGCGCTCGCGCTCATGGCGCGGGGGCTGGCGGTGCCGAGGGCGACGTTTGCGCGGGGTAGAGCCATGGCTGCGTCTTCTTCTGGGCGTCCTCGAACGTGTCGATCTCGGCGGTCTTCTCCAAGGTCAGTGCAATGTCATCGAGACCGTTGAGCAACAAATGCCGCGCGTTGTCGTCGATCGGGAACGGCACCGGCGCGCCGTTCGGCCGGATGACGCGACGGCGCTCGAGGTCGATGGTGAATTCCTTGCCGTCGTGGGCCTCGCGCATCATCTCGCTGACGTCGCGCTCGCCCATGACGATCGGCAGCATGCCGTTCTTCAGGCAGTTGTTGAAGAATATGTCGGCGAACGACGGCGCGATGATGCAGCGGATGCCGAAATCCAGCAGCGCCCACGGCGCGTGTTCCCGCGAGCTGCCGCAGCCGAAGTTGGCGCCGGTGATCAGGATCTTCGCGTCCTTGAACGGCATGCGGTTCAGCACGAACGTGAAGTCGAGCTTGCCGTCGTTCTTGTAACGCATCTCCGAGAAGAGGTGCTTACCGAGCCCGGTGCGCTTGATCGTCTTCAGGAACTGCTTCGGGATGATCATGTCGGTGTCGACATTGACCATCGGCAGGGGCGCCGCATAGCCGGTGAGCGTCGTGAACTTGTCCATGCGCCGCCCTCCTACTTGCCCGATTCGTACTTGAACGTGCGGATGTCGGTGAGCTTGCCGGTGACGGCGGCCGCGGCCGCCATCGCGGGGCTCAGCAAGTGCGTGCGCCCACCGCGCCCCTGGCGTCCCTCGAAATTGCGGTTCGAGGTCGACGCGCAGCGCTCGCCCGGCTGCAGCTTGTCGGCGTTCATGGCCAGGCACATGGAGCAGCCCGGCTCGCGCCATTCGAAGCCCGCGTCGAGGAAAATCTGGGACAGGCCTTCCTTCTCCGCCTGCGCCTTCACCAGCCCCGAGCCCGGCACTACCATCGCCTGCACCGTCGAGGCCACCTTCTTGCCCTTCACGACCGCGGCCGCGGCGCGCAGGTCTTCGATGCGCGCGTTGGTGCAGCTGCCGATGAAGACGCGGTCGATCGCGATGTCGGTCATCGCCGTGCCGGCCTTCAGGCCCATGTACTCGAGCGAGCGCTGCAGCTTGGCGCGGCGCTGGGTGTCCATCTCCTTGGCCGGATCGGGCACGCGCCCGGTGATCGCGACGACCTCTTCGGGCGAGGTGCCCCACGTCACCTGCGGCGCGATCTCGGCCGCCTTGATGACGACCTCGCGCTCGTAGGTCGCGTCCGCGTCCGAGGGCAGCGTGCGCCAATACGCGGCGGCCGCTTCGAACGCGGCACCCTTGGGCGCCATCGGGCGGCCCTTCAGGTAGGCGATGGTCTTGTCGTCGGGCGCGATCAGGCCGGCCTTGGCGCCCGCCTCGATCGACATGTTGCAGATCGTCATGCGCCCTTCCATCGACAGCTCGCGGATGGCGCGGCCCGAATACTCGATGACGTAGCCGGTGCCGCCGGCGGTGCCGATCTTGCCGATAATGGCGAGCACGATGTCCTTCGCCGTCACGCCGGGGCCGATCATGCCCTCGATGGCGACGCGCATGCTCTTCGGCTTCTTCTGCACCAGCGTCTGAGTCGCCAGCACGTGCTCGACCTCCGACGTGCCGATGCCGAACGCCAGCGCCCCGAACGCGCCGTGGGTGCTCGTGTGCGAGTCGCCGCACACGATCGTCATGCCCGGCTGGGTCATGCCCTGCTCGGGTCCGACGATGTGGACGATGCCCTGGCGGATGTCGTCCATCGAGAAGTACTCGACGCCGAATTCCTTGGTGTTGTGCTCCAGCGTCTCGACCTGGGTGCGCGACTCCGGGTCGGCGATACCCGCCGCGCGGTTGGTGGTCGGCACGTTGTGATCCGCCACCGCAAGGGTGGCATCGGGCCGGCGCACGGTGCGCCCGGCGATGCGCAGGCCTTCGAAGGCCTGCGGGCTGGTCACCTCGTGGACGAGGTGGCGGTCGATGTAGAGGGTCGTCGTCCCGTCCGGCGCAACGCCGACCAGGTGGCTGTCCCAGATCTTCTCGAACAGGGTACGCGCGTCAGACATGGCTCAAATCCGGTGCTCTGCTGCCTTGGCCCCGTCAGGGGCCAGGGGGCACGGAGCCCGGCTGGCTGTCTGACGTGGCGCTGGTGGTTAGGCGGAGGTCGTCGTCTCGTCCGTGCGGGTCTCGGTCTTCTCGCGAATTCGCGCGCGCTTGCCCGAGAGGCCACGAAGGTAATAGAGCTTGGCGCGGCGCACGTCGCCGTGGCGCACCACCTCGATCGACGCGACGTTCGGCGAGTACAGCGGGAAGATGCGCTCGACGCCCTCGCCATACGAAATCTTGCGCACGGTGAAGGACGAATGCAGGCCGCGGCTCTTCTTGCCGATGCAGACGCCTTCGAACGCCTGCACGCGCTCGCGCTCGCCTTCGACGACGCGCACGTTGACGCGCAGCGTGTCGCCTGGATTGAACTCCGGCACCGGCCGCGCTGCATTCAGCTTCTCGGCCTGCTTGCGATCGAATTCTTCCAGCACGTTCATGACACTCGCGTCCTCTTCTTGCATCTTCTCGCCAAGGGCGAGGGCTACTTCTTGTTCGTTCCATCGGCGAAGGCGCGCCACAGGTCGGGCCGCCGCTTCGCCGTAACCTCTTCCGCCTGCGCGCGCCGCCACTTGGCGACTTCCGCATGGTTGCCCGAAGTCAGAACTTCCGGCACCGCGCGGCCTTCCCAGACTTTTGGCCGCGTGTAGTGCGGATACTCCAAAAGCCCGGCCTCGAAACTTTCCTCGAGGGGCGAACCCTCGTCTCCCATCACACCCGGCAGCAGCCGCACCGTCGCATCCAGTAGCGCCAGCGCCGCCGGCTCGCCGCCCGACAACACGAAATCGCCGAGGCTCACTTCCACGATGTTGCGGGTCTCCAGGACGCGCTCGTCGACGCCCTCGAACCTGCCGCACACCAGGATGACACCCGGCCCCTTCGCCAAATCCCGCACGAAGGCCTGGTCCAACCGCTGGCCTCGGGGCGAGAGATAGATCGTCGGTGCTCGTCGCGCCAGAGGCGCGCCATCAACAACGCTCTTCGCCTGCACCGCATCGACTGCCGCCGCCAGCACGTCCGCACGCAGGACCATGCCGGGGCCGCCGCCGTAGGGGGCGTAGTCAACAGTGGCGTGTTTATCGCTCGCGAAACTGCGAATGTCCACCGTTTCCAAGGCCCAAACGCCCGCTTTCAGGGCCGTTCCAGCCAGGGACAGCCCCACCGGTCCGGGGAACATGGCCGGGAACAGGGTGAGGACGGTCGCCCTCCAGGGCCCCGCTTCAGGCGTCGCGGCGGCAAGCCGCGCTTCAGGCGTCGCGGCGGCAAGCCGCGCTTCAGGCATCGTTCGGTTCCTGTTCGCCCGGGGTCGCCGGCTCCATCAGCCCCGGCGGCGGATCGACCACCACCCGGCCGCCCGCCAGATCGACCTCGGGCACGATCTCCTTGGTGAACGGCACCAGAACGGTGTCCTTCGCGCCCTCGACCTTGAGCTCCAACAGGTCGCCGGCGCCGAAGTTCTGCACCGCCACCACCCGCCCCAGCGCGCTGCCGTCGGGGCGCTCGGCCGCCAGCCCGATCAGGTCGGCGTGGTAGTACGCCTCCTTCTCGCGGATCTTCGGCAACCGGGCGCGCGGCACATACAGCCGCGTGCCCTTGAGGTCTTCCGCCTGGTTGCGGTCGTTCACCCCGTCGATGCGCACCAGGATGCCTTTCGGCCCCATACGCATGTCGGCGATCTCGAACGCGCGCGTGCCGCGCTCGTCGCTGAGCGTTCCGTACGCCGCGACTTCCTCCGGCTGCCCGGTATACGTCTCGATCCCGACCCAGCCCTGCACGCCATGCGCCGCGACGATGCGGCCGAGGCAGACCATCTTGTCCGCCTCGCCCAAGCGCGCTTCATTCGTGCGCGCCTGTTTGGTGCGCGCCGCCAACGACTAGCCCTGGGCCGGAGTCTCGGCCGCCTTCGCCGCCGCTTCCGCAGCGGCCTTGGCCTTCTCTTCCTTGGCCTTCACGCGCTCCTGGGCCTTGGCCTTCGGCAGCGCCTTCTGCACGGCCTTGCGCTGCTCCGGCATCGGACGGACCTTGGCGGCGCCCAAGAAGCGCGCCACGCGGTCGCTGGGGACGGCGCCCTGGCTCAGCCAATGCTCGATGCGCTCGACGTTGAGCGTCACGCGCTTCGGATCGTCCTTCTTCAGGCGTGGATCGTACGTGCCGAGCTTCTCCAGGAACTTGCCGTCGCGCGAGCTGCGCTTGTCGGCGGCAACGATACGGTAGTGCGGCTGCTTCTTGGCGCCCGCGCGCGCCATGCGAATCACGACGGCCATTGTGTTGTGCTCTCCTTCGTTTCTCTGTTCGTCATGCCCGGGGTCATGCGAATGCGTGCGCGCTCGCACGACACCCGGGCATCCACGAATTGCGTTCAGCGTCCAAAACCCGGCGGCAAACTTCCGCCGCCACCCAATCCACCACCGCCCATCTGGCCGAGCATGCGCGCCATGCCCTTCTTGCCGAGCTTGCCGACCTTCTTGAACATGTCGGCCATCGTGCGGTGCTGTTTCAAAAGCTTGTTCACGTCGGCGACGGTCGTGCCCGAGCCCGCCGCGATGCGCTGCCGGCGGCGCGCGTTCAGGATCGCCACCTTGCGGCGCTCTTCCGCCGTCATCGACAAAATGATGGCCTCTTGCCGAGAGATCATCTTGTCGTCGACGCGGTTCGCCGCCATCGCCGCCTTCATCTGACCGACGCCGGGCATCATTGCCATCAGGCCTTCCATGCCACCCATCTTGCGCATCTGGCGCAGCTGGCTCAGCAGGTCGTTCATGTCGAAGCCGCCGGCCATCACCTTGGCTTCGAGCTTGGCGGCCTCTTCCTGGTCGATGACGTCCTTGGCCTTCTCGACCAACGAGACGACGTCGCCCATGCCGAGGATGCGCCCCGCAATGCGATCGGGGTGGAACGGCTCCAGCGCGTCCATCTTCTCGCCGGTGCCGATCAGCTTGATCGGCGCGCCAGTGGCTTGGCGCATCGACAGTGCCGCGCCGCCGCGCGCATCGCCGTCCACGCGCGTCAGCACGATGCCGGTGATGCCGAGGCGCTCCTTGAAGATCTTGGCGGTGTTGACCGCGTCCTGGCCGGTGAGCGAATCGGCGACGAGCAGCACTTCGGTCGGGCGCACCGCGTCCCGCACAGCAGCCGCCTCGCGCATCATCGCTTCGTCGATGCTCAGGCGTCCGGCGGTGTCGAGCAGCACCACGTCCATGCCGCGCAGCTTGGCGGCGTTCATGGCGCGCTTGGCGATGTCGACCGGCTGCTGGCCCTCGATCACCGGCAGCACGGCGACGCCGGTCTGCTCGCCGAGGATGCGCAGCTGTTCCTGCGCGGCGGGGCGATAGACGTCGAGCGACGCCATCAGGACCTTCTTCTTGTCCTGCTTCTCCAGCCGCGCGCCCAGCTTCGCCGTCGTGGTCGTCTTGCCTGAGCCCTGCAGGCCGACCATCAGGATCGGCACCGGCGGCTCGGCGTTGAAGTTCAGCGTCGCGGTCTCGGCGCCCAGCATGGCGACGAGCTCGTCGTAGACGATCTTGATGACGAGCTGGCCGGGAGTGACCGACTTGATGACGTCCTGGCCGACCGCCTTCGTGCGCACATGGGCAACGAAGTCCTTCACGATGGGGAGCGCGACGTCGGCCTCGAGGAGTGCTACCCGCACCTCGCGCAGGGCCGCATCGACGTCCGCCTCGGTCAGCGCACCGCGACCGCGCAGCTTGTCGAATACCGCCCCTAGACGTGTGGTCAGCGTCTCAAACATCTCACTCCGATCTCACCCTCCCCCTTTCAGGGGGAGGGCAGGGTGGGGATGGCCTCCCCAAACACGGTGTTCCTGTCCGCGCAAAACGCAAAGCGCGCCGGTGCGCGAAACCTCGCGGACCGGCGGACGCCCGGGCAACCCCTAGGCGCTTATTGGTTCGAACAGAACCAGGAAACGGCCGGAACATAAGCGTCCGGGCCGCTCCTGTCCATTGGGCCTAGGACGTCAGGGTCTCCACGGCCTCGGCCAGGCGCTCGGCGGTGACCGGCTCGCGCAACAGGGGCGGTCTCGCCGCCGCTCGGCAACTCGGGTAGCGACCCGATGGCCGCTGGGAACTATCCGGTTGACGTACCAGACCCTCAGGGGTAGCTAGGGGCCGTTGCGAACGTCGCGGACGTATCGGGGAAAACAGCGGTGGGACGACTTTCCCCGGAGGCGTGACAATTTCACGCCTCCTTATGCAAAGCACTTCGGGGCGGACGGCATAATCGCGGCGCTCGGCCACGATTGATGATCAATGCGTGGGCTAGTTAGGACGCAGCCTTAGCGGCATCCGCGGCAGCCAGCATTGGGGCAAGCGCTCGCGGCCAAGGCCGAGTGCCCTCCACTAGGTCAACGATTGACTGGATCGGGAGAAGCATCAGCGGATGCTGTGAAGCGGGCCCGTAAGTTTCGAATCCGAGCGATTGGTAGAACGCAGTGGACTTCTCATCGAGCGAAACGAGCGTCATGGTGTAAGCGCCCGCATAGCGCGATATTTTATAGACCCGCTCGATTGCGTGCATGAGCACGCGGCTACCGAAACCCTGGCGCTGCAAGTTGGAAAACATCGCCAGATAGTGGAGGTGCACTGAAGGGAAGAAATCGCCGTCAAACCCGTAGTTCTTCGCTTCGTTTTTTAGGTGATCGCGGTCCCCGCGGGCCACAGTCAACGCGTAGTACCCCGCTGGGCTACTGTTGCCCGCGAGATGGGCAGTCGTTACCCGGTAGAGGTACTTCTCGTGCTTCTTGAGCGACTTTTCGCGAAACCAACCGTCGATCTCCGGCTTGCCGCAAGAAAACGCCTTGCGGTCGCAGTCGGGAGTTAGCGCTCGGAACTCAAGCTTTGTGGAGCTTGGTGCGGGGGGTTGGTCCAACGGGCTCGCCCTGCGTAGTTACGTAGGATTCGTACAGGGCGCGCAGCTTCGGCGTCGGCCCGCGGGTCTTGTTATAGACCCGACGAGTAAATTCATAGGCCTCCCGGGCCGAGTCGCGCGAAGCCTGCGGCTTCTCAGCCGGCTTCACACGAAAAAAGTTCTGTACGAACTTGGGGAGGGCGACCATGTCCCAGCCTCTGCAAAGACTCTGCCAACCAGAGTCCGGAACAGCGCTTAGGCACGCCGCTCCGCTGGGGAACATGGGGGAGCCGCGGGGTAAGTCCCAGGGGACTTACGAGGGAGACCCAAGAATCACGAGTCCCAATATCACCCATAGATAACGAAATGGTTGCGCGATACGCAACGGTATCTTATCAATTGGCTATGACTGAGACGGTGCGGGAGATACTAGAACGCCTTGAGAAGGAGTTGTCCACCAAGGTCGCGGCCTTGCGTCGAGAGCTTACGCCGCTCGACAAAGAACTAGCCGACATACGTCGCGCTAAGGAGGCCCTGGACGCGCCGAGAAGGGCTCAAACGGCTGAGCTTTTCAAGAGCGCGGCTGCCGTGATGGCAGTGATAAGCAGCCCTCCCTTTGGTAAGCCACCTGATCTCAGCAAGCTCACCATGAAGCAGCTTGCCACCAAGGCGCTATCGGAACATTTCCGAAACGGTGCAACGGCAAACGAGCTGTTGGAGCTTTTTCACAAGGTGTGGGGCCGCAACGACGT
>CAMEYM010000038.1 GCA_945947575.1 Rhizobium sp. Q54
CGGCGAGCTTGGTGACGATGTCCGGCGGCAGGCTGGCGCCACCCGCCGTGCGCAGGGCGGGCGGATCAGCGTCGGTGAAGTAGTTCTGGACGACGACCCGTTCGCCGCCGGTGCCCTGAATGACGAGGTCGGGGCCGGCGCGGCTGAAGTCCGCGGTCAGCAGCATCGCACCGCCCGGAACGGTGAGGCTGTTGCCTGCGGTCTCCGCGTCGAGGACCGTGGTCTGGCCCTGAGAGGAACTGAGTGACTTCAGGTCCTGGGTGGTCAGACCGAAAGACGGGTTGCCGGCAGCCATGGGGTCCTCGTTGGTGGTATCTCGTCCGGGTTAGCGGCCGGACAATGCTCCCTGGCGCGCGCTGCGGCAAGCCGAAACGGCGAAAAAACCTAACCTTTTCCGATACTTAGTCCACAGGAAGCATCCCATTTCTTACCGATGGGTATTAACCAATGGCTTGGGCCAAGCCATTGGAAAGACGCTAGTTTTTTGGAGAGGCCAGACTCAGACCGGACCGACCGTTCGCTTACTGTCGATACGGCATCCCCGAATAGAACGGCGCGTGTTAGCGCGTCACACTTGAGCCTAGCGCAGGGTTCCGAGGGTCGCCGCGACGCGCACCAAGGCCTGGGAGCGCGCCCAGGAATCGGTGATGCCCCTCGCCTCCTCGAGCGCACGCCCGAACGCCTGGGCGGCTCCGACCGTATCGCCGGCGCGTGCGCTCGCACCTGTCGCTCCGCACAAGACCCACGTGCGATCGAGCGCGCTGTTGATCGCCGCGGTATCGACCAGCGCCCGCTCGCGGACAGCCTCGGCGCCGCGCGCGTCCTGCATGGTCGCGAGCGCCGCACCGATCGCCCAACGCGCCTCGGCACGCAGGCGCACGTCGGCGATGTCATCAGCAGCGGCGCGCGCCGGCTCGGGCAAACCGAGCTGCGCCATCGTGATGGCGAGCGTGCGCAAGGCATACGAGCGCGCGAACGAAGGCCGCTCGTCGAGGGCGCGCGCCTGCTCGAGGGAGATGGCAAACAAGTCCGCGGCGAGCGCCGTGCTATCGCGCACGCTGACCAGCGCGGCGACTTCGGTAAGCACCGCGACGCGGTAGCGCGCCTCACCGATCTGCTCTGCGAGAGCGCGTGCTTCGGCGACGTCGCCGCGCTGCGCGCTGGCAGTCGCGAGGGCCGCGAGAACGGGGCGCTGGCTCGCCGGAGTCAGACTAGCCAACAGCGCTCGCGTCTCGACCTCTTGGCCCGCGGCGACCATCGCCGCCGCCACCGTGGCGAGTTCGTTGTCGCGATCTTGCGCAGCACTCGCCTGATCGCGCGCCAGCACCAACAGGCGCTGCGCCGGACCTTGGGCACCTGCGCGCGCCAGCTGCAACGCGGCGTCGGCGACCACGGCCGAGGGCGCCCGATCGGACGGAATGCGCCGCGCCAGCATCACGATGTCGGCGGCAATCGCCTCGACCGCCGCGCCGCGCCCGGCGCGCAGCTGGGCGAGCGCCGCGGCGGTCAGCGCCTTGATGCGGGTCGCCTCGTCGGGAATGACCAAGGCGACCGCAAGCGCTTGCTCGACCTGGCCGAACTCGGCGCGCGCCACGGCAATGTCGCGCAGCGCCACTACAATAAGACGCGGATCGGTGAGACGGCTGGCGGTGTCGAAGGCGGCTTCCGGCTGGCCGCCGCGCGCCAGGCCCGCGACGATCTCTCCCAGTACCCAGTCGCGGAAGCGCGCGTCGAACACCGCCTTGGCGCTCTCGCTCGCCTCATGCAGGAGGCAGGCTGCGGTTGGGGCCGTGAAGCATGCGCCCGCGTCGCGCGTGAGGTCGGCGGTCTCCTCGGCCGGGCGGCGCGCCACCAGGGCGCGCGTCTCGGGTTGTGCCAGGAGGGCCTGTTCGGCAGCGTGCATCTGTTCGGTGCGCACGACCTCGAGGCGCTGGCCGAGCTCGATGGCGCGGCTGGTGAACTCGATGTGGATCGCCAGCTCCTCGGTGGCGCGGCCGTCGTCGTCGAGACCGGCGCGCTGCTGATAGGTGCGGATGGCGTTGATGGTGTCGTCGTCGAGGCGGCCATGCTGCTCGCCGCGGTACTGACCGAGCGCATTCAGGAGTTCCTGGATGCGCCGCACCAGGGCGCTGGGCGGCAGGGCGTCGCGCGTCGGCAGCGTCGTCCACTCGCCGAGCGGCGGCAACGCCACGCGGACCAGCAGCGAGTCGCGCGCCGGCACGACGAGTGGCCACGCCTGCGCCGGCACCGCGACGCTCAGCGCGAGCGCGACGCTCGTCCACACATATATGTTCGTGCGCCGCATGCCGGAACCTGCGGCCAAGTATTGCAGGTCAGGAAGCGGCGCGCAGGTCCGGAATGGCCTCGATGTTGGCGAGGAACTGGCGCACCGACTCGTCCCAGCTGAAGCGCAGGGCGTGGGCGCGGCACCTGTCGGCCGGAATCGTCAGCGCCGTGCGCACGGCCTCGCCGAGATCTTCGTGCAGCACACCGGCGTCGGCCGTGCCGATGACGTCGAGCGGACCCGCCACGGGGTAGGCCGCCACCGGCAATCCACACGCGAGCGCCTCGAGCAGGACCAGGCCGAAGGTATCGGTGCGGCTGGGGAAGACGAAGACGTCGGCGCTGGCATAGAGGCGCACCAAGTCCGCGTCGGACTTCGGACCGAGGAACTGCGCAGCGGGATAGGCGCGCTCGAGCGCCTTGCGCGACGGACCGTCACCGACCACCACCTTGGTGCCGGGGACGTCGAGCTTCAGGAACGCCTCGATGTTCTTCTCGATCGCGACGCGGCCGACGTAGAGCTGCACGGGACGTGGCCATGGCAACTCGGCGCGCGCGCCGGGGTGGAACATCTCGGTATCGACGCCGCGCGTCCAGCGCGCGATGTTGAGGAAACCGCGTGCGGCGAGCGACTGCTCGATGCTGTCGGTCGCCACCATGATGCGCTGGGCCGGTCCGTGGAACCACCGCAGCATGGCGTAGCTCCAGGAGATCGGCACGCCGAAGCGCGGCTGCACGTACTCCGGGAAGCGCGTGTGGTAGGCGGTGGTGAAGGGATAGCCGCGCACCAGGCAGTACTTGCGCGCGGCGAGCCCGAGCGGGCCCTCCGTGGCGATGTGGATGGCGGCCGGGTGGGTGGCATCGATGATGCGTCCGAGCCTGCGTCCCGGCGCGACCGCCAACCGGATCTCGGGATACGACGGCATCGGCACGGTACGGAAGTCCGACGGTCCGATCATCGTCACTTCGTGGCCGAGGGTGCGCAGGCGCCGCGCCAGCTCGCCGAGGGTGCGAACGACGCCGTTGACCTGGGGCGGTCCGGCGTCCGAGACGATGACGATGCGCACTAGGCGAGTGCTTCGACGAGAGACTGACGCTCGCGCGCCGTGACACCGCGGCGCAGCCCGCGCAGCGCGCACCAGTCGAGGATCTCGAGGCGGCCATCGGTGTGCTCGACCAGCGCGGTGCAGCTCTCCACCCAATCGCCATCGTTGCAGTACAGCACGCCGTTCAGGTTGCGCAGCGCGGCGTGGTGGATATGCCCGCAGATGACGCCGTCGAAGCCGCGCATCTTCGCCTCCGCAGAAAGCAGATGCTCGAAGTTGGAGATGTACGAGACCGCATTCTTGGTCTGGTTCTTGAGGAAGGCGGCGAGCGACCAGTAGGGGAAGCCGAGCTTGCGACGCGCGCGATTGAGCCAATGATTCACCGCCAGCAGCGCCTGGTAGGCGTCGTCACCGAGGTGGGCGAGCCACTTCTGGTGGCGCACGACCGCATCGAACTGATCGCCGTGGATCACCAGGAAGCGGCGGCCGTCGGCGCCGACGTGGACCGCTTCTTCGACGTTCGCGACGTTGCCGAACGTCTGCGTGCCGAACTCGCGCAGCTTCTCGTCGTGGTTGCCGGAGATGAGGTGCACGCGCGTACCCTTGCGGGCCTTGCGCAGCAGCTTCTGGATCACGTCGTTGTGGGACTGCTCCCAGTACCAGGCACGCTTCAGCCGCCAGATGTCGATGATGTCGCCGACCAGATAGAGGTCGTCGCACTCGGTGCAGCGCAGGAAGTCGAGCAGGTACTCCGCCTGGCATCCCTTGGTGCCGAGGTGAATGTCGGAGATCCAGATCGAACGGAATTGGAACTGCGGCGACGCGCCAAGTTGGTTCATCAGTGACTAATGCAATTCATCCACAAGTTTGCGTTGCCAAGCTTCCACAACAAGATGTAGGTAACAATGTGTTGGACGCAATATTTTCGATTATTCATGCAATATTCACAGTGGCTTCATGCGCATGTCATCGACAAGTAATGAAATTGTAGTAGTGGTAAACGCGCGGTGACGCCGCGCCGCCTGCTGGTCATCCACAACCCCGTCGCCGGGCGACGCCATCGCCGGCGCTACCGCGCCACCATTGCCATCCTGCGCAGTCACGGCTGCACGGTGGTCGAGCGCGACACCCAAGGTCCCGGTGACGCAGAGCGCTTCGCCCGCGACGAGCGCGACAACTTCGACGTCATTGTCGCCGCGGGTGGCGACGGCACCATCAACGAAGTTGCCAACGGCATCGCCGGCTGTGGCGTCCTTCTCGGCATCATCCCGCTCGGCACGGCCAACGTGCTGGCCGCCGAGGTCGGACTGCCGCTCGGTGCACGCGAGGTCGCCGGAGTGCTGGCACACTCCGCGCCGCGTACGATCTACGCCGGTCTTATCAACGGTCGCCGCTTCTTGATGATGGCCGGCATCGGCTTCGATGCGCGCGCGGTGACACGCGTCGTGCCTGCGCTGAAGCGTCTGCTCGGCAAAGGCGCGTACGCCGTCGCCGCGCTGTCGGAGTGGTGGGTCAACGACCTGCCGCGCTATCGCGTCGCACTGGACGGCACAACGACCGAGGTCGCCTCCATCGTCATCGCCAAGGGCCGCTCTTACGGGGGCAAGTTCTGGCTCGCGCCCCGCGCCGACCTCGCCGCGCCGCATTTCGAGGCGTGCTGGTTGCCGCGGGCTTCGCGCGGCGCCCTGCTCACCGTTGCAGGGTCATTGGCATTGTGCGCAGGTTTGCATCGCAACACTGTTTGCTTCGCGCGCGCCTCGACGGTGCGCATAACCGGGCCCGTCGGAGAGCCTGTGCAAGCCGACGGCGACATCGTCGCTCACCTGCCCGTCGACATCACCATCGCAGCGGAACCGCTGCAGCTGCTCGTGCCGTAACCCGCCGACTCGGCCGCAGGTTGATCAACCTGCGGCAAAGCCGAACCGCTGCGGGCACGGGATAGGCTCATCCACACCTGACGATAGTGGCCAGCGGCGTGTTCCCTCGCGCTCATGGAGGGCATCAGCAGCGGCAGCGCCATGCACTAGCGCGCTCCATTATGTGTCGCCGGCAGCGACATCCCAGTTTCTCGGGGAGGGCAGGGTGGGGGCTTTTCAGCAGCCTGCAGCGCCCGCTCTCTACGCTTCGATGCTAGCTCGCCCCCCCCGGGGTGCGCGTGGCGAGCGTCGCCGTGCGAAGTTATGCTGCAAGGGGGTCGCTCCCCGCGACGGCCGCGATCGCGGCCAGCGGAACATCCATGTAATAGGTGACGCCGTCGCGCTCGAAGGCCAGAAGCGGCTTGACGTCGAGGTCGGTGACGATGGCGCGCTCCAACAGGATGCTGCCGAACCCCTTGTGAATGGGGGGCGCCACAGGAGGCCCGCCGACTTCCTGCCAGCGGAAGCGCAAGCGCGCGGTCTCGCCGGCGCCGGCGATGGACAAGGTCACGTTGACGCGGCCGGTCCCATTCGAGAGGGCGCCGTATTTCAACGCGTTGCTGGCGAGCTCGTGGGTCACCAGCGCGACTGCCTGCGCCACCGTGGGAGTGACCACGACGTCGGGTCCCTCGATGCTTGCGCGTTCCGCGAACAGCGACAGCTCGGTCGCGACGATTTGGTGTATGGCCGCCCCTTGCCAATTCGACGCCACCAGGATGTCCTGGGCGCGCGCCAGCGCCCGTAAGCGCCGAAAAAGCAGCGTGCGCGCCGCGGCCATCGTGTGGTTGTCGGTCAGACTGCGCATCGCCAGCGCCTGCACGACGGTCAGCGTGTTCTTCACGCGGTGGTTCAGTTCCGCCAGCAACAGGCTCTGGCGCCTCTCCCAACGCTTCTGCGCCTCGGCTCGTTCGGCGATCGCCGCACCGGCGCTTGCCAGGGCGTCGATGACGGCGTTCGCCTCATTGAGGTGCGACCGCATCGGCGCGATGCGCTCGCCGCGGCCAATCGCTCTCGCCGCCATAGAGACCTGGTTGATTGGCAGCGACAGGGTGCGCGCCATCACCGACGCCAGCACCAGGGTCAACAGCGCCGCCGCCGCCGTGCCGATGCCCCATAGCAGCAGGCTGCTCTGCATGGGCGCCTCGGCCACGTCCACCGACAGGTTGCTGACCATCAGCCAACCCGAAATGCCGGACCGCATCACCGCGCGCAGCACCGGCTCGCCTTCGATGCTGATCGTCTTGATGACGAGGTCCTGAGTAGCGTTTTGCATCTCCTCGTAGCGCGGGTTCTGCCTGCCGACGAGCTGCTCATGCCCCAGCGTGCGTGCCAGGATCACGCCGTTGCCGTCGTAGACCGCGGCTACCCGCCCGGGTTCCAGGTCCTCTGCATGCAAGATAGCCAGCAGGCGATCGGGGTGCATCGCAAAGCCGAGCACATAGAGCACTTCTCCGCTCACGATGACGGGCACCTCGACCGTGACGGTCGGCGCCAGGCTGACGGTGCCGACGAAATAGTTGGAAACCTGCGGCGCCGCCGTATCCAACACTCGCTGCGCGGTCTCGATATCGCCGGTGGCCGGCAAGGGCGTGCTCCACGGCACGAGCGTGTTGACGATCTGCTGCAGTGAACTGGAATCGATCAGGACGATGCGCCCACCGAGTAGCGGCGCGACGGCGGACGCCTGCGCGTGAAATGTGCTCAGATCGACCTGTCGAAGCGCTGGCGACGTCGCCAGCGTCGCGAGCGTCGTGACTATGTACGACAGCTCTCGGTCGATGTCGTCGGCCAGATCGGCCGCAATCCCTATTATGCGGTCTTCCATCTGCTGGCGCTTCAGGTGCGCCTCCTCCACTAGCAGCAGTCCGCTCAGGATGGAGAGCGGAACCAGGATGGCCGCCGCGAAGGCCACCAAGTGTGTCGACAGGGAGGTCGCGCGTGACGGGGTTGAGGCCATGCCTAGGATTTCCATTGGGGTTGGGTGCGGGGCGCGAATTCCCGCGTGAAGAGATCGCCTAGGGATTACGATGGACCACCCTCCGTAACCACGCGCCTTGGCCTATCAACGATTG
>CAMEYM010000039.1 GCA_945947575.1 Rhizobium sp. Q54
CGGCCACCGCTTCCGGCGCTCCCCAGAACGCCATGACGGAGTCACCGATGAACTTATCGACGGTGCCTCCTTCGACCTCGATGCAGTTCGACACGATCTCGAAATGCCGGTTGAGCATTGCGGCGATATGGCTGGCCTCCATTCGCTCCGCCATTGTGCTGAAGCCCTTGATGTCTGTGAACATGACCGTGAGCGTACGTTGGGTCGATACGGTGACGTCACTACCTGCAGAGCCTGCGCTCTCGCGCATGAGGCGCAAGACGAGCGACTT
This sequence comes from Rhizobium sp. Q54, assembly GCA_945947575.1. Classification (GTDB taxonomy): domain Bacteria; phylum Pseudomonadota; class Alphaproteobacteria; order UBA2966; family CAIVPW01; genus CAIVPW01. Next base: position 272 of record CAMEYM010000039.1, read on the forward strand.
CGGCACGTAGGTCTCGAACCAGCGCAACCCCGTGGTCATGGCGTTGAACGCCTTCGCCGCGTCGGCGAACTCGGCAATGTTGCTGTCGGCCTGGCGCTCGACACCCTCGACATCGAGGGTCGCCAGCTTGCTCGCGGCAGCGCTCATCGCTTGAATGCGTTTGGCGATGAAGCGGCTGAACAGCCAGCCCAGCGCGACCGCAGCGCCCAGCACGCCGAGCCCGATGAGCGCCGTGCTGCGTAGCGCGTCCAGCGGGCGCGCCGCTTCGGCGGCGTCGAAGGTGAGGCCGATCCGCCAAGGTAGCTCGGTGTACCCAGAGACCTCGCGCGTTGTCACCAAGTACGCCCCCCCGACAGTGCGGCTGTCGAGGCCGCCGGGGCGCGCAAGCGCAGAAGGGGGAGCCGACGCAAGCCCCGCTACGGCGGCGTCGGCGAACGTAGCGGCGACCGGCAGCGGCACCTCCTCGCCGCCGACGACCAGCATGATGCTTGTCAGCCGAGGGTGCGCCAACACGTACGTGCTGTCGTACAACACGAACGCACTTTCCGACTTCTCCGCCTCAAGTCGGGCCAGAAACTCGGCGATGCTGCCCATTTCGACGACGACGATGAGCGCCCCCAGGAACTCGTCGGCGCGCCGCACGGGCACCTCCAGCGCCAGCACCGGTTGCTTCAGGCTTTGTACCCACAAAGGCGGCAGCCACTTGGCGTCGTCGATCGCCGCGGCGCCCTCCAGCATCGCCATCAGGCCGTCGTGCGTGTCGGTCATGCCTCCCATGCCGACGATTCCGAGTCCGGCCTCGACGACTTCGACCAGCGGATCGCCGCTGCGGCCGACTCGCGCGGCGCGCAGGGACGTATCGATGAAGATCACGGCGCTTGCCTGCGGGATCGCCGTTAGCGCCGCCAGGAATGCCGCGCGGACCTGTACCGGGTCGAGCGTATCGATTGCTCCTTCCGCGATCATCGCCGCAAGGCCGACGCCGGTCGCCCGCACCGGATCGAGCTGTCCGCGCACGCGCGTCTCCAGCAACTCGAGACCGATCTCGGCGCGATCGCGCAACAGGTCGATGGTGGTATCGCGCGCGGCAAGGAACGTGAGGAGGAGCACGCTGCCTACCGCGAGTGCGATCAGCGCGGCGACCCCGCCCACCAGCGCGGTCGCCACGGGTATGCGGATGCGGCTGGTTGTCTCGCGCGGTACTTCGACGGTCATCGGCGGTGGCTCAGCCGCCCTTGATGGGCGGCGGTTCCTGGGTCATCGGGATGCCGGTGAAGTAGCGATAGATGGCGCCGGCACGGTTGATGAACGACTCGTGGCCATTGCGCAGGAGGCCGCTGAACGGCCCCGACACAGCGATCAGCGCGTAGTAGCGCCACACGTCGCCCGCTTCCTTCTCTATGAAGTAGAGCATGCGCGCATCGCCCGGGCGAAACACCGGCAGCAGCAGCATCTGGAAGCCGGTGATGTTCTCCATCTCGATGACGAGCCGGCCGGCGTCGCCCTCGCGCACCTGGACGCGGTAGGCGAACTTGCCCGACGCGCTCTGCCAGAAGTAGTGCGGATCGCCCGTCAGCATCTCCGCCGCGGTGAAGTCGGCGCGCTTCTTTTCCGGATCAGGCCCGGCCAACGCGAACGCTTCCGGCATCAGCGGCCGCCACGCCTGACGCGTGTGCGACCAGTACAGGATGTCGTTGTAGTTCGAGATGGCGCCGAGGCGCGCGGCGATCTCGTCGACGCCGCCGGCGTGATGGAACTTGCCGGCGGTCGTGATCAGAAAGGCGACGTTGGACTTCTTCCAGCCGGCGCACGAAGCGGGCGCCCACTGGGGCCCGAGGGCGTCGTAGTAGTGCACCTCGATGGCCGGAGCCTCGCCCACCGGCGGATACGCCACCGTCGTCCCCTCGCATGGCACCGGGATGGTCACCGCGGCCTCGGTCGCGGCCGTGAGCCCCAACGCGGCGGCCATGCCGAGGCAACACAGAACTCCGGCCCGTCGTGTTCGCGCGGTAGTGATGCCCATGCTGGCGTGGTCCCCGTGCGCCTTTGGTTGAAGGTCAATCGCGCTAGAATGCTACCTGCTGGGTCGGCGGTGCGCCATTGCGCCGCGCCCTCCGCCTCGATCCAACGAACAAGAGAGGAGCCATGAAGCTCTCCGAGATGATGCGCGCCCAGCCCATCCTGCGCGGCGCCCTGATCGCGCCGTCGATGGTCGTGCTGATCTTCGTCTTCTTCAACCTGACCGCGACCGTGGATCAGAACACCGTCGTGCAACAGCTGACCGTCGGCATCGTCAACCTCGATGAGGGTGTGACTCTGGCAGGCGCGGGCCCCGTCCACGTCGCCGACCAGGCCGTGGCCGCGCTCGAACGGCAGCTGCCGCTGTCTACCATCAGGTTCCCCGATGAGGCCACCGCGACGGCGGCGCTCGATCGCGGCGCAATCGTCGCCGCCCTGATCCTGCCGCCTGACTTCAGCCGCACGGTTGCATCGGGCGCGACGGCGCATGCGCGCGTCCTCAACACCGATCACCTGAGCGTGCTGGAGACGCAGGTCGGCCGCACCGTCGCGGGCCAGCTGCAGGCGGCGCTGACGGTCGCCGTGCTGAGCGCACGCACGCAGTTCGCGGCGCGGCAAGGCAATGTGGTGGTCGGTGCGCCGGCTCCGGCGAGGCCGGGCTTGGTGCCGGCGGTGCCGGTGCCGCCGGTGACGGTGACGCCCTTGGAAGCTCCGCCCGCACCGGTGCCGCCCGCCGCCGTGACGAACGTGCCGCCGCCGCCCGGCGCCGCCGGGCCGCCGCTGGCCGTCGCCACCACGGCACTCCACGCCGCCCGCAACCCGGCGCTGCTGCAGGCGCCATTCGTGCTGAGCTTCGCCTCGTGGATGGGCTCGCTGATCGGCGGCATCCTCTTGTTCTTCGGCACGCGGCCGTTGCTGCGCAGCGGCGCAACCGGGTCGGTGGCGCTGGCGCGCACGATCATCCCGGTGTTCGCCACCGTGCTCGCCGCCCTGATGGGCGTCCTCCTGGTCGGCTGGCTCGGCGGCGCCTGGGAACACTTCTGGGAGCTGTGGGCGTTCCGCTGGCTCGTCATGGCGGCCAGCATGGCAACCATCACGGCGCTGTTCAGCCTGTTCGGCCTCTTCGCCTTCCTGGTCGCCGTGCCGCTCGTCTTCTACCAGTCCTCGCTGGCCGGATTGCTGGCGCCGCCATCCGCCGCGCCGGACTGGCTCGTGTGGCTCGCGCATGCGCCGTTCCACGAAACCACGGTCGCGCTGCGTGCGCTGCTGATCGGCGGCCCGGCGAACGCGATCCCCTGGACGCAGCTCGGCATCGTGTTGGGCGGCGCCATCGTCGCCACCTGGGCCGGCACGCTGCTCTGGAGTCGGCGCGGTAGACGCGCCGCTACCTGATGGCGCGAGCGCCGTTTCAGGTGTTGGTCTGCCCCTATCGCGCCGATGCGGGCGGCGCCTTTCAGTACGCCCTGTTCGAGCGCCCACCGAGCGCGGGCGGCTATTGGCAGCCGATTGCCGGCGGCGGCGAGGATGTAGAAACGCCCCTCGATGCGGCACGGCGCGAAGCGGCAGAAGAGGGCGGCATCGATCCGAGCGAGCGCTTCTTTGCGCTCAGCAGCATGAGCATGCTTCCTGTCGTCGAGGTCGCTGGCTTCCGCTGGGGACCGGACGTGCTCATGATCCCCAACTATGCGTTCGCGGTTTCTGTTGAGCGCTCCCGCCTGCGCGTCAGTATCGAGCACGTGCGCTATGCCTGGTTCTCGTATCAGGACGCCGTCGGGCGGGTGCGTTGGGACGACAACCGCCACGCCCTGTGGGAGCTCAACCACCGCCTGACTGGCGGCGTGGCCTAGCTCGCACGCTGCTTTGCCACCTCGACGCAGCGCGCCGGCTTGAAGTCCAGCGTGCCATTGCGCCACGCAGTGAGCGGATCGTCGTGATCGAGCGCGATCTTGAGCGCCGCGACCAGCTCCAGAAGGTCCGGATCGACGTTCCGCTCGCGCAGTGCCTGCGCTGCACCTTGGCCGACCGCGGCAAACACCGTGCGCTGATGCACGAACGTCGGCAGCGGCACACCGTCGGCGTTGCCCATGCCGCGCCGGCAGGCATCGACATCGGCGGAATTGGCGCCGCGGCACACGAACGGCCGCGCGGCGTAGACGGAGCACTGTCCATCGACCAGCAGCGGGCAGGGCAGGGCGAGGACGTTGCGATACGCCGCGTCCCTGCCCTCGGTCTTCGAGAAGGTGTCCGCGACCCGCGCTTTGACCGACGCCAGTGCGGCCGGTCCTTGCGCCTGGAGAGCGCGCACCACGCCGATCGCCTCGAGCGGCGTGACCTGCACGTACAGGTGACAGCAATAGGCGCAGCCGGCCTTGCAGGCGATGGTCCGGCGCGGCGGGTCCTTGGCGACGAGCGCGGCCAAGGTCGAGTCGGCGACGCCGAACAGCTGCCCCATCAAGGCATCGAAGCGCTGCGAATCCAGCGCCGGCATCGCCTTGGCGACGGCGGCGCGCACGCCTGCAGCCAACGCCGGCCCATAGGGCGCGTTCTGCTGCTTGCGCTTCGCTTCCCCCATGGCCGGACCCTAACACGCACCCGAGGGCGCCCAAAGGAACGCACCGAGCTTTGCCCGGTTTGCAATCGCTGCCGCCATCCGTTAGCAAGAGCCCGCCTTCCACCAGCCGAGGTTCGCCGTGGCCGCCTACCAATACATCTACGTCATGAAGGGTCTGTCGAAGACCTATCCGGGCGGCAAGCAGGTCCTGAAGGACATCTGGCTGAGCTTCCTGCCGGGCGCCAAGATCGGCGTGCTGGGCGCCAATGGCGCCGGCAAGTCGACCCTGTTGAAGATCATGGCCGGCGTCGAGACCGAGTTCCAAGGCGAGGCCTGGGCGGAGAAGACGGCGCGCGTCGGCTATCTCGCCCAGGAGCCGGCGCTCGATCCCGCCAAGGACGTGCTCGGCAACGTCATGGAGGGCATGGCCGAGACAAAGGCGCTGCTCGACCGCTTCGAGGAAGTGAGCGCCAAGTTCGCCGAGCCGATGGACGACGACGAGATGAACGCCGTCATCGCCGAGCAGGCCGAGCTGCAAGAGAAGCTGGATGCGTCCAACGGCTGGGAGCTCGAACGCACTCTCGAGATTGCCATGGATGCGCTGCGCTGCCCGCCGGGTGACGCCGACGTCTCCAAGCTGTCGGGCGGCGAGCGCCGCCGCGTCGCGCTGTGCCGCCTGCTGCTGCAGAAGCCGGACCTGCTGCTGCTCGACGAGCCGACCAACCACTTGGACGCCGAGTCGGTCGCCTGGCTCGAGCGCTTCCTGCATGAGTACACCGGCACCGTCGTGGCGATCACCCACGATCGCTACTTCCTCGACAACGTCGCCGGCTGGATCCTCGAGCTCGATCGCGGCCAGGGCATTCCCTTCGAGGGCAACTACTCCGGCTGGCTCAAGCAGAAGGCGAAGCGCCTGGAGCAAGAGGCGAGCAAGGAGGAGGCGCGCCAGCGCACCCTCGCGCGCGAGCTCGAATGGATCAGCGCGTCGCCCAAGGCGCGCCAGGCGAAGAGCAAGGCCCGCGTCAGCGCCTATGAGGCGTTGCTGTCGGACGAACATGACAAGCGGGCAGCCGGCGCGCAGATCGTCATTCCGACCGGCCCGCGCCTCGGCGAGCTGGTGCTGGAAGCGAAGGAGTTGCGCAAGGGCTACGGCAACCGCCTGCTGATCGACGACTTCACCTTCAAGCTGCCGCGCGGCGCCATCGTCGGCGTCATCGGACCGAACGGCGCCGGCAAGACGACGCTGTTCCGCATGATCACCGGCCAGGAGAAGCCCGACGGCGGCAAGCTCATCCTCGGCGACTCGGTCGTGCTCGGCTACGTCGACCAATCGCGCGATTCGCTCGATCCGGCCAAGACGGTCTGGCAGGAGATTTCCGGGGGCAACGACGAGATCGAGCTCGGCAAGATCAAGATGCCGAGCCGCGCCTTCGTCGGCCAGTTCGCCTTCAAGGGTCCCGATCAGCAGAAGAAGGTCGGCCAGCTCTCGGGCGGCGAACGCAACCGCGTGCACCTCGCCAAGATGCTGAAGGCCGGCGCCAACTTCCTGCTGCTCGACGAGCCGTCCAACGACCTCGACGTCGATACCCTGCGCGCCCTGGAAGACGCGCTCGCCGAGTTCGCCGGCTGCGTCATGGTGACGTCCCACGATCGCTGGTTCCTCGACCGCATCGCCACGCACATACTGGCGTTCGAGGGCGACTCCCACATCGAGTGGTTCGAAGGCAACTTCCAGGCCTACGAGGAAGACCGCAAGCGCCGCCTCGGCCACGACGCCGACCAGCCGCACCGCATCAAGTTCAAGCCGCTGACCAGATAAGAATCGTCATGGCCGGGCTTGACCCGGCCATCCACGAGACGCGATTCGGTTTTTCGGTTTTCGACGTGGATGCCCGGGTCAGGCCCACTGCTGTCCGGTTAAGCATAGGTCAGCTCGCATTGTCGCGAGGTGAGGGTCTGTATGGGCGGTGGTTGGCCGGTCATGATTGCGGCCAGCGGCCGGCGGGCGAAGAGGAGTGCGGGCATCAATCGTGCCAAGGCT
>CAMEYM010000040.1 GCA_945947575.1 Rhizobium sp. Q54
CAGGCGTTCATCCACGCCCAAGCGCGCGACGCCATTCCGAGCGTGCAGGTCGATCCGCAATTCCCGGTCATCCCCGTGCGCGCCATTCAGAACGCCGGCACGCGTCGCTTCGTGCAGTTCCAGCGCGAGGTCATCGACGACTTCAAGTCCGGCCGCCTCGACCACGCCGCCGCGCAATTGAAGATCGAGCACTTCTGGGCAGGGCAGCTGCGTAATGCTGTCATCAACGGTGACGTCGAGAACGGCTCGCTGATGGCGGGCCAGAGTGTCGGCATGGTGACGCGCGTGCAGCCGACAGCAGAAATCGTCTCCGAGTTGGTCAGCGAGGCAATCGCTGCTCTCGCGCGCCGAGTCTAAACACAGCCGAAGCGCTGTAGACGCGCGCTCCGGTAGTGCGCGCCGCGTTGCATACAATAAAGGCGAGCGATTCCAACGCGAAAGCGTTGCGTGCGCCACAACCGCCTGCGACCGATTGACCCGGAGACGGAGAGGGCGGCACTCTATTTGCTGGCCCAGGCGGCGTCGCAGACAGCCAAGCAACTGGGCCCCTACGGGAGGGACTTAAATGCATCGCATCGTGCAAACGCACCTTCGCGCCATCGCGACAACGATCGTCGGCGGCGCGCTCGCTGCCGTGCTGGCGGCTCCGGCTCTTGCCGCGCCGCTCACGCAGACGCGCCTCAACAACGCCGACAACGAGCCGCACAACTGGCTCATGAATTTCCAGAACTACGGCTCGCATCGTTTCTCGCGTCTGGCGCAGATCAACAGCGCGAACGTTCAGAACCTGAAAGTCGCCTACACGATGCCGATGGTGCAGCCCCTGATCGGCCGCACCGGTCTCGACAACCAGGCCTCCGGCCTGGTCGAGGACGGCTTCCTGTATGTCGATGCCGGCGGCGGCTTCACCTACAAGTTCGACCTGCGCTCGGGCACCAAGGCCACCTACGTGTGGGAGGCCAACACCGCGCTGCCGAACGACCAGTCGGCGCGCACGCGCGGCCACGCCATGATGGGCGAGTCGATCTACATGACGCTGCGCGATGCTCGCGTCGTCGCGATCAACCGCAACACGGGCGAGATCCAGTGGGACCAGCAGATCGGCAAGGTCGCGCACCCCAAGGCCCAGACCGAAGTCGGCACGCCCTACGAAAACTTCAACGCAGCGGCGATCGCTGCCGAGGGCAAGCTCATCGTTGGCAACGCCGGCGGTGACTCCGGTGGCCGTGGCTGGCTGGCGGCGGTCAACGCTGCCGACGGCAAGGAGATCTGGCGCTTCTACACGATCCCGGGCCCGGGCGAGCAGGGCTTCGAGACCTGGAAGGACACCAACCAGGCCTGGAAGACCGGCGGCGGCGGCATGTGGACGACCGGCTCTTACGACGTCGCGACACGCGCGACGATCTGGGGCGTTGGCCAGCCGATGCCGATGCACGATCCGGAATTCCGTCCGGGCGACAATCTGTTCAGCAATGCGGCGATTGCGCTCGACATCGACACCGGCAAGCTGAAGTGGTTCTTCCAGTACACGCCGAACGAGTCGTGGGACTACGACGAGCAGGGCGTGCACATGCTGTACGACCTGCCGAACGCGACCGGCGGCACGCGCCCGGTCATCGGCCACTACAGCCGCAGTGGCTTCTACTATCAACTCGACCGCAGCAACGGTGCCTTCCTCTCGGCAACGCAGTACGTCGATGTGGTGAACTGGACCAAGGGCATCGACCCGAAGACCGGCAAGCCCATGGAGTACAACCCCAACATGGGCGTGCAGGCATACCTGCCCGAGACGCGTCGCTTGCGCGGCCAGGTCGGCGCCAATTTCGAGCCGATTTGTCCGCATCGCCTCGGCGGCGTGCGATGGCAGCCGCAGGCGTACAACCCAAATAAGCGTATCGCCTACGCTGCGGGCATGGACGGGTGCGTGACGTTCGACGTCGTGCCGGTGCTGCTGGAGCCGAACGGCGGCGGCATCGCGCGCAACAGCCCGAGCCGCTCTGCCATCGGCAACACGGTTCACCATGGCGTGCGCGGCGTCATCTCGGCCGTCGATGTGGTCACCGGCCGTCAGATCGCCAAGGTCAGCCAGCCCTACGAGAACCGCGCCGGCGTCCTCGCCACCGCGGGCAACCTTGTGTTCTCGGGCACGCTCGATGGCGCCGTCACTGCGCACGACGACCAGACCCTGGCCGAGCTGTGGCGCTTTGAGACGGGCATCTCGATCAAGGCGGCGCCGATCTCATTCTCGGTGAATGGCAAGCAGTTCATTGCCATTATCGCCGCGGGCGGCGCTCCGGGCGGCGGCATGTGGCCGGAACTCGGGCTGATGAAGAACGGCGGCGCACTCTACGTGTTCTCGCTCTAACACCCTGCGCAAACGGAAGCGGGCCGGATCACCGGCCCGCTTTCTTCATCTCGCAGCCAACCCATGCAGCAAACGATGCTCCGCCTCCTCGCCACTTTCGTGTTGGGCCTGTTGGCCACAGTCGCCCAGGCGCGGGACGCGGCGTACGCGATCTGGGACCTTCCTATCGGCGCGCACGCTACCGAGCTGCCGACGGAGAACTTCATCGACTATGCCTGCGGCACCAACGGCGGACCGCCCTCGACGGTGCTCGCCGCGTGGGCCGAGTACACCCGCTGCCGCCCCGAGCCGGGCGGCATTCGCGAAGTCTATTTCCGCTACGACGACGAGACGGAATTCGTGGCGCGCGCGCACTACGACCCTGCGACGCAGATCATCGACCGCTCCACGTCGGCGCACGACATCCCCATCATCGTATCGGTCCTGTTCGACGGGCAGGGCTTCATGGTGGGCTTCCGCGTCGTCAGCGACCCGCGCGTCGAGATCGCCATCCGCGAGCTCGGTGCGCGCCTCGCCGACCCGCTCATGGCCCGCTACGGCGAAGAGAAGTTCGCCTGCACGAATCTTGCCCGCTCCGACGGGGAGATTGAGTTCCAGGGCATGTTCATCAAGCGCGAATGCCGCGCCTCCGGAATTGCGGGCGGACTTGATCTCGTCCTGACGAATAGCTTCCTGCGCAAGCGCGGCCAAACCATCGTCGATCTGGCCGGAGCGCCAACCGAGGGACAGTTCGAGAGCACGACTCACTTCGAGGCACGCCTCGGCGCGCCAATTGCCGACGCGGCCGCGCGCCTGGTGCGACTGACCCCCGCGCCGGCCACCGAAAGGGACGCGTTGATCGCGCGGGCGCGCAATTGTGAGGGCTGCGATCTCGCGGGCGCCGACCTGAAGCGCGCCGATCTCACAGGCGCCAACCTCAGAGGCGCGAACCTCAAGGGGGCCATCCTGCACGGCGCGATCCTGGCCAACGCAGACCTGAGCGGCGCCGACCTGACCGGCGCCAATCTCAATCGCGCCAACTTGCGCCGCGCCCAGCTGACTGCCACCAACCTGTTCGAGGCGATGCTCTACGAGGCGCGCTTGGACGCCGCGAACCTGACCGGCGCCGACCTCGCCGGCGCGTACGCCGGCCGCGTGCAGTTGATCGGTGCGAACCTCACCGACGCCTATCTCGCGTGGGCCGACCTGCACACCGCTCGACTCAACGACGCCAATTTCACGCGCGCCAATCTCGGCGCCGCGCGTCTCAACGACGCGCAGCTGGCGCGCTCGAACTTGGCCGGGGCGGTGCTCACCAGCGCCCAGATGTGGCGCGCCGGTCTCGTCGGGGTCGACCTCTCCCAGGCCGACCTGCGCGGCGCCGATCTGTTCGGCGCCAACCTGCGCGACGCCGACCTAACGTCCGCGAACCTCTCCGGCGCGCGGATGCTCGGCGCAACGCTGTCCAATACCAAGGTGACCGGCGCCAACTTCAGTGGCGCCCAGCTTCCCGCAGGGTTCGTTCCGTCGCCCTAGCGGCTTACGGCATCCGTTCGCAGCGCGGGTTCTCGTTGCCGAGCAGGGCGACGCACGACGCCTTCGTCGGCGGCCCCTTGCCGGCAAAATCGCTCAGGATGAATGCAGCCAGCGCATCGAAGTGGCGCTTGATGAACGAGAATCCGGCCGGCGGCGGCGCCTGGTTGCCGATCTGCGCTGCCGTCATGCCGTAGCAGCGGGCGTCCGTGTAGGCGCGCGGATCGTAGTGCGGCATCGGCGTGCCGGGCCGGCCGCACATGATCACCTCGGACAGCTGCTCCAGCGTCAGCGTGGTCTGGCGCAAGTTCGCGCCTTGCGGCTGCTGCGGAATCTCCTGCACGCCGTCGCCCATCCAGCCGTGGCATTCGGCGCAGTTGGCTTGCGTCAGCCAGATGCTCTTGCCGAACGCGGCGTCTTGCGCGGCGGCGGCGCCCGCCAGTGCAACCGTCAGAGCGGTTGTCGCGATCAGCGCGCCTGCGGCGTGACGGAAGTGGATGCGCATCGATGCCCTCCCAGCAAAATGCAGTGCGAAATTCTCGCACTCGCGCGGGCCCCGACCAAGGTGCCATTGCCGGCGGCGTCCGCTTCGGACCAAACGACCGTGCAGTTGTCACGGAAGCGCTCGCAAAGAACGAACGAAGCATGAACTGGAGCGGCTCCGGATGTGGATGAAGGGGCCCAACCCGTTGCGGTTTCTCGCGGATTTCTGGTTTACTGGCTCCGCGCGACAGCAGCAGCCTCGTCCAGGGGGAAGGGACGCGGGCGCGGTCCATATCCGCGCGGTAACCCTTCCTTAACCACGTTGCCCCGAGACTTGGTGCCAATA